>CAZNYW010000038.1:12366-45698 GCA_964577375.1 uncultured Spirochaetales bacterium | reverse complement strand
GGTCGGGCAGCGGGGCACTTCGATTCGAGTCCCTGCGTATGCGCTTGCTGATCTGGACTCACGGTATCAACAGGCTTCTTGATACTACCCACCGCGTGGCGCGCTTGCTCGGGTATGCGTTCCTGGTCTCCGCAATCGTACTGATCGTCTACACGCTTGTGTCCGGCAGATCCGACGATTTGACGGTCGTCCAGTTGGCCTATGTCGCCATAGTTTCGGGCGCATCGCTGACTATCTCACGCACCGGCCCCGTTTCGCTCGGCATCACCGTTCTAGTGGTTGGAATCGAAGCGCTGCTATTCGTGGAGCCCTATTTCCTTCTTCACGACATCCACGAGCTTACCACCTTCCTCTTCATAAGCATGATGGGTCTGATGATCCTGATCGCCGAACGTGAAGCCGAAAGCGCGCGCGGCGCCGCCGAGGAGGCGAAGGCCCGGCTCGAGGAGAAGACGACGCTTCTGCGGGAGGTCTATCGCCGGGTCAAGAACAATCTGCAGGTGGTGATCAGCCTGTTGAGCCTGCAGGCATCACAGACGAGCGACGAGGGGGCGAAAAACGCGCTGCAGGCGGTCCGCGGCAGGGTATCGGCCATGGCCCTGGTTCACCAGACGCTGCACAACAGCTCCACGCTGTCGAGCGTGGATGCGCGGAGCTTCATCAGGGGACTGGTGGATGCAGCCGAAGATCTGCATGCCGAGCTGCGGAAGGTGGAAACGACACTTGACGTCGATCCGGTGATGCTCGATATCAGCAAGCTGGTGAGCCTCGGGCTCATCATCAACGAATTGAGCTCCAACGCTTACGAACACGCGTTCAGTGCCGGTGTTCCGGGCAGGATTGATCTGAGCCTGCGTAATTTCGGCGACGGAACCGTCACCCTCGACTTCGCAGACGACGGTGCAGGTCTTCGGCACGGCTTCGATCCGTCGACGGCCGCATCGCTGGGCATGACGCTGGTCTATCAGCTTGCACAGCAGCTCAACGGTACCCTTTCCGTGAGGACCGTTCCCGAGGTATCGGGAACTCGCTGGTCGCTTACCCTTCCGATATAGCTAGCGGCCGGCCTCTGGCGGCGCCGGCGGCTGCGGCCCCTTGCCCACCGCAAACCTGCCGCGGAAGTAGAGCAGGCGGTTCCGTTTCGCCTCCTCCGCCCACTGCTCGAAGCCGACGCTCTTGATACGCGCCAGATTGAATGCCTTCAGATTGTGCGGATAGCGTTCGGCGGCCTCCGCACAGGGGAGAAGACGCGAGCAGGGGAAGTCCGAGCACTCGTAACAGAATTCCACACCGCGTTTTTTCACACAGTCGAGCGTCTCGCAATTGTCCCAGTGGAGCCTGCAGCCGCCTGCTTCGCGGCAGCCGGGACAGGGCGCGTTTTCCGGATCGAATCCAAACGCCTTTGCGAGTCGCTCGGCAATCTCCGTCGTGATGTTCGAGTGGTACACTTCACAATTGAAACAGTCGATTCCACAGGGTGCGGTAACCTTGCGCAGATCCATAGACGACCTCCGAATGTTCTCAATGCGGGATTTCTTTTTTCTGAATGAATAGAGAATATCATGAACCAGGCTGTTCCCCAATCCCCATTTCGCCATGTATGTTGTGTGGGACATCATGTGGCGCACAATTATGGAAGACAACAGGAATACAACCGAGTACATCAGGTTCCTGCGCAGCAGCGGCTACGAAGGCGTTATCCAGCTCGTCTCCCTCACCAGTGAAGATACGGAGGGACGACGGACGGTTCAGTTCGATTTCCGCGAGAAGATCGGGCCGCAGGTGGAGAAACTGTGCATGCAGTCCAATTCTGCCCCTTCACCGCCCTCGCTTGTGCGAATCGAAACCGTCACGCAGCCGGCAGAGCGGCTTGAATACCTCAACCTGGTATGGCGCAGTGATGCGGCGCAGCCTTCGCTCCCCGAACAGTGTGCTTCCCCGGACGGCCGCACCGCGGCCGATCCCTACTGGCGGCCGATCCGGACGCACATACGCAACGGCATGATCTTCTCGGCCGGGGTGACGATGGTGATACGCAACCGCAGAGGAGAGATCGTGCTGCTCAAGCGGCGCGACGACGGCGAATGGAGCATACCGGCGGGGTCCCGCGAAATCGGTGAAACGATCGAAGAGACCGCCCTCCACGAAGCTCACGAAGAGACCGGATTAACGATCCGGCTGAAACGGCTCTGCGCGCTGCAGTCAGGATCGGAGATGGAGTGGACATACCCCAACGGACACCAGACACGGTTCCTGAGCTTCAAGTTCGAGGCTGAGGTCGTCGCCGGCGATCTGCACGTAGCCGACCACGAAAATACCGATGCACGCTGGGTCGACGAGCGCGAGGCCCAGTGCCTCATGAGCCCCCGGTGGAGAGCCCAGTATTCGCTGATTCAGTCCGCGGCGCCTGGCAGCCTGTCGCTCGATTGAAGGCCGCCGGGAGCCTACTGCGCCCCGTCCGCGAGCTCGCGTATTCTGGCCGACGCGCTGGAAGGTGATAATCCGCCATGGTAGCAGAGGACACGGTCGATCTCGAAGGGCAGGAGCTTCCTGAGCGAAGCGACCGCCTGGTCCATGTCCGGAGTGGCTCCCGGCGCAGGTCCAACGAGTTTTCCCTCTTCGACCCGAAGCGCATCACCTGAAACCAGGATCCGAGGCTTCTTGAGATAGATGCTGACGTGTCCGGGCGTGTGACCCGGTGTGTGAACAACGATCATTCCTCCATGAAAGTCGAGCTCCTCCCCGTCATGAACTCTCCGGTCGACGTCGACCGAGGGAGGATTGCTCATCATCCTTCTCGCCGCCTCGCGTTCATTCTCGGGAAGTGATTCCGTCATCTTCTCGATCCGCTCCCTGTTCATCTTGATGAGCGGCTTTACCCCCTCGATATAGGGGACGTCGTCCGCATGTGCCATAACCTCGGCCCCGGTCGCTTTGACCAGCTCGGCGGCTCCGCCGATGTGGTCTATATCCTGATGCGTGAGAATGATCCGCTTGATCGCTGACATTTTGATCCCCAGGCGGTCGAGGTGCTCCCGGATCAGTTCGAGCTGTCCGGGCATCCCGGTGTCGATGAGGGTCGCACCGTCGCCGTCGTCCAAGAGCAGAAGAGGATGGATCGCGCTCTGCCGGCCGGCGATCTTCATGGTGATTTCAAGCACTTCGGCCCGTTCTGCAATTTTCATATGCACGTTCCTCCATCACAAAGATATACAATAGGTTTCGCCGGGGTCACCCGCACGCCGGTTGATCTTCCTCTCTGTTGCGGTGAGAATGTCCCCCATGGCAACTCTGATAGAAGGCCCTGCAATTATTGCTGCCGAAGGCAACAAGCCGAAGCAGATCGAAGAGTTCGTCGGCAGGGTGAACACCCGTGTCCCGGGAGTGAGCATCGCCCGCATGAAGAGCGCTTCAGGCTGGGAAGAGCCGGGACAGCGGCCCGAGTTCGACGAATATACGGTGGTTCTCGCCGGACTTGTGCGGGCCGAGACCCGGGATGGCGTCATCGAGGTAAAGGCCGGCCAGGCGCTGCACGCGAAAGCCGGTGAGTGGGTTCGTTACAGCACGCCGGGTCCGCAGGGCGCCGAGTATATTTCCGTCTGTCTGCCCGCCTTTTCACCGGATACGGTGCACCGCGACAGCTGATCCGGCAGGCGGATGGAGCAGGTGAGCTCATCTCCTTCGCGCAGCAGAAGGGCGGGCGCAGAGTTCCTTTTCGCGCTTCGCGTGACGGTCCCGGTGTTCCTAGGCTACTTCGCCATTGGCATAGCCTTCGGGCTGCTTCTCCAGCGCGCAGGGTATCCCTGGTTCCTGGCGCCTGTCATGTCGGTCACCATCTACGCCGGGGCCGCGCAGTTTCTTGCTATCGGCATGTTCACCGCCGGGGCAGGTCTCGTCGAGATCGCGCTGGCAACGCTGCTCGTGAACGCCCGCCACATGGTCTACGGCCTGAGTCTGCTCGGCCGCTTCGAGCGCGCCAACGCCCGCAAGCCCTACCTGATCTTCACGCTTACCGACGAAACCTACGCGGTCCTGACCTCGGTTGCGATTCCCCCGGAGCTCGACGGGCCCACCGCATCGTTCTACATCTCGATGCTCGACCAGACCTACTGGGTCACGGCAAGCCTGCTTGGTGCTGTCGCAGGCGCCGTTATTCCCGTGAATACAACAGGGCTCGACTTCGCGCTCAAAGCCCTGTTCATGGTGCTCTTCATCGAGCAGTGGAAGAACACCCGGTCCCGCGTCCCCTTCCTGATCGGCGGAGCGTGCAGTCTGGCCGCCTACGTCATCGTCGGCCCCGGCAACATGCTTATAGCGGCGATACTGTCGGGGATCGCCGTGCTGCTGGTGCTGCGCAGGAGGCTTCCGCAAAATGACGCACGGTAGCACCGCACTGGGACTTGGCCAGGCCCTGCTCGCGACCGGGATTATGACGGCGGTTACGCTGCTGACACGCGCGGCCCCCTTCCTGTTTTTCCGCAAGCGTAAGCAGCCGCCGCTCCTGCAGTTCGTCGAATCATACATTCCGCCCATGATGATGATCATCCTGGTGGTCTACAGCCTGAAAGACGTGCCTTTCGCGAACGCGCCCTACGGCATTCCGGAGCTGACGGCGCTCGCGGTCGTTGCCGTGCTGCATTTGTGGAAAAGAAACGCGCTCCTCAGCATTTTTGGTGGTACGATCTTCTATATGGCGGTTGTTCAGACGCATCTTGCGGCCGCGCTCTTCTGACCTCACGGCGGTCCTACTGCAAACTTGATACCGTTTCTAGTAAATTATGGACGGAGGCACATCATGCAGCGAACGAGTGCGCCGGAGCCCGACCCGGATCCCTTCCCGACCAGCGACAGGTCGCGGCGGGCCGGCGATCTGTCAGACCGCGGTTTCGACCTTCTGGACAACGCCACGTCCAAAGTCACCGCAATTCTCCCTGAAATCATCGATCAGAAGACGCGAGCAGGCAACGAGAGTCTCCCCGTGGAGGAACGGATCGAAGCGTTCGAGGACATCTTCGACTCCGAGGTGGGTGACACCGCCCTCACGCGCGCTCGAAACATCGAACGGGAATACAGCATCTCCCAGCTCTATCTCAAGTTCGACGGCGGCAATCCCACCGGCTCCCAGAAGGATCGCATAGCTTTCGCTCAGGTGCTCGACGCAATGCGTAGAAACTACGACACGGTGAGCCTCGCCACCTGCGGCAATTACGGCTCGGCGATGGCGTTCGCCGCGTCGCTTGCAGGAATCCGGTGCCGGATCTACATACCGGAGAAGTACCACACGAGACGCCTCGCGGAGATGGAGCGGTTCGGAGCGACCATCATTCGCACGCCCGAGGACTACGAGCACGCGGTCCGCGTCTCCTCCGAGGAGGCGGAGCGGGAAGAGCTCTACGATGCAAATCCCGGAGGCAGAAATACCGATATCCAGCTCCGCGCATACGGGGAAATCGCCTACGAGATTTACGACGAGCTTCGCGACGCGCCGGCCGCAGTCGCGGTGCCCGTGTCCAACGGCACGACGCTGGCCGGAATCTACCGCGGCTTCGTGAGCCTCTATCGGCGCGGAAAAACGTCGCGCATTCCCCGCATCGTTGCCGGCTCGTCGCACAGCAAGAACCCGATCGTAAACGCCTTCCGGAAGAACCTGGAGGCCTGCGAGGATCTCAACCCGACCCGCATCCGCGAATCTCACGTCAACGAGCCGCTCATCAACTGGCACTCGATAGATGGTGATCTCGCGCTGCAGGCGGTGCGCCGCTCGGGAGGCTGGGTCGCCGACGCGTCGGACAAGAATCTCGTTGCGCTGTCGCGTCAGCTGCGTGATCAGGAGGGGCTGCACGTGATGCCGGCTGCCACCGCGGGCATCGTCGCAATCCTGCAGAAGCACCGGGAGTCGCCCCTGCCGAATGACCGGTACGTCGTCATCCTTACCGCACGGAGATCTTCGTGAGCGTAGACGGCAACGCAGTCGTCTACTGCGAAGGCGCCTTCCGGCAGACCTACGGAAAAACCGCCCACGGTCTGGTACGGTTCACCCGCCGCTATCGCGTGCTTTCGGTGATCGACTCAAGCTGTGCAGGGCAGGATGCGTCCGAGCTTCTCGACGGACAAACGAAAGGCATACCGATCGTCGCCGATCTGCCGGCGGCCGTTGAGGATGCCCGCAATCGAGGCCTGCCGGCCACGCATTTCGTAGTCGGCGTCGCCACCGACGGCGGGGTTCTCGACGATGCCGCGCGAAAGGCGGTGGCGGATGCGGTATCGCTTCACCTCAATGTCGACAGCGGCCTCCACCAGTTCGTCTCGGACATACCGGAGATTGCCCGGGCCGCGCAGGCGGCCGGCGTAAACCTGCGCGACATCCGCCGGACGCCGCCGCGCAGCGCTCTTCACCCCTTCACCGGCCGCATCAACGAGGTGACCGCCGTGCGGGTCGCGCTCCTCGGAACCGATTCGGCCATCGGCAAACGGACCACCGCCTGGATCCTGGTGGATGCTCTCGCACGGGCGGGCTTCCCGAGCGAGCTCATCGGCACCGGGCAGACCGCCTGGCTCCAGGGCGCCCGCTTCAGCATCGTTCTTGACAGCCTGATAAATGACTTTGTCGCAGGCGAGCTCGAAAATGCGGTCTGGACCGCATGGAAGGAGACCGGAGCCCGCGCGCTGGTGGTAGAGGGACAGGGCAGCCTTCTCAACCCGGCATATCCGGGAGGTTTTGAGATTCTTGCCGCCACCCGCCCGCAGGCGGTGGTGCTCCAGCACGCGCCGGCGCGAACCGAGTATGACGGCTTTCCGGGCTATCCGCTCGACCCCCTTTCCAGGCAGATAGAGGCGATCGAGCTCATTTCCGGCCGGCCGGTCGTCGCCATCACGATAAATCACGAGGGCATTCGCCGCGAAGAGATCGAGCGCGTCGCAGCAGAGATCACCGGCCAGACCGGCCTTCCCGCCTGCGATCCCATCTGGCAGGGAGCGGAACCGATCGTCCGCGCAATTGAGCCCTTCCTGCGATGAAGATCACCCGCGTGACCGCCTGGAACGTCACCATGCCCATGCGGTCGCCCTACACGATCGCATACGAAACGTTCAGCAGGGCGGAAAACGTCTTCGTCCAGATCAACACCTCGAGCGGCATCACCGGTTTCGGCTGCGCGGCGCCCGACGAGCACGTGACCGGCGAGACTCCCGACTGTGTGAGAGGCGACCTCGAAGAGCGGGCGCCCGCCGTCCTGATCGGCCACGATCCGTCACGGATCGCCTGGCTCCTTCAACGGCTGGCGGCGGCGGTTCCCCACTCTCCGGCGGTGCTCGCGGCGGTGGACATGGCGCTCTACGATATCCTCGGCAAGTTCGCGAGGCTTCCGGTGACCGTTCTGCTCGGCGGCTTTCGCCGCTGCATGCGAACGAGCGTCACCGTCGGCATTCTGCCGGTCCATGAGACGGTCGAGCTCTCCGCGATGTGGGTGGACAAGGGTTTTCGCCTGCTCAAGCTGAAGGGCGGCCGCTCCGTTCCGGAGGACGTGGAACGCGTGCGCAGGGTGCGCGAGCGTGTCGGTCCCAAAATCGGCATCCGCTTCGACGCTAATCAGGGCTATACGCGCGAGGATACGATGGAGTTTGTGTCGCAGACGAAGGGCGCGCATCTTGAGCTCATCGAGCAGCCGACGCCGAAGGAGAGGCTGCGCGAGCTCGGCCACATCACCCGGGGGGTGCCGATTCAGGTGATGGCGGACGAGAGCATGGTCAATATGGTCGACGCATACCGGCTCGCGCGCCGCAAGCTCGTCGACATCATGAACATCAAGCTCATGAAGGTGGGCGGAATCGCGCGGGCGATGCAGGTCGACGCGGTCGCCCTTTCGGCGGGGATAAACGTCATGGTCGGCTGCATGGACGAGTCGGCACTGGGGATCGCCGCCGGTCTTCACTTCGCCCTTTCACGCCCGAACGTGCGCTACCTCGACCTGGACGGTCACCTCGACCTCATCGGTGACCCCGCAGCGAGCGCGGTCCGTCTCCGGTCGGGCACCCTCTATCCCGCAGAGGGGCCGGGTTTGGGATGGGAGCCCTCCTTGTAGGCCGCCGCCGTCCGCAGGGCTGCCACGAGGAGGTCCGGATTCCGTGCGAACCGTGCCTCGGGCACCATTGAGCGGACCTGTGCCTTGAGTCGTTCGTCTTCCGTGACGAAGATCGCACTCACCGCCGCGCCCCTGAAGGCGGTTTCGCGAACCATCGCCACATCCGACGCAGTGTCCCCGCATACCAGAACCGATGCATCGGCGCCCGAAACTCCGAGGGCGAGCTCAACATCGAGAAAGGCGACGCCGTCGCCCTTGTCAAAGTCACGGACGACCCCGCCCTCCGCCTGCCCGTTTTCGACGGTCAGCATGATCTCGACATCCTTGCCGGTGTCCTCTATCCGGAAGGTGGACCCCGACGGGTCCAGCTCTCTGACGAGCCGGGTGACCCGGTCGAGGAACCGTTGCGAGCGTTTCGAGTCGATGCTGCCGAAGATGTCCTGACGGGCGATTGTAGTCTGGCCGAATTTGAGCTGAAGTCCCGAGCCGATGCGTGAAAAGAGGGCATATTCCGGCTCTTTCACCATATCTGCGAGCAGGGCGTTGAGCTCCTGCAGGGCGAGTGCCTGGGGCGCTGAGACGGGAAGGGATGAATTCCGGCCCCTCTCGTCCCGGTACTCCCTGCCTTTGGATCCGGCGAACACGAACTTTTCATGGGGAAGCACCGAGACATCGATGAGACCGCCGTTTGAAAGCGGAGCGGAGGAGAGCAGAACCGAGCGTCCGGCGCACGCCGAAGCGAACCGGGTCAGCGCCACCGCGTTGTAGGCGGGCTGGATCGAGGATCGGTAGCGGCCGCAGTAGTTATTGACCGTGCCGTCGCGGTCGGTGATCCAGCAGACGAAGGGTCCGTTCTCGAGAATGTACCGGGCAATTCCCGCGGCCTGCGAGGCCGGACCGGCATCACCGGCAATTCCGCTCCAGACTGCCTCTTCGCCCTCGCTCACAAAGAGCAGGTCCCTTTCGAGCTCTTCGGTTTCGTAGCTCAGGTCGAGATCGATACGGTCTCCGGTTTCCGTTTCGAACGGGCGGCGGCGGTCCGGGCCGAGATCCTGGCGGATCTCCGCAAGTAACGCGGCTTCCCTCTGCGGTTTTCCGCCTTCGAAGTAACTACGGACTATCTCGCGTCGTATCTGAGCGAGATCGGCCATCCGGGAATCGAGTTCGGCGAGCGTCATCGTGCTCAGGTCAGCGCCGGTCCGTCGGAACGCAGGAGCAGGTCATTGCGGACACCCTCTCTGCGGACGGTCGGCGGGCTCTTTGCGAGCTCGAGCGCGAAGTGAGCAAGGACACGCACGTTGTCCGGCATATCCACCCGGTCTATCTCCTCATCCGAGAGCCACATCAGCTCCTCGGAGCCCTCCCCCTCCGGATGGCCCACCACCCGGCCGGGCTCCTTCAGCGTGGCCACGTATATCAGATCGATGTGCTGATGCCCGGGCGAAATGTCCTCGAGAAGCACGGCGATCGGCCGGGCAAGCTGCCGGACATCGGTGAGAGGCCACACCGGCGGCGTCAGCATGAGCTCGATATCGAGTCCCGACTCCTCACGCACCTCGCGCACCGCCGCGTCGTCGGGGATCTCTCCCGGTTCAATGTGGCCGCCGAGCGGCAGTACCAGCCCAAGCTTGCGGTGAGAGTGCAAAAGCACCCGGTTCCGGTGCACGACGAGCGTCGTCGCGGTAAAATCCTTTTCTGTTGCCATTACGTATATAACGATAACAGCGGGAACGCTCGCGAGCAAGGCTCGCGCGGGAGCGAAGCTCCCAAGGGTGCGTGTCACTTGCCACCCGCCCGGACTTGGGTAATATTCTAGGTAATGGGCAAGAGGTCGGCGGAAGACACGATCCTTATGAAGCGCGTTGCGCGAGGCGAAAAAGACGCGCTCGGCGAGCTGTACGACCTTTACGGCCGGCTCGTCTACAGCGTCGCGCTTCACTTTGTACGCGACCCGAACGTCGCGGAGGAGATCACGCAGGATATCTTCGTCACGATCTGGACGAAGGCGCGCGATTACAACCCGGAGAGGGCCGGTGTGTCGACCTGGATGCTCCGCATTACCAGGAACAGGTCGATCGATGAGCTGCGGCGGCACAAGAGTCGCCGCGACATACCGGTCGGAACGACCATGGACGTGGTGCAAAACGTGAACACCTCGAACGGCGAGGCCGAAGATCCGGAAAACCTCGCGGTTCGGGAATGGGACCGGGTACGGATTGTAGAGGCGGTAGATTCGCTGCCGGAGCAGCAGCGTCAGGCCCTCCGCCTCGCCTACTTCCACGATCTCACGCATCGTGAGATCGCGGAAGAATTGAATGAGCCACTTGGGACAGTGAAGAGCAGAATCCGTATGGGCTTGCAGAAGCTGCGGAAGATGCTCGAAGCGGGGGAGGTGACAGAATGATTACCGGCAGACAGGAGCACGAAGAAATGTCACATCTGCTTCCATCCTACGTTACCGGCGGGCTCGAACCCGATGAAATTGCGGCGGTGAAGCGCCACCTGCGTCGTTGTGTCCGCTGCAGGGCGCTGCTGGCCGAATACCGGTCCGCTTTCGACGCGGTAGGGCTTTCGGTGCCTTTGAAAGAGCCGCCGCCCTCGCTCCGGTCACGAATCATAGATTCACTGCCGGCGCAGCCTCCCTACCGGCTTCCCTCGCCCATCCGGTTCATCCTTGACCATCCCCGGGCGGCCATAGCCGCAAGTTTCGCCGTTCTTCTCATCCTGTTCGGCTCCATTTGGCTGAACGTGTCGGGCATATCCGGTGCGGCGCTCCCGGCGGGCAATCACAGTGCACGTTCGGCAGAAGACATACTGGCGGTCATGAGCGGTACCTCAGTTGCGCCTGATGCGCGTGCCATCATCGCCATCGGAGCCGACGAAACCTCCGGCGTCCTCTACGCATTCGGCCTGCCGGTTCTCCCGGCCGGGTACGCCTACCAGTTGTGGCTCATGAAGGACGGGGTGAGAAAGAGCGGAGGCGTCTTTCGGGTAACGCCGGAAGGCCACGCGGTTCATCATATACGGCTTCCGGTACCCCTCACCGAATTCCCGACATTCGGAATCACAGTGGAACCGGAGTCGGGAAGCGACGATCCGACCGGAAGCAAAATACTCGAAAATCAGGCGCCGGGTTCCGATGGCGCCTCCCAGCCGGGCATCGAGGAGACCAGCGGCTTTCGCACGGATCTCTGACCTGCCGACGCCAACGGTGGAAAAAATTCCGGATTTTTCTTCAATCTGTCATCCGGATCCACGAGTGTTGCGTATATATCGGTAATACGGCCTGGAAACGGATACCGTTCTGACAGCTGAACCGGCCGCTGTCCACCTGGCTCATCCCGTCGGTCGGGACACGTCAGAACGGCCCGTTTCCATATTTCCTTCACTTTCCACACAAAGATCACGACAGTACAATAACCGACCATGAACGTACGACTTCTCGGGGTGGCAATGGACCTCGGCGCAGGCCGCCGCGGGGTGGATATGGGTCCCTCCGCCCTTCGTCTCGCGGGAATCAAGGAGCGGATATCGGAACTCGGCTATTCGGTAGAGGACGACCGCGAAAGCATCTACGTTCCCATCAGGGAACGGAGCCACGAGTACGACCCGCGACTGAAGTTTCTTCCCGAAATTGTCGAGGGCTGCCGAAAACTGGCGGAACGAGTCGAGCTGGCGAAGTCCGACGGCATGCTGCCGGTGATCATGGGGGGAGATCACTCCATCGCGATCGGCACCATCGCCGGACTCGCAGCATTCTATCGCCGCTCCGGCAAACGGCTCGGCGTGGTCTGGATCGATGCTCACGCCGATTTCAATACGCCCGATTCAACCCCCAGCGGAAATATCCACGGCATGCCGCTCGCAGTCTGCACGGGGCTCGGGGTCCCGGAGCTCACCGAGCTGCACGGACCATCGCCGAAGGTGGCGGCGCAGAATGTCGCCCTTATCGGTACCCGCGACGTCGATCCGCTCGAAAAACAGCACCTGCGGGAACGGGGCGTTCACGCCTACACGATGACCGATATCGACCGGCGCGGAATGGCAGCGGTGATCGAGGAGACCATCACTGAATTGCGCAGCCGGGTAGACGTCCTTCATGTCAGTTTCGATGTCGACAGCCTCGACCCGGCCTTCGCTCCAGGCGTGGGAACGCCGGTGCCGGGCGGTCTGCAGTTCCGCGAGCTTCACCTGCTCATGGAAACGCTGGCGGAATCGGGGCTTGTAGGTTCGCTCGAGGTTGTCGAGGTGAATCCGATCCTCGATACGGCCAACACCACCGCGGAGGTTGCGGTAGGAATCGTCTGCAGCGCTCTCGGAAAGACAATCCTGTAAAAGAAGGGCCCGCTTTCGGGCCCTCCCATCCCAACCGACCGATCAGTTGCCGGGCTTGTAGGTGCCCTGCCGTTTCTCTCCGTTCAGGGAGGGAATCTTGAACACCATACCGGGCTGGATCAGATCCGGGTTGTTCGGGTCCTGCAGGATCTGCTTGTTCGCATTGTAGAGCAGCGGCCACTTGAGCGGATTGTTGTAGACGAACGGGTATCCGGCAATCCGCCAGAAGCAGTCGCGCAGGTCCGGAATGAGCCGGACGGTATAGTATTCGGGAAGAACGTTCTGCGTCTCCTGCTGCGGCTGCGGCTGAGGTTTTGGTGGCGGGGGAGGCGGCGTGGCGGCGACGGCGGCAGGCTTGATGTCCTTCAGCGCCTGCACGACCGCCTGCGAGGCGGCGATGCTGTCGGTGTACTGCTTGCTGTCATACCCCTTCTGCGCGGCGCTGAACTTCTCCTGCGCGGTCGACCATTCGCTCGGGTACCGGTCTGAGGCGTGGATCGACTGACCGTAGGCGATGCGCTCCTTTGCCCGCTCGAGCCAGTTGGTCGCGCGGTAGCCAAGCTCCATCTGTTTCGCCAGGTCGATTGCCTGTTTGGCATAGTCCTCGGCCTGCTTGGACAGCTGCTCCGCCTGATCGTAGTTGCCGCTGTCCAGCGCCTGCTGCGCCTGCTGGCGGAGCTGAACCGCCTTGTGGTAGGCCTCGTTGTCGAGGAGGTTCTGCGCAAAAAGCGGTACTGCCGCACACAGGGCCGACAGCACAGCGGCTATCAGAACAATTCGTAGCGGTCTGTTCATGGTTACTGCCCTCCTCCGCTCTGGCTCTTCTCAGCGTCCAGATTCTTCTGCATCTCGCCGACGGTCGACTTGGTCTGTTCTATCTGCGCGTCGGCGTTCTTCAACGCCTGCTCAGCAACAAGCCGCTTCTTTTTCGCTGCGTCCGCCGCCGCGAGATATGCAGCCCTTGCCTTCGGCAGCAGATCGTAGGCTTCGGTGTATGCCTTGGCGTTCTTCTTCTCCGTTGCCTGCTGCTCCAGGCTCTGAGCCTGCTGGAACTGGTCGGGGACCGCGTTGTTCGCCTTGGCGTCCAGTGCCTGCTGTTTTGCCTTGGCCATCTCCTGTTCCCTGTCGGCAACGAGCACCGGCATACCGGTATCGTATACCTCCTGGAATGCCGCAATCGCCTCGTCGAGCTTGGTCTTGGCGGTAGCATTGTCGGTGCCCATCGCCTCCTGACCGGCGGTGAGCGCCGCTACGCCGCGTTCATACGCTGCGGGCACCTGCTTGTCGAGCCCGTACTTCTCATCCTGGGCCTTGAGATCCTTCGCGTGCTGCAGCTCCGCATCGGGTGCTGCGGCAGTCTGCGTCTGAGTCTGCGGTGCGGGCTTTGGTGCTGACGCGCATGAAGCGAGAATGACCGCGCCTGCAAACACGGCGAGAAACCGATAAGACAGCTTCATAGTGTGCTTCCTTTACCCTCGGTATCAGTAATTGTAAACATACTCCTTTGAAGTATAACACTTCTCGGCAGTATTGCCGGTCGTTAAACGAAAGAAAGTTGACAGTCCGGCACAGTGGGTTTAGACTGTTTCGGGTTTTGTTGCATGCAACAAGTTATTCCCGGGGAATTGTCCAATGGCGCCAGGAAAACAGGTGACTGTATATGATATTGCCGCCCGGCTAGGGTGCTCACCGAGCACGGTCTCGCGGGTAATGAACAACTCGGTGCTTGTCGGAACCGGGACGAGAGAGCTGATACGTGAGACTGCCGAAGCGATGGGCTATAAACCGAGACGCGTCCGGCGTCCCGCTCGACGCTCGATTCTCACCGTCGCCCTGGTTCTGCCGCATTATTTCCAAAGATCCATTCATCTATTCTACGATCCGGCGGACCTCGTGACGGGGCTCGAAGCCGGATTCGGTGAAGCACGCGCGAAAGTTGTGATTTCGCTCGCCGACAGCGCAGCACGGCTCTTCGAGGCGAAAAAATCGGCCGATCTGGACGCCTGCGTCTTCGCTTTCACGCTGCCCGATAAGGCGATGCGGGGGATGCTCGAAAGGATGAGAGTCCCCTGGATCGTGCTCAACCGCATCGATGCCGACACCAACTGGGTCGCGGCGGACAACGCCGGCGGCATGGCGAAGCTGGTGGAGTCTGCGTTCAGACGCTGGGACCGCAGCTATCGGCCCTGCTTCATCGGATTCCGGCCCGTTGGAGCGGTATCCGCCCAGCGTCGCGCCGGCTTCCGGAGCGCGGTGAAGGAGCTCGGAGCAGAAGAGAGCGCAACGGTCATCGAGCTCGACGACATCCACGACCTTTCGGTCGGACGGGTGGAGGGACTGATTGCGAAGGGCGTAAACGCCTTTCACTGCTTCAACGACGTGATGGCGGTCTACCTCTACCAGGTGGCGCTGCATGCCGGCATCCGGATTCCGGATGCGGCGAGCCTGACCGGTTTCGATTGTTCACCCGTTCGCGACCTCATGTCGCTGAGGCTGGATACGGTGAACCTCTCGGTGGAACGGCTCGGATTCGAGGCAGGGAGCTGGCTGAGAGGCGTGGTGATAGAACGGAAGACCGAACCGGTACGGCTGCTGGTCGAAGGCGAGTACGTCGGAGGCGAAACCATCGGTGGACAGCCTCAGCGTCACTCGCGGAAAAGGAGGAAGTGATGAGCAAGGAGAGGTGTCCGGCCGCTCTTGTCACCGGCGCCGGCCGAGGTATCGGACGTGGGATCGCCGTGGAGCTTGCCGCCGCCGGTTATTCGGTTGCGATAAACTTCCGCGCGAACGCCGAGGCGGCAACCGTGACAGCGCGGCTCTGCGAAGAGGCCGCGTCCGGAAACGGGGCGCTCTTTCCCCTTGTTCAGGCTGATATATCGGACCCGGAAGAGCGCACTCGCCTTCTTTCGACCGTTAAGGCAGAACTCGGAGATCTCGACGCTCTCGTCAACAATGCCGGTATCGCACCCCGTGTCCGTGCAGATATTCTTACGGCAAGCGAGGAGTCCTTTGTCGAGCTCATGAGCGTGAACCTGCAGGGCCCCTACTTTCTGACGCAGTCGGTCGCCCGAAGCTGGGTCTCCGACGCGGCGCCGTCGGTTCTTCCGAGTGGGCGGAAGATCCTCTTCGTTACCTCGATCTCCGCAGACACTGCATCGCTCAACCGTGGCGACTATTGCATCTCCAAAGCAGGTCTCTCCATGGCGGTTCAGCTCTTCGCCTGGCGCCTGGCCGAGCACGGCATTCCGGTGTTCGAGGTGCGACCCGGGATTGTGAAGACCGACATGACCGCCGCAGTGGAGCAGCGGTACGAGCGGCTGATCTCCGAAGGGCTGGTTCCGCAGAAGAGATGGGGAACCCCGGAAGATGTCGGGCGCGCGGTGCGGCACCTGCTTTCCGACGGCTTTCTCTTTTCCACCGGGAGCGTGATCTACTCCGACGGCGGCATGCACATCTCGCGGCTGTAGAAGGAAGGGGGGAATCCAATGATACGAACGGACAGCGCCGTCAAAACGGCGGATCTTGCAGGCAGGCTCGACAATGTTTTCGCCGTCGCCGCGCGTGCCACGCGCGCGATACGTCGACGGCTTTACGGAGACGGCGAGATTTCCGCGGCCGGCGCCGGCGCATCGCCGGTCTTTACCAGGGAGGGAATCTACACCGCACGAGGCTGGACCGAGTGGACGCAGGGCTTCCTGTTCGGCAATGCCATCTATCTCTTTGATGCCACAGGCGACCCGGAGCTCCTTGAGTACGGACGGCAGGGGACGCTGAAGATCATGGCCGGACACCTCAGCCACACCGGCGTCCACGATCACGGCTTCAACAACATTAGCACCTACGGGAACCTTCTGCGGCTCGCGAGGGAGGGCAGACTGACGGCCGACACCTGGGAGATTGAGTTCTACCGTCTTGCGCTCAAGGTTTCCGGCGCAGTTCAGGCGGCGAGGTGGACCACCCTTCCCGGCAATCTCGGCTACGTGCACTCGTTCAACGGCGCCCACTCGCTGTTCGCCGACACCATCCGCTCGATGCGCGTCCTCGCCGCCTCTCACGCGCTGGGACACCAGCTCATGGGCGAGCAGGACAAGCGGATCTCGCTGCTGCGCCGGCTGCTCGTCCACGCGGAAACGACCGCCCGCTACAACGTCTACTTCGGTACCGGTCGCGACGCCTACGATATACGGGGACGCGTCGCTCACGAATCAATCTTCAACGTCGAAAGCGGCGCCTATCGCTGTCCATCGACCCAGCAGGGTTACTCTCCGTTCACCACCTGGACGAGGGGACTCGCCTGGATACTCTGCGGTTTTGCCGAGCTTCGGGAATATCTCGAAACGGTCGACGAGGCCGGGTTCGCGGAGCTGAAACTGCCCTACTATCGCTCGAAGGAAGAGGCGCTTCAGAGATTCAGCGAGACGGCGGCCGCGGTTGCCGATTTCTACATCGAAAGCTCGCCCACAGACGGGATCCCCTACTGGGACACCGGAGCCCCCGGGCTCGCTGAGATGGCCGGGTGGGCCGACCGCCCTTCGGACCCCTTCAACCGGTTCGAGCCGGTGGACAGCTCTGCGGCCGCAATCGCCGCGCAGGGTCTGCTCCGGCTCGCGCGCTCCGTCGGCGGCGATCGCGCCGTCCGGTACGAGCAGGCGGGCCTCACCATCGCCAGTACGCTTTTCAGTGATCCCTACCTGTCGCAGGATCCTTCGCACGAGGGAATTCTGCTCCACAGCATCTACCACAGACCGAACGGCTGGGACCATGTCCGCAAGGGGCAGACCGTTCCCAACGGGGAATCCTCCATGTGGGGGGACTACCATGCGCTCGAGCTTGCTGTTTACCTCAAGCGGATCATAGGCACGGATCCCTACCTGACCTTTTATGCCGGACTCGCGTAGAAAGATGGAGGACGATGTGAAACCGATCGAAGACCTGTCACGGCTCTGCCTGCACACGATCACAACCAGGCCGTGGGACATCGAGAGAGCAATCGACGAGTACGCCCGCGGCGGCGTCAGCGGCATCACCGTGTGGCGCGACGCTCTCGAGGGCCGTGACCCGCGGCAGATCGGCAGGCGGGTGCGGGACGCCGGCCTCTCCGTGGTGAGTCTCTGTCGCGGGGGGTTCTTTGCCTCCTCCGATCCGACCGAGCGAAGGCGGTCGGTCGATCAGAATCTGCAGGCAATCCGTGAGGCGGCCGCGCTCGGTGCGCCCCACGTGGTGCTCGTCTGCGGTGCCGACCCGGCTCAGCCTCTCGAGCAGTCACGAGAGCAGATTGCCGACGGCATCGGCGAGATCGCCGCGTTTGCATCATCCGAAGGCGTACGGCTGGCGGTGGAGCCTCTCCATCCGATGTACGCAGACTCGCGCAGCGCGATCAACACGCTCGAGCAGGCGAACGATCTGTGCGAACGCCTCGATCACTCTGCCGTGGGCGTCGCGGTCGACGTGTACCACCTCTGGTGGGATCCTCACCTCGAGCGCGAGATCGCGCGCTGCGGACGAGACGGAAGAATTATCGCCTTCCACGTATGCGACTGGCGGACGCCGACCAGGGACCTGCTGAACGATCGCGGGCTCATGGGAGAGGGCTGCATCCCGATTCCCCGGATACGCGGCTGGGTGGAGACGGCCGGATTCGGAGGTTACATCGAAGTCGAGATCTTCTCCACGGAGCTGTGGAAAACCGATCAGAATGAATTCCTTAATAGAATAATACAGGCGTATCGAAAGAGCGTCTGAAGGAGCAGAAAATGGAACGGCACATCGGGGTGATCATGAACGGGGTGACCGGACGGATGGGAACCAATCAGCACCTCATCCGATCAATCCTTGCCATCCACAATCAGGGCGGGGTGGCTCTCGCCAACGGTGATTTCCTCATTCCCGACCCGGTTCTCGTGGGCCGCAACAGCGGCAGGCTCGAGCGGCTCGCGGCCACGCACGGGATATCCCGTTTCACCACCGACCTCGACAGCGCGCTGGCGGATGATGCGAACGAGATCTACTTCGACTCGCAGGTGACCGAGATGCGCGTCGGGGCAACAGAACGCGCCATCTCCGCCGGAAAGGCAGTTTACTGCGAAAAGCCCACAGCGACGACCACTGCCGCAGCGCTCGACCTCTACCGCAAGGCAAAGGCCGCCGGGGTGAAGAACGGCGTCGTCCAGGACAAGCTGTGGCTTCCGGGCCTGCTCAAGCTGCGTTACCTCATCGATTCCGGTTTCTTCGGCCGCATACTTTCGGTACGCGGCGAGTTCGGCTACTGGGTCTTCGACGGCTTTCTTCAACCGACGCAGCGGCCGTCGTGGAACTACCGGAAGGAGGACGGCGGTGGCATCATCATCGACATGTTCTGTCACTGGCGCTATGTGATCGACAATCTCTTCGGTCCAATCAAATCGCTCTCCGCCGTCGCTGCCACCCATATCGGCGAACGTCTCGACGAGCGCGGTGACCGCTACCGCTGCACCGCAGAGGACGCTGCCTACGGTACATTCGAGCTCGAGGACGGCGTTATCTGTCAGTTCAACAGCTCCTGGGCGGTCCGGGTGCGACGGGACGACCTTCTTACCCTTCAGGTCGACGGAACAGCCGGTACGGCGGTCGCCGGGCTGCGGGAGTGCCGGGTGCAGAGCGACGCTGAAACGCCGAAACCGGTCTGGAATCCGGACGTCGAGCAGCCGATCGCCTTCTACGAGAACTGGATGAAGATGCCGACGCGCGATCCCTACGAGAACGCCTTCAAGGTGCAGTGGGAGCTCTTTCTGAAACATGTCGCGGAAGACACGCCGTTCCCGTGGACGCTGCTCGAGGGAGCGAAGGGCGTACAGCTCGCCGAGCTTGGCCTCGAGAGCTGGCGCGGAAGAAAATGGGTGGACGTACCGAACATCGAAGCATGACGAAAGGAGAAGCAGATGGCCAAAGCAGATGGAATGAACTATGCCCCGGAAAGCCATCCCGATCCGGTGGTGGATCGCGGTGAGTTCCCGATTGCGGCAATAGGGCTCGACCATGGCCACATCTTCGGGATGTGCCAGGGACTTATTGACGCGGGCGCTGAGCTGAAGCTCGTCTACGATCCGGACCCGGCGAAAGCGGCAGAGTTCCGGAAGCGGTTCCCTTCGGTTACGGTGTGCCGGTCGGAACAGGAGGTGCTCCAGGATCCGGAGGTCCGACTGGTCGCCTGCGCGGCGGTCCCTGCGGTGCGGGCGGATGTCGGCACGCGCGTGCTCTCTCACGGGAAGCATTTCCTCTCGGACAAGGCGCCCTTCACCACCCTCGATCAGGTGGACCGGGCACGGAAAACTGTGGAGAAGCGGGGAATGATCTGGGCGGTCTGCTACAGCGAGCGGCTCCACAACGAGGCAGGCGTCTACGCCGGACAGCTCATCGAGAACGGTACGATCGGGAGGGTGCTCCAGGTGATCGGTCTCGGGCCGCACCGGCTCAATGCGCCGTCGCGGCCGGACTGGTTCTTTCGAAAGCGCGACTACGGCGGCATCCTCATCGACATCGGGAGCCATCAGGTCGAGCAGTTCATGGCCTACGCCGGCGCAGGGGACGCGCGCGTCAGCTCGGCGCGCGTGGCCAACTACAATCACGCGCAGTATCCGGAGCTCGAGGATTTCGGTGACGCAACCCTTGTTGCCGACAACGGCGCGACGAATTACTTTCGTGTAGACTGGTTCACCCCGGACGGCCTTGGTGTGTGGGGCGACGGGCGAACCTTCGTTCTCGGCACCGAAGGGTACATCGAGCTCCGCAAGTACATCGATGTGGCGGCCTCCGCCGACGGAGATCAGGTCTACTTCGTCGATTCGACCGGCGAGCACCATCTCTCCGTGAAGGGAAAGGTCGGCTACCCCTACTTCGGCGCGCTGATCCTCGACTGTTTGAACGGTACCGAGACGGCAATGACGCAGGAGCACACTTTCAAGGCGGCAGAACTCTGCATCCGGGTCCAACTCGCGGCGGAGCGGATCTCGGGACCGGAGAATTGATCGGAGGATGAAAAGTGGGCGATTCGACACTCGGTATCTATGAACGTTACCCGGACCTTCTGGCTTGCCGGGAAGGCATCGAGGCGGCCTGCAGGCTCCTTTCCGACGCGTTCCACCGCGGGAACAAGCTCCTTGTCTGCGGCAACGGTGGCAGCGCCGCCGACAGCGAGCACATCGTCGGAGAGCTGATGAAGGGTTTTCGGCTGCCTCGACCGATCTCCGGGGACGAGCGTGACCTTCTGCTCCGCCTCTTTCCCGCCGACGGCGGCCGAATAGGCGAAAGCCTCCAGCGTACGCTTCCCGCGATCGCGCTCACCGGATCGCTTTCGCTCTCGACAGCCTTCGCCAACGACGTGTCACCTGAGATGGTATTCGCCCAGCAGGTTTACGGATACGGTTCGGCGGGCGACGTGCTCATTGCCATAAGCACCTCCGGCAAATCGATCAATATTCTTCGGGCAGCACAGGTCGCGCGCTTTCGCGGTGTGAAGGTCATCGGCCTGACCGGTCCGACGGGGGGGCTCCTCGCCCCATTCTGCGACGTGGCCGTCTGCGCGCCGGGATCGAGCACATCGGAGATCCAGGAGCGACATCTGCCGATCTATCATGAGCTGTGCGCACGGGTGGAAGAAGAGTTTTTCGGAAACGGGATTTGACGGCGAGCCGCCTCAGAGCGCGTTGGAGCGTTCGAATTTCTCGAGCTTTGCGACAACGAAGCTGACGATGTCGGAGTCGACCTCCTTCGCCGCTTTGAGAAAGAGGTCGCGAACCTTCTCACGGGCGAAGACACCGTCCGGAACAAGGATCGGCGTCCGTTTGTTGCCGAAGGTTATGTCGCCGTCATCCACCTTGTTGTGCAGATAGCCTTCGGACTTTTTCCAGGTCAGCGCGCGTTCGTGGCGTGACTTGTCGTAGCAGAGCTGGAAACCGGTTATCTCCTTCTGTTTTTCGTCCGGATACCAGATTATGAGGTCGAAATCGTGGTCCGTGAACCACCTTCGGTACCCATCCTCCGGCACCTGTCGAACTGACTGCCATTCTTTCAGCATTCAAGCCCCCAGGGTTGACCGGACAACGCAAACGTCCTATTGCTGAGTCCGATCATGCGTGCCCGTACTCTTATAATATAATGCACCACCGTGCAACTCGCCAGCCGAAGCATTTTCCCCTGCGACCCACCCGGAAGACCAACAGATCTGAAGACTGTAGCCTCCGCTTCGCCGCTGAAAGTCGAGGATGTCGCCGGCGAGGTAGAGGTTTTCGCACCTTCGCGATTGCATCGTCCGAAAGTCCACCTCCTCGAGCCCGGCCCCACCGCTCGACACAACCGCGTGTTTTCTGCCGAGAAGTCCCTCGAAGGTGAGGGTGAACGATTTGAGCGCCGCCACGATGCGTCGCCGTTCCGCCCGCGTCAATTCGGCGCCGGTGGTTTCGGCGCCTGCCTGCGACTGTTCGAGAACGACGCGAATGAGACCCGAGGCGAGCCCGAGCGCGGAGGGAAGCACATTGGAGAGATTTCTCCGCGGCGCCCCCGACGCTGCCTCGAGCAGCTTCCGGTCGAGCTCCGCGTGGTCGACAGCGGGGTAGAGATCGAGCGAAAGCTCGACTTTTCCGGGCGGCCCGAGCCGGCTGACGGGAGTGCTCACGTTCAGGACGAGGGGACCGCTCAGGCCGAAGTGGGTAAACAGGAGCTTTCCCCGCTCCGAAAGCCGGCCGGAAGGTCCCGTCGCAGTAAGGCGCACATCATCAAGTGCGACACCCTGCAAGGTGCGCACCCAGACCTCGCGGACACGGACCGGTACGAGCGACGCGACGGGCTCCCTGACCCTGTGGCCGAGTTCGCGAAGCCACCGGAAACCGTCGCCGGTCGAACCGGTCTCCGGATGCGACGTGCCGCCGGTCGCGAGGATGAAGCTGGACGCGCGGATCGTCCGCTCTTCGGCCGGACCGGAGCCGGCGCAGGCCGCCCGGACACAGGTGATTCGAGCGGTGCGGTCCGCAGGGTCTGCGGTCGCAGGGTCTGCGGTCGCAGGGTCTGCGGTCGCAGGGTCTGCGGTCGGGCGGTTTTCGGCCTCGATCGAGGTCACCGTGCAGCCGGTTCGCAGCTCGACCAGGCCCTCTGCCATGTAGGCGAGCAGCACGTCAAGCACCGACGCGGCGCTCTGGGTAACAGGAAATACCCGGTCTTCCGCCTCGACCACCGTTTCGAGCCCGCGCGAGCTGAGAAACCTGCGCAGATCCTCGGGCCCGAACCGCGCGAAAAGGCTGTGCAGGACCTTCCCGCCCGACCCGTATTTCTCGACCAGAACGTGCCGGTGCGTCTCTGCGTTGGTAACGTTGCAGCGGCCGCCCCCGGTCATCAGCAGCTTTCTGCCGGGCTCGCTGTTCTTCTCGAGCAGGACTACCCGGCGGCCCGCCGCGGCCGCGCGGCCGGCTGCGATCATTCCCGCCGGTCCGCCTCCGATGACGCACACGTCACATTCGATATCTTTCGCCGCCACGGGCGAAGTATAGAGCACGAATCCCGCTTTGTGGACATCTGACGAATCATTCTCATATAATGGCGCAGAGGAAGGCATGGTGCAGGAACCTAAAAGCGAAAACGGCGATTTCTGGGCGGCTGCGATCGAGACGACGCGCACGTTGCTGGTGCCCTTCGACACCGGCGTCACCTGGCTTGTTTCACTGGCGATCCTACTGATCCCGGCCTCCGTCGACAGTCTGATCGGATTCGGTGTTATCCTTCCTGCCGCCGAGTATCGGATTATCGGCGCGATCGGGGCAATCGCAGCGATCTGGCAGACCTGGATTCTTGCAGCCCGTGCGTTCCGCCCCTCCGGTGCTGCGCTGGGCTCGTTCGCAAGCGCGACTGCTTCAGGCGCGCTCGCTTTCGGGCTGTCGCTGCATCACGTACCGCTGCGCCCCGCGTTCCGGATCTTCTTCTGGGTAGCGGTGGTCTATCTGATCGGGCAGGCCGCCTGGCTTGCGCTTATCTCCTGGCAGATGTCCCGGGAGAACGAGGAGCCGCAGCCGGAAACAGAAGCCGCGGTGCTTCCCTCATTCGTCGAGCCCGCCGCGCAACCGCACGGCGATACCTTCTGCGTGGCAATGACTACCGCCCCTTCCGAGCGGGCGGAAGTGATAGCCCATCGCATCGTCGAGGAGCGGCTCGCCGCCTGCGCGCAGGTTCCCGGCGAGATGACCAGCTATTACTGGTGGAAGGGAGAGGTGAACCGTGACCGCGAGCGGCTCCTCTTTCTCAAGACGCGGACCGATCTCCTGCCCGACATCCAGGCGCTCCTCGCGGAAATTCATCCTGCCGAGGTTCCGGAACTGGTGCTTCTGCCGATCGTCGGAGGGTTGCCGGCCTACATCTCGTGGATTGGACAGGAGCTCAGACCCAGACGCCCCGCCACCGCGCAGCCTGCCGTCACCGATGCATCGCCGGACACTGAACGATCGCCCGAAGACGATGCGCTGCCCGAAGGCGAGGCGTCGCCCGAAGAATAGGGTTCCGTCAGGTCCCGGCTTCGACCTTTCCGCCGCGCCGCATCACGGGCAGAAGCGCGAGCCCGGCCAGAGGAATCAGCGCGTAAATACGGAAAAGCACGGCGAACCCCGAGCGGGCAAGAATGACTCCCCCGAGAGCGCGAACAACCCCTCCATACCGATCTTCCGGATGATGACACCGCCGAACAGGATTACCGGGATCTCGGCGAGCGGCCCTATTGCCCACATGCCGCTGATGGCCTCCAGCCCCATCCGTTCGCTCAGGAAAAGCGAAAAAAACGAGTAGTGTGCGGTGATCGCAAAGCGTCCGGCAAAGATCACGAGGATGCCGACCCAGAAGCGCGGGTCTATGGAGTCCTTGCCGGCCGGGCGAAGCTGCTCGGTTGTTCGTCGCGATTCGACACGACGCGAGGGCAGGAGAATCAGCGGGCAGAGAAACGCGGCACCGGTCACGAGGTGGGCAATCATTATAGCGTTAAACGAAGGCTTTGCCAGATAGCCGGTAGCCTGAATCGCCAGCGACACGACGACGAATCCGACGCTTCCGAAGACGCGTGCACGTCCGTACTCAGAGGCAGGATCGGCGAGATTTCGGGTGGTTATGGCGTCGGATAGCTGAATGATGGGCTTGTAGAGCGCGCCGAAGAGACTGATAAGAATGATGACGAACGCAGGCACAACGGTCAGGCGCAGGAAGACGAAGAGGGTTAGCTAGAGCACGACCGATGCCGCGAGAAGCGGGCGGTACAGGCCGCGCCGGTCGGCAATGTTGCCAAGAATCAGCGATCCGGCAACACCGGCAAGTGTGAAAAGCCCCAGAAGAAGACCGATGAACTCCGCGCTCAGGTGCTGCAGATGGAGGAACACCTGCAGATAGGGACTGATTATTGCAAAGTTCGAGAATAGAAGGAAATAAAGGAGAGCGAAGCGGGCTACCATTTCGAAGGGTCAGGCATCGCCTTCCGGCTCAGGGTCCCGGTCGGACACCACGCGATTGCGGCCTTCGCTCTTGGCACGGTAGAGAAGCTGGTCGGCACGCCGAATCATATCCTCGATGGAGGGGTCGGATTCGAATGAACCGTCGTCGGCCGCGACTCCGAAGCTCGCCGTCACCTGGCGGCCGTCACAGGCCACTACCACCTCCATCGAGCGCTTGCGGAGTCTTTCGGCTATGCGGACGGCCACCCTGGCTGGAGCGCCGGGAAGAACCACCGCGAACTCCTCTCCCCCGAGCCTGCCGAACAGATCGCCATCGCGAAGCTCCGCCTTCCAGTATCGGGCAGTTGTCCGAAGAACCTCGTCACCAGCGGGGTGGCCGCAATTGTCGTTTACGTCCTTGAAGTGGTCCAGATCGATCATTATGGCAGCAAACGGCGCTCCCTGCGCTTTGCAGCGGTTGAGTTCATTGCGTGACTCCGCCATGAAGGCGCGGCGCGTTAGCGCCTCGGTCAGAGCGTCGGTTGTGGCCTGGAGCCGTACTTCCCGGAACTCGCGCGCGTTGTGAAGGACAAGCGAGACGTGTTCGGCGAAGGCGGCCGCGAGCCGGATGTGTTCCGAATCGTAATGCCCAATTTCCGATCTGGCGAAAACGAGCGCACCGAGCAGACGGTCGGCTGCGATGAGCGGAACTCCCAGCCACGAATGGACCCCCACCCCGGCGACCACGGCATGCTGAGGATACGCGGTCGCCATGTCGCTGACGCTGAGCGGCCGCCGCTCGTCGGAGATCCAGATGTAGGGGTTTTTTCCTCCCACGGGAACCGGACCTCCTGTTTCCACTGGCACACCGTCTGCCCGGCGGCCGCCGACGATCCGGATCGTGTCGTCGACCATCAGAACGACGAGTGTGATCTCATTCGGAACTACCAGCGACGCCTGATCGAGAACCCGCTGTACGGAGTTCTCCCAGTCGAGCGTTGAAGCTATGATGGCCGACGCGGCAAGGAGCGTCTCCGCCTCCAGTGCCTTCTTTTCCGCCTCCGTACGGGCGCGGCGAGCATTTTCTTCCGAGCGCACTCGCAGCGTTATGTCGAAATCCATTCCGACAAACCAGGCCGGTTTTCCTTCGGCGGATCTGGTCACCACGATGGACTTGGAGAGGATCCACTTGTAGTCAGCGCTCTCCTTTCCTCGAATCCGGTATACCGCCTGAGAGATATCCTGACCGCCGTAGAATATACCGTCGAGCGATTTTCGAACCTCTTCCACGTCGTCAGGATGCAGCGCCGAAGTCCACGCGTCGCCGCTCATGTCCTCCGGCCCGTATCCGAGGCTCTTCCACAGACCGTTCGGAAGCGCGAGCCCGTTCTCGTAATTCTTGATGAACACGCCGAGTCTTCCCATCGCCCGAATCAGGCGCATGAGATCCCGGTTCCGCCTGCCGAGTGAGCTGAGCAGCCGCCGGAACGTGCCAAGGTCCTGAAACAGCTCTTCGGGGTTCGCTTCGTGGGTTTCCAGCTTTTCCAGGAGCTCACTCAGGAGCTGCTCGTCGGCGACGGCGTCGCGGAAGTGACTTTTTCTCATTGCGTGTCCAGAAATGTTGCATGCACGGCGCGTGGTGGCGGCAGGCGACCACGGCCGCGTATTTCTCCAATTATAGATCATGTCTGCGGAAATTGCGAAGAGAATACTTCCAAAACAGCATGCAGAATCGTCCGGGACAAGTTATTTTCTGCCCTTTTCATTTGCCCGACAAATGGTGATCTTCTCCTTAGATCAACCGGGAGCAGGAAATGACCGAGAGACTTTTCTACAGCGATCCATACGCCACGGAGTTCGATGCCCGTGTATTGCGGACTGAGGACGTGGACGGGGGGATTGCTCTCATACTCGACAAGACCTTCTTCTACCCGGAGGGCGGCGGACAGCCGGCCGATTCGGGTTCCATCGAAGACGCCGAAGTGGTAGACGTTCAGAAGCGTGGAGGCGAAATCCTGCACGTCGTCAGGGAGATCTCGCGGAAAATCAAAGCCGGCGCCCCTGTTCACGCACGTGTCGACTGGAGACGCCGCCATGAGTACATGCAGCAGCACACCGGCCAGCACATCATAAGCGCCGCACTGCTGACCGTCGGTGACCACAACACAGTCTCGGTCCATCAGGGCGAGGAGTACACGACCATCGAGGTCGACAGCGAGGAGGTTCCGGCCGAGGACATCTCAGCGGTAGAGGAACTGTCCAACCGGATTATTCGCGAGCACCGGCCGGTTACCGACGAGTGGGTCTCGGAAGCTGAGATCGGCAACTATCCGCTTCGCCGCCCGCCGAAGGTATCGGGCACGATTCGCCTGGTGATGATCGACGACTTCGACTGCGTTGCCTGCGGCGGCGTCCACGCCCGCGACACTGCCGAGGTGGGCATGGTGAAGTGCATCGGCGTCGAAAAGATCCGCGGTCACGCGCGTACCGTCTGGAAAATCGGCGACCGTGCATATGCCGACTACGCCGTCAAACACGAGATCGTCAGCACGCTTGTCCAGGAGTTTTCCGCGCAGCCGGACGAGCTTACCGAACGCATCAGGCAGCAATTCGCGCAGCTCGCGGATGTCCGGCGCGAGGGTGAGGACCTCCGCAGGCGGCTCGCCCGGCAGATCGCGCAGAGACTCTACGAATCAGCGGGTGAACCGGTCGGAGTGAACAGAACCGGTGGTGTTCACCTGGTTACCTACCGCATGGAAGATGAGGACAAGGCCGTGTTCCGCAATATCGTCGAAGATCTCGTGCGGAGGGAGGCATGTCTCTTCTGCCTGGTGAACGTTGTCGGCGATCAACTCCAGTGGGCGATGGGCGCAGAAAACCAGGCGCAGGCGCGGGTTGATTTCCAGACAGTCAGCCGCGAGATGCTGCCGCTGATCGAAGGCAAAGGCGGCGGGAGGGCGCCGATCTGGCAGGGAGCGGGAAAGCGGATATCAGGCGTCGAAGAGCTTTTCGCCCGATTCAGGGAGATGGCCGAAGCGACGGAGTAGCGCTCGCACCAGCCTTGACATCACGACCCGGCGGCCATAGCATGAAAGAAACAGGAGGCATCCTTTGATATACGACTCGGTCGAGAACTTGGGGGTCTATGCGCGCATTCACCCGCTCATGGCACGGGTGGAGCAGGCGTTGAGCTCGCTGCGCGTCGACCAGCTCGAAGAGGGCCGGCTTCCGCTCGACGGGGACAATCTGTTTCAGATCGTTCAACGGTACGAGACGAAGGATCCTGTATCCGTCCGCTTCGAATCCCACCGCCGCTATATCGATGTGCAGTGCGTTCTGTCCGGAGAGGAGCGGGCGTTCGTCGCGCCGGTTTCGGAGATGGAACCGACCGGAGAATACGACGGTTCTCTGGATATCCGTTTCTACACCGGCGAGCCCTCGGGATCGGTGCTGCTGCGCCCCCGCATGTTCGCGATCTTCTATCCACAGGACGCGCACAAACCGAGCTGCCATGCAGGCAGCTGGACCGTCGCCACCCTGAAGATTGTCTTCAAGCTCGCGGTATAGGGGTTCCCGCGTCAGGCCGGAAAAACGGGCGCAACCGGCCGGCCTCTCTCGGCCAGAAACCGGTCGAGAAGCTCATCAGCTTCCTCATACGCATGTGTCTGCATGATTGCGTCCACCAGCTCCGTTGAGCGTTCGAATTCACGGATATATGTTTGGACGAACTTCTTCAGCACCTCATAGTTGCGCCGCTCCCCCCAGGTCTCGTGGTAGAGCTCCATGTGCCGCCTGAAGTAGCCTATCTTTTCTTCAGCGGAGAGCGCGCCGTAATTTCGACCGTCCTTTCGGAAAATGAAAAGATTCTCGAAGATCCCGCGGCCAACCATCACTCCGTCCACGCCGAAGCGCTCCCGTTTCTCGTCGGCCTCGACGTAGCTTCGCACATCACCGTTACCGATTATGCGGGTAGCTCGGCCCATTTCATCACGCAGCGCCACTACCCTCGCCACCTCGTTCCAGTCCGCGCACCCCTCGGACTGCTGCGCGGAAGTTCGTCCGTGCACGGTGAGGGCGGCCGGCGAGAGCTCGAGCAGAAAGCTGCACCACTCGGCGGTCTTCACCGAATGCAGCCCTATGCGCGTCTTCACGCTCACCGGCATTTCGCCCGCGCCCTCGATCGCGGCGAGGATGAGCTCGCGTGCAAGAGACCGGTTTTCGATGAGCGCGCTGCAGTGTCCCTTGCGGATGATTTTCTTCATCGGGCAGCCCATGTTGATGTCGAGCCCGTCAAATCCCATCTCCCGGATCAGGCCGGCAGCACGGAAATAGTTCTCCGGGTTGTTCCCCCAGATCTGCGCGATGATTGGCCGTTCCTCCGCGGTGAACTGGAGACGCTTCCCCACCGATCGCCTCGCCTTTGTGAAAAGCGCGTCCGCCCCTGTAAACTCGGTGAAGAACAGGTCCGGCCGGCCCGCGCGGGCGACGATGCGGCGGAAAACGGAATCGGTCACATCCTCCATGGGCGCGAGAATCCGCGCCGGGCGGGGCAGCCGCTCCCAGACTGTCTTTCCGGCAGAATAGCTCATGACAGCGCAAACTCCCCGACGGCGGCCGCGCACGCATCGAGCCCGGCAACGAACGATTCATGCTCCCGCAGGAAGCTGAGGACGACGAAGGCGCCGCTTTCTATTCCGTAGAGGTAGCCGGGATGCAGATAGACTGCCGCCCGTCTCAGAAGCTCGACCGCGAAGCGTTCGTCGTCCCAGCCGTCCGGCAGAACTGAGAGCTCGACGGTCGCGTGGATTCCGCCGTTGGGCGGTGTGAGTCGGACCCCCGGAAGCGCCGCGAACCTCTCGATGAGGAGGCGGCGGTTCGTGTCTATCCTGGCAATCATACTCCGCCTGAAGTCGGTACCGGTCTCGAAGAGCGACGGCAGAAGAAACTGGGTGAAGGAGTTGCAGTTCAGGAACATGTCGTTGGCGACCTCGAGCCTCTCGAGAGCTTCGCCGGCGGCCGGGGCATCGCCCGTTGCCGCAATCCAGCTCAGTTTGAGGTCGGGCAGCGCAAACATCTTCGAGATTCCGTTAAGGGTGAAGATGAGCGGCGCGCGCGGATGGCCTTCCGCCGCCTGCATGGGCCTCACGAGCTGTGTGCCGTCGTAGAGAAATTCGCTGAACACCTCATCGCAGATGATCATCAGCCCGCCGTCGGCTGCAACGTCGACAAGCGCCGAAATCTCCTCTTCGACCGCGACGCGGCCGGTTGGATTGTTCGGCGAGATTACGACCAGGAAACGCGTCTTCGAATCAATCGCTTTGACGACCGACTCAACGTCGATCCGGAAATCACGGCCGGGATCGAGGTCGTAGTATCGCACCTCGAGATGGTTGAAGCCGGCGAGATATTCGAACAGCGGATAGGTCGGCCGCGGAAGGAGGATGTTGTCTCCCGGAGCGGTGAAGTTGTTGAAAAGCAGGTTGTAGCTCTCCGAGCTGGACGCGGTCAGGATCAGACGGTCGGGAGACACCCGCGCTCCCTGGCCTGCGTAGTAGGCGCTGATCGCTTCACGGGCCGCAGCGCTTCCGCGCGGATCGGGATCGTAGCTGTGCCCCCGCAGATATCTGTCCATCGCGTCCGCGATCGGCTCGCGGGGAAAACGGAAACCGTTGCGATGGAAGTTCGTATCTATGAGATCCAGCACCTCGCGCTCCGAGCGGATCTGCTCGAGCTCGTGCTGGAGAAGGTTCTTTTCCATGTACACCTCAGTGTATATTTTTCGCGCCCGATCGGCTATCATGCTGCCATGGCGACCGGCCAGACAGTTCCGGAACACACGGCTGTCCGCATCGTAACGGTGGAAGGCAAACGCTCGCTGCGGCCTTTCGTCCGACTGCCCGAGCGGTTGTACGCCGGCGATGACCGGTGGATTCCGCCGCTCTGGCACGACGAAATGCAGGCCTACGACCGCGCTCACAATCCAATCCTAAAAAACGCCGATTTCGTGCTTCACCTCGCCCTGCGAAACGGCGAACCGGTCGGGCGGAATCTCGTTTACGTCGATCACGCCTTCAATTCATTCAACAGCTCACGCATCGGATTCTTTGGTGCCTTCGAATGTGAACGGAACGAGGCAACCTCCACCGCACTCATTGAGGCGGCAGAGCGCTGGCTCGAGAGCCACGGCATGGAAGCGGTTCGCGGACCAATTCACCCCACCGCAGAGATCTGGGGCTTTCTTCAGAACGGCTTCGACCGGGCGCCGATCATGATGTCCCCCTACAACCCGCCGTGGTACAACGATCTGTTCGAATCTGCAGATTACTACAAGGTCCAGGATCTGCTCGTCTACGAAGCCGACGCCAAACGCAACTATGTGCTGCCTGAGCGGTTCGCACGGTTCGCCGATACGCTGCTCAATCGCCATCCCCACCTGCGGGTGCGACCTCTCGTCCGATCGGACATCCCGGGCGAAGCGGACAACATGTGGAGAATATCGAACGAGTCCTACGTCGGCAACTGGGGCTACGTGCCGGTCGACCGGCACATCGTGGAAGACCTCGTCAGGCGTCTCAAGCCGATAATCGATCCGGACGCCGTCTGGTTCGTAGAAGATTCACGCCGCCCTGAGGGCCAGCAGGCGGTAGGCTACGCGCTTGGATTCCCCGACATCAATCCCACGGTGAAACGGATCTCCGGAAGGCTCTTTCCCCTCGGACTGCCCAGGCTCATGGCCGGCATCAAGCGCGAGCGCAACTTCCGCCTCTTCGGACTGGGCGTCATCCCGGAGTACCAGGGGCTCGGACTCGACGTGCTTCTGTACGTGATGCTGTTCCGCGCCCTCTCGCCGCGGAACATACGGCTCGAGGCCAACTACATTCTCGAAGACAACTACCGGATTCGCAACGCGCTGGAAAAGCTCGGGATGGAACAGATCAAGACCTACCGGATTTACGAGAAGGCGCTGCTATAGTCTGCGCCGTCGGCGGCCAGCGGCGCCGCCCACCGAGGTGGCGGCGGCGCCTTGCGATGTAGCACCTCTAGAACTTGGTCCCTATCGTCGTGAACTGAAATTCCCGGCTCGTATAGAGAACTTCATACTTTTCCAGGGATTTGCCGTGACACGCCTTGTAGTACCAGTAGTAGGTGGTACCAAGTGCCAGTGTGGGCAGCATTGATGCCCCGGAGGCGGTCGTATATCCGTTGGACACAAGGTTATAGTGGCCGGAACCGGTTCCGGCGGACACCAGGTAGAAAGATGCATTGGGGTAATCGGGCCAGTCAACTGTTGGTGTCGTAGATACCAGCGGGGCGTTAGGTTTCGGAAGAATCGCCTCCACCGATGAAAGGTCAATTGTATGACCAGCGGGCGAAGACAGGGTGCTGTTTCCCGCCTTGTCGACCGCGTACAACTCGAGGAGATAACTGTTGCCGGAGACCGGGAGAGGACCCCGAGTCCTGTCGGACCTAGTGTAGGTGTAGGTTGTCCCGGAAGTACCGTACCAGTTCCCGCCGTCACGCCTGTAGTACCAGGAAGCCAATCCGCTTGCGGACGCCCCCGGGTCAGTCACTGTCCACTTCCAGTACACCTTCTCGTATGCGATCACATCCGAGTTTGAGGTGTCGAATGCGATTGTCGGGAATGTCCTGTCCACGATGATCGTCGAATTGTAGTCCGACATGACAGTGTGCTTGTCGTTGTCTATGAGGCGCAGATAATAGGTATAAGAACCGTCGGAGAAGCTCAGGTTCAGCGCCGTAAACGAGCTCGAATTGACCGGTAGATAAACGCCGGTGTCCAGGTCGGACTCATTGTCTGTAAGGCGGTATGCGAGATTCGCGAGGCTTTCGGCCTGGACGGTTATTTTGATGGACACGGGGTTGGCGACCGAAGCGTTGACATACTTTAGCGAGTTCAAAGGATCCGGACCGTAAGAGAAGAACGCGCTCGGAGTGTCGGCCGTGGTGAACGAAAAGTCGTTCTGCTGCATGAGCTGGCTACCGTCCGTACCGAGTAGACTGCGCGAAAGGGTGACGGTATACGACGTGCTTGGCGCAAGCGGTTGCGACACCGTCAGCTTGAGTGTTCGGGTAGAACCGTCATAATCCCAATCCCAGGCAGTGAAAGCGGCGCCGCTGTCCGCACGCTTTACGGTTAGATTTCCAGGAATGGTCGATTCGTTTATCGAACGATCGAACTGTATGGTCACTACCTGTACCGAACTCACGTTTTGGCTCTGATTCGCCGGCGTTAGGGAGACAATCCTCAGAAACTTATCGTTCGCCGACATCACGCTGACTTCCACGCTCCTGATGAGGCCGGTGGGATCCTGGCAGGTGGTCGAAAGCGCCATCAGGACAAGCGCTGCAGCGGCAAGTAACATCGCCCGAGCGACGCGTTTCATTCGTTCCATCCCCACACCTCCTTGTCGGCCGCCGCCGACGCTCGTCCGATTTCACCACCCGAGGTGGTGGACATGTAGGC
>CAZNYW010000038.1:0-12266 GCA_964577375.1 uncultured Spirochaetales bacterium | reverse complement strand
GTCTCAGCTGGAGAGTAGGTCTTCCACGCATCGTGGGTGGAGTAGAAGGCCGCGGCGCCCCGCTGATTGGCTGTACGCCATTCCTGGGCACCGATCTGCCACGCCTTTACGAAACCTTCGCCAAGAAGCGTCACCTCGATCGGCAGCCACATCGAATCATCCTTCTCGATCATATCGGTGATGTCCGGGAAGAGGGACTCCGCCTTGCGCCGCGGCATGTTGAGATTGAATGCGACGAAAATGTGTCCGGGAGTGGTAATGAACGCGGACTCCACTCCTGCGGCCTCGAGCAGGGTGCCGTAGAGAACCGAGAGATCGTCGCAGTCGCCGGCCTTGAAGCTCAGGCTTTCAATTGGAAATTGGATCTGGTCGACAGCTTTCGGATTTTCGGACAATTCGGTGAACGGGGTCGTGGCGTCACGTATGTACTGCATTCCGTAGTCTTTGAGCATGGTGAGAACGCCCATCGCAATACGGAACTCATTCGAAAACGCCTGAAGGCCGTCGGCACGGATGGTGGCAGCCAGATTCTTCGCGTACCCCTTGATGAGCGGATGGTTGGTCGTCATGAAGGCTGCTGCTTTGCGGTCGTCGTCCCAGGTCATTGCGTTCCGGTTCTGTACATTGAGAACGATCTGTTCACTTGCGCTGGTCGACCTGCCGATGTAGTCGTATTCGAGAACGATCTCGCCGGCAACCTTCAGGCCTTCGGTGACGTTGAATATCGAGTTCGTGAATATGGCAGTGAGCGGAACTTCTACCGACGCTCCACCTCCGATTTCCGGAAGCTCGGCGCACACCTGCGACCTGTCCATGAACTGCGGAACCTTCAGTGACACACGGACCTTCTGGATCGGCGTACTGGAACGATTCTGAATTTTCACCGTTCCCAGCGGATTCTTGTCATAGTAGGTGTAGTAGAGGGGGTAGATCGTCTGAAGCTTCGGCGACATCTGAAGGGTCGGTCCGCGTCCTGAGCTGCCGAGCAGATAGGATGCCCCGAGCGAGAATCCAATACCCTGATAGAGCGTTGCCGAATTGCTGAAGCTCTGCTTGAAGCTCCCTGTCAGCCCCAGCGACAGACCCGGAGTCAGACGAAAATCGATTCCGGTTCCGACACGGAAAAACGGCAGCGTTCCCTTCGCATCAGCCTGCATGTTGTACGTTATCCCGCCGCCGCCGAGAACTACGAGATCGAGCCTTGGAATCAGCGGGAACCGGCCGCCGAGCGCCGCTCCTGCATAGACTGAAAGCAGGGCGGCTCCGTTCCCGTTGTGAATCGGCAGATAGTCTGCGTCGACCGTTACGCCGGCGATAAGGAAAGGTACTCTTGGAATGTCGTATTCCATCCCGATCGATCCGCCGCCGCCGAAGGAGTACCACGGCGTGCCGTCGCTGAGTGATGGTCCGGTGGGAATCAGGATAGACGGGCCGGCGTAGACTCGAAAATCGTTGTCGCCGGCGGAAAGACCGAATGGGATGACTGCCAGAATCAATGCGAATAGACCCGCTTGTCTCTTCATACTCCCTCCCGCGGAGCGTTCCGGGACGGACACCCTGGCGGCATCTCATCAGGAACGAGGTACGGACACTCGGGAGCGTCAATCGGGAGCTGAAAGCAAAAGCGAGTGGTACGTGAAAGCTGAACGGTCGAGTGGCCTGCTCAGGCCGCGCAACACGTAGTACAGTTTTCGAGCAAGTGGCTTGTAAAGGGAATTATACCACACGAACATGAAATTGAACGGCGAGTCTCGGGACGAATCCGCAGAAGCGGTCGGATGGTAAGCCGCCGGTGACAGCACTTCGCCGGTCGGTCAAAAAAAAACGGCGCCCAGAGGAAAGGAGGTAGAAAACCCCTGGGGCAGCCGCAACGCAAAAAAAATATGAAAAGAAGGGAGAGCTTCTCGTGCTCCGTCGTATATGAAAACGACGCATGTGTGAAAAGGTTACAGGAGAGTTGAAAACTCGTTCCGAATTTTTTCCGCGAATTGAACGCAAAAAAAGCTTCCGCGGGAAAGGAGGGATAGAACCCGCGGAAGCCCGGCACATCGACAATTGCTCGGGGGAGGCGTATCGCCGCCCCCGTAACAACAAACAACTGTCCTCTGCCGCGGTTACATCCGCACAGAGGATTAGCTACTTTACCGACGCGTAGAGCGCGAAGCAGGCGTGGACATGCAGCACGTCACGTTTCGCGAATCCAGCCTCCTTCAGGAGGTCAAGCTGCGACGTGAGCGACCGAGGTGTGTCCTCCTCCTCGACGTAGGCGAACACCTTGTCACGGTACTCCGGTCCACCCACCGATTCAAGGTACTCTCCGTATCGAAACCACATGAGACGCGCCACCGCCGGGATTTCGTGGGTCACCAGATCGAAACACCAGAAGGTGCCGCCCGGCTTGAGCGATGCGTAGACTTCCTTGAGAACCGACTGCCATTCGTCCTCGTTCCGAAGGTGATGGAGGGCGGATCCTGTGACCACCACATCGTATCTTTCCTGCTCCAGATGCACCTTGCGGATGTCATCCTGAAGTACGGTGATCGGTCCCGCCCCGGCTTCGGTGAGCCGCGCCTGTGCACGCTCGAGCATCGGGGCGCTGAGATCCACCAGAGTCACCGCCATCCCCGGATGTTCCTGCAGAACCTTCAGCGCGTAGTTGCCCGCACCGCAGCCGATGTCCAGCAGCTCGCCGATATCGGGATGCAGATCCCTGATCGCGGCCGCCATGAGATCCAGCGCGAGGGGAGAATCGATGGTGGAAGTCTGCCCGGTCTTGAGATTGGAAAAACGTTCGACATCACCGTCGAATCTCGCCCTGATCTTCTCGACACTGGACTTCTCCATGAGATCCTCCCCTCCGGTCAACCGGAAACGACGTCCACCCCCGAGAGCATCGCATTGATCGACGCGGCTGCCCTGCGGCCCTGTCCCATCGCAAGGATCACGGTTGCGGATCCGAGCACGATGTCACCTCCGGCGAATACACCGGGGATACTGGTTCTTCCGTCCTCGTCCGTTATGATGTTTCCCCACTTGGTTACTTTCAACTCGGGCGTCGTCTTCATCAGGAGCGGGTTTGAATCGTTTCCGATCGAAACAATCACCGTGTCCACCGAAAGGTTGTGCTCGCTGCCCTGGATCGCAATGGGCCGCCGCCGCCCCGAATCGTCCGGCTCTCCAAGCTCGTAGGTGAGGCACTCGATCCCTGTTACGCGGTCGTTTTCATCTCCGAGAATCCGTACCGGACTTTCGAGAAAGTGGAAACGGACGCCCTCTTCCTCGGCGTGATCCACCTCCTCGGCACGCGCGGGCATCTCCTTCCGGGTGCGGCGGTAGACTACGTTCACCTCCTCGGCACCGAGACGGATCGCCGTTCGAGCCGCATCCATTGCGACGTTTCCGCCCCCGAGCACCGCCACCTTCTTCGGCTGGATAATCGGCGTGTCGGCGTGATCGGAGTCGTAGGCGCGCATAAGGTTGCTGCGCGTGAGGTACTCGTTGGCGGCGAACACTCCGATCAGGTTCTCGCCCGGAATGTGCATGAAGCGCGGAAGCCCGGCACCGGTGCCGATGAAAATCGCATCGAACCCGTCCTTTTCGAGCAGATCCGAAAGCTTGCGCGTGCGGCCGACGAGAAAGTTGGTGCGAATCTCCACTCCCATTGCGCGCAGTGTATCGATCTCCTCATCGACGATCTGCTTCGGAAGGCGGAACTCAGGTATGCCGTAGAGCATGACGCCGCCGGGGCGGTGAAACGCTTCGAACACCGTCACCTCGTGGCCGGCCTTGCGGATATCGGCCGCGGCAGTGATGCTTGCAGGTCCGCTGCCGATGATTGCCACTCGTTTTCCCGTTGCCGGCCCTACCTTCGGAACCGACTTTCCGCCGGCCGATCGGTCGAGGTCGGCAACGTAGCGCTCGAGTCGCCCGATAGAAACCGATTTGAACGGATCTTTCAGCGACTTGCCGACCGTGCAGTTCTCCTGGCACTGGTTTTCCTGCGGACAGACCCGCCCGCAGATTGCAGGAAGCAGGCTGGCCTCCTTGATCACCGATATCGAACCTGCGAAATCCCTGTCAGTTATCGCCTTGATGAAGCGCGGAATGTCGATTGTCACCGGGCATCCGGCGATGCAGGGTGCGTTCCTGCACTGAAGGCAGCGTTCGGCCTCCAGCAGCGCCTGCTCCTCCGAGTAGCCGAAGGTGACCTCCTGCATGTTTCTGCGGCGGTCCTGCGGATCCTGGCTCGGCATGTCCTGCTGCGGGATCGCGATTCTGTCTCTGTTCTTCAACCCGGTTTCGGCCTTCTTGTCTTCCAGGTCCTGAAGGAGAGCCTTTGCGGCCGAGCGAAGCTCCTCGGGTTTGCGAAAGCTCATCTTTCCGCCTCCTGCATCCTGTCCGCCTCGGCATCGAGAAGGCATGCATGGCGGGCCCGCTCCTCCTGAGGCCGATAGGAGGAGAGCCTCTTCAGCATGTTGTCGAAATCTACCGCATGGCCGTCAAACTCCGGACCGTCCACGCACACGAATCTGGTCTCGCCCCCCACGGTTACCCGGCACCCGCCGCACATTCCCGTTCCATCCACCATTATTGTATTGAGCGATACGATAGTCGGGACCGCGAATGGCCGGGTCGTCTCCGCGCAGAACTTCATCATCACCGGCGGGCCTATCGCCACCGCGAGGTCCGGTGCGGGATCTGCTGCACAGAGCTCCTTCAGCGGCTCGGTTACAAGCGCCTTGCGTCCGTATGATCCGTCGTCGGTGACGACGATCAGATCGTCCGCGATCGACCGCATCTCATCCTCCAGGATCACGAGCTCCTTTGTTCTTGCGCCGATGATCACCGTCAGGCTGTTTCCCGCCTGCTTCATTGCCTGTGCAATGGGAAACAGAGGAGCAACGCCGATGCCACCGCCCACGCAGACAACACGACCAAACTTTTCGATGTGCGTCGGATTGCCGAGGGGCCCCAGAACGTTGGCGATTTCAGCACCGCTTTCGAGCCTCGCCAGATTGAGCGTGGTTTTTCCGACTGCCTGAAAGATGATGGTGATCGACCCGTCCTTCGACGACGCATCGGCAATGGTGAGAGGAATTCTCTCACCGAAATTGGTGTCGAGCTGGAGGATGACGAACTGGCCCGGCTTTCGTTCCTGCGCAATAAGCGGTGCCTCGAGCCTCATCCGATAGACCTGTTCTGAAAGCCGTTGTTTCTCGAGTATCCGATGCATACAGCCAGCTCCTTATGGTGGTGGTTAGTGCAAGTGCTTAGTGGGCCTGCCGTGCAGACCTCATATTTTCGCGGAATTTCTACCGAAACTCAAGAGCGTCGCTGCCGGACGATTCACGTCTCCGGGGCCGGAGTCCTGTGGGCCGATATCCGGTTCTCCCAATCCTCCGGGTTGTACCCGTATACGATGTCCCCATCGCCTATTTCCAGAACCGGATAGAGAAGGGACTTTACGTTCTTCGGTGTGATGTGGCGTTTGATGTGAAATCCTTCAGACGGCGGAAGCTCGTCGACCTCCACGTAACGAAAGGTGTAGCCTCTCGACTGGAGATATGCGCGAGCCTCCTTGCACGGCGTGCAGTAGGTCAGCGAGTACATGGTAAGAGCGGGAGACGGCCGCGTGCCGTCGACCGGGATGAACAGCTTCTCGTTCACAGAATGCATACTAACCGAGCGTTCGACCGGCAGTCAAACCTGGTTAACCCTTCCTCATGCGCGCGAAGGCTGCATAGGCTTTGTCGAATACAAGCACGTGAGCCGTGATCCAGACGCGCATGTATTGCATCACCCTTTCTCCGAGCGGCGCATTCTGATCGAACTCGTCCCGCAAACGGTGCAGTTCCCCGAGAAGCTTCCGGTGCTCTTCGGAGTGCGCGTCCGCGTCCGGGTATCCGCTGACGCTGAAGAGCTCCTCCTCGGTCGCGAAGTGGGCGGCCATCCGGTCGGCAAGCGTGCCGAGCACGCCTCTGCAACCGGCGCGATCCGAGCCGCCATTTCCGCAGTCGCGCAGGTCGTTCAACGTCGCCGCGATTCCAGCATGCTGGGAATCGATGCGGGGATCACCCAGATCGAGCCTGGAAGACCAGCTAAAGTAGTCCACGTCTCCCCTCCCGTTTCGCCTGTATTCAGTTTGGGGCAACGATAGACCTTTCGCTCCGGTTCGACAATATGGAAGAGACTGTGGTATGGTTTCCATACACCATGGCAGACCGGACCGCCTCGAGACTCCCCTCGATCCTGCTCGCGCTTCTCGTCACCATCATCTGGTCGAGCTCCTGGGTGATCATCAAGAGCAACATCGCGTCCATTCCACCCCTGCAGTTCGCAGGGCTACGCTACGCGCTGGCCGCCCTGTTTCTGCTTCCCGTCGCGGCAGTCAGGGGCGAGCTTCGGAGGGCTTCACGCCTTCCCCGCAGGGAGTGGGGCCGCCTCGCTCTTCTCGGCGTCGTCTACTACGCCGTTACCCAGGGTGCGATGTTCGTCTCGCTCAGCCTGCTGCCGGCTACCGAGCTCAGCCTCATCATGAGCTTCACGACGGTAGCAGTCGCGTTCGGCGGTCTCATCCTGCTCGGTGAACGGCCGCGCGCGCTTCAATGGACCGGCACTGCCGTCTACCTCGTCGGCGCGGTCGCCTTCCTGATGCCGTTTCGTTTTCTCGGCGGCATCGGCACGCTTGTGATCGCCATTGTAGCTCTTTCGGCGAACTCGGCCGCGTCGCTGCTCGCGAGGTCGGTCAATCGTTCGCGAATCCTTTCGCCGCTGGGAATCACTGCCGTTTCAATGGCGCTGGGCGGAGCGGTGCTGCTTGCCGTCGGTCTCATCGCGGACGGATTGCCCCGCCTTCCGGTCCGCGCGTGGCTCGCGATCTTCCTGCTCGCCGCAGTGAACACAACGGTGGCCTTCACGCTGTGGAACCGTGCCCTGACGGTGATCACCGCGCTCGAATCCTCGGTGATCAACAACACCATGCTCTTTCAGATCGCCTTTCTGTCGTGGATGCTTCTTGGCGAGACCCTCTCCGCGGGGAAGATCATTGCCATCGTTGTAGCATCCGTCGGCGTTCTTCTTGTGCAGCTGCCGGTGCCGGCGCGGGCGAAGATATCCGGTTTCCGGCCGGCCGCCTGGAAACTGGACGGCCGTAGACGCCGCGGCGCCACTCATCGTACCATTGAGTAATGGATAGTTCCGACCTGCTCTCACGAAAGTACGGTCCCCTTGCCGTGCTGGAACGGCCACCTTCCGAAAAGAGGCGGGAGATGGGGCTCACCGTCGTGATGGCGCACGGGTTTGGTGCAAACGCCTGGGACCTGGCACCGATCGCGGAATCAATCGACAGGGAACACGAATTCCGCTGGTTATTCCCGCATGCTCCCTGTTCGCTTGCCGCCGCAGCCGGCGAGAGCGGGGTCGCGGACGACGACTATCGTCCCGAGATCGGGCGCGCCTGGTTTCCCCGCACCACCGAAGAGCTGAAAGCGGTGCTCTACGGTGACTACTTTGCACGCATTGCCGAACAGTCGCCACCCACTCTGAAGCTGGCCGGGCAGGAGCTTCTTTCGGCCGTCGAAGCGGCGACCGGAGGCCCGGAGCTCGGTAAAGTCGTCCTCGCCGGATTCAGTCAGGGCGCAATGACCGCGGTGGAGGCACTGCTGGTCGCAGAAGATACTCCAGCGGCGCTCGTTGTGCTGTCCGGCAGCCCGATCGACGAGACGCGATGGGCCGAGCTGTTCGACAGCTATGCGGAGCGTCATCAGGAACGCATTGTTCACTACTTTCAAACACACGGAACCGGAGACCCGATCCTGAGCTACTCCGAGGCGCGAAGGCTGAATGAGATGATGACGCGGGCGGGCCTCACCGGTGAGTTCCACCACTTCCCTGGCGGGCACTGGATTCCTGATGACCTTCTCTGGTCCCTCTCCGAGTTTCTGCTCGGTATTTGAACGCACAGTCGGGGCATATACATGGAACGGACAGTCATATTTCTGCATGGATACGGAGTACGCGGCGGGTTCTGGAGCGGATTCGCGCGCGCGTTTGCGCGCAGCGAAGGCGGCATCTTCGACCGGGTACTTGCGCCGGACCTGGACATGACCGACATCGATACGCTGGTGGAGACCACAACGGAGCGCATCGCCGAGGAAGCCGGCCGGAACGGCCCGGTATGCCTGGTCGGACACAGCCTCGGCAGCGCGGTCGGTGCGGTAGTCGCCCGGTCGCTCGGCGAGAAATCGATTCGGAAGCTGGTCTGCATCGCAACCCCGTTCGGGGGTAACAGCGCAACCGGACGCGGTTTGACCCGCTTTCTCGTCAGGCACCGGCTGATTCCCGGATTTCTTGCACGGCCGCGCTTCTTCAACCGCACTCCCGTATACGTGCAGAAGGCGATGTTCACGAAGGTTGTGCCGGAAACTCCCGCCCTTCAGGATGCGGCATTCGCGAAGACCTACTTTCATACCGACCTGCTCAACGGCGAGCTGCCGGTGCCATCACTCGTCATCTGCAGCGAAGCGGACCGGGTGGTACCCGCCGCGCAGAGCAGGGCGCTCGCTGCGAGGATCGGCGCCCGCCTGCACCTCTTCGAGGCGTCCGAACGGGTCGGACACGACGACTTTGTCGCCGCCCCGGAGGTGGCCCCGCGGGTGCAGTCCATCATCTCCGATTTTTTCTCGTGAAGGGGCAGGCAATGTCATTGATCGAGCGTGTCGCCGCAGAGGTGGGAGTCGATCCCCGGGCAGCCGGTGCGACCCTCGCGCTCTTTGACGAGGGCGCAACGGTACCCTTCATTGCGCGCTATCGCAAGGAGCGGACAGGGGGTCTCGACGAGACCAGGATAATTGCCATCCGCGACACGTTCCGGAAGCTCGAGGAGATAGAGAAGCGGCGGGCCGCGATCCTGCACTCGCTTTCCGAGCAGGGAGTACTGACAGCGGAGCTCGAACGGGCGGTTGCTGGAGCATCGACCATGTCCTCGCTCGAGGACGTCTATCTTCCCTTCAGACCACGCAAGAGGACTCGCGCGACGATGGCGCGCGAAAAGGGTCTCGAGCCGCTCGCAGAGCTGATTCTTCTCCGTGACCGTGCAGATCCGCGCATCGAAGCCGCCGGATTTGTCGATGCCGAGCGTGGTGTCGCCTCCCTGGAGGAGGCTCTTGCGGGCGCACTCGACATCATCGCCGAGCGAATCTCGGAAGATGCAGATACCAGGTCGCAGCTGCGAAGGCTCTTTTCCGACAGGGCGCTCCTCAGCTCGAAACGGGCACCGAAAGCGTCCGGAAAGGAGGAGAAGTTCCGCGACTATTATGACTGGTCGGAACCCGCCTCGAGGGCGCCCTCTCACCGGATACTCGCGCTGCTACGCGGTGCCGCCGAAAAGGAGCTCGTCGTTCACGCAGCGCCGCCCGAGAAGGGGGCCGAAGCTCTTCTCGAACGCCGGTGGGCGGCCGGAACAACTCTGAAGCACGACCTGGTCCGGGAGGCGGCGAAGGACGCCTACAGACGGCTCATAGCGCCGTCGCTCGAGACCGAGCTCACGTCCGAGCTCAAGCGGCGCGCTGACGACGCGGCGGTCGGAATCTTCGCCTCCAACCTGCGCGAGCTTCTGATGGCGCCGCCGCTCGGCGGCCGGCCGGTTCTCGCCGTCGATCCCGGCTTCCGCACCGGCTGCAAGCTGGCCTGCCTCGACTCCAACGGAAACCTGCTCCATTTCGAGGCGGTCTATCCGCTCGAGCCGCACCTGAAGACCGACGCGGCATCGGCAACGATCCGCGGGCTCGCGGCGAAGTACCGCTTCGAGGCGATCGCCGTCGGGAACGGGACGGGAGGCCGGGAGATGCTCGCCTTCTGCCGGGACCTCGGGCTCGATCTCATCGTCGCCATGGTCAACGAGAGCGGAGCGTCGGTCTACTCCGCCTCCGACGTGGCGCGCGAGGAGTTCCCGGATCAGGACGTGACGGTGCGAGGTGCAGTTTCGATAGGCCGGCGCCTCATGGATCCCCTTGCCGAGCTGGTCAAGATTGATCCGAAGTCGATCGGAGTCGGCCAGTACCAGCACGACGTGGACCAGAAGCTTCTGAGACAGACGCTCCAGGATGTTGTGGAAAGCTGCGTCAATTCGGTCGGGGTAGAGATCAACACGGCAAGCGTGCAGCTTCTGGCGGCGGTGGCCGGTCTGAACGAGCGGACCGCCCGAAGCATCGTCGCGCGCAGGACGGACCTTGGCGGATTCAGGAGCCGCAGCGAGCTCAGGAAGGTGGCAGGCCTCGGACCGCGGACCTTCGAACAGTGCGCGGGATTCCTTCGCATCCGCGGCGCGAAGAATCCGCTCGACGCGAGCGCCGTCCATCCGGAGTCATACCCGGTTGTGGAGGCAATGGCAAAGGATGCGGGGTGCACCGCCGGTGACCTGATGCACCACGCGGAGCTGCGCTCCGCGATCAGGCTCGAAAAATACGTAACCGAATCGGTGGGCCTGCCCACGCTCACCGACATCATCGCCGAGCTCGAGAAGCCGGGCCGCGACCCGCGGCAGGAGTTCACACCGACGGAATTCTCGGAGCTCGTCCACCAGATCGGCGACCTCAAGCCGGGGATGCGGCTGCCGGGCATAGTGACCAACGTGACCGCCTTCGGGGCCTTCGTCGACGTGGGAGTGCATCAGGATGGTCTGGTGCACATAAGCCAGCTCGCGGACCGCTTCGTGAAGGATCCCGCCGAAGTCGTGAAGGCGGGGCAGAAGGTAATGGTGACCGTCATTTCGGTCGACACCGAGCGCAGGCGGATCGGGCTTTCGATGCGTACCGAGACACAGCCGCGCGATCAGTCGGTCATTCGCCGGCAGCCAGACTGACGGCGGCAAACTTGTAGGCCGGCTCGGCGCTGTAGGGGTCGAATGCCGGGAAGGTGAGCCGGTTGGTCTCGTCATAGTGCATCGGCATGAAGACCTGCCCCACCGCAATTGAATCGGTAACCGCAGCATTCACCACCACCGTTCCCCTGCGCGATGAAATCCGGACCCGTCCGCCCTCGGCAATGCCGAGCCTCGCCGCGTCGCCGGGGCTTATCTCTGCATAGGCCCCGGCAGGCCGAAGACGATTCAGCATCTCGACCTTGCCCGTGCGCGTCTGGGTGTGCCACTGAACCACCGTTCCGCGGCCGGTGAGCAGCACGAAGGGATAGCTCTCGTCCGGCGTTTCGGGAAGCTCTGCGATGGGGTCGAAGAGCAGCCGCGCTCGACCATCGGAGGTGAAAAACCTGCCGTCGGCGAACAGGCGACGGTTTTCGGCCTCGCTTGTTTCGCCCTGCGGGTAGGGCCACTGGATGCCGCCGCGTTCGCGGATCATGCGGTAGCCGTCGATGCCTGAAATGTCGCAGGGCTGATCCTTGGAACAACGCTGAAGAATGCGGAATACCGCCTCCGGGCTGGACCACTCCTGGAACATTTCACCGCAGCCCCAGGCATCGGCAACCGCGCGAAAGATGTCGAAATCGCTGCGCGCCTCTCCCGGCGGATCGAGGATCTTCTGAACGGTGCCGATGCGGCGTTCGGAGTTGATGAAGGTGCCCTCCTTCTCACCGCTGCCGGCCGCGGGAAGCACCAGGTCGGCAATCCTTGCCGTTTCGGTCGAATAGTAGAGATCCTGCACAACCACGAATTCCGCCTTCTCGATGGTTTCGTAGAAGTGATTCTTGTCGATCCAGGAATGGCCTGGGTTGGTCGCGACGATCCAGAGGCCGCGCGTCAGCCCGCCGTCGACCCGCTCGAGGATCTTGTGATAGGGAAGGCTGTTGGCGGCCGGGATACGCTTCTCATCGATCCCGAGGATCTGAGCGATCTTCTGCCGGTGCGCCGGATTGAGAAAGTCGTGTCCGCCGAGCAGATTGGTGGTGTTCGAGAACAGCCGCGAGCCCATCGCGTTCGCCTGTCCGGTTATGGAGTTCGCGCCTGTACCCGGGCGTCCGATGTTTCCGGTGAGAAGACAGATATTGATGATCGCCTGTGCGGTTCGGACAGCCTGATGGCCCTGGTTGACCCCCATCGTCCAGTAGATGGACATGGCTTTCGCCCGGTGGATCCGGGACACCAGATCATCCAGCACTGCCGTTTCGATCCCGGTCTCGCGTTCGACACGCTCGGGCGTAGAATCCTTCACGTGATCCCGGAGCTCTTCTAAACCGCCTACGCTCCTTTAGAAGTATCAAGAACCCTGTGGATAAAATCAGGGGAGTAATTCCTCGGTAAGTACTTGTGAGCA
>CAZNYW010000037.1:0-45767 GCA_964577375.1 uncultured Spirochaetales bacterium | reverse complement strand
TCGGGGAGAAGAGTGTAGCCTGCTTCGAGCTCGGAGTAGGCCGCCCGAACGGCCTCTCTGAGCGATGGCTCCACGCGATCGAGCAGATTCGCTTCAAACTCGGATGCATCGTAGGAGGGAACGAAGTGCCGCCGGATTATTTCTGCGTAGAAGGGAGTCGAAATCTTCTGCGGAACGGCCTGCGGATCGGAGGAAAGCGTGTGGCTCGCGGCGTAGTCCGGGCCGTTGTAAAGGTAACTGAGGACTACAGCGCCGTCTTCCTTCGAGAGGGTGACGCTCTCCGGGCCCGATGCGGCGTCGGTTCTTTGAAGATCAGACGTCCCGTCGGTCGTCACGATGGAGAGCGTCCCGGGCGGGTCGAACTCGGCCCACTTTTCTTCTACTCTGCCGTCTTCGAAGGTCGACCGGCAGACCAGCACGCGAGCGCCCGCACGTTCGCCTGGAACGCGTCCGTTCGTTGTCGCGAAGATATCCGCGGACGGTGTGCGCGACGTGAGCGCCTCGGTGACGTAGTGACCTCCCGCGGGCCCTTCGACTGGCGCCGAAGCTCCGGCATACGGATATTCGATGAACGGATTGGGAAGCTGATGAGATGCAAAGATGTCGTGAAGCTGCCAGAGTTCTTCTTCGGCAGCGTTCCAGTTTTCTGCCCGCTCGTACCAGTCGGTTCCCGGAGCCCATCGGTATGCCTCGAGGAGAAGCCGCTTTGCCGCTGTTTCGCTCTCGGTGTCCGACTCGCTGCCGGCAGTGAGCCACTGCTCGAAAGCCGCACAGTAGTCGGACCGCCGGATTCGCGCGGGGAGAAAGTAGCCGTGAGAGGCAAGGAGCCGTTTCAGCTCGACAGACGCGGTTCCGGCGTTCCGTGTCCACACCGTGCGGCCGTCGGCATCGATTCCCCGGCTGTAGAGGCCGGTGTCGTTCACCAGCGTCTGTGCCGGACCTTCGCCGAGGGCTTCGCACAGCTCTGCGTAACGTTCCGCGGTGATGAGTCCCGGAAGCCAGGCTGTGTCATACACCGGAAGATCTTCGAAAAGACGAATCGTTTTGTAGCGGACCCTGGCATTGAACTCGACGTTGTCTCCGGCGATGTCCCTGCCCGCGTTCACCCGGAAATAGAGTGACTCGCCGCGCGAAAGGTCGACCGTGGCAGGCGGAATATGAAGCGGCGGAGCACCGGGGGCTATCTCCCATGAGCGCGGGGAGCCGGAGACCGGCAACAGCGGTTCCGCTTCCTTCGTGATGAAGAGTCGGACGCCGTCGCCGCCGGCCGCCGGGATCGAAGCCGTGGCCTCGACGGTCACGGTGCCGGAGCGAAATGCCTTCCACTGGCGGACAGCGTCGAGGGGGTGGAAGGCGGCAAAAAGCTGGTCCTGATTCTGCGGTGTCTGTGGATGCAGCGCCGCGCCTGTCTGAATTCCTTGCGACTCCCACGGCACGGCCGAGAACCGGCCGTCCCCCTGATTCGCGAAGAATCCCGATGGAGAGTTGCCGTCGACGAAGTCGGGCAGACCGTCTCCGTTGATGTCCAGAAAACCGCTCGTGCTATCGCAGTAGTCGATACTCTGCGACCAGGAGGCACCGGCTCCGGCAACTCCCGCGCTGAATCCGTAGCTGAAGCTGTTCTGCGTTCCGCGGTTCAGCGCAGGCACAGCGCCGCCCTCCAGGAAGACTTCCGTCGGGCTTTCGGCGAAGACACCCCCGAAGTTTTCGCGGTAGCGCAGAACAGCGCCGGATTGCTCGACGAGGTCAGGCAGCCCGTTTCCGCTCAGGTCGGCGAAGGTGCATTCGTCCCAGGAGCTCTGACCCCGGACACCGACAGAGCCTCCTATCGAAAGCGCGTACGCTATGCCTACGCCGATATAGATGTCTCCCGAACCGGAGACCCGGGTCGTGCGCGCGATCTCCGGTGCCGCGCCGGGGAGTCTCCGTACGCTTCCAAAGCCTGCATACCCCTCTCCGTCCGGTTCGGGCTCGAAATAGCTGAATCGGTAGGTCCAGAGCGGTGGACCTTCGCCGCACACTTCGCTGAGCTCCGAAAGAAGCGACTGTCCGAACAGATTGGTCCGATAGCAGAAGGTGTAGCTTCTGACAGGATTATCACCGTAGGCGACATCGATTTGCTCAAGCCGCCACGTGAGATGGGAGAGAAACCTGCCGCGTGCGTCGTAGGGCCTGTCGACGCGGCCTGTCGTATCGTAGCGCAGGGCAACGCTGTACGGACCGGGGCCGTCTGCAAGCGATCCGGTGTACCGGATGCAGTCGAGGTAGGTGTAGTTTTCCCCGGGCGCGGCGGTGTAGTGATAATCGACGGTATTGCCGTTTGTATCGATCTCGCGCGCGAGGTACCATCGAAATCGGGGTCCGTTATCGCCGGCGGAGACTGCCGAATCTGCGGTGCTCCCGTAGACCGACCTGCTTCCATCGGTGTCGGTTATCTCCCACCAGTATTCGTCCGGAGCGGCGCCATGCCGGACGATGCGTTTTGTGCGGAGCTCCCGGCAGAGACGGAATACAGTACCGTCCGACGACCCGCCGACCGCGACCAGATCGTCTCCGTCGACACGGTACGTGTCGTTACCGTCGTAGGCGGGAAGGCCGAACCGTGTATCGATCTCGACGGCGGACACGGGGATTTCGAATCCGCGGCCGGCGACGCCGCTCGAGCCGTCGGAGCTGTAGCTGAGCGCGAGGTGCGGCGCCATGCCGTGTCGTCCGGGCGGCAGATCGAACGGGATAGTGAACCGCGCCGCCCCGAACGACGACGGTTCGGGACCTGCCGGATCGGGAATCCGTTCGGCCGGATCCGCTGCGCGCAGCTCCTTGATCGAGGTGGGATCGAAGTTGAGCGGGGGAGGGCTCTGCGGCAGCGTGAGCACCGAATTGACGAAGTCGCTGAAGTGGTCGGTGAGACTCACCACGGTTCCGGATCGTCTGTCAACCTCGAGACGCTGGAGCTTTCGCCACCCTCGGTCGACTTCATCGAAGTAGTAGGTGTAGAGATTCGCAAGCTCGGAATCGGCGAGCGAGGCGGAATCGAAAGGAACCCGCAGGACCACCGGTTTTGCGAACTTCAGTCCATGGGGCAGTAGCCGGAACCCGGCGGCACCCCTCGTTGCGTTCTCCATGCCGGGCCCGAGCGGAACGATCCTCTCGACCGGCTCGATCGAAAGACTGACCGGCCTCCCCACAGCTCCCGCGGGCACCTCCAGCCGTACACCAAGACATTCGACGACTGTTTCCCGGAGAGGCCCGGCGGTCGCCCGGTCCGGTATCTCCATCCGGCGCTCGGTGTCACGGATCTGCTCGACAATGAGCGGAAACGGCACGGCACCGGGGGCGCCAAGAAGCAGAATAATCGCGCCGCAGGCGGTAATCCTCGTACAGAATGCTTTCATTCATCCCCCTCCAGGCCGAGGCTGGCAGGAAGGAGCGGGGCGAAGCGCACGTCGACCGGGCTTGTCGGCGCAGGTTCGGAAGGTGAGGTCGTCACGATAAATCCGAAGGCGCCGCCGGTGTAGACCGTTGAATCTTCGTCCCTGACCGGGACCATCCAGTTTCCGTTCAAAAGGGGCGTAATCTCGACACTTCCCGTTGATCCGTTTACGAGCACACCGATTTCGTTGACCTGGTTGTATCCTGTTTTCAATGCGCCGCCGGCCGGTGCCCACCCTTCACCCAACGCGGTAAACCGGCGGTCGGTCACCTGGCCGAGCTCCCAGTTGCCCTCGGCGTCGATCAGCAGGACGTAGAAGCTCATCCCGTTGTCCTGCACGGCGAAGATGATGCCGAAGCCTGCAGCCGGGTTTCCCGATACTCTGTCGACGGAGGCGCGATAGAGGAACCCGCCCGGCTCCCGGAAGGATGCGGAGGCCGTGCCGAACATCCAGAATGAGTAGCCGGCGGATCCGCGGAAGGATGAGTCGGTGCTGAAGAACCTGACAGCCGATTCCCCGAGCCTGGAATCAGCGACCGGTTCGAAATAGGTCGTGTACCCCGGCGCACTGGAGGAGATTCCGGCTTCCGGGCTCTGCGAGCCGCACGGAACTCCGCAGCCTGTGAGTATAATGGCCGCGCAGAGCAAGAGCAGGGCGCATGCGTCCCTGACAACACTCGCCGCAGCGCATCGAATGCGCCCCGGAACTGTGCTATATCGCATTGGTCTGCCGGTACTCGATCTGGTACGCAGCTATCTTCCCTCCCGGGGCCGACAGCTCGCCGACGAAAGCGTCCTTCGCGACGTAGATCTGAAAGTAGACCGGACGCGCTTCCAGATCGAAGTTGAAGAGCTTCCGTTCACCGCCCGTTGTCGAGAGCAGCTGCGCCGTCTGATTTTCGACCTGGAAATAGAGCTCGCCGAGATCGGTATTGGAGAGGTTGGTCACGGCAACGGTGACGAACGAGCGCGGCGGGACCTGCATGAGGTACCAGTCGCGGTCCTCGATTTCGTTTCCCCACGCATCGCGATAGTAGAAGATCGTCGCCTGCGTGACGTAGTTTACCGGCGTCGCGGACGATCGTTCGTCGTTCATTTGGGAGTCTCTGGCTACGCTGCTCGCAACGCCAGGCACGGGGTCCGACGGGCCGAACTCGCGGCTGCCGCGGATCTTCGCGAGCCTGTAGTAGAAAAGGGTGTCCATGGCCGGAACCGCGTCGGCGACGGCAGTGGAGCTCCCCTCGTAGACAAGCAGCCGGCCGGAACCGTCGGGAAGCGAATCGCGGTACAGCCTGTAGCCGTCTGCGGCCGCTTCCGGTGCCCAGGAAACGAGAACCTTTCCTTCCCGTCCGAGGGAATCGACCGCAGGTGATACAACCTTCGGCTCGTCGGCCGTACGCCCGAGGAGATCGAACGGCCCTCCCGAACAGGCGAGAACGAGAGCGCTGCAGAGAAGAACCGGCGGGAGCAGTTCGGCCGGCAGGAAGCGACGGTCAGCTTTGATTTGTGGCATTGGGTCCTCGGTATGGATGGATCGAGCCGTAGAGCTCGAGGGTCAGGTGGAGGAAGACGGGAGAAAACTGTTCGCCGCCGAGAACTGCCCGCGCTCCGAGGGCGAAGCGATGCTCGTCCTGGAACCAGTACTCGTAGGAGGCGGCCGTCGAGAATCCGAGGGCAGCGTAGACGGCCGTCGAAGGCCGCGCGTAAAGTGTCTGCTGGTATGCGTAGAGGATACGCAGCTGCGGACCTGCTCCCAGGCTGAGAACTGCGTGGCGATCCGGCTCGAGACAGAGCTCGGCGGTGAGCAGAAAGTCGAAGCAGTGGAGATTCGCGGAAACCACGGCGGGGTGGCTCACCCCGAATGAGTAGCGGACATCACCGCCGAACCTGAAGTAGCTCGTCCAGTCCGCGCCACGCCTGAGCGGCGACTCAGGGAGGGCGCGCAGGCCGACGACTCCGGTGAAAACACCTGATACGATGGACCGCCATTCGCCGAGCGCAATCCAGCCTCCAACCCCGGTGGTGATGAGCAGCCCGCCGAAGTCGGGGCGCAGCTGCCGCGCCTGTCGTGCCGGCTCGAGATCGCGGCGCAGGTACTCTACAAAGCGGCGGGCAAGCTCCGAGACTGCCTCCTCCCCATCGTTCCGCGCCGCCTTTGCATACAGTCTCTTTCGCACCGCCTTCTCATCGAAGGAGTAGAGACTGAGCTCCGCCTCGATCAGCGAGTCGCCGACCGAAACCCTGCCGTAAGCGACATATCCGTGGCCGTAGAGCTCCGCAGTGCGCCGTGCGTCGGTTGCGGTCCTGACGGCCCGAATGTCAGCGCCGCCGGGCAGGGCCCTCGTGCGGATGAATCCATCCACATCGAAGCGCTCGATCAGCTCGCAGAGAGTTCCGCTGAAGGCGTACTCGGATTCCGAGATCGTGATTCCGGGATCGACCGCAATCACCGAAAAGGGTGCAATTGCGATGTCGATTGCGGGGAGCGTGGCCGAGGAAAAGAAAAGCACCGCGATTCTGACCGGCAGGGGCATACGCCCTTACATACTTCAGAACCTCGGTGCCGCTTCAGGACCTATCGCTGACCGACAGTCGCTGGGGGGTCAGTCGCTCTTGTTGTTGAAGTGGGTGCCGCCGCCGGCCGCCGTGAAGGGCACGAAGATGTCCTTCGCAGTGCCGTGGTAGATGTCCTCCCGCGTGAGGTGAACTGTGCCGTCCTTGTCCACCTCCTTGGTGATCTTGAGAATTGTCTGTCCGGTCGGGGGACCGATCGGAATAATCATGACACCGCCCGGCTTGAGCTCTTTCAGAAGATCCGGCGGTATGTGGTCGGTCCCGGTGGTTACAATGATCTTGTCGAACGGGGCGTACTCGGGCCAGCCGTAGTAACCGTCCGCCATCCGGCGGTGGATGTTGCCGAACTGCGGCATCTCCTTCGTATGCGAAATGTAGATCCTGTTCGTCTCCTCTGCCAGGGGCTTCACGATTTCGATTGTGTATACATGGTTCGACAGCGAGGAGAGGAAGGCCGACTGATAGCCCGAGCCGGTGCCGATCTCGAGGACGCGGTCGTTCGGCTGCGGATCGAGATAGTCGGTCATGCGCGCAACCAGATCCGGTCCGGAGATCGTCTGACCGTAGCCGATCGGCAGGGCCGTGTTCGCGTAGGTGCTTCGGAGATTGTAGGGCCGGACGAACCATTCGCGAGGCGTGAGGAGAAAAGCCATCAGTATTCGCTTGCGGGTAATGTGGTGGCGGGCCACTGCGATGGACGCCCGCTGCCACCGTTCACGCAGGAAGCTTTCCTTCTGATTGGTGTGGGCGAGCATCCAGGTGACGAAGTCGCTCTCATTGTCGAGAGGCGGAAACTGCGTTCGCGACTGGATATCGAAAGCCGGATCCGGGCTCGGTATGTAGAGATCGACCGGATGCTGCGCACGCGTGCTTACCGGGGAGGAGCCGACCGGGATCGAATAGTCGGAAGCCTTGACAGATGAACCGCCGACCGAAACTGGTGACGCCGACGATTCACCGCTTGATCCGGCGCCGGGGGAAGCGGCAGCAACGCTGCTCTTCGCAGGCTGCGCGACGTCCGGCCCGGGGGCTTTCGCGGATGAGCCTGAGCCCTGTACAGCAGCGGCAGACGATGCCGAGGGATCCGCAGTCGATACGGACCCATTCGCTGCCGGAGCGGTCGGTACCGGTTGGTCCCCGCGCTGACCTCCGAAGGCGAGAACCGCTCCCACCGCGACGAGCATTGCGACAGCAACGCTTCCCCCGATGACTATTACCGTCCGTGCGTTATTGCTCTTCTTGCCGGTGTTGCTTCGATCTTCCACATTGGCTCCTGAAATTCAACTTGAAGTGAATTGGCGCAACTCGAAATTGGCGCTATACAATAAAGGGTAACTACTAACCCGGCAGTCGTCCACCGGTACGACATCAGCGTTCACCGATACGAGTAGGTTATGTCCATGAAATCAAGGGCCCTGTTGCCCGGAGCGCTTCTCATCATAACGCTCATCGCGCTCGGTGCGGTTTTGAAGCTTACTGCCGACATACTGCTTCCGCTGGCTGTTGCTCTTCTGCTGTCCTTCGTGCTCGCGCCGGTGATGGATTTCATGGTCCGATTCAGAATACCTCGGAAGGCGGCGGTCGGGCTCATCATCGTTGGATTGCTCGGAGTGGGCTTTCTCACGGGGCTTGTTATCTACTCGAGCATCTCTTCGCTCGTGGGGGCACTGCCTGCCTATCAGTCCCGCCTTCTCAACCTCATCCGCATAGGCCTGGAGCGGCTGCGCATTCCGTCGAACATACTCAGCGAGCCGAGCGTTGTCCGGTCCATCGAGGGCTATGCGTTCGGGTTCTTCGGCAGCTTTGTGAGATTTCTCGGGAGCCTGCTGCTCGTGCAGATCTTTCTCGTTGTCATGCTGCTCGAGCGACGGTATCTGCGCCGCAAGCTGTTCCGGGCGCTGGGAAAGGAGGGCGGAGGGAGAGTTCTGCGCATAGTTAGACAGATGAGCCGCGAGATCCGCCGCTATCTCACAACGAAGATAGTGGTGAGTCTCGCCGTCGGCTTTACCACCTGGGCGGCATTCAGGATCATCGGTCTCGACTTTGCCTTTGTCTGGGCGGTGCTGTCGTTTATGTTCAACTTCGTTCCGGCGTTCGGTTCACTGATAATCGGAATCGTGAGCGTGATTTTCTCGGTAGTTCAGTATTATCCAGACTGGAATCCCGTGATAGCGGTGGCCGCGACTGTGGTCTTTGTACAGATTGCCTATGGCAGCATTCTCGAGCCGAAGGTTCTTGGCGACAATCTCAATCTGAGCCCCCTTGTGATTCTGCTGTCGCTGCTGGTGTGGGGATGGCTGTGGGGCCTCATGGGGCTGCTGCTCGCGGTACCGCTCGTGGCCGCAATGAAGATCACCTTCGAACGCGTACCGAGCCTCTCCTACCTGGCGATAATCATGGGAACGGGCCGCAGGCCGCGAGGCCCGTAACCGAAAATCACTCGGTGCTGAAGCGAGATATCTCCCCGTTCAGCGTTTCGCTCACCTGCCCGAGATGCTCCGCGATCGAGAGAACGTTCTGAACCGCCTTCGAAATTTCCTCGATTCCGTGGGAGATCTCCGCCATACCGTGACTCACCTCGCTGCTTATCCGCTTTGTTTCGCCGACGGTGTCTCTGATTGCGCTCGCGTTGCTTGAGATCGACTTCGAGCCGTCACGTACGTTGACCGAGATTTCCTGCAGCGAGGTCATGGCTTCGGAGATCTGGTTTTCGCCGACGCGAAGCTCCTCCATGCTTTCGAAGATTCTGGCGAGTGAGTCGGAAAAGGCGCGGACCCCCTCGTCGATCCGCATGAACGCGCTGTTCATGTCGGTCCCCGCCTCACCGGCCACTTTGATCCGGTCGACGACGGTGGAGATGATACGGCTTATCTGCTTGCTGTTGCCCGAGCTTGCTTCGGCGAGCTTCCGTATCTCGTCGGCGACGACGGAAAATCCCCGTCCCGCCTCTCCGGCATGCGCCGCCTCGATCGCAGCGTTCATCGCCAGCAGATTGGTCTGGGCGCTGATGCTCTGGATGATCGTCGCGATGCCGCTGATGCTCTCGACGCTTTCATCGATCTCGTTCACGAGCTGGAGGGCGGTTATCACCTTCTCGCCGCCGTTCGCGACGGCGTTCACCAGCTCTCCGGTTGAGGCTCGCTGCTGCTCGGTCGTGCGGGCAATGCTGTCGATGGACGCGATCATCTGTGTCACGGAAGCCGTTGATTGTTCGACCATTGTCGCCTGCTGGCTGATCTGCTCGTCGAGCTCGCGGATGTGCCGGGTGATTTCGTCGACCGCCTGATCGGCCGATGAGATGGTCTGATCCAGGGTGGAAATCTGATTGTCGATGGAGCCGGTGTTTGCGGCAATCTCGGTTGCGGAAGCGGAGGTCTGTTCCACCGTTGCGATCACGCTTTCCTTGAGCTGCACGTTCTCGTCCGATGCCTGTTGGATAGCGTGAACCGAGGCAGAGAGCGCACGCACGAACTGATTGAGATTCGTCGATAGTGCGCCCACCTCGTCCCGGGAATCGATACGGAACTCGCGCCGCAGGTCGCCCTTTCGCAGCTCTGCGATGTTCTCTTCTATTCGCCGTATCGACCGGGAAATGCGGCTGCTGAACAGCAGCGCAATCAGGACCGTCACCAGCACGAGCGCCAGTATGATCGCGCCTGCGGTCAGCGTGCTTCGGGTCTCGATCCGTTGGACCTCCGTAGAGATCGATGCTTCCTGATCCTCGACCACGCGCTCCGAGACCGAAATTCTCGATGAAAGAATATAGAGCTGCGTGAGAAGCTGGTCTGCGCTTGTCATAGCGGCAGATCCGGCTTCGGTTGAGGTGAGGTGCGGATTGCTCGCAAGGTGGTAGATATCGAAGCTTGCCGGTAATTGCGGGATCTTCGCAGCGTCGGTCTGGATCTGGTGCGCGGCATTCAGGAACGCTTCGGTGTTCGTGTCGAGAACCGCCTTGAGCGTCCTGATATTGTCCAGAGCGTCGCGGATCGAGGTGCTGAGCTTTGGCAGAACTTGAAGCTTTTCTACCGCGGAGAAGCCTGCGGCCGTTGCGGCTCGGGCCTTTTCGAATCGTGCAAGCTGGTCGGTAAAGGGACTCCACGTGAGCCGGTTCGCCTCCACCGTCTCTTCGAGCAGAAGCTCGCGGAGGGATGTAAGCGTTGCCTCTTCCGACTGGATTTCTGCAAGAGGCGCCCGTTCGAAGAAGTATATCGCGCCCGAGATTACGAAGGAGACAACGAGCATCGCAACGAGCAGAAAGAGCCGTGCTCTGATGGTCATGGGTGCACCTCGATGCCGCAGTGCGGGACCGGCGCCGGACCCTTCTGTTCTCTCTTTTCAGGAACCGAGCTGCTCACGGCGCGCTCGGGTAATGGAATCAAGGGTGACCGCCAGAAGGAGGACAATGCCGGTTACGATGAACCGAACCGAAGAGGCAAACGCGAGCAGGTCCATGCCGTTGGCTATGGCGCCGATTACCAGGGCTCCGAGAAGAGCCGACCAGGTGCTTCCGCGTCCGCCGAAGAGGCTTGTGCCGCCGATAACCGCGGCTGCTATGGAATTGAGAAGAATGTCACCGCCGCCGGAGGACTGGTTCACGGCAAAGAGCCGCGACCCGGCAAGGATGCCGCCGATGGCCGCCATCGTGGATCCGAGCACGAAGACCGATATCCTGATGCGGTCGACATTGATTCCCGCACGCCGGGCGGCCTCGGCATTGCCGCCCACGGCAAAGATCGAGCGCCCATACTGGGTCCGGGTTGTCACGAAGTTGAGCAGGATGATGAGCGCAAGCAGAATGATGACCGCGGTCGGGACACCGCTGATCGGTGTGTCGCGACGCGGATTCCGGTTTACGCTCATGATTCCGACGGCTACCACGACCAGCACCGATATGAGGATCATACGGCCGGCCATAGCGGCGGTGTGGGGAACCGGCAGCGCGTTCTTGACGCGGCGTTGACGCTGAGAAAGTCTGTTGATGACGTAGAAGGCGATAACCGCCGCCGCGACCACCCAGCCGGCCCAGACCGGAAGACGGTTGTTCGCGATGCCGGTGATCACCGGATCGTTGAGATTGATGGTGCCGGTGCTGCCGAGCACCCAGAGCAGGGCCCCGAGCCAGCCGAGCTGGCCTGCGAGGGTAACCACAAAGGATGGTACGTGAAGCTTGGTGATCCACCAGCCCTGGAGAAGCCCGATGAGGCATCCGGAAAGCACTCCCGCCAGTATGGCGACGATTCCCGGCAATCCCACCTTTACCGAAAGTACCGCCATCACAGCAGCGGCAAATCCGCTCACGGCGCCAACCGACAGGTCGATCTCACCGAGCAGAAGGATGAGCACCACGCCGACCGAAATGGTTCCCACCGCCGAGATCTGCACCATGAGGTTGGTGATGTTCAGCGGCGTAAGAAAGTTTGAGTTGGCGATCTGAAAGATTATGGCAATCAGAATCAGGCCGAGAAGTACGGGGAGAGAACCGATATCTCCCTGTCCGAGTCTCCTTGAAAGACGGCTCCACAGAGATTTCACATCGCTCGGTCCCCCGCCGTTTGTCTTTCTTTCCGCCTTGTCGCTCATGTTTTCTCTCCGCACGCCTTCGATTTTCAGGTTGTTTCGCCGAACTCGGCACCCGTTATTGCCGCCACAACCCGCTCCTGGTTGGTGGTATGGATATTGAAAGAGGCGACCCGCTTTCCGAGCCGGAGCACGATGATCCGGTCGGCCACCTCGAACACATCGGCGAGGTTGTGGCTTATGACGACCACTCCCAGCCCCTTTTCACGCAACCTTACAATGAGCTCCTTCACCTGGTGGGTCTGCTCGACGCCGAGTGCCGCGGTAGGCTCGTCGAGCAGTACCACTTTTGAGTTCCACATCACCGCGCGCGCCACCGCGACCGACTGTCTCTGTCCTCCGGAAAGGGTAGCGATCTTGGTTCGAAGCGACGGAATCCGAACGTGGAGCTCCTGGACGAAGGTCTGCGCAGCCCGTTCCATTTCGATTTCGTCGATGGTGCTTAACATGCGCGGAACCACGGGCCGCTTCTCTTCGCGACCAAGATAGAGATTCGCTACAACATCCAGATTGTCGCAGAGCGCGAGGTCCTGATATACGGTCTGGATGCCGAAATCACGTGCCCTGCTCGGATTGTCGATTTCTACCCTCTTACCCTCGAACATGTACTCGCCGGCATCGGGACGATATGTGCCGGAAATGACCTTCACCAGCGTCGACTTGCCTGCGCCGTTGTCGCCGACCAGGCCGACGACCTCCGAGGGAAATACCTCGAAATCGACCGAAGACAGTGCCTGTACTGCTCCGAATCGCTTGCTGATGCCCCGAAGCTCGAGAATCGGCTCCGCTGTGCTCTGCGTCTGTCTCTGGTTCTGTGTTTCCATGTTAGTTCCTGGCGCGTCCAAGACGAGTGGAGGCGCCGCTCGTACGTCGGCGCCTCCCGGTAGTTATGGCTCTGCCGGGCTTCAGCCTCTACTGGCTGAGTCCGACCTGTGCAGCCGTCCAGAATCCGTCTTTGACAACGGTTTGTCTCACATTGTCTTTCGTGACGACAATGGGCTTGAGAAGCACGGACGGAACGTCGATTGAACCATTGTTGGTGGTCTGACCGTTCGTCATGCTTGCCGGAACGGGCTTCTTCATCAGAAGATCGTAGGCGAGCTCCGCAGCAGCTTCGGCTTCGGGCTTGATTGCCTTGTAGATCGTCATGTACTGCTGTCCGGCAAGGATGCGCTTGATGGCGGCGAGCTCAGCGTCCTGACCGGTGACCGGAGGCAGTGGGCTGAGGCCTGCGGCCCTCATGGCTGCGATCGCGCCGCTTGCAGTACCGTCGTTTGCGCAGTAGACGCCGTCAACCTTGTTGCCAAGTGCGGTCAATGCCTGTTGCATCTCATTCTGCGCCTGGTCCGGGCTCCAGTCCGGTGTGTCGTACTCCTTGGCTATTACCAGCTTGCCCTGCGCGACGAGCGGATCGAAAACGCTGTGAGCTCCCTGCTTGAAGAGCTTCGCGTTGTTGTCCGTCGGTGATCCGTTGATCATGACGATGGTGGGTTTCTGAATGCCCATCGAGTTGAGCTTGTTCACCAGCGCCTGCGCCTGGAGCTTTCCAACCTGCACGTTGTCAAATGAAATGTAGTAATTGACTCCGTCCGAGTTTAGAACCAGCCGATCATACGCGATGACGGGGACACCCTGCGCCTTCGCCTTGTTTGCGATGACCGCTGCCGACGCCGAGTCGACCGGGTCGAGCACGAGTACCTGCGCTCCGTTTGTGAGCGCGGCTTCGGCCTGCGACAACTGCAGGTTTGCGTCCTGATTAGCGTTGTTGTAGATAATCTGTACGCTCGGATCGAGCGCTTTCATTTTCGCCTCGAAATCGGGGCGATCTGCCGTTTCGTAACGTGTCGTCTTCGTTTCCGGCAACAGCAATGCGACCTTTCCGCCGCTGGACATCGACCCAGAGGATGAGCTCGAAGAAGCGGACTCCTTGGATCCGTTGGCGAAAGCTGCCGCCGCAACCATAGCGAGAATCACCAATGAGGTGAGCGTTAAACGAAAGACCTTCCTCATAACTGCCTCCTGTACGAGTATACACGAGTCTTCATGCAATAATCGGGCCAACTGGCCGGCAGGATGCATCGCCGATAATTCCTTACAGTAACTAAGTTTCGGAGAGCAGACAACCCGATACGAAAGATCCGGCACGCGCGGTTGCCACCGCACGGGAAATAGATTACACAAAGGAATTACACATGTTTCCCATTTACCCTTACCCGTCGCAAGCGGGTCCGTCGCCCATTCGACGGCTGCGCCCTGTTTCGGGATCCCTCCATTTTGATTATATTGTACTCATGTCCTCGACCATTCTGATCGTCGATGATGAGCTTGAGGTTTGTCTCTCCCTGGGCGAGGTCCTTCGCTCCCGCGGGTACGAAGTCACTCATACCGACGATCCGCGATCGGTGCTTCCCCTGATTGAAAAGAATCAGATCAGTATCATCATCATGGACGTGCGCATGCCCAACACGGGGGGAATCGACCTCCTGCAGAGGGTGCGCGAGCGTTACCTCGATATCCCGGTGATCATGATTTCGGGATACGCCTCGGTAGAGAATGCCGTGCAGGCAATGAAGTACGGCGCGCTGAACTTCTTCAAGAAACCAATCGACCTTTCGAGCCTTCTCCAGGAGGTCGAACGCGCGGAGCTTTCCGCGCCCCGGCACCGTTCGTTTGTCGCCCACGACAGGGTAATCACGTTGAACTCGCACATGCAGCATGTGCTTTCCCTTGCGCGGAAGGCCGCCCCGACCGACGCATCGGTGATTCTCACCGGCGAGAGCGGCACAGGCAAGGAGCTTCTCGCCGACATGCTTCACGAACTGAGCCGCCGAAGAGACAACGTGTACGTTAAGCTCAATTGCGCAGCGATACCGGAAACTCTCCTCGAGAGCGAAATGTTCGGCCACGAGAAGGGTGCGTTCACGGATGCGCACAACAAGCGCAAGGGAAAGTTCGAGATCGCCGATGGAGGCACGCTCTTTCTCGACGAGATAGGTGACATGAGCCTGCGGACCCAGGCGAAGATGCTGCGGGTGCTGCAGGAGAAGCGCTTCACGCGTGTCGGTGGATCGGAGGCCATTCGCACGGATTTTCGTGTGATTGCCGCGACCAACAAGGATCTGACCAGGATGACGAGAAGCGGTCAGTTTCGCGAGGATCTGTTTTACAGACTGTCGGTCATAGTGATCAGCGTTCCGCCGCTGCGCGAAAGGCCGGAAGACATTATCCCGCTTGCAGAGGAGTTCCGGCAGCGGTTCAACGGCGTGTACGGAAAGGCGATCAAGGGCTTCTCACCCGATGTTCGAACCACGCTCCAGAAGCATGACTGGCCGGGCAACGTGCGGGAATTGAAGAACGTGATCGAACGCGCAGTGATATTCTGTGAGACCGACTACGTCGATCTCGCGGATCTGCCGGAGCAGTACCACATCGTCAGCATTTCCCGGCGTGAACCGGAAGAGAGCCTCTCGGAGTTCGCCGCCGAGAACGCGCGCTCGGTTATCCTCGAGGCGCTCAAGAGAAGCCATGGCGTCAAGGGCGAGGCCGCACGAATGCTGAATATCACACGGAAGACGCTGTACAACCGGATGAAGAAGCTGGATTTGAAGTGAGTACACGGAGAGCCCTGAGGGCGCAGAATGCTCTGCCGGTGAATTACCCGGAGGAGCGTGACCAGCAGAAACTCCTCGTACGTATGCGGAACATCCATGTCGATTACGGCACGGTTCGCGCTCTCGACGGGGTCGACTTCGACCTGTACAGCGGCGAAATTCACGCAATAGTAGGCGAACATCGCGCAGGAAAATCCTCGCTGGTAAAACTGCTGAGCGGCGCCGTTCAGAAGAGTTCCGGCGAGATCACCTATCTGGACAGGGAGATCAGATCTTTTTCCACCGAAAGTGCGATTCGGGCCGGAATCGTCATGATCTACCAGGATCTGAACGTGATTCCCAGTCTCAACGCGGTCGAAAACATCTTCGCCGGCCGGATGATACGGCGGCCTCTCCGGGGCCTGGATGAGATCAGCATGATCGCCAAGGGCCGTGAGCTGTTCGACCGGCTGAACCTCGACATCGATCTGGATGTCCCCCTTTTCATGCTGACTCAGGCCGAGCAGCTTATGGTGGAGTTCGCGCGCGTTCTGCTGCTCGATCCCAGAGTGGTGATTCTCGACGAGCTATCCAGCAAACTGACGCCGCGGGAAATGCAGACGATATACGACATCATCCTCGAGTACCGGCGCGAAGGGAAGGGGATCATCTATATCACTCACGATGCAGACGAGACGCTCCGTCTTGCCGACCGGGTGACCATACTGAAGAACGGATACCGGCGCGGCACCGAACGGGTTGCAGATCTTGACCAGTACCGCCTGTTCCAGCTGACCTACTCCTTCGCTCTTCGCAAGCGGGAAATTGAAGCCAACAATATGCATTTCTATCTCCTTCGACGATACGCCGAGGCGTTCTCGCGCCATCTTCCCATCGGAATCATCGTTCTCGATCCACAGAACCAGGTCCAATTCGTCAACATCGACAGCCTGAGTCCCGAAGACGCCGACGATGAGGTTCCGCTGAACCTGCCTGCGAGGACCGTGCTCGAGGACGTGCTCGCCGGCGCGCAGGAGGAGGTGATCGGCGACATCGTGCGTGCCGTTGAGAGCCGCGACGAACGGAGCTGGGACGAGGTCGACCTCGGCGAGGAACAGGCCGTGAAGGTCGATGCGGTGCCGCTTCGCGATGAAAGCGACAGCTTCATGGGGACGGCGCTTCTTATCCAGGACATTTCGATCGACCGTTTCATGAAGGACTACATCATCCGCACGGAGAAAATGGCTACGCTCGCCCAGGTCGCCGCCGGCGTCGCGCACGAGATCAACAACCCGCTGTTCATAATCAGAAACTACATCGAACTCCTGAAGTCGCGCGAGCTCGGCGGCGATGAGCTGGAGAAGATCGAGAAGATCGACAAGGAGCTGCGCCGGATCGATGAGATCGTAGGCACGCTCCTGTCGTTTTCGCGCGCAAAGGACCGGCCGCAATCGGAGGTCGACCTTGTCGCGCTCCTCCAGGACGCGATTCTCCTGCTCAATCACAATATTTCCGCCAAGAACATACGGGTCGAGCAGGAAATGGGCAACGGACCCGTGGCGGTTTCCGGCGACGAGAACCGGCTGAAGCAGCTTTTTCTCAATCTCATAATCAACAGCATCGACGCCGTGCTCGACGGCGGCCTGATCAGGGTCGAGATCTCCAAGCCCGAGCCCGACGCGGCTCTGGTGACCGTCGCCGACAACGGCTACGGCATACCGGAGGACGTGCAGCCCAAGATCTTCAGCCCCTTTTTCAGCACCAAGATAACCAAGAAGAACACCGGCCTCGGCCTGTCGATCTGTCAGGAGATCGCGCAGGCGCACAATGGTCTGGTCAGCTTCAGGAGCGTTCCCGGTGAGCTGACCGTCTTTTCCGTACGCCTGCCGCTGGCCTGAAAGGCCGGCCGGCCGGCATGAGCGAAGGATACGTTGACAGCTTCTCTCCTTTTTGGCAATCTTACCATGGAGTATAAAATGACCGACCAGGAATTGATGTACAGCCGCGCCATGGCCGACGTGCTGAAGGCTCTCGCACACCCGAGCCGCCTCTTCATGGTGGAAAAGACCCGGGAAACGCCGCACTGCGTCTGCGAGCTCACCGAGCTGGTAGGCTCGGACACCTCTACCGTTTCCAAGCACCTGTCCGTCCTGAAAGCTGCAGGAATCGTGACCGACAGAAAGCAGGGGACAACTGTCTACTATTCACTCGCATGCGACTGCATCGACGGGATACTCTCCGGGGTGGAGTCGGTAGTCCGGACCCACGTGGAGCGACAGACGCGGGCACTCGAAGGGCAGTCGGCCGCGGCCGGGGTGTAGGCTGGACAGTCCGCTATTGCTCAGCTGAGCTTCCGGGTTCGCCGAGCGCTTGCGCTTCGAGCAGCCGGAGGCGCTGTTCCACGTCAGCGCTCCCCTTGCGTTCGAGATAGGCTTTGAGCATCTGCGCCGCCTCCGGCGGATCGCCCATCCGGTACTGATAGATATCCGCCAGAAAGAGATAGACCGCAGGCTCCGCCACACCGGCGTCGAGAAGCCCGCGCAGCGCGGAAACCGCGTCGGCTGTGTTCCCCTTCCTGAAGTCGAGGATCGCCTTCACATATCTGTATGCAGGATCCGCAGGGTCGACTGTCGCTGCGCGGGAGAGAAGGTCCTTTGCCCGCGCCCATTCGCGCGCCTCGATGTGCTTCTCGGCGAGGTCGAGAAGCTGTGCCAGGGAGTACATCTGAAGGTAGAGGACCTGGGTCTGGTTTAGGAACTTGAGCGAAATCGAGATCGTCTCATATCCGCTTTTACGGGCAATGATCGAGTGCTCGCCGCGGGACAGGTCGGGAAAGACGAACCTGCCCATCAGGTCCGACTGTGGTCCCGGTTTCCCGTCAACGGAAATCCGCACGCCTGCGACCGGCTGATTGTCGTATCCGTAGATCATGCCGAAAAGCGGTGCTACGTCGAAGCCGCGAGGGTCCTTCACCTGCTGGCTCATGCATCCGGCGAGAATGAAGAGGGCCGTGGCAACCAGCGCGAACTGGGGAGTCACACGCGGTAAGGCCGGTGTTTTCATTGGTCAATCCTCACAAGGAGTGTTTTGCCTTCGCCGCTGAGCAGAAAGCTTCCGTCGGACCTTCGCGTGAGCCGCCGTCCGTCCACGTCGATCCCCTCCGCAGCGCGGATGATCCGGCCCGAATGCTCGTCCTTGAAGTAGCGATAGGCGGTTCCGTCGGACTCGATGATGGTCCCGAGAAAGTGCACCCACGGCGCAGGCTCGGTGGCAGGCGCGGGTCTCTGCGGAACAGCCGGGGCGGCAGGCGCCGGCGCGGGAGGGGCGAGCCAGCCCAAGGCGTTCGCAATCTCGCCGGGAGCGATGGAGGCAGCGGAGAGCTCGGGAGCGCCGGGTTGCGGTGGGAGCGGCTGCCTGGCGCCACCACTTCCGGCCGCCGGAGTGAGGAAGGTTCTGACCGGCCGCGAAACGGGCACCGCCGGCGTCGCCGCACGCCCGACCTGCCAGTGCAGCTCGAGAAGCAAGAGCACAAGCGCGGCGAGCAGGCTATTTAGTATTGACCAGTGCCTTTTCTTCATATCCGACCCTGAAGGTGGCGTCGATCAGCCCGGTCCTGCCGGCGGCCCGGACTGCAAGCCCTGAGAAAAACCGGTAGTGCGGGGCCGCACCGCTTTTTCTCAGGAACGAAAGAAACTCCGCCACATCGCCGCGGATCACAAACTCCACCGAATTGCGCTCCGCCCGTGACGAGGATTCAACCGGCCGGTATCGGACCACTTTCAGACCGGCGGAGCCGAGCTCGGTCTGGATCTGCTTTGCGAAGCGGGAGAGCGATATTTCACCCGGGCAGTAGTAGTGCCCGGCCTCCGCAGCAGTGAGCGCCTGAATCTGCTCGAGCGATTCCACCCGCGGTGCGCCGGTGGTGTTCGCCGGGGGCGCCGACTCCTCGGCACGTGCTGTCTGTTTCCGGTACTCCGTAATCCGCGTCTGAAGATCCGAGACCCTGGATGTCACCAACGACGTTCCCACGGCGAGGGCGCAGAGAATAAGCGTTGCAGGAAGCACTGTCAGGAGCACCCTCCGCGTCCTATCTGCCATCGTACTTCCCCGTCAATGTGAAGTGCACCCTGCTGCCTCGGTCTTCGGGAACGATCTGCGTCACGCGGACTGTGTGGAAGCCGGGCTGCCCGGAAAGCGCCTCCGCCGTCGCGAAGGGTTCTCCGCCGAAGCCGTCGACCGAGAAGGTTCCGTTGGAGAACGATATCGCGTCGATAAATAGGGAAGAAGACCGTCCCGAGTCCGACTGAACCCGGACATATTTAGCAAGGCAGGCGAGGAACGCATAGAGGTCGACCGGCCTTCTGCGGACAAGCGCGTCGAGCTCCTCACGCGCCGCAAGATAGACCTTGGCGTCGGTCGCCTCTCCGGCGTAGCGGGTCATGACAGCCTGATAATGCGCCTTGACGCTGTCGAGCCGCGCCTGGTAGGTGCCGACAATGCGAAAGGCCAGAGCCACCGAGAGAGCGATCGCCGCAATCGACAGAAGCGCCGCCGCAAGGCAGCGCAGCGGGATTGCGCCGCTGCGCTCGGGAAGGAAGAGCGGAGCGACACCGCGGCGCAGACGCGGCGGTTGGAGGTCGGTCAGCGGAATGACGACCTTCGCGGCCGCATCACCGCCCGCGCCGCCGCCTTCCTCGATAGTCACGCTGCACTCCGGAGAGCCCGCAGCGTCGGCCACGTCGTTCAACCTGCTTTCGAGGAGCGCGCCCCCGCCGAAGCGCATCCACTCGGTGTACTCGGGTCGGCGAACGCACACCACTGCGTTCCCGGGCCGCACCGCCCTCGTCACCAGGCTGTCGAAGCTCAGAAGGGCACCGCACTCGGCGAGCGGGCGATAGAGATCGAAGATCGTCCTGTCCATCAGATAGACCACGGCGAGCTTCGACGCGTCCGCCATCCGCGTGATGCTGTAGTCGAAGCAGGTGTCTTCGGGATTTCCCGGATGCAGCGCGCGCAGCCTGAAGGTGATGAGATCCCGCTCCTCCCGCGCCGGGACCGGTGGCACCGGAAAGGTCCGGACCTCGTAGTCGAGGCGCGAGGCGACCACGAGGGCGCCGCCTCGTCGGGCCCCGCTTCGGTCGGAAGCGAGCCCCGCTTCTTCCATGGTAAGGCGGCGCCCTGCAGGGTCGGTGAGCACGAGCCCCTCCGCGGTGGCCGAAGCAAAAAGCAGCTGCCTCACGGCGAGTACCTTCGTGAGACGACCCGGAACGCCGGCCGTGCGGACCCGGTGCCCGCCGGCCCGTTGCCGGCCGACGCTGCAGGCGCGGCCGAATCGTCGGCCGAAACGTCGGCCGAATTGTCGGCCGGCAGCCGACAGAGCACGGCGGTCAGTGTCGCGCCCGGCAACGAGTCGGCCGGCAACGTCACAGTCATCTTCCAGAACCAGGTTGTCGTGCCGAGGTACTGGTAGATCACGTGATTCGCGGGAAGGCCGACGATAGACTGGAGGTCAGCGGGCGTTATTTCGCCGCTCTGGCGCAGAGCGAGCAGCTGCTCCGCCTTCCGGTCCGGGCTCTTGATGCCGTAGTCCGGATATCGGAGAAGCTCGCGAAGCAGAAGCTCCGGCAGAAAATGGACGTTCCAGACCGGCAGAGCGTTGACCGCTGGGTAGAGCCGGTCGAAATCGGCGCCGAGAAAGGAGCGCAGGTCCTTCTCTTCGACGATCCGTTCTTGCTGGAGGAGCTGCTGAATGCGCGTGTGAAACGCCTCGGCTGCTGCGGCGTCGCCGGTTCTTATCTTGCAGAGCTTTCGCAGGGCGAACTCGTCGGTGACGTTGATGTTGGCGTAGGCCCACGGCGTCATGTATGCGGCAAGAACCTGCGGCGAGAAGAGCATGTGGTAGCCTGCGCCGATATCGGCAAAGAAGCCCCTGTCTTCCCGAAGCTGCTGCAGGTAGTCGGCCGGCGCGCCTGTCACCCCGGACCCGGGCGAGAAGAGCCGCGCGAGGTCGGTCTTCTCGAAGAGCGACTTTCGGACCCAGTTCGGATCGATCCTGCTCGAGGCATCCTCTATCGTTACGGCGGCGGTCGATCCCGCCCAGTCCCACACCGGGTCCGCGGCAGAATCGCTGTCCGGGGTTGGGTCAGTGCCAAGGTGTGCCGCCGCTTCCGCCAACATCCCGTCGAGCTTTGCGTGCGTCTGCGCCCGGTCGCGATCGCGTTCGGCATCCGGGAACCACCGGGCGAGCAGGATGAGCAGTCCTGCGGCCGCGACCGAAAGAAATGCAACCACAATGAGAACGTTGACGGCAATTGACCCTGCTTGACGGTTCCCCAACGGTTTCACTACAGGTACTGCCCTCCAAAGTCGACGACGAACTTCCCGACCCTCTCACCGGCCCCGCCTATCTCTATGTGGTAACCTGCGAGGCGACCGTCGCCTGAACGAAGCGGCGAAAATTCGATCCTCCGGACTCCCTCGACCGCAACCTTCGCCGATCCGAAACCGACGACGAGCGCCCGCCCGCCCGGCCCGCGTGTACCGTCCGGCAGATCGACGAACCGGAACGACACGGAATAGCCTGAAGCGTCGGAGAGGTCGCGAATGCGGTAGCCTCCTGAGGTCTCTTCAAGGACCGGAGCTCTTCCCCAGAACGCCGGAGGGAATCGTGAGAAGGCGGTCCGCACCGCACGATCGAAGAGCGCGAGCGACCGCGTCCACCGTGCCTCTTCGCTGCCGTGAGCGAGCGCGCGCGTTGCAGCGCCGATTGCTCCCATTGCCACAGCGGTCAGAACGGTGACGACCGTCAGGGCCACAAGAACCTCGACCAGGGTGAATCCGGCCTCAGGGTTCGAGCGGCTTCCCGCCTGCGGTGTCCTCGATGTGCCTGATCGCCTCGCCATTCTCTTCCTCGATCATCTGCGTGGAAAAGGATCGCTGCCGCTCGAGCGAGCGGAGCCCGTCTGCAACCTCCACAACCACAGCCGTCATGCCGATCAGGAGCACGGCTGTCAGTGCGATTGCCTCCACCAGGACGTATCCCGACTCGCGCTTGGCGTTATCGTTCCCAGGAGGTGATGTCCGCCGCATTGCCGCTTCCTCCTTCAGCTCCGTCCGAGCCGAACGACCTTATGCCGAAGGGCAGCCCGTTAGGGCCCGGCACCTGGTACTGGTAGGGATGACCCCAGGGGTCGAGCGGCACCTTGCGTTCGATGTAGGTGCCCTTCCAGTTTGCGGGCTCGGTTCCGGCGGTTGGCTTCTGCCAGAGCGCGTCGAGACCCTGGGTCTGCGAGGGATAGCCTCCGTTGTCGAAGAGGTAGGCGTTGAGCGCAAGGGTGAATGTGTCGATCTGACTTCGCGCCGCCACCTCCTTCGCACTGTCGACGTATCGAAAGGCTATGAAACCCACCGTGCCGGTGAGAATCAGGATGATCGCGATCACGATCAGCGTCTCGATGAAGGTCCAACCCTCTTCGCCGCCGCGCCGTCGGGTCGTGCAGGCTCTACGTCGGTATCTCACGGCAGTATCGATCCGTACAGCGAAAAGAGCGGAACCACGAAGGTGAGGATCATGACGAGCATGATGATCCCGACCGCAACGATGAGTGCAGGCTCGATGAGGCTCATGATGCGCCCCGTCCACTTCTCGAACTCCGCCTGATAGTAGACCCGAAGCTGTCCGAAAACCCGCTCCACGTGGCCCGTCCGTTCTCCGATTACCACCCACCGGCCGAGCCGCTCGGGAAAGATGCTGTGCGAAAGAAGGACCTGCGACGGTGACCGGCCGCGGACGAGCTCAAAGGAAGCTTCGGCAAGCGCCTGCCTGAAGGCCTGGTTTCCGCAGACGAGCGACGCCTCGGTGAACGCCTCTTCTAGGCTCACGCCGTTTTCCGAAAGCGTCTCGAGTGCAAAGGCTACGTGTACCATCTCTCTGATGCCGAGAAACTTCCCGAGCCAGGGTATGTGGAGAGCCGCGGTGTCGATGCTCCGCGCGGCCGGACCGGCGCGTCTGCGAAGCGCCCGCACCGCCACCGCCGCAACCGTGACTCCGACGAGAATCCCTGCAGTCCCGAAGACAACCGCCTTCGCCGAGGCGGCGAGCGTCCGAATCCGGGCCGGCAGGCCGGTCCCGAGCTGCGCGAAGAGCTCCTGCGCCTTCGGCACCACTATTGCGGAAACGGCGACCATGCCGACCAGGGCGACCCCGATGACGAGAAGGGGGTAGATCATCGCGCCCGCGATCCGGTCGTGCATCCGCTTCTGCTCGGAAAGATAGTCCGAAAGCCTTCCGAGCACGCCTTCGAGCGTGCCCACGCGTTCGCCGATCCGCACGAGCCCGCGGTAGACCGGCGGGAAGCTGTGCTGCATCTCCGAGACGGCGTCTGCGAAGGGGACGCCGGCGCGCACACGCTGATTGAGCTCGCCGACAAGCCGCCCGGCTTCGCCGCGGCGGCCTGCGCCGGCGGGAAAGACCGACTCCGCCACCTCGAGCGAGTCGCGCACCGAAAGCCCTGCCCGTATCAGGAGCGCGATGCTCTCGGTGAACTCCGCCACTGAACGTCCCGAGTAGGAGCGGCTGTCGCGGCCGGCGCCGGTCCCGCCGGGAGGAGCCTGCCGCAGCGAGAGGACGTAGAGGCCTTCGGCCGACATGTCGCGAAGGACCGCCTCTTCAGAGGGACCCGAGCGGACCGCCTGCGTGATCCTGCCCTGCGCATCGCTCATGCGAACGGCGTACCTCATAGCGCTGCCGCTTCCACCTCGGCGAGAGTCGTGAGGCCGGCCGCCGCCTTTCGATATCCGTCGAAGAGGAGAGACTGAACGCCGCGCGTCTCGAGGAGCGCAGAAAGCTCCTCCGTACCCGCGCCGCTCGAGATTTTCGACTCGATCTCGCGGTCGACGACGAGCAGCTCGGACATCGCAATCCGTCCCCGGAAACCGGTCCTGCCGCACTGCTCGCATCCGGCGCCCTCGAGGAGCCCTTCTTCGCGGATACCCTCTCGTGCGAGCTTTTTCCGTACCGCCGCCGAGGCGGCAGCCGGCCTCGCGCAGCCGCCGCAGACGCGGCGGACAAGCCGCTGCGCGAGCACCGCGCGAAGGACGCCTGCAATGAGATAGCGCTCGACTCCCATGTCGCGGAGCCTCGTGACCGCGGAGACTGCATCGTTGGTGTGGAGCGTGGTCAGCACGAGGTGTCCGGTGAGCGCAGCCCTGATCGCGAGTTCCGCGGTGGCGCAGTCGCGCACCTCGCCGACCATGATGATGTCGGGATCCTGACGCAGAACGCGGCGCAGAAGCGATTCGAAGGTGAGCCCGATCTGGTCGTTCGTCGGAATCTGGTTGACCCCCTCGATGACGTATTCCACCGGATCTTCTATCGTGACGATCTTGCGCTCTTCGCTGCGCAGCTCCTGGAGAATCGCCGTGAGTGTGGTGGTCTTGCCGCTGCCGGTCGGCCCGGTGATGAGGAACAGTCCGTGGCGGTGAGCGACGCAGGTCCGGATCGAGGAGACGACGTCGGGTGTGAACCCGAGCTCATCGAGCGGCATCACTCTGCCTGTCTTCTGGAAGAGCCTGAGCACGATCGATTCGCCATGCGCTACCGGGACTATGGAGACGCGAAGATCGTAGGGCCTGCCTGCCAGATGTACCGAGAGCCGTCCGTCCTGCGGAAGCCGCCGTTCCATGATGTTGAGGTTCGCCATGATCTTGATCCGGGAGGAGACGGCGGCAAACTGCTCGAGCGGAATCGAGCCGACCACACGCAGCACACCGTCGATCCTGTATCGAACCGTCACTCCGGCTGCGTAGCTTTCGATGTGCACGTCGGAGGCATTGTGGCGGATCGCCTCGATCAGAAGGCTGTTCACGAGGTTGACGATGGGCGCGTCGTTGGCAAGTCGGTCGAGCGTGAGCCGTTCAGTCGCCTGCTCGCGCTCCTCGCCGCCGGACTCTTCGGAAAGCCTGCGGCCCAGGTAGGCCGAAAGCTCCTGCCGGTCGATGCGGCGAAGCTCGATGGATTTGCGGTGGAAACGCCGGAGTTCGTCGGCGAGCCTCAAGTCGGATTCGTCACAGATGCCCACGGTCACGCTGCGGTCATCTTCGCGCAGCTTAAGCGCGCCGTTTGCCTCGACGAACTCCACCGGGTACTGCTCTCTTCCCTGGGGGAGCGGCGCAAACTCGTAGATGGAAACGATGTCGGCAACCCGTTCGCCGCTCACGGTGAGCTCACCGCAGGTTTCACGAACCTGTCATAGAGGTCCGAAAGACGCCGCCCGAGGTCGAGGTTTGTCGGTTCGGGATACTCGACGTGGGGAACGATGTAGATCACGAGCTCCGTGTTGTCGATGGTGTGGACCCTGGTCTGAAACAGAAGGCCGAGGAGCGGGATGTAGCCGAGGATCGGCACCCGCTGGACGCTCTCGTCCACATCCTGCTGGATCAGTCCGCCGATCACCACAGGTTTCCCCGACGGGGTGCGAACGTTCGTCGTCACCACCTTCTCCGAGGTCGTCGGAGGGTTGCCGGTGGTGCCCGAGGTATCGGCGCCCTGCTTGGAGACCGTCGCCGAAACCTGCATGGTGATCATGCCGTCGCCGGAGGTCCATCCGTTGACGCTGAGTATGAGACCCGAGGTGATCTCGCGCGTCACCCCGGTGTAGAGCGGCTTTCCGGTATCCGGGTCGATCTCGACCTCGCGGTAACGGTAGGTGTTTGTATTCTGGAATCTCAACTGCTGACCCGACAGACCGTTGAGCGTGGTGTCGGCGAGCACCTGCGCCGTCTTGTCCGAGAGCTCGAGGTTGAACTTGAGCGCGAACTGATACCCGAAGGTGGAGACGATATCGAAGTTGAGCGAGAGCAGGTGCGAGAGGCTCCCCAGGTAGACCCCTCCCGGCGCGCCCGAGGAGACCGAGTTCTCGTAGCTCGAGTCGAGGTTGAGGCCGCTCGACCGCTGGTACTGCACGACCAGAAGCTCGTACCGTATCTGCGGCGTCGGCTTGTCGATGACCTCGAGGTCGCGCAGAAACCGGTTTCGCTTTTCCGGCGATCCGGTGAAAAAAACAAGCGACGAGTCGGTGGTCTGGGCGATGCTCTCCTTCGTCACCGAAGGTGGAAGGCTTTTCAGCAGGTCTTCCGCGCGGATGTACTTGAGCACGATCGGCGTGCCCTCGCTCCCGCGATCGACCAGGTTTATGAAGGCGCTCACCTCATTGTCGCTCTGCGGAGAGAGCAGCATCAGGAAGGAGTTGGTTCCCGGGATCACCACGGGCTGCAGGTTGGAAAACCGAGCAGGGAAGGTCTTGAGCACGTCGTCTACCTTCATGTTGCGGATATCGAAGCGGTAGTACCTCCTGTCCGAAAGCGGCTGATCGATCTGGTGAATGAAGGCCTCGATCGGGGCAATCTCTTCGGTGCTGCCGTTCAGGATCACCGTGTTGGTGGAAGGATCGGTCTTCATGACGTTGCCGCCCGACAGGTCGCCCGGAAGCAGCCCCGGCAGGTCTTTGACGTTGAGATAGGTGAGGGGAACGTAGACGGTCTTTTGATACTGCTTGAGAATGTCCCGCCGCTGCACGTCGAAGATGTAGTAGATGCCCTTTTCCGCGATGTACCCCGCGTTCGCCTGCTCGAGGATCAGCGAGAGGAGCTCGTCGAAGCTTTTGCCGGCGTAGTGAAGGCTTGTGAGCACCGAATCCGACTGGATTAGAAGCGAGAACTCGCGCTTTCCTTTGCGGAAAAGCTCATTCACGACGTCGCGAAACCGGGCAGTGTCGGCGTTGATGGAGTAGCTGTCCCCGATCCGGGTAACCACGTCGCGCGAAGCGAGCCCGGGACGGGGATTGGCCTCGGCCTTCCTTAAGTAGAAGTAGTCCTTCCCGGTCTCGACCGAGTAGTCCGGGTACTTCCGGATCAGGATATTCAGAAGGCTCTCAATGAAGGCGTCCGACAGATGAAGCGTTAGCGTGTCCGACGGAAGCGGATCGTGGAGGATCGTGATCCCCGCCGCTTTCGAAACCGCGCGGACGATGGTCTGCGGATCGAGGTCGGTCGTGTCGACGCTGATCGTTCCCTTCTTCGGATCGTAGCTCGTCCGCACGCGCGAGACGTAGTAGACCCCGCCCTCGACGCTTACGTAGAGATTGTTGGCCGAAAGAAAGTCGTGGAGAGCTCGGTCGAAATTGGTCTCCTCGAAATAGTAAGAGGTGTACCCGCTTACCGAAGGGTCCGCGATGATCGATTTTCCCGACATCTTCCCGAGCGCGAGCAGGATGTCGGTCACAGGCTGGTTGCGAAACTCCATGGACTGGATCTGCTGCGCGGCAAGCGGGAATGTGAAAACGAGGGCGAGGAGAGATGCGGCGAGGGCCCGTCTGAGCTGGAGCGAGAGGGCGATCAAGCTTCTCATGCCGGCCTCCCGAGAACGGCGGCAGTAAGCTGGTCTGCGCACGAGATCGAGAAGAACGATCCGGCTGCAAGAAGGGGAGCGAAGGGCAGAGGGTAGTCAAGGTCGATCTTCCCGAGCGCAACGAGGCAGCTTGCGAGAACAAGTCCGGACAGCGACGCCGCGAGCAGCGCCCAGAACCAGCCGTCCGGGCCCAGGCAGAAGCCGATGAGCGCGGAGTACTTCGCGTCGCCACGGCCGATCCTGCCGTCGGTCACCTGTTCCACGAGCCGTATTGCGGCGAACGCGATTGCGGCTCCGGCTGTATTCTCCGGGAGTCGAGCCCGTCCCATGGCCAACGTGACGAGAAACGCGGCGACTGCGCCGCCGATCGACCAGACATCCGGAATTCGACGCCTCCGGATGTCTGCGATGCAGATCGGCACGGAGGCCGCAAGGAGAACGACGGCTAAGAGAATCCGGACAGGAATGTACACAATAGTCCATACACGTGAATCGCGGGACCAATTCAAGAGTGTCCATCCACTTGCCCGGGGTGATAGTGGCGCCCGCGGTGGTGTCGTTCCGGTCCGTCGAGTAGGAGCTATACCATGCCAATCGGAGCAGACAAGAGAATTACCACGTGAAGCGAACGGACATCAGGGGCTTCTCTCAACCCGCGATCTCCCGAATAGAGGGACGCGCAGACATCAAACTGTCTACTCTGGTGAAATACCTGAGGCGGATGGGGCTGGAAATGGAAATCAAGGTACGCCCTCGGAGCCCGAAGAAAGGAGTTCCGAAAGAGGTCACACTCTTCCACTCATGGCGTTTCCGTTGGACCGGTGCACGGCGTCTCAGTGCAGCGAATCGGGTAGCCGCTCGACATGAATTATCGTATGATTGGCCTGAACGTTCGTAGACGTTTCAAAAACAGCATGGAGGTGTGTTTACTATGACCTGTAAAATTGATCCCGAACTCTGCACCGGGGATGAGCTCTGTTGTGACATTGCACCTGGTGTCTTTGAGATGGATGGGGACATTGCGAAAGTCATCGTCAATCCGGTACCCAAGGATCAGGAAGACGCGGTGAAAGAGGCGATTGAATCCTGCCCATCGAGCGCGATTATCGCTGAGGATTGATTTACGTAGTCGGCGCTGTACGAGATTCGCCTGCAGCGGCGAGCTCAAGCAGCGCGGCATCAGGCTTGCCCTGGTCGTTGCCGGTGCTCGACGGTGGGACTGAACCATCGGCTCGATCCAGGGCGCCTGAGCATGCGACGGACTTTTCGATCGATCGATTTGAGTGTCCAATCGCAGAGGCAGTCACGTTGACGTTCCGGCTGGTGGCTGATCTTCGTTGCGTCATTCCTGGGATATTCCCGTTCAACATCTTCAGCATCTCCTCCCCCTGGCAGATCGAGAGGCGAGAGGCGGGCACGATCGCTGATTGATCCTCCTCCGGCCGATACCGGCACGACCGATTCGCTCGTTCTTTGGGCGATGATTCTGTTGTCCATCGGCGGGGCCGGTTCGATATCAGAGCGTGTACATCAGACCGACGGTGAGCACCAAGGGGACGAGTGTAGTGTCGCTGTCGAGCACCGCATCGACCCTGACCTTGACCGGCACCGCGAGCTTCTTCCCCAATGGAATCGTGTAGCCGAGATCACCGGTGACGCTCAGGTCCGTGCCTGCTGAGAAAAACTGTGCCCCGACACCTGCCTCGGTAAAGAAGCCGAGCCCGAGCCCGAGCCGCGCGAGGGCCGAAACGTGCCATGCGCTCACATCGACGCCGCGGTAGCCACCGTAGCCGTTCGGGATCTCGTACGAGAAGAAGTACTGGTATCCAGCTTCGGCACCGAACGCGGCCGGGCCGGCATGAAGAAGCAGCGCTTCGATGTCTCCGGCGCCGCTGGTCTGGCTCCAGCTGTTGGGAGTGATTCCCACCCAGGCCGTTTGGTCCACAAACGAATAGCCTGCTCCCGCGTCGGCTTCGAACGCGGTCTGTGCGCTCAACCTTGCCGAAAAGCCCGCGAACATGGCGAGCAGGATAGCTAGCGACAGTAGTCCCCTGCAGTATGCAGTCGTCGCTGGTGACGACTTGCGTGCGGGTCGATCCCTCAACAGAGATCGACGATGACCGGAATAGAATCTCACAGCTCTCCTCCTGAGGGTGGATTTTGGATGCGGCTCCCGCGCCACGCGGTGCGGCCCGCAACTGAATAGGATTATACCTGTGCACCAGCTTCGGAAGTATGACTAGAATTGACCATTTTTGGGATCACGGATGCGCTCGACCGGCGCTGCCGCCACTTCCGGATCTTCCCGGTTCTGTCAGGAAGCACGCAACGACCGCGCAGTGACCGGTTGCCAAAGCGTCACAGCCGCCGGACCTCAGCACTGTAACCAAATTGTCTCTGGTGGCGCTCACAAGCCGGGTATAGCATTTAGAAACAAGCAACCGAAATCCAATATTCTTCGGAGGTAGCTTTATGAAAGGGTACAGAGTACTGCTCATCGCGGGCGCCCTCTTCGCGATGCTGACCGTCGGCGCATGGGCGACGGGGACGAAAGAGGCGGCAGGCGCCAAACCTGCGACGAGTGAGGGCACAACGCTGAATGCCTACTCGATTTGGCCGGAGAACTGGGCGCGCCCGATGTTCGAGGAGTTCGAGAAGGCAACGGGCATTCACGTCAACTTTGTTCGTTTCTCCTCCGGAGAGGCCCTTTCGCGGGTCATCGCGGAAAAGGGGAACCCTAAGGTGGATGTGCTTTTCGGCGGTCCGGTGGAGACCTTCGGCGCAGGCAAGAACGAAGGGGTGTTCGAGCCCTACAAGCCGCCGTCATTCGACAAGCTCGACGCAAGGTTCAAGGATCCCGACGGCACCTGGATCGCCATCGCGGACGATCCGCTCTGCTTCATGACGAACAACAAGTTTCTGCAGGAAAACAACCTGCAGCCGCCCAGCTCCTGGCAGGACATACTGAATCCTGCCTACAAGGGGATGATCCAGATGGCGGACGCCCGGACCTCGGGCACAGCCGTTACGCGTATGTTTTCCATTCTCACCGTCTTCAACCGCGACGAGGCAAAGGCGTTTGACTACATGAAGAAGCTGCGTCAGAACGTTCAGGTTTACACGAAGAGCGGCGGCGGCGGAACCATTCCGGTGGGCCTTGGGCAGGCCGGTATGGGGATCTTCTTCATAGTGGATGCAATGAACACCCTGCAGAAGGGGTACGATGTTGCGATCACCTTTCCGAAGGAGGGTATCGGTGAATCTGCCGAGGCGATAGCCTTGATAAAGGGCGCGAAGCACCCCGGTCTTGCAAAAAAGCTGATTGACTGGGCGACGAGCGCCGACATGCAGAAACTGTATGCCAAGTACCAGATCAACTTCGTTCCGGCCTATCCCGGCGTGGAGACGCAGCCGGCGCTGGCAAATGCACTGAAGGGAGCGAAGATCTTCCAGATCGACCCTGTGTGGGCAGGCGACAACCGCAAGCGACTTGTCGACAAGTGGGTCAACGAGGTGCTCCAGTAGAGGACAGGGGAAAATGACTGCACCCGCTCGCAACATCGAGATCGATCAACAAAGACGCCGTCGCTATCTGTTCCGGGACCCGGCCACCACGTTGAGCGTCATCGTCATCTGGCTTTTTCTCGCTATCTTCGTGATTCTGCCGCTGGTGCGAATTGTTGCGGCAAGCTTCGTTGCGAGCGGGCATATAACTCTTGCCGAGCTCGGCAGGGTGCTGGGAAGCTCATATGAGCTTCGCGCCGCCTGGGACAGCGTGCTTCTCGGCACGCTTGTCGGGCTGTTCGGGACCGCGCTGGGATTCCTGTTTGCGTTCACTGCAGTGCGGGCAAACCTTTCGAGTGGCTGGTCGAGGCTTCTCGACACGGCGATGATTCTTCCGCTGATCTCGCCGCCCTTCACCATGGCGATTACGGTGATCTTTTCTTTCGGTCCGAGGGGGCTCATCACTCACGGCCTTCTCGGGCTGACCCATTTCAACGTCTACGGACTTGGTAGTACACTTTTCGCTGAGACCATCACCTATTTTCCGATCGCCTACCTCACGCTCAAGGGAATTCTGGCCGGCATAGATCCAAACGTCGAAGACATGGCGTTCAGTCTGGGAAGCTCGCGATCCCAGGTATTTCGACGGGTCACCGTACCGCTTTCGGCACCGGGACTTGCCAACGCGTTTCTGCTGCTTTTCGCGGCATCGCTTGCCGATTTCGCGACGCCGCTTATCCTTGCCGGCAACAGCTTTCCGGTGCTGCCGACCGAGGCCTTTCTCCAGATTACCGGCATGCAGGACCTGAAGACCGGAGCAGCGCTCTCGTTCCTCCTGCTTATTCCCTCGTTTCTCGTCTTCATTCTTCAGCGTTACTGGGTAGGCAGAAAGAACTACGTGACTATCACGGGCAAGTCCGGACCTCAGACCGCATACAAAAGCGTGGGCAGCATCACAAGGTGGATTCTCCTTGGGCTTTGCGTACTGATGTCGCTCTTCATCCTCTACTTCTACGTTCTGCTGGCCTACGCGTCGCTCGTTCTCGCCTTCGGCGCGAACGAGCGGTTCACGCTGGAGCACTACAAGGTGATCTTCACTGAGGGGCTCAAGCCGATCAGGGACACGCTTATAATTGCCGGTTTCTCGATGATCCTCGGAGGATTCTACGGCGTCCTGCTCGGGTACCTGACGACGACGAAGAGGTTCGTCTCCCGAAAGGTGATGGAGTTCGTCTCCATGATCAACTATGCGCTGCCCGGCACCATTGTAGGAATTGCCTTTCTTATTGCTTTCAACAATGCGCCGCTCGCCCTGACCGGCACGGCAATCATCATCATACTCTGCAACGTTTCCCGCTACGGCGCCTACGGGACCCGGTCCACGGTCGCGATTCTCCATCAGATCGACCCGAGCATCGAAGAGGCGTCGGGGAGCCTTGGGGCGAACTCGAGCTACACGTTCCGGCGGATAACGATTCCACTCATACTGCCGGCGCTTTTTTCGAGTCTCGGCATTGTTTTTATTCGATCTATGACTGCGATCAGTGCCACCATCTTTCTGGTGTCGGTCGACTGGACACTGATCACGGTGAAAATCCTCGAGAACATGACTGAGTTGCAGCTCGGCGTTTCCGCCGCATTTTCAGTGTTCGTCGTGCTGGTAGTCTACATCGTGACCATCGGAATAAGCCTGTTTCTCCGTCTCTTCAAGCAGGCCGGAAGCCGTGGGGTCACATCGCTGCTAGGTACGTGACGGGAGCCACACATGAAATCTGTCAGCCTGAGACTGGAAAACATCAACAAGACCTTCATACATCAGGTCAAAGGACGTGTATCGGCCGTTTCCGACGTCAATCTTTCGGTCAACGCGGGTGAGCTTCTGACTTTTCTGGGCCCCTCAGGGTGCGGGAAAACGACCACGCTTCGCATTGTGGCGGGTTTCGAGACTGCCGACACCGGTCGCGTATATATCGGTGATGAAGACGTGACCCGTGTAATGGCGAATCGTCGGGGCATAGGCTTTGTCTTTCAGAGCTATGCACTCTTTCCTCACCTGTCGGTGTTTGAGAATATCGCCTACGGACTGAAGATCCGCGGCGTCGAAAGGACCGAAATAGAGGGGGCGGTAACCGAGGTGCTTGCGCTGCTCGGTCTTGAAGGCTACGAGCATCAATTTCCGCATCAACTTTCCGGCGGAGAACAGCAGAGGGTAGCCCTCGCGCGGGCGATTGTGATACGGCCGAAGGTGCTGCTTCTCGACGAGCCGCTTTCCAATCTCGATGCGAAACTGCGCGTTTCCACGCGCAGTGAGATCCGGCGGCTTCAGAAATCACTCCAGATCTCCTCCATCTATGTCACTCACGACCAGGAAGAGGCGATGGCGATTTCTGACCGCATTGCCATCATGAACCGTGGAGAGATCGTTCAGATCGGCACAGCGGATGAGCTGTACTATAGTCCCCGGACCGAGTTCGTTGCGCGTTTCATCGGACGCATCAACAGCCTTCCCGCCGAGACGCTCGAAGCGTCGCCGGACGGCGCATTACTCCGCGTGCTCGATCACACCTACACGGTCGGCGGCGTGCGTGGTCCACTCGGTGCCGGCGAAAAGGTGAAGGTCATGATCCGGCCGGAGTTCATAGCCCTTGATTCGGGAGATTCCAACGATCTTCATGCCGGCACTGTGGTCGAACGAACATTCCTCGGCGAAAAAGTGGAATACATTGTCGACATGGACGGAATCCGTCTGAATGTCGTCTCGTACAATCCAAAGCACTACCACGATTTCGACGTCAGATCAAAGGTCGGGATTCGACTTGATCAGAGCGGCATGAAGGTGCTCAAGGAACCATAGGTATGAAAACGAAACACATTCGGTGGCACGCGCTCCTTTCCATGCTATTCGCGATCGCGCTGTTCGGCGCGTCGGGTCGCCTGTTCGCGCAGACCACCGAGCTGCACGGAGCGGATGCAGTCTTCAAAGATCACGGCATCTCCATTCTATGGGCGATTCTCAAGGGAAAGGACGAGAGCTCATCTGTAGTGTACATGCGCATCATCCGGGGGGACACGGCAAAGAGCGAGCTCTCTTCCTTCAGTGTTGTCGCGCGTGACGTATTTTCCGGCGATGAATCACCAGTCGTGGCGCACCGGTCCCTTGCGAACTCGAACACGGTAACCGAGAGTCGGGCCGCGTTCAGTGATAAGGCGGAGCGCCGGTTTCTGTTCTACGGCGCGGAAACCGGCTCCGGGAACGGGAAACCGCTTTTCGATGTCTATTACTACGCGATTCCCGACACCGCCCCGGAGTTTCTGTCAAAAGACGCTGTCGAACAGTACCTCGCAGACACTGCAATGCGGATGGACAGCGCACACTGAGCTTCCGAGAGAAGCCTTCTTTACTACACGTCCGCGGTGTCCTATACTTGTAGCTCACGAATTCAGCACCCGTTATAGATGAGATATGGATATCATCGGGCGACATCTTCGGTGGCTATTGCCGGCGACGGCACTCGTTTTCCTGCTGCTTCAACGCGGGGTGAATTCTCATCTACTTCTGCTCACGATAGTCCTGACCGTATACTCTGTGGCGGTGGAGCTCTACCTGCTGCGCCGGAAGGGACTTCCAATCGGACACATGACAGTTTTCGCCTCCTGCGACGTGATTCTTGTCGCTCTCGTCTATCTATCTGCAGGTTCAGGATTGCTCCTCCTGTTCGATCTGCTCATGCTGCTGTGGGCAAGGCTCCGCTTGGACGATACCCACTTCCGACTTGTCGCGTCTGCGGCCGGGCTCTCCTACGTCGCGGCAATCATGGTCGACCTGCTTTTCGGGCTGGTGCCCCGTACCGCTGCCAGCCTCCTCTTCCTTGTGGTGCTGCAGCCGGTGCTGATAGCGGGAGCCACTATACTCGCCGTGCGGATTGCGCATGATGCGAGGAAACAGATAGAGGGTGAGCGGGGCGAGCTTCTCCGGAAGCTGGACGCCACCACCGACACTCTCGCCACTATTTCCCACGAGTTCCGGACGCCCCTCACCATGATCCGCTCTTCCTGTCAGATCCTCCGCGATGAACGGCCGGGTGCGCTTACCCCCGTCCAGCGCCGGTTCCTCGGCACGATCGACGAAAACACCTCTCGTCTCATCCGGCTTTCGGATGAGCTTCTGGCGCGGATGAAGATCCACTCCTCCTGGCTTACGGTGCAGCTTGCGGAGCTGGACATCCGGCCGATTGTCAAGAATGTCGTCGATACGATGTCTCCGTTTGCCGAGCAGCGGTCCCGACATCTTCGGTATTCCTATCCGCACATTCTGTCCCCGGTTCTGGCCGACTCGAAGTGGATTCACCAGGTGCTGGTGAACCTCATCCACAATGCAATCAAGTACACCGAATCGGGCGGCAGTGTGATCGTCTCGGTCAAAGAGAACGAGGAATACGCGGTCGTGAGCGTGAGTGACGACGGTTTGGGAGTCTGGACAACAGATACAACCGACGTGTTTCGTAAGTATTTCCAGGAAGATCGCAACGTCGAAGCGGGTTCCGAGGGGGCGGGGCTGGGGTTGGCTATCGTGAAACAGGTCATCGAAAAGCACAAGGGAAAGGTATACGTGAGCACAGTCGCCGGCATGGGGTCGACATTTTCGTTTACACTGCCGCTGTTCAGAAGGTCCCGGAGTGAAGCCTAAAATCGCTGTCGTGGAGGACGAACCCGAACTCGTTGGCATCCTTGAGTACCTTCTCACGGGGGAAGGGTATGATGTGATCTCCGCTTCGGAGGGTGACGCTGCGCTTTCGCTCATCACTTCGGAAAAGCCCGACCTGGTGTTGCTCGACATAATGCTTCCCGGAGCGAGTGGTTTCGACCTGTGCCCTGCAATTCGCCGCATGACTACGGCGCCGGTGATTGTACTGACAGCCCGCAAAGAACAGGAGGACATCATACGCGGGCTCGAGCTCGGCGCCGATGACTACCTCACCAAGCCCTTCAACAACCAGGAGCTCCTGCTGCGCATCGCCGGGGTGCTGAGCCGTTCACACCGACAGACGATGTCCGACGTTCTGGTTTGTGGCGACCTTGCGCTGGACCGGAGGACGCATGACGTGACGGTTGCCGGACGGTCGGTTCCGCTTACACCAACGGAGTACAACCTGCTTCTCTGCCTTCTCGAAAGCGGTGGCCGGGTGCTCGCGTGGGAGTCGCTCCTCAGGGAGATCTGGGGGGCCGACGACTGGGAGGGCGGAAAGGAGCTGGTCAAGGTGAATGTTCGGCGTCTTCGCAAGAAACTGGAGCCGGACCCCGCGGAGCCGCGATACGTGCTTACCGTCTGGGGAGTGGGCTACAAGTCCAGCTGCGATCGGAGCCGCAGGGAGAGCGAATAGATGGATGCAGGCGCTCAGGAACGCGTGGTCGACCCCGGATTCCTTACCATCAGCAACGTCGCGAAGCGTTTTCCGGACGGAAACGGCGGTTTCATTCCGGCGGTACGCTCTTTCTCCCTCTCCATCGCGAAGGGCGAGTTTGTGACGATACTCGGCCCTTCCGGCTGTGGCAAGACCACCACGCTTCGCATCGTCGGGGGGCTCGAGACCCCCGACTCCGGAGATGTCCTCCTGGACGGAAAGCGGATAAACCAACTGCCGGCGCAGGAACGAAATATGCCGCTCGTGTTTCAGAGTTATGTGCTCTTTCCGCACCTGGACGTCTACGAAAACATCGCATACGGACTTCGCCTTCGCGGTTTGTCCGGCGATGTGATCGAGAACGACGTCGAGATGAGCCTGCAGCTGGTCAATCTCTTCGGTCTCGAAAAACGATTCCCGAACACGCTGTCCGGAGGCCAGCAGCAACGGGTCGCTCTTGCGCGCGCGCTCGTTCTCAAACCAACCGTTCTTCTTTTCGACGAGCCTCTTTCGAACCTCGACACCAAACTGCGGGGCCAGATGCGCGGCGAGATCAAGCGCATTCAGTCGATGCTCGGGATTACCACGCTTTACGTTACGCACGACCAGTCGGAGGCGCTCGGGATCTCGGACCGGGTGGTGGTCATGCACCATGGGCAGGTGGAGCAGGTCGGAACGCCGGAAGAGGTCTACGGCAGCCCGCGCAGTCTTTTTGTGGCGGACTTTGTGGGTAATGCAAACTTCATCGAGGCGAGGATTGCCGAGGTTACGGACACCGTAGTCATGGTGCAGGTGCAGGGAAAGTACATCGAGGTGCCGCGGTACTGCCGAAACCCGGAGTTCAGGGAAGGCGACGAGGTCTACCTTGTGACCAAGCCGGAAGCGGTACATCTCAGTATCGAGGGATCAAACGACGGATCAGGCTTCACAGGCAGGCTGGTGAATCGCTTCTTCATGGGGGCGAGCGTCGAGTACGAGGTCGAATTTGAAAATGGATTCCTGACTGCTGTCCAGATGAGTCGCGACGGGACGACTGTGTCCGTCGGCACCACGGTGAACATCGAGTTCGAGGTGGAGCACTTTCGTCTGTTCCGGAAATCGGACCAGCCATTGTAACCAAATTGTCTCTGGCGCGCCTCCTGCACCCGGTGTAGAATTTATCGGTACTTGCGGGCGCATCACCTTCAGGGTTGCAACGTCCAAGTACGGATAACTGACGGGAATCCAATTCTCACGGAGGCAAAGTATATGAAAGTAATGAAGGGGCTGACCGTTGCCGTCATCTTTTCTGCGATGGTACTCGGCGGCGCGTGGGCAAACGGCGCCAAAGAGCAGGCGACGGGCGCCCAGGCGGCAAGCGGTGGGAACAAGAAGACGACACTGCATCTGTACAGCTCTCTGCCTGAACAGGAAGTAAAGACCTACGTAGGCGCATTTGAGGCTTCGCACCCCAACATCAACGTTGCTTGGGTACGTCTTTCCACCGGTCAGATGCTTGCGCGTATCCGCGCCGAGAAAGACAATCCCCAGGCCAGCATCTGGTTCGGCGGTCCGACGGCCTCCTACATCCTTGCAGCAAGCGAGGGGCTGTTTTCTTCCTATAAGGACTCCAAGGGTTGGCAGGAAATGCCGGCGAAGTACAAGGGACCCGACGGTTACTGGACCGGTTTTGGGGTCAATTACCTGTGTTTCGTAAGCAACACGGATTTTCTCAAGAAGCATGGACTCAAACCGCCGAGTTCATGGGACGATCTGCTCAATCCCGTCTACAAGGGGAAACTCTCCATGGCGTATCCTTATACTTCAGGGACCGGGTTGGCCAGGCTTGCCACGTTGGTATTTCTAATGGGCGAGAAAAAGGCCATGGAGTTCGAGAAGAAGCTGTCATCGCAGATTCTCGAATACACCGAATCCGGTCCGGGGTGTATTCCGAAGGTGGGCCTGGGCGAAGCGGCCGTCGGTATCACCTATCTCAGTGACACCCGCGAAGCCATGGCAAAGGGATATCCCATTATCTACTCCTACCCGAAAGGGGGCACCAGCTATACCACCGACTGCGTAGCCCTGATCAAGGGCGGCCCCGATCCGGCATCGGCAAAGGTATTCTACGATTGGCTTCTTTCCGCCGATGCGCAGAAGCTGTTCAAGCAGTACTACCGCATGGGCCTGAATCCTTCCGTATCCCAGACTCCGGGCATGGCACCCCCGAAGCTGGTGGATTACAACTTTCAATGGGTTGCGAAGAATCGTGATCGCCTGATATCCGAGTGGCGACAGACCACCGGATTCTAGAGTTCCACCGAAAAATACCCGTCGGGGGGACAGCGTGGTGCTGTCCCCCTTCCCATCTGCACCCTGGGAGTTCCTGATCGCCATATGATGCACTATACCGGACGCCAATTGAGGAGTTTTCTCAACAACCGTTCCCTGCTGTTTGTCGTGCTGTTTATCATCGCGTTTCTTCTCCTTTTTGTTGTCTTTCCGCTCGTCAAGATCATCGAGAACGGAGTCTTTTATAACGGAGAATTCCATCCACAGTACTTCGGAGAGTTCTTCGCCGGTCACCGTTATGTTATCGGACCATTCTTCAACAGCCTGCTTGTAGCGTCCCTGGTTGCGGTGCTTTCCACGCTGATCGGATTCATTTTTGCATATGCGACTACCAGGACCGACATCCCCGGAAAGCGCTTCTTCCGACTGATAGCGACCGTCCCCATCGTATCTCCTCCGTTCATCATGGCCCTCGCCGCCATCCTGCTCGTAGGTCGCAAGGGTCTCATCACCACCTTCCTGGAGAATCTGCTTGGTATTTCATGGAACATCTACGGACTCCCCGGGTTGCTCCTGACGGAGACCTTTGCGTTCTTTCCGATGGGGTTCCTCATTCTCGAGGGTGTTCTTGGGGGGATCGCTCCCAGCCTGGAAGAAGCCGCACTGGATCTGGGTGCTTCGAAGCTGCGCACCTTCTTTCGGGTAACCCTCCCGCTGGCGATGCCCGGCATTGCCGGTGCCCTGCTTCTCACCTTCACCAGGTCACTGGAGGACTTTGGTGACCCAATCATTATTCAGGGGAGGTTCCCCGTTCTCACAACGCAGATCTACCTCGCAATCACCGGCATGTATAACATTCCGCTCGGTGCGACATTGTCCATTATTCTTCTGGTGCCGACCGTGCTTGCGTTCATGTTGCAGCGATATTTCCTGTCGCGCAGATCCTACGTCACCATAACGGGAAAGCCTTCCTCTTCTGCGCTCGTGCGCGTATCCCCTCCGGCCAAGTGGACGCTGTTCGGTGTGGTGTCGCTGTTCTCGTTCATCATCATTGTTCTCTACGTTGTCGTTATCTTTGGCTCTTTCACAAAATTGTGGGGCATAAACAATACGCTCACGCTGGACCACTATCGCTATGCGTTCACGGTAGGATGGCGCTATCTGGCCGACAGCCTGGAGCTCGCGGCAATAGCTACGCTGATCGGCGGCGTCCTTGGAATAACGATTGCATACGTTGTGGCACGCAAAAGGGTTATCGGGCGGGGTCTCATCGACTTTCTCGCCATGGTCAACTTCGCGGTACCCGGGATTGTCATCGGTATCGGCTTCATCTTCGCCTTCAACACCGGTCCTTTGCTTCTGACCGGAACCGCGGCCATCATTATTCTCGTGTTCCTGTCGCAGAGAACGCCGGCGGTCGTTCGGGACGGCGTAGCCATGTTGCAGCAGGTCGACCCGGTGATCGACGAGGCGGCCGCGGATCTGGGCGCGGGATTTTTCCGGACCTTCGGCAGGGTGATCCTTCCGTTGACCGCGCCGGCGCTGGTGGCGGGCATGGCCTATATGTTCGCTGCCTGCATCACATCGATTTCCGCAGTGATCATGGTTGTTTCGGCGCGCTGGTATTTGATAACGGTACAGCTGCTTGCCGCGGTCGATCTCGGCGATCTTTCGGTAGCGGCAGTGTATGGAGTTCTGATACTCACGTTCGTGATGGGGGCGATTGTCCTTATGGATGTGGTTGTTAGCAGATTGCTCTTGAGGAGAAAGTAGGATGGCCGCAGAGCTGATATTGAGAGACCTGACGAAGACCTTCGAGGGCAAGGGTGAGAAGGTGGTTGCCGTAGACAACATGAACCTCGAGGTGGCGGAAGGCAAGCTTGTCACCCTCCTCGGGCCCTCGGGATGCGGGAAGACGACAACGCTGAGAATGATAGGTGGATTCGAGCTGCCGACAGAGGGAGAGATCTCGATGGAGGGCAAGACGATCACCTATCTGCCGCCGCAACGTCGAGATACCGCCACGGTATTTCAGTCGTACGGCCTCTTTCCCCACATGACCATCTTCGAAAACGTGGCTTTCGGTCTGAAGGTCCGGAGGATATCGCGCCAGGATATCCAGCGACGTGTGGCGGCAACACTCGCTCTGGTCGGACTGACCGGGCTGGAGAAGCGTTCCCCGGGCAATCTCTCCGGCGGTCAGCAGCAACGGGTCGCTCTGGCGCGGGCGCTGGTGCTCGAGCCGAAGGTCCTCCTTTTCGACGAACCACTGTCCAATCTCGACGCCAAGCTGAGAATAGAAACGCGGGAACATATCCGACGTATCCAGAAGTCGCTGCACATCACGTCTATATACGTGACGCACGACCAGGCGGAGGCAATGGCCATTTCGGACGAGATTGCAGTCATGAAGGGAGGTCAGCTCCAGCAGATCGGCCCGCCGTATGAAATCTATGCTCATCCGGCCAACCGGTTTGTCGCCGACTTCATTGGCCGCGCAAGTTTCCTGAAGGCGCAGGTATTGGAGTCGATCGGCGACCGACTTACCGTGCAGCTTGTTCAGAACGTCAGACTGGACATACCGGCCGCCCCGGGCGTCGGACCGGGTGATCGCGTGGTAGCCGTGGTCCGTCCCGAGGCAGTGGACATTCTTGGAGAAGGGCAGGGTGATGCGGGAGCGAAGGTAGTCCTGGCCCACTACACAGGGTCGGTGGCAACCTATAGGTTGCTGCTGCCCGGAGAAGAAGTGATACAGGTAGAGGTCATGAACCCGCAGGAGAAGGGCTTCCTCCCTGAAGGCACGATGGTCGGAGTTCGTTTCCACCGTCAGAGCGTGCATCTTCTCAAGGAATGATCTTCTGCCCGCCGATCGCTCGCGGACACTGCGCGGTCGTTTCCGGTTCCCCGGGAGATGGAAACCTCCGACGCGTCGTTGTATCATGGGAGCTACTGGGTATTTGCACGACACAGCGGGCAGAATGTGTGGAGACGACGAACGACGTGTGACCCAGCTCTGGTGCTCTCATTATGGTAGTTCGAAAAAAGGGTATTGACGTCGCGCGCATCTGGAATCGGGCAGTCGATGTACTGAGTTTCTCCCAGCGCTTGTACCGATTGCAACGGGAGCTCAACGTCCGGATTGACATGCCCGAAGCAGTTGGTTCTGCACCTGCGCGACATGAACGTTACATCAAACACTTCAGAACGCGCAGGCTGTCGATTGCCGAGGCATACCTCATCGTAGTCCGGGATCTGAATTCGTCACACTCGAAATCCAGACTTCGCGCGCTTCGGATGCTCGCTGAGGCCGCCTTTCATTCGAAGACCGTGACGATGCCGCTGAACACCGCGCGTATTCAGATGAACCTCATGAAGGAGGCGATAAAGAGCCGCGATGACCACCGCAGGCAGCTCGAATTGCTGCACGATTTCGCCGAGGCCTCATACGGACGGCAGAATCTGATCCGGCGTCTGTGCCGCGAGCACAATCTCATTCAGGTGCCTGAAGAGGGCAAGCCGCTGAAGGACCTGGACATCGGATGGGATTTTCACGTCCACGACACTGCAAGCACCGGCCGGAAAAACCCGACCCAGTTGATCGTCGATGCGTTCATAAAGGGCATGTCGCGTGTCACCATAGCGCACAGTACGGCGGCCGTTGTCGACATGATGGACGAAGCGCTGAGGGCCGGTCGGGCGCTTGGTGTTCGCGTGGATATCGGTCTTGAGTTCGGCGCGAATGTCGACAGCAGGCGGCACCATTTCATGGCGCTTCTTCCGGATATCCAGCAGGGTGGCCGAGCCTCCGGCTTTCTGAAGGAACACCGCCATACCCTCGGTGCATTTCTCAAGAAACTGGAAGAGGACCAGAAAAATGGTCTGAGCCTGGTGAGGAAGCTTGTAGACAACTTCAACCATACCTACCTCGCTGAGCTCAACGACGGCTACCATGACAAGCTGTATCAAGTGCCCAAACTGAAGATGTCCGCCCTGGAATCGTTCATGCCGCTGGGCAACCTGAACCGCATGCACCTCGGCGAGTTCCTCCATGGTCTGTACCGGCCGGTACTCGTGCGCCGCGAGCTGTTTGTACGGGCTCGCCGCGAGATGGCGCGGCACCAGCTCGAACTGGGCGAGATCTCCGAATGGGACTTCAACGTGGTCGACCGGAAGTCGGCGGAGCTGCGCAGCGAACTCGCATTATTGAGCCCGGACCTGCTACAGAAGCGCTACTTCACGAATCCGGCCCTTACCGACCATCCGACCGTTTTTGAGGGAATCGCGCCCGTCTCGAAGCTCCTGCACGAATCCGACTGCCGGCTCAAGGTGATCGATCCGCTCGAACACGGTCTCGACGCCGCGAAGCGGCTGATCGACGCCAACGCGAACTTCATTGATCAGGTCGAGATCTACAACATGCAGGACAGCGTGAACCGGGATCCGGAAGAGATCCTCCGGTTTGCATCGTATGTGAATGAAACCAACATCAAGCGGTCGAGCCGGAAAGAACGGATCATTGTACCGGTATGCGGGAGCGATGCGGCGGGAAGAAGTCCGAACATACCGGGCATGGGCTTCATATTCTCCGGACACATTCAGGGAAAGGATCGTCGACCGTACGTTAAGCGGCACGTCGTGCTTCCCGCGCTTATCTCACGCATGATCGCCGCCGGGAGAAACTCTCAACCGGCTGATGAGGCCGGCGATTTCGACCCGGTGGTCAGCATGGGAAAGGTGGTGGAACGCGTTGCGCCACACCTCCGGGATGTCGGTGGAAAGGAACGATCGGCGCTCGGCATTCGACGCGTTCTGCGATATCTGAATCCGACATTGAAGAACCTCTGTCTGGTTGCCGCAGGTTTTGCGTTTGCCTACTGGTACATCGGGCTCGAATACGCACTCGTGTGGTTTGCGATTACTTCGATACGCCACTTCGCAACCGATGCGATAGCCCTTCGCGGTTTGAGGCTGCGGGAATGGACCACGCGCAGTGTCGATTTCGGGAACATGTCCCGTTCGCTGCTGTTTACAGGGGTTTCGGTCCCGGTCCTCGGATACGTCAAACAGGGGTTCGATGCAATCTGGCCGCTCGCTCATGCAGGGATTCTGTTCAATTTCGCCCGCTTCTTTGCGATCTCGGCCGCAAACGGAGTATACCTTGTGCTGCACAACAAACTTCGCGGATTCGAGCCAGCGGTCGTACGCGCCAACTTTTTTCGCAGCGTGATTTCGTGGCCATTTGCCAGCCTCTTCGCACCGCTGGGAGATCTGGCCGGCATACCCACCATTGTCCAAGCCAAGTTCTGGTCGGACTTCGTGGGTGGGGTCATTGAGGGAATCGGGAAATTCGTTCGCCAGCTTCGACTTCGCAGACGCGACGTCGAACAGATCATTCCCCGGGTGCTCGACAGCCGGCGCGGAGTACGGAACAATGCGATAATCGATCTTCTCTTTTTGTTCAGGGATGACCCGCGAACACGGAATTCGCTTCACGGGATATTCAAATCCGGCAACACAGACGAAGAGGCACCGCATTCAGATGCTCTGCTGGAACTCAGCCAGATAATCGGAGACCCGGACCTCTATCCGGACCTGATCCGCTTCATAATCGGCATGCGGAACGAAGAGATGTCGGACCAGCTCGTCACCCTTGCGGCGGAAACGCTGCCTGAGCTATCACAGTGGATCGAAGGTGAAGTGCAGGCAAAACAGAAAAGGCGATCCGCCGACGGACGCGTTGAGACGGGCGAGAATACTTCACGCAAGTCAGAGTAGAAACGGATGGGAGGAAGCGGAGCGCCCCCACTTGCTCGGCGGGTTCTGACTTCAGAACAGAGAGCGACCGATGGGAATCGAACCCACATCTCCAGCTTGGAAGGCTGGGGTAATAACCATTATACGACGGTCGCGTAGAAGGTGGTCTACTATTAACAGACCGGTGGCCCCTTTGTCAAGGTGAACCGTCGGCGCTGCGGAGTCGGTGGCGCCGCCGGCAGCCGGATATTTGTCGAGGCGAAGCGCTCGGGACGCCGGCAAAGCACATGCGCCCGGCGCGCTTGCCGCGACCTTCAGAGCTTCGCTGCCGTTATGAGGTAGCGCTCGTCGTCGTCGATGACGTCGAGCACGGCAAACCCGCGGGCCGCGAGGGAGCGGGCGATGTCGCGCGCGGGAGGCAGGACGTCCCGTTCGACCGGGCAGCCGCAGCGGGCGTGCACGGCGTTCACTTTGTGTCGCGACTCCTTATGCCATATGTGGAAGATTCCTTTGACCCGCAGAAGCCGCCGAATCTCTGAGATCACGGAGTCGGGGCGTTCGAAGTGCGGCCAGGCGGAAAAGGCGATTATCCTGTCGACGGCCTGTGCCGGTGCGCTGATCTGCCGGACGTCGTTGCACAGCCAGGTGACTCGCGGATCGGGGATGGTTCTCTTCGCGCGGGCGATCATCCGGGGTGCAAAATCCACGGCGACCACGCGTCCGTTCGCCGAAAGGTGCCGCAGAAGCGCCTGAGTGAGCGTTCCGGTCCCGCACCCGAGATCCATCACCACTTCGGCGTCGGTGACGCCGAATGAGCGAATTCCCGAGTCGATTACGCGGGTAAGTGATTCAATGTCGGCGTGTTCGTTCCACGTCTCGGCGCGTGCGTCGAAGTACCGGCTTTTAGGATGGATGCGCATCTCTGGGGCTCCTCGGGCTGCCGCGGTCACAGAATCTGCTCTGCTGTTATGATTCATATCAGTTGTAACGGAAATGAGGGGCATCTTCAATATCCCTGCTGCCGACGATGGTGCTTCGGCGCTGGGTCGGTCTCTCCACCGCAGTCTTCGAGCCATCGCAACAATTCGCACTTTTTTTGGCGTGGCAACGCCGTCCGATAGCGAAAAATGTCGCGCCGCGCCAGCGCGAATCGTGGCCGAACGGTAAGTGAGGGCACGAGTTCCGAAGTATCAAGAAGCCTGTTGATACCAGGGATCCAGATCAGCAAGCGCATACGCAGGGACTCGGATCGAGGT
>CAZNYW010000036.1:12574-46899 GCA_964577375.1 uncultured Spirochaetales bacterium | reverse complement strand
GAGGTGGAAGGCCGGGCAGCGGGGAACCTCGATCCGAGTCCCTGCGTATGCGCTCGCTGATCTGGATCCCTGGTATCAACAGGCTTCTTGATACTTCGGAGCCCGCGGCCGCGCCCGGACCGCAGTATTCTGCGGAACGGACTTGCGCCCGGGGCAAAGTGGGTGTAGCCTGAGAGGAGGCGGGGGTGAGACATGAAAAACCTGCTGCGAAAATTCCAGAAAATTCTGCTTGTCGAGATCGAAGACCTGCATGACGACCTGGATCTGTTCATCCAGGTGGTGAACGATCGACATCGCGACCACCAGATCACCGACTACGTCTACAATGAAAACCTCGCAATCCTCCGCAATGAGGTGCTCGGGCTGGAAGACTGTTTTCGCGGATGTGCGGAGATCGATCCGGGCGAGGTCTCCACGGCGGAGGACCTTGCTTCAGCGCTGAAGCTGCGCTTCCGCGAGCGGCTTCGGTCACACGGCTACGTCCCGGCGCTGAATTCACTGCTGGAAAAGAGGATCGACAAGATCGCCGCCTATCTGAAGCTGGAAGAGGCGGCGGCAGGCGCCGCCGCCCGGCAATCCGACCGTCAATCTCCGGTCCAGTCGGCCGGATAGAGAATGACCTCCACGTAGCGATTGTCGTTGATCAACGATGCGGCGGTCTGTTGCACCTTTTCGGGCGTCAGCCCCTTTATCAGCTCGGGATAATTCAGGATATCTTCGAACGGGCGTCCGTAGAAGCTCAGATTCTTCAGATTCTGCACCCAGAAACCATTGTCCTGGATCGCCGTTTCGTACGCGGCGCGTTCGGTCGCCTGCGCCCGCTCGATGTAGGATTGATCCACCGGCGCGCTCTTGAGCTGATCGATGATCTGGAAGACCTGGTCCGACACCGCCTTCGCCTTTTTCGGATCAGCGCCGTAGTCCACCTCCATCAGATACTGGCCGACAGGGTACTGACTCCACTGCGACTGGGCGCCGATGGAGTAGGCTGAGCTTTTCTCCTCCCGGATCACCTCGAGGAGCTTCATGGTGAGGATATCCGAGGTCGCCTTGAGCAGATACTCTCCCTCCTTCGTCCACTCCTTCCTGCCGTTGAAGACGATTGCGACCTCGCTCTTGGGCTCGCTTCCGGCCTTGACGTCGACGGCCTTTTTCTGATCCGTGAACCTGAGCCCCGTGTCTTTGAAACTGTCGCTGCGGTGGGCGCTCGGCATGCCGGCAATGTAGAGCGCTACCAGCTCGCGGAAACGGGACACGTCGATGTTGCCTGCGAAAAAGTAGACGAAATTCCCGGGATCCGAGAAGCGGTCGAGGTAGACCTTCCTGACCTTGTCGAAGCTGATCTGTTTGAGGCGATCGGCGTCGAGCGGTCTGGTGCGAAAATTGTTGTCCGTCACCAGGTCGGTCACCTTCTGGGAGAAGAGAAACTCCGGGCGCTGATTCTGGTTTTCGATTCGAGCCTTCAGCCGCTGTATGTAGATATCGTAGGCGTCACGATCGAAGCGCGGGTGGGTGAACGTCAGGTTTATCAGTTGAAAGAGCGTCTCCTCATCGCCGGTCGAAGAGCTTCCGTTGATGCCTTCGGTGAGCGAGTTGATGTAGGGGGAGAGCGAGACCTGTTTTCCGGTCAGTTTTTTGGCCAGGTCCACGCTGTTGAAGTCAGCGATTCCGGATTGTTCGGCAATGGAGGCGGCCTGAGTCGCGGCGACGTACTCGTCGTCGGGGACGACGCTGGTTCCGCCTTTGCTGTAGGCGCCGAAAACGATCTGGTCGTTCTTATAGTCGGTCGGCTTCAGGTAAACCTCGGCGCCGTTCGAGAGCGTCCAGTGAATCAGTCCCACACTGTCGATTTTCTTCTCCGACACGATCTTGCCGGCCACCGGCGCTTCCGGCATGAGAGGCCGGGACAGATTCGCTTCCTGAACCTGATTGACCCGGGCCGACTCTGCCTTTGCGAGCGCGCCGGCGAGTGCGGCGTCCGTCGGCATCGTGAAGGATTTGGTCTGGATCGCGTTGACAAGGACTACCCGGTCATTCGATTTGAGGTAGGACGCGGCCAGACTGTTCACGTCATTGAGATCGATGACGGGGAGCAGCCTGCGGTAGAGCTCGTATTCATAGGGGATCCCGGGCGACGCTTCGCGTGTGAGAAAGTTGCGGGTGTACTCCGAAGCGAAGCTTGCCGAGGAGGTCTTGTCGCGCTCGTTGTTCAACTGCTCGATGCCACGCAGCAGGTCCGTCCTGGCGCGGTCGAGCTCCGGCTGCGTGAAGCCGAGTTTTTCCACCCGATAGGCTTCGGTGGCTATTGCCGAGAGTCCTTCGGTTATCTTGTCCGGTTTGACCATTGCCGCAAGCGTATGGCTCGACTTGGTGCGTACCACGCTCCCTGATGATGCTGCCGCGAACAGAAATGGTGAATCGGGCTTCTGGGCCTCCGCATCGAAGCGGGTGTTCATCATTGTCTCGAACAGCCTTTCGGTGAGCATTTTTCGGTAGTCGTCTTCCGTGATGAGTCGTTCAGGAGCGTTCAGACTGTATATGCTGACCGTGTTGTACGAAGCCTCCGGGTCGGAGGCCGGCGCGAAGAGGGTTCCTGAGTGATCCGGGACCGGATAGAGAAAGCGCGCCCGCTCCGGTGTGGGATTCTTCAGGCCGCCGAAGTATTTCCGTATGTAGTTCTCGACATCGGTCTTGTTGACGTCACCGACTGCGATGACCGCCATCAGGTCGGGTCTGTACCAGTCGTGATAGAAACGGCGCAGCGTGGCGTGCGCGAAGTTCTGAATTATCGACGGTTTTCCGATCGGCAGTCGCTCGGCGTAACGCGACCCGCGGAAGAGGACTGGAAATTGCTTGTCCTGCATGCGGCTCTGCGAGCCGCGTCCAAGCCGCCACTCTTCCATTATCACGCCGCGTTCCTTGTCTATCTCGGGGCCGCTCAGCGTCATGTGTCCTGCCCACTGGGAAAGCACGTCGATGCACTTCTCTACGGTGGAGGGATCGTCGGTCGGCGCCTCGAGCTTGTAGACTGTCTCATCGAAGCTCGTGAAGGCATTTGTATCGGGCCCGAACTCCATTCCCAGCGATTCCAGGAACTTGATGACGTCATTCTTGGCGTACTTGTCCGTTCCATTGAAGGCCATATGCTCGAGAAAGTGGGCGAGGCCCTGCTGATCGTTGTCTTCGAGGATCGAACCTGCGTTGACGACGAGGCGGAAGGAGGCATGGTTCTTCGGCTCGTTATTCCTGCGGATGTAGTAGGTGAGTCCGTTTGGGAGCGTCCCCCGGGTGACTTCCGGGGAAAGCGGCAGGACGGGAGAATTGTCGCCTGGAGACGCGCCCGAGGAGTGCGCCCGGACGTACTCCTGCGCACCTGCGGCGAACAGAAACGAGGGGATAAACATCCCCGCCAGCAACAGTATCAATACGCGCAAGACTCGGAATCTTCGAACCATCAGATGCTCCTTTCAGATGTGAATATAGCGGGAACGGGGAGCGAAATGAAGCGAAACTGCTGTTTTTAGAAAACGTTGCCGATGTGAACGGCAGCAAGGCCCGCCGCCTCCCCGAGGTTCCGGGCGAGCTCGAGCGTGTCCCGCGGGGTGGCTCCCCGGTCCATCATATGGTAGTCGGGATGAAAACGGGTCACGTGCCAGGGTATCTCGCGCGATACCGAAGCGATAAACCGGGCGAGCTCGTCGAGCTCAGCCTCAGTATCGTTCTCCCCCGGAACAACGAGCGTGGTAACTTCGACCCAGACGCCGAGACTCTTCATGCGCCGGATTGTATTCAGCACCGGTTCAAGACGTCCCTTGCACTGCCGTCGATAGAAGTCGTCTCGAAAGCTCTTGAGGTCGACGTTCGCCGCGTCCAGGTAGGGCGAGATCGCCTCGAGGGCCTCCTCGGTCATGAAACCATTGGTGACGAATATGTTCTTGAGCCCGCGCGCCGCGGCCGTCCGGGCCGTGTCGAAGGCGTATTCAAAGAATATCGTCGGTTCGGTGTAGGTATAGGAGATGCTTGGACAGCGGTGGTCCAGCGCGCGCCGTACAATCTCTTCGGGCATCACCGTGTGTGCGGACGGCTCCTGACCGGAAGCAGGCCGCCTCTGTGAAATCTGCCAGTTCTGGCAGAACGAGCAGCGGAAATTGCACCCGATGGTTGCGATTGAATAGGTGAGCGTACCGGGCAGGAAGTGGTAAAGCGGTTTCTTTTCGATCGGATCCACCTGCATTGCAATCGGATCGCCGTACACGGTAGAGAAGAGCTTTCCATCGACGTTCTGTCTCACCGCGCAAATGCCCGCCCGGCCGCTGCCGATAACGCAGCGGTGCGCGCACAGTGTGCACTCGACCGCCTGTTCGCGTTTCGCGGCGGCTCCATTGACGGGCTTCCAGCACATAGCCTCGTGCAGCATAATCGCATTATACTGCTTTTTGGCGCTCCTTTGCCGTCATGACGGCTTGCCCTCGGGAGCGGGGCCTAGTAGTGTCTTTGTAGGAGCTATGCATGGCACTTGATTCAAGAGCAAGGCGCGCACTTCTCGTGATCGACGTACAGAACGACTTCTGCCCGGGAGGGTCGCTTGCTGTTACCGAAGGCGACCGGGTCGTTCCTGTCATCAATCGTCTCATGCCGCTTTTCCCGCTGGTGGTCGCCACCCGGGACTGGCATCCTGAGGGGCATATCTCCTTCGCCTCTCGCCACGCGGGAAAGAAGCCGACCGATTCCATCACCGTGGACGGCGTGAACCAGCTGCTCTGGCCGGACCATTGCGTCAAAGCCTCGAGCGGCGCGGCGTTTCACCCCAAACTCGATCTTCGACCGCTCAATCTCATCCTGAACAAGGGGACGAGAAAGGATCTCGATTCCTACTCGGCGTTCTTCGAGAATGACGGCAAGACCTCGACGGGAATGGATTCATATCTGAAAGGGCTCGGATTCACCGAGGTCTATGTCTGCGGTCTCGCCGAAGATGTCTGTGTCTTCTTCACCGCAACGGACGCAAAAAGACTCGGCTTCAGAACCTACGTAATCGCGGACGCGGTCCGCGGCGTCGATATTCCCGCCGGTTCGCTCGCGTCCGCCCGGAAAAAGATGGAGAACGACGGCATAACGTATGTCAGCAGCGATTTCATTCATGGCCGATACTGAGTGATCGCTTGAATTTGTCGCGATCATATAGTATACTTTTGAGAAATTGACGATAATGGTGCGTGAACGACGCGACCAACGAAAGAGAAGTCGATGGCCAAGAAGATCCTGATCGCCGACGATTCGGTCGCAATCAGACAGCGTGTATCGTTCATTCTCGAGCAGGAAGGCTATACCATTGTCCAGGACGCGGACGGGGCCGAAGCACTGTCGAAACTGAAACAGGATACCTTCAACATGGTCATCACCGACGTGAACATGCCCGAAATGGACGGCATCGAGCTCGTTCGCCAGATGCGGGCAGTTGACAGTTACAAGTTTGTTCCGGCGGTTGTTCTGACCACCGAGTCGCAGGCGAGCAAGATGGACGAAGGCAAAGCGGCCGGAGCTACCGGCTGGATCGTCAAGCCCTTCGATTCCGACAAACTCCGTGCAGTCGCGAAGAAGCTACTCGGATAGCGCGAGCCTCTTCTCCGGGCTCTGCTCCAGCGGGCACAGCCTTCGGGACAATGTCAGGGCACATTGTGTATTTTTGATACATGGCTGATGACATTATGACACCATGCGTCATAATTACACAACGCCTGGCCAGCTGTTCGCCGCTGCCGGCCCCGTTCACCTTCTCCTGAATCACATTAATCTTTCTGACATAATAAGATGCAGGTTATTCTCTCCGGTTGGCACGTTGCTTGCAACACAGTAGTCAAGAGACTGGTAATACGGAGGAAACAAGATGAATTACCTGGTAAGAAACAGAAACAATGGCACGCCGAGACTTTTCGGCGATTTCGATCGGTTCTTCGGACACCTGTTCGATGACATCCCGGAGCTTGCCGCGCGGACCCCTGCGGTAGATGTTCGCGAGCTCGACGATCGCTACGTGCTCGAGGCGGAGCTTCCCGGAATGACGCAGAAGGACATCGATGTCAAAGTCGAAGACAATCTCCTGACCATCTCCTCCGCGAAAATGGAAGAGAAAGAGGAGAAGAAGAACGGTTACATCATGCGTGAGCGCAGCTCATCGAGCTTCCGTCGCAGCTTCGTACTGCCGAAGGACGCCGATCCCCAGAAGATCGACGCTCACTTCAAGAATGGCCTCCTGAGCCTCGAGCTGCACAAGACCCCGGAATCAAAGCCGCGCGCCATCGAGGTGAAGACCGAATAGGTTCCTGCGCAGCAGAACCGGGATGAACAGCCGTGGGAGTTCTCTCCCACGGCTTTTTTGTTTACGAGGGAATAAGGCTGCGCTATTATGGAGTTCATGAACGGATATCTGATATTCGCGCTCGTCGCAACCCTCGGGCTGATCAGCCCAGGAACGACGCGCTACGGCGTCGATGTGATCAGCGGCGGCGTTCTTGCCTCGCAGTTTTCCGTTACCGTCGACGGGTCGATCGGCCGGTTCACCAGGTCTGCCGACACTTCAAGCGGTACGGGGGCGAGCTCCCAGACCGGCCTCTACATGCAGGTCGAACGGTCGGCGGCCTTCGGTGACGTCTACACCGCCCTGCCGGGTCCCGCGCTCCAGGCGGAGGCTGCCACACCGGCCGCCGCCGGGTCGACGTCGCAGCCTGCCGGAGTGTCTCCGTCCGCTCAGCTGCCGCCTATGGCGTTTTCGCTTGCAGGAATGCTCGAAAAGCTTCGCTCGCCGGCGCAGACGGCCGAACAGCGATTTACGATCGAGGATCCGGTCGCTGCGATGACCAGCGCCCTCTCGGGCGGCAGCGGAATGAAGGCAGCAGATGGCGCAACGCCTGCCCCGGCGGCGCAATCCGGGTCGGATACGGCAGCGAATCCTTCCGCCACGGCAGCTTCGATGACGCCGCCCGGAACGGTCGCCGCTTCAGGTTCGGCCGCACAGACTCAGAGCAGCGCCCCTTCCGGGCTGTCCGTTTCGGTCTTCCGCAGGAACAATCTCATCTACCTGGAGCTCGCTGATCAGGGTCTTGTCCTCGTGATACACTCCGGCCCCTAGGCGGGCTACAGCGTGCTCATGTAGATTACGATAACGATCGCGACGACAACCAGCAGACCACTGATAATGAACAGTCCGGTGCTTCTTTTCATGGGAGTCAGCCTAAGTTGTTTCTGGCGAATGTGCAATCGTTTGCATTTGAAGAAGCATTGTCGCTTTGCTATAATATGGCGACCTTTTAGACAGGTCAGGAACAGGCGACATACGCATCAAGGAAGGAATATCCCATGAAAACAACTGCGGTCCGGATGTACGGAAAAAAGGATCTGCGGCTCGAGCAATTCGACCTCCCCGTCGCGGGTGACGACGAAATTGTGGCTCACATAATCTCTGACAGCATCTGCATGTCCTCTTACAAGGCTGCCGTTCAGGGCAGTGACCACAAGCGCGTCCCGGCGGACATCGCGAGCAAACCCGTAATCATTGGGCACGAGTTTTGCGGTGAGATTGTCCAGGTCGGGAAAAAATGGCAGCACAAGTTCAAAAACGGCGATCGGTTTTCCATCCAGCCGGCGCTCAACTACAAGGGTTCACTCGATGCGCCCGGCTACTCCTTCCACCATATCGGTGGTGATGCGACCTTCGTGAACATTCCGAACGAGGTCATGGAGATGGATTGCCTCCTTCCCTACGAGGGAAAGGCGTTCTTCATGGGGTCGCTTTCGGAACCGATGTCCTGCATCGTCGGGGCGTTTCACGCAAGCTACCACACCACGCAGGGCCGCTACGATCACCACATGGGCATCGTCGAGGGCGGCCGGATGGCGATTCTTGCCGGTGTCGGACCCATGGGAATCGGCGCGATAGATTACGCAATCCACAATCCGCGCAAGCCGGGGATCCTCGTTGTTACGGACATCGACGATGCGCGGCTCGAGCGCGCGGCCTCGATTTATACGGTTGAGGAGGCGGCGAAGCACGGGGTAAAGCTCGTATACGTTAATACAAAAAAGGTCGGCGAAGAGCTTGCCGCCGCCGGCTCAGACAAGACCGTTGAGCAGCACCTAAACGAACTTTCCGGCGGCGACGGCTTCGATGATGTCTTTGTATTCGCGCCGGTAAAGCCGGTGGTGGAGCAGGGCGATCGCATACTCGGAAAGGACGGCTGTCTCAACTTCTTTGCCGGTCCTACCGATCCGAACTTCTCGGCGATGTTCAATTTCTATAACGTGCACTACATGTCACACCACATCGTGGGGACGAGCGGCGGAAATACCGACGATATGCGCGAAGCGCTCGATCTCATGGGACGGGGAGTCATCAATCCTGTGGCCATGATTACCCACGTGGGCGGACTCAATGCGGTTGCCGAAACCACGCTCAATCTTCCGAGTATTCCCGGCGGCAAGAAACTGATGTACACGAACATCGAGCTGCCGCTCACGGCGATCGCCGATTTCCGCAAGGCGGCTGCCACGAGCCCGCTCTTCGCGAAGCTCGCCGACATAACCGAGGCGAACAACGGACTCTGGTGCCCGGAGGCTGAGGAGTATCTTCTTGCCAATGCAAAGAAGATATGAGCGCAGCTCCCGCGGTCCGCATCCTCTTCGTCTGCACCGGCAACATCTGCCGGAGCCCGCTTGCGCACGCAGTCTTCGAGTCGCTGCTGGCCGAGCGGGGACTTGCGCACCGGTACGAGGTGGAGTCGGCCGGTACCACCGCCTACCACGCCGGCGACAATGCCGACCCGCGGATGCGGAAGACCGCGGCCGGGCATGGTGTTCACATCGATCACCTCGCCCGGCAGATCTCGCGGGACGATCTCGAGCATTACGATATGATCCTGGCGATGGACCGGGAGAATCGCGACGCCGTGTTGAGGCTCGCTCGAAACGGCGAAGGCGCGAGGAAGGTACGTCTCTTCCGTGAGTTCGATCCGGAGGGCGGACCCGGGCACGAGGTGCCGGACCCCTACTACGGCGGGTCCGACGGCTTTGAACGCGTCTTCCGGATTGTGGACAGGACGAGCAGGGGGCTTCTGGCCTCGCTCGCGCCGAAACGGCGGTCGGAGTCGGTGTGATCAGCGGCGCGGCGTCGGTGGAGGAGGCCGTCCGGACGATTTACGGGGACGATACCGGAATCGATGGACGCCGGTCCGTCGGCGGCGGCTGCATCAACAGGGCTTTCGTTCTCGCACTCTCCAACGGCGCGTCACTCTTTCTGAAGGAAAACTCCGCCCGGTTCGAGCACATGTTTCGAGCGGAGGCGCTCGGACTTGAAGCTCTGCGCAGGGGGAACGGGCCGCGGACTCCGGCCCCCGTCGCCTGGGGTGAAAACGCGAACAGCCAGTTCATCCTCATTGAACACATAGAGCAGGGGCAGGGAGGCAGATCGGGAGATTTCTGGGAACGATTCGGCCGGGAGCTCGCGGAGCTCCACCGGTCGAATACCTCGGAGCGCCCGGGTTTCGACGAAGACAACTACATCGGTTCAAATCCGCAGCAGAACGGATGGATGGGCGGGTGGATCGAGTTCTTCGCCGAGAGGCGGCTGAGATTTCAGGTCGGACTCGCCGGCAGAGCAGGCGCGGGCTCACTTTCGAGCGGCGTGGAGAAACTGATACAACGGCTTCCTGAGCTGCTCATAGAACCCGAACGGCAGTCGCTGCTCCACGGTGATCTGTGGGGCGGCAATTACATGGTCGGACCTTCAGGTGAGCCGGTCCTTATCGATCCGGCAGTCTATTACGGGCACCGGGAGGCGGACCTTGCGATGACCGAGCTGTTCGGCGGGTTCGGCCGGCGGTTCTACGAGTCCTACCGGGAGAGCTTTCCGCTCGAGCCCGGCTATTCCGACAGGCGCGACATCTACAACCTCTACCATCTGCTCAACCATTTCAACCTGTTCGGGAGCTCCTACGAAGGTTCGGTGAGGTCGATAATCAGACGCTACGCGGGCTGACCGAGATCGGCCGCCCGCGATTTGAGGTCAATCCTTGCCGGGATCCTTTCCCTGCGCGAGCAGCGCGGCCGCTTCTGCAACGTGCTTCAGCTGATCGTGGGACACCACGAACTCGGAAAGCCCGTTCCGGTACACCTGGTAGAAGTTGCTGTTGAACGGAACGAACTCGGCGGTCAGCGTGGGATTGTTGTTCGTATTGAGCGTGAAGCTTATCGTATACGCCGGCTTGCCGGGATGCGGCGAGGGGTTCTCGGCATCATAGAAGATCGCTATTGCCTTCTGATAGAAGTTCTTGAAGTACTGCTCCTGCACCTCTTTTCCCTGAAAGGTATAGCTCGTCTTCTTCTTGTCGCCCGTGCCGGTCCGCGTAATGGTTCCGGTGTAGGTGGCGTCAGGGGTCGTGACAGTCAGCTTGTCCACCGTGTCGATGTTCACGATAAGGACGAACTTGTCGACAAGGTCGAACGCGGTGAAGGCGGTCATGAAGCTGAGGTCGGTGTCCAGTGTAAACACCGACGGTTTGTTTTCGAGCTTTGCATAGACCTTCCCGTCCCCGGCCGATTTGCCGAACAGCAGGTGAAGCGTCTGTTTGTCGTCCTGCATGACGAGAGTCTCATGGCCGGCGCCGAGACCGTACTTGTCGAGATTGGTCGGATGGTCGTCCACGAAGGTGTCAACGGTGAAAGTAGGGATCTTTTTCAGGAGGGCGGCGAACTGATCGGTCGCCACCGGGCGTACCTTCTTGTAGGGTGAGGTCATGGCCATGGTGGCAAAGGAGGACTCGGGCGCATTGAAATCCTTCGGCGCCTTGGTCATCTCGATGTTCTGCTTGCCGTTGTCGATCCGCAGATAGACCAGCTTCTTGTCGTCTATGCTCGGCAGGGAGTGGTCGCGCAGATCGGTCAGCGTCAGCATCATCGACTTCGCCGAAAAGCTGTCGAGCGTGACGATCCGTGGGTCTCCCACCCGCTGGAAATAGTAGTCGCCCTTCGATGGGGTTCTGTCGCCCACGTGATAGACCACCGGCTCACCTTTCTTGAGCTTCACCGTGACTACGGCCTGCGGATGGGCAAGACCAAACTTCGCGAGATCGGGGGCCTGAGCCTTCGCTGCCGCCTCATCGACCACGACGCGCTGCGCGTAGATGTTGGTCACGTTGCCGAGGATACGCTGCACGGCCGACTGGTCGATGGCCATCGGGTAGGGCAGCTGCGGCTCGAGCTTGCCGCCTTTGCGGTCGAGTACCAGCGTGGAGTCTGCGGTCTTGAGCTCCACGCTCTGCACATCATCCTGTTTCAGATTGGCGACCTTGATTACGTTGGAGCCGGGCTTCGGCTTCTCGGCGGCCGCGACAGCTTTCACGATGAAGTATCCGCCGACGAGCACCACCAGGGCGCCCGCGGCGATTATCAGTCTGAGGCCGCGTCTTTTTCCTCCCTTCGCCATCAGAGGTGTCTCCTGCGCAGCCAGACTACCAGTCCGCTGATCATGATAATGAGCGGTATCACCACCACGAACAGCAGCGAAAAGATCAGCACCTGCACGCCGGTCAGCCTCATCGGAAACTGCAGCACCGTCTTGGTCCGGATTGAGATTGTATCGGTGCGGTGCTCGAGCCAGGAAAGTCCGTTGAGGAAGAAGTCGAGATTGCCCGGGATGGTTCCGTAGGGGGCGACCGACTGGAGGAATCGCGCTGTCCCCATCACAATCAATCGGAACTGCGGCGCATCGGGGAGGACCATCTTGTTGTTGATGGCAACGGCAAGGGTGATCGGCCCGTTGACGTCGCTGGCAATCTTGTTCCGCGACTGGCTGTTGAGATCGGTGCGGAGGAATGACTTCGCCGACGATTCAAGAAGAGGGGTCACCTGTACGTCGCGGGTTTTGAGCTGGGTCTCCTTTATGCCCTGAGACGAGTAGGGCAGGATGATCGGAGTGCCCGCCTGCTTTATCGGCTTCAGGATGTCCTGGTCCTCCAGAATCGGAACCAGCTGCACGTTGTTGTTTGCGACGAAGTGGTTCGGATCCTCTTCGACCACAAAGCCGTTCTGGAACTCCACACCGTAGTAGGACAGGAGCCCGTTCAGGTTCGGCAGCGACTTCGGCACGACGTCCTGCATCACGAAAAGGTGGCCGTTGTTCTCCAGGTAGGTTCTGATCGCCTGCACCTCTTCGGGCGCAAGGTCGATCGTGGGGTTTGCTATTACGAGGATCGCCGCATCGGAGGGCACCTTCCCGCTCTGAAGCAGATTGAGGGTCTTTATGTCGAAGTTTTCCTGCTTCACATTGTCCGCGACTCCGAGGTTTCCGAGCGAGTACTCACGGTGACCGGTCAGCTCGTAGATGACGGGCGTGACGCCCGTAGTCACGTAGAGCAGCGCGTTGGTCACCGTCTTTTCGACGTTGAGACCGAGCACCTGCGGATTCTGCGGATTCCTGTAGTCGATGGAAAAGAGCTCGGACTGCTTTATGACGCGAAAGTCCTTGGGTCCGACAACGATGAGGCTTCCGTTGGGAATGCCGTTGCCGCTCTTGTCGTATTTCTTCACGAAACCGGGATTCTGCTCAGGATCGACAACGTCGATTTTGACGTGACTCGATGCGGCACTGTATCGCTGCAGTGCCTCCATCACCTCCTTCTGCTCGCCCCCGTGCGGGTAGAGCGCGTAGATGGTGACATTCTGGTTGAGCTTCTTGAGCACGTTCTTTGTCTGATCAGAGAGCGTGTAGAGGCTGCTGCTCGTAAGGTCCGCCTGAACGCCGAGCTGCCCGACAATGAGATTGATGACGATGATGCCCACCACCACCGCAAGGGTGATGAGCGAGGCGTAGCCGCCGTAACGCACGCCTCTTGTCTGCATCAGGTTTCTAAGTGTCTGTTGTTTCATCGATTGCTCCTAGGCCCAGCGCCGCTTCTCGATAACACGAACCGTCAAGAACAGAAACACCGAGCTGAAGCTCAGGTAGTAGACCACGGCGTCGAGTTTCAGAATGCCAAGGTTGAAACTGTTGTACCTGTCGATCAGGGAGATCCAGCCGAGCACGTTGCCGATAAAGCCGTTGAAGGCGCCCTTTGACAGCAGCGCAACCAGCACTATCGCCGCGGCAAGTATCACGAAGGCTGCTGCCGCCACCAGCCAGGATCGCGTGTTGAAATAGAGATAGGCGACGATTGCGAGTCCGGCGACGACAGCGAAGATGATTCCCGAGAGGCTGTCGGAGGGCACCACCTGCTTGACCAGGTTGAGAAGCCATACGAAGAGGAGCGAGAAGAAAGTGAAGAAGGCGGCCGTGACCTGGTTTTCGGTAAGGGCGCTCACGAGCAGTCCGATTGAAATGAAGCAGAGCCCGAGCAGAAAGAATCCGATGTAGGCTCCCACGGTCTCGGCAACGGCGAGATCGCCGAAAATGCCGACCACAACGGCGTAGAGGACCGTCACCAGCAGGGTCATCAGAAAGACCGCGGCAGCAGCGAAGAACTTCCCGAGCACGATGTCCAGCACCGAAATAGGGCACGTGAGAAGCAGCTGGTCGGTCTTCTGACGGCGCTCCTCGGAGAGGAGCTTCATTGTAAGAAGCGGCACCGCGAAGATGAAGATGAAGAAGATGCTTCCGAGAAAGGTGGAATAGTAGGCGCTGCCGGTGAACAGGTGATTGTATGCGAAAAAGAATCCGGAGATGAGGAGAAACAGCCCCATGAACACGTAGCCGATGGGTGTCTCGAAGAATCCCCGGAACTCACGCTTGAAAATTGAATACATATTACTCGGCTCCCTTTTCAACGTTCGTCAGATGGAGAAAGATCTCTTCCAGCGTGGTGTTGCGGGCGCGCATCTCCAGGATCGGCAGCTTCGCGCCGCTGAGAGCGAAAAAGACGTCCTTGCGCAGATCGGTGTTCTCTTCTGTTTCGATAGCGACGTCGAGCGCTCCCGGCTCTGGCGAATCTGATATGTCAATCCGCTTCAAGCCTGCAAGCCCCGAAAGTGCACTTTCGGCTGCGCTGCGCTCGCCGGCGACCCGGAGCAGGAGCTCGCTCGTGTCGGCCAGATCCCGCGCGAGATCGTCAAGCTTTCCATCGGCGACGATCTTTCCGAGGTTCATGATGAGCACTCTCTGGCAGGTTTCGCTCACTTCAGGCAGGATATGTGAGCTCAGGATGATCGTATGCTCCTGACCGAGCCGCACGATCAGATCCCTTATCTCGATGATCTGTTTCGGGTCGAGGCCGGAGGTCGGTTCGTCGAGGACCAGAATGTCGGGATTTCCCATCAGTGTGGCTGCCAGGCCGACCCGCTGCTTGTATCCTTTCGAAAGATTCTTGAGGAGGCGATTTCGGACGTCCGCGATGCGGACGGTCTCCAGCCCGGTTTCTATGCGCGGAACGATATCCTGTTTCGTAACCTTCTTGATCTCACAGACAAAGCGGAGATACTCCTTTACCGTCATGTCCATGTAGAGCGGCGGATTCTCCGGGAGGTAGCCGATACGCGCCTTGATCTCCTCCGGATATTCCAGAATGTTTTGGCCGTCGATCACGACGTCTCCTTCGCTCGAGGAGAGATAGCCGGTCAGAATATTCATGGTGGTGGATTTGCCTGCGCCGTTGGGTCCCAGAAATCCGACGATTTCTCCCTTTTGAACGGAGAAACTCACGTCGTCGACCGCTTTGTGGGGCCCATACCGCTTTGAGAGATTGGTAACCTGTACCAAGAATGTACCTCCTTCAGGTATGCTTGCCGTGTGCGTTACGCCTGTTGGTGGAAAAAGTAACGCTCTTCGTTCGGTCAATGTTCGAGACGTACGAAGTGTACTGTGAGGGCTGCTCGGTAGGCAACCCTGGACTCAGGTACTATTACGGAAGTTTTTATCGAAAGGATTCATCGAATCAGGCGGAAAGTGCCATTTATGGTCAGTCGGCCGGCCCTTTGCCCGATTCATCCTCAATTTCGGCCCGCGGCTTGATGCAGTTGGCCCTGATCACCGATAATTGCCGAAACGAGAGCCTTATCTAATCAAGGAGCGGCAGAGATGGCGAAGAAGATCGGCTGGATCGGGACTGGAATCATGGGCAAGAGCATGTGCCGGCACCTCATCGACGCAGGGCACCAGGTTTCGGTCTACAATCGCACGGCCAGCAAGATGCGCGAGCTGGTCGACGCGGGAGCCAGAGCGTGCGCGAGCCCTGCCGAGGTTGCGAAGGATTGCGACTATCTCTTCACCATCGTGGGTTTTCCCTCCGATGTCGAGGAGGTGTACCTCGGATCAGAGGGTGTCCTCGCCGGCATGCGACAGGGCGGCATCGTGATCGACATGACCACCTCGATGCCCTCGCTTGCCCGGCAGATCGCCGCCAAGGCGAAGGACCTTGGTATCGCCGCGCTCGACGCGCCGGTATCCGGAGGCGATGTCGGTGCGCGGGAGGGCACACTCGCCATAATGGCAGGCGGAACGCAGGCTGCCTTCGACGAGATCCTTCCGCTATTTCGGCTCATGGGCAGTAACATCCAGTCCATGGGTGAGGCGGGCGCCGGTCAGCACACCAAGATGTCGAATCAGATTCTCATCGCTTCGACCATGATCGGCGTGGTCGAATCTATTCTCTATGCACGGCGGGCCGGTCTCGATGCGGGCCGGGTGATCGATGTGATCGGCAAGGGCGCGGCGTCGAGTTGGTCCATCAACAATCTCGGCAGGCGGATCGCCTCCGGGGACTTCGAACCGGGTTTCTTCATCAAGCACTTCGTAAAGGACATGGGGATTGCCATCGAAGAGGCGCACCGGATGCGCCTCTCGCTGCCCGGCCTCACCCTCGTACACGAGTTTTACATCGCGGCGATGGCGCAGGGGCTGGAAAATCTGGGAACTCAGGGCCTCTACAGGGTCATCGACCGCATGAATACAGGTCTGTAGGCGAGCTTCATTTCGGAACCGCACCGTATCGGAGCCGGTAGAACAACATGGCAATCCGCTCGCGTATCGCCGTCGAGCTTGTCTGCAGCGCATAGGCCGTCGGCATGAAATCGGGGCCCGAGCCGGGCTCACGGTTCACGGTGTAGTTGGTGGGAGCGGGGATGACATCGATCCCCTGCTTCTGAAAGCAGTAAACGGCGCGCCGCATGTGATAGGCCGATGTCACCAGCACGATTCGCTTTGGATGATATTCCAGCGCCACGTTGACCGCGTTTTCCCAGGTGGTGCGGCTGCGGGTCTCCGTTTGAACCTGTGCCGGGTCGGCACCCATCGCTGCGAGCAGCGCCTTCGACGCCTGCGCCTCGCTTTCGGTAGCTGCCGGTTTGAGCGGCGCGCCGCCCGCGACGATAATCGGAAGCCCTAAAGCGCGGGACACCGCAAACCCGTAGGCGAGACGGGCTGCTGCGTCGGCACTGAGGCTCACCGGGGAGCCCGAGCTCTGCGCTTCCTTTCCAGCCATTTGGGCGATGCTCGGTGCGTCCGGCGCGCCGGCAACGGACCCGCCGCCGAGTATCACCACGGCATCCGGTCCGGAAGCCCCCTTGTCATCCTTTGAGAGCACCGCAGGAGAGAGTGCCGGGTAGCTGTTTTCGAGCGGCACCATGATAGCACCGGCGATCGGTCCAATGGAAAGCAGGTATGTAGCGAGGAGCGCGGCCGTGAGAATTGCCGCAGCGACCCTCCGCCGTTTCGCAACGAGGAAAATCAAGCCTATTACAACGAGCAGAATGAGTCCGCCGGGCGGGAGCACCAGGTTTTCGAGTACGCGCGTGATCTGCAGCATCGAGATCAGGATTCCGGGATTTCCGGCACCATCATGGCAATCAGCTTCGCATCAGTATCGGGGCCGAAGCTGTTCCAGCCGGCAATGTCCAGTGAAAAGCGGACAAGGTTCGCAGTCTTCATCTCGACGCGTCTTTTCAGGAGCCTTCCTGCGAACTCTTCCATCGCTGGATTGTGCCCCACGAGCATGATGCGATCCGCGCCCCCTTCAATCGACCTGAGCTCAGCCTCATAGTCGTCGGGTTCCGCATCGTAGAGCGTTGAGCTGCTCTGCATCGGGGCGCCGCAGCCGGACTCGCGTAGCGTAATCGTGGCAGTCTCCACCGCCCTCAGGGCGTCGGAGCTCAACACGAGGTCGGGCAGAGCCGAGGCCTCGCGGAGCATTTTGCCCATGGCGCGGGCCTGAAACTCCCCGGTCGGCGCGAGATGCCGGGCGCGGTCACCTTCGCCGGGCAGGGACTTTTCTGCTTTTGCGTGTCGGTACAGCAGGAGCTCTTTCATCTCAACATCTCCTTGTATCACATCTTCGGATTTTCACGGGAAAAGAATGACCGGCTCTGCTTCTCGATCTGTGAGAGCCACTCGCGCCGGATGCGGAGGGTGGTATCACGGAGATTGTGGATAATCCGAATCGAAAAATCCGTGATTCCGCAGAAACCGAAGACCGCATCCCGCCAGACTACCTCGAGCGGATGCTCCGCCCCGAATTCGGTCTCCGATCGGTCGGTGGTCGCGACGACCAGTGCGCGCCGTCCGCTCAGGAGCGGAATGCGTTGCTTCCTGGTAAACTCTTCTCCCTCGTAGTCATATGCAACGCCGGGCCGGAAGACGCGATCAAGCCAGCCCTTGAGCAGAGCGGGTGGCATCCCCCACCAGTCGGGGTGCACAAACGCGTATCCGTCCGCCTCCTCCGCCTCGCGTGCGTAACCCCGGACCACCTCGTCGAAGCTGAAACGGCGCCTGATCTCCTCCTCGCTCAGGACAGGGTCGAAGCTTTCCCGGTACAGGTCGTGGAAGAGGATCTTCGCCTCGAGAGCTTCGAGTCCGCGAACGATCCGGGCGGCAATTTCGTGGTTGTAGCTTCCGGCGGTCGGGTGGCAGAGTATCACCATTACGTTCATCGGTACACCCGTGATAAGGACGAAAGCGCTCCAGGCGCCGGAGTTGGCGGTGCGTATGTTTTATGATAGTCTAGCATTATCATCCATTAATATGCCCACAGAGACGAGCCTTGATCAATGGCAAGTATCTGAGTAAATTGATAATGTTTTAGAGGGGGAGCCCACCATGTATTCCAAAGCGCAGGTCCTGGACGCACTCAAGGAAGTTGTTGATCCGGAGATCGGCATGAACATCGTCGATGTCGGTCTGGTCTACAGAGTTGATCCGGCGGAAGAACGTGTAGAGGTTGATTTTACGCTCACCTCACCCGGATGCCCGCTGGGCGACCAGATTGTGTACGACATCAATCGAGTGATGCGAGACAAGCTCGGTTTCAAGGAAGTTGTTGCTAATCTCGTGTGGAATCCGCCGTGGAGCATCGATTTCATGAGCGAAGAGGCCCGGCTGGAGCTCGGGTATCCTATCTGAGCGCGAGGACAAGAAGTGAAAATTGAAATAAGAGATCTGCATGCGAATATCGGGGAAAAGGAGATCCTGAACGGGATCGACCTGGTTCTGAACACCGGAGAAATTCACGCCCTCATGGGGCCGAACGGCTCGGGAAAGAGCACCCTGAGCAATGTGATTTTCGGACATCCCTCCTACGAAGTTACCGCAGGAGAGGTGCGTGTTGACGGAGTGAATATTCTGGAGATGGCCACGCACGAACGCGCCCGCAAGGGCCTGTTCCTGGCTTTTCAATATCCGGTGGAAATTCCCGGGGTCACCGTCGGCCGTTTCCTCAAGCGGGCGGCCGAGATCAAGGCGCAGAACGAAGGCGAGACCGCCGGCAAGGCAGCTTCATTCATCAAACAGCTGCGCGAAGCGATGCAGTTCATGGAGATCGACCAGCAGTTCATCAACCGTTATCTCAACGAGGGCTTTTCCGGCGGTGAGAAGAAGCGGATGGAGGTGCTGCAGATGCTGCTCCTGAAGCCGAAATTTGCGATCATGGATGAAACTGATTCCGGTCTTGACATCGATGCGCTGAAGGTCGTCGCCAAGGGGGTGAACACCCTGCGCGGAGATGACTTCGGAGCTCTGATAATTACCCATTATCAGCGCATCCTGGATCATATCCGACCGGACTACGTGCACATCATGTACAAAGGGAAAATTGTCACCTCAGGCGGGCAGGACCTGGTCACCACGCTCGAAGCCAAGGGCTACGACTGGGTTCGGCAGCAGTACGGTATTGAGGAGGAAGCTAATGAGCAGCCAGTCCAAGGTCGTTGATATTGGCGACTACAAATATGGATTCAACTATCCCGACAAATCGGTATATCGGACTCCGGAAAGGGGGCTGAGTGAAGCGGTCGTCCGGGAGATATCGGCATACAAGAAAGAGCCCGAGTGGATGACCGAATTTCGCCTTCAATCGCTGAAAGAGTTCAATCGGAAGGAGATGCCCAACTGGGGCGCCGATCTTTCCAGCCTCAATTTCGACGAGATGTACTACTATGCCACTGCGGTAAACAAGCAGGAGAAACGGTGGGAGGACCTTCCCCCGGAGGTGCGTGAGACCTACGACCGGCTTGGCATCCCGGAGGCGGAGAAGAAGTATCTCGCGGGCGTCGGTGCTCAGTACGACTCGGAGGTTGTCTATCACAACATCCGCGCCGACCTCGAGAAGCAGGGCGTTATCTTCTGTGACCCGGAGACGGCTGTGCGCGAGCACCCCGACCTGGTGCGCAAGTACTTCGGTACCGTGATTCCCTATTCGGATAACAAGTTCGCCGCGCTGAATAGCGCTGTCTGGTCCGGCGGCAGCTTCATCTACGTGCCAAAGGGCGTGAAGGTGGATATTCCCCTTCAGGCCTACTTCCGCATCAACCTGCAGAATTTCGGGCAGTTCGAACGGACGCTGATCATCGCCGACGAGGGTGCCTTCGTGCAGTACATCGAAGGCTGTACCGCGCCGATCTACACAACCGACAGCCTTCACAGCGCCGTCGTGGAGATCATTGCACTCAAGGGCGCACGCGTCCGCTACACCACCATTCAGAACTGGTCGAGCGACGTCTACAACCTGGTTACCAAGCGGGCCGTTGCCTACGAGGGCGCCACGGTGGAATGGATCGACGGAAACATCGGCAGCAAGCGCACGATGAAGTACCCGTCGGTCTGGCTCATGGGTGACGGCGCCCACGGAGAAATCCTCTCGATTGCATTTGCAGGCAACCGGCAGGAGCAGGACACCGGCGGCAAGTGCATCCACGCGGCAAGCAATACCAGCTCGATCATTACCAGCAAGTCCATAAGCAAGGACGGCGGCGTGGCGAGCTATCGTGGCCAGATAAAGGTGGAGCCCGGGCTCAGGAACATAAAGAGCAAGGTCGTCTGTGATGCGCTCATCATGGATCCGGATTCGCGCAGCAACACCTATCCCTATATGGATATTCTTTCAGACGATGTGTCGATCGAGCACGAGGCGCGCGTTTCTCGAATCAGCGAAGAGCAGCTTTACTACCTGCAGAGCCGCGGCCTCGACGAAGCTGAGGCAAGCCTCATGATCGTCAACGGCTTCCTCGATCCGCTCGTCAAGCAGCTGCCGATGGAGTACGCGATCGAGCTCAACCGACTGATCGAGCTCGAGATGGAAGGCTCGGTCGGCTGACGGCCGCAGTTGGCCGATACGCCTGCGGGAGCCGTTTCACAGCCGCCCGCAGATCCCGATAGTTTTAACGGAAAGGCAATCAAGGAGCAGAGGTTGAGCACAACAGAGACGCGAAGCTACCGCGGAACGGAGGATCTGTCCGCGTATCTCGATTCACGTCAGGAACCAAAATGGATGCGTGCGATTCGCGCAGAGGCGTTCAAGCGGTTTTCCGCGCTCGAATGGCCGACGACGCGGGATGAGGAGTGGCGCAGAAGCGACATCTCCAACTACGATTTTGACGCCTACACCTTCAGTGTCGATGCAGTCGGGAAACAGGAGGCAGCCGCGGGAAAAGGCCGCGCTTCCGCGAAGATTCCGCCCGGCTATGCCGGCTACGCTCGTTTCGAGAACGGGCGGTGCACAGCTCTCGCCCTTCAGCCCGATCTTGCCGAGCGCGGCGTGAGGCTGCTCTCTCTCAACGAACTTCTGGCCGGCCTCGCGTCCGACGAGCAGGGGGGGAAGCCCGTCGCAGGCAGCGCGCTTTCAGGCGCACCGGAGATCAAGGCGCTCGAGCACCTTCTGAAGCGCTCGGTAGAAACCGCAGACAATCGAGTTCAGGCCTGGCACTATACGGCAATCACTCACGGTATCTTCTTCTACGTCCCCACGTTCGTCGAGATCGATCAGCCTGTGCTGGTTGAATACCATGCATCGGGCGACTCGGTGCTGTCCCAACCGGAGACAGCTGTCGTTCTCGAGAAGGGAGCGCGTGCCCGGCTCGTGCAGAAGGCGAGCAGTGAGGAGGAGGGAGAGCTTCTGGTAAACGAGGCGAGCGATGTGATGGTCAAGGATGCGGCCAGCCTCTATCTGCTCTCGGTAGAGGACCTCAACATCGACAGCTCCTGGTTTTCCAACGGAAGCTCGTGGGTCAGCCGTGACGGCTCCCTTGTTCACTTCGCCGCCGTCTTCGGCGGAATGTTTGCGAAGAACCGTTTCGACTGCGTGCTCGACGGACCCGGGTCGGATGTGCGGCTTAATGGGATCTATTTCGGCCGCGAAGACCAGCATTTCGATGTGCGCACCGTCCAGCACCACAACGCGCCCCACGCGGTGAGCCGCACCTACTACAAGGGCGCGGTGAAGGACGAAGCGCACGCCATCTACCAGGGACTTATCCAGGTCGCTCACGAGGCGACACGGACCGACGCATTTCTCGAGGACAAGAACCTCATCCTCAACGACGGGGCTCGCGCCGATTCCATTCCGAGCCTCCAGATCAACACCGACGATGTGAAGTGCAGTCATGGCTCGACCACCGGACGGCTCGACGAAACCCAGGTATTCTACCTGATGGCGCGGGGTTACGACCGTGTGGAGGCGGAAGAGATGCTGGTGGAGGGTTTCTTTGGTGATCTCATCGATCACGCTCCGGAGGTGGTCCACGAGGATCTCCGGAGCATCATACGGGACCGCCTGTTGTCCGCTCCGGACGACGAGGATGACGATGAGTAACCGGCTCGAAACCTATGGCAAAGTGGATCCAGGCAGTCAAAGCCGACGAAATTCAGAAAGCACAAAAGTTCGTCCACCGCAGGAAAGAGATCGCGATATTCAAGCTGGATGACGGCATCTACGCAATCGACAACTCCTGCTCGCATGAATACTCGCCCCTGTTCGAGGGCGTCATAGTCGGTGGCGGCGACGTCTGCTGCCCCAAGCATGGATCGCGTTTCGATATCCGCACCGGTGCGGTGAAGGATTTTCCCGCAACGCGGCCGGTAGCCACCTACCCTGTCAAGGTGGAAGACGGGTGGGTCTGGATCAAGCTGTAGCTACTGCTGCCAATTTTGTTGATGGCACGGGGGGGCCAGCGGGAGCTGTATCTTCCCCCGGCTATTCAGTCTTCCGCGCTACGACGCCCAGCCACTCTCCGCCGACCGGTGAACCGCACAAATCTCCATAAATGCCGACAACTTCGAAGCCGCCGCGTTCGACTATCGAGGTAACCGACTTCCGGTCGTACCAGTGGCGCCACACGTTGTAGTCCCGGAGCTCTCCCTTTTCACTGAGAACTACGTAGCGGTTGAGGCCCACCTCCTGTGCGGCATACTCGTAGCTGCGCTCGAGAACCAGGTGAGACTCCTCCATCCAGAAGCCGCGTCTCCGTGAGGTGTACCACCGGTTGCCGACTGCCGTCCGCCTCACGTAGTCGCGGTTGAACACATCGAAAAAGAAGAGGCCCCCCGTGGTCAGTGCACGGCGGATGCGGCGCAGCATGGAGAGCCGGTCCGCGTTGGAGAGAACGCACAAGCCGCCGTAGATCATGGCGGCCGCGTGATATTCGCCGCGAGCGGAGAGCGTGCGCATGTCGGCACACCCGTATCGGGCGGAAAGTGAGTGCCGGCGTGCGAACGAGCGGGCGTATTCGACTGCGACCGACGAAAAGTCGATGCCGTGTACGTCGAATCCGGCACCGGCAAACCGCGCAGCATAGAGGCCGGGCCCGCATCCGAGGTCGAGCAGCCGGCAGCGTCCGCCGCCTGACTCCGTCTGCCGCGGGAACTGCGTCCGTATTACCGAGCTGATCCAGGCAACGCTCCGGCCGATCTCCTCCGGCGCTCTGCTTGCATCGTCGTTTGCCGGGTCCAGATGCGCGAAGAGAATGTGATCGGCGATGTAGGGCTCATTCCAGAAATCGCGGCCGGTCGAGGCGAAGAGCCGCGGGCGCGCGGCAAGGCGAATCAGCTTTTCCATGTCGAAGCGGCTCATCGGCAGAAGTATAGCGGCAGGCAGGGCCGCGTGTACAGAAAAGCGTTGCCTGCAATATAATGCGGTGATGAAGGAACGAGAGGAGACGCTGCTGCTCTCGCCGGACCGGGCAGAGGAGGCAGGCGATCTTGTCCGACGCGGCAGGCTCGTGGTGTTTCCCACCGAAACAGTCTACGGTCTTGGCGCCGATGCGCTGAACGACGAGGCGTGCAGGGCCATTTTCCGCGCAAAGGGCAGACCCGCAGATAACCCCCTCATTGTGCACCTTCCCGACCTCGCATCGCTCGACGCGCTCTTTCCGAAGCTCGACGGCAGGGTACGCGCGCTTTTCGATGCCTTCGCGCCGGGCCCGCTCTCGGTTATCACTGCAAAATCCGCCGCAGGCTCCGCCATCTCGGGGGTGGCCACGGCTGGGCTCGACACCGTCGCCATCCGAATACCGCGGCATCCGGTTGCCGCCGCCTTCCTGCGCGCCGCCGGCGTTCCCGTTGCGGCGCCCTCGGCGAATCTCTCCGGGCGTCCGAGCCCTACGACCTTCGACATGGCGGTCGCCGACATGAGGGGACGGGTTGCAGCCATTCTCGACGGAGGCGACTGCGAGGTTGGGATCGAGTCGACGGTGATCGACCTTCGCGGCGGGGTGACGATTCTGCGGCATGGCGTCATCACCGACGAGATGGTTCGAAGCGTCCTCGCGGAGAGCAAGGGTGACGGCGACAACGAAACCCGAGCGCGCGCGATGGATCCGGCACCGACGGGCAAGGGGCCGTCGGATGCGAGGCCGCGTGCTCCGGGAATGAAATACACCCACTACAAACCACGAGCCGAGGTTGCGGCCGTCGAGACCTCAGCGCTGAGGCGGCTTGAAGGGCCGCAGGCGATAGCACACGCCGTTGCCGCAGATTCTGCGCCCGCATCCTCTGCTGCGCCGCGGCTCACCGGGCTCATACGGCTCGGCGTACCGGATTCCTCCGGCGGCCCGCGCGAGGGGTTCAGTGGCCGCAACGTGAAGGCCGAAGGCCCGCTCCTCAGCGTTACCGTCCGGGACGTGGAACAGTACGGGCGCGATCTCTACCGGCTTCTTGTCTGGTTCGATGCACAGGGCGTGGAGGTTATTGCTGCCGAGCTTCCGCCCGCGGTGGGTACCGGCCATGCGGTGCGCGACCGGCTGCTCAAGGCGAGCGGAGGCCGGGTCATCGTCTAACCGGGGAATGGACCGGCCGGTCAGCTTCGCGGTGCGAGGTTGAGGTGCTCGATAAGAAGAAACGCGACTGCTGCCTGCTCGTTGCGGGTAAGCGTGGATTCGATTTGCGAAAAGAGCGCCTGGATTTTTTGTGAGGAGGCGGGATCCTCGTCGGCGAGCTTGCGTGCGAGACGCATCTGCGCCTCGTTTATGCAGTAAACGGACTCGCCGCCCGACAGATCGAGCCTGCGCTCAGCGGAATTTGTCTTTTGTATGTTCATCTGTTCTCACGAAGAGGAAGCGACCTGCGGCCGTTTCGGTCCTGAGTACCGAAGCGGCCGCCGTGCGAAAATGATTCAGGCACCCGCCTCACAGCTGAAGCTGGAACCGCAGCCACAGGTTCGCGTGGCATTGGGGTTGTAGAAGCGAAAGCCCGGAGCGACAAGGTCGTCCGAATAGTCTATCTGAAGCCCGGCGAAGAGCGGTGCACTCATGCGGTCGCTAACGACGCGGAGATTTTCGTCCTCGTAGAGCGTAGTGTCTTCGGAAGAATACTCCTGATCGATGGCCGCCTGGTAGGTCATTCCGGAACATCCGCCTGCTTCCGCCCAGATGCGCAGAAAATTGTCGCGGCTGACTTCGAGGCCAGTGAGCTCAGTCTTTGCCCGGTCGCTGATTGCGATTGTTGATATGGTCGTCACTGCACGCCTCCTGATACATAGCGATTACGCAAAAATCTAACGCATTCACTCATGAATGTCAATTCGTGTCAGACGCGTCGAGAAGACCTTCCGGGCAGATTCGATTGCCGATTGTCCCTCGGGCGATTGACGCAGAGGCAAAAAAGGTTGAGATTTAAGATGAGGTGGGTTATGCGTGCCGACAGATCCGGCAGTTCGAGTGCCCACCACAGCCCTTCGGCTCGGTGGCGCACGCTCCGGCCGCGGCTGCCTGTTAGGGCCGTTGCCGTAATCATACCGATACTCCTTTTCATTTCAGTCCTTCCGTGCATAGCGGACGAATCAGCCTCGCGGATTGCCCTGTTCTCGGTGACGAGGACTCTCGGACCGGTGGAAGCTGAGTATCTTTCAAACGGCATCAGGTCCGCCGACCAGTCGGGAATCTCGCTCGTAGTGGTCGAGCTCGATACCACTTCCGGCTACCCGGCCTCCGTCAACAAGGTGCGTGATACCATGGCGGGCTCGCCGGTTCCCGTTGTGCTGTATTTTTCCGGCGGGAAGAGCAGCATCGGCCCTTCGCTGCGTCCGCTCCTTTCGGCGGCTGCGGCCTCGCCGGATGCCCGGTCGGTGCCGGCCCTCCTGCGCGAGCTCGACGGCGTGCGGGTCACAGCTGGCGGCGGCCCTGTCACCCTCAAGACCGCCGGCGTGCAGGTCAGTTACCGTCGGATGAGCGAAATGCTGAGCCTGCTTTCGGCACTGCTTCGGCCCGACATAGCCTATATCTTCTTCATCCTCGGCCTCATCGGACTGTTCATCGAAATCACAACACCCGGTTTCGGAGTCCCCGGTACCGTCGGCAGCCTGAGTCTCCTCGCATCGATCGCAATCTTCGCCTCGTTGCCGGTAACCGTCAATGTCGCGGGGCTTGCTGCGATCATCGGCGGCGTCGCGCTCTTCGTGCTGGAGATGAAACTGCCTTCACACGGACTTCTCACCGCCGGCGGAATCGGCGCTCTGGTTGCCGGCTCGCTCCTGCTCATGCCGCGCGGCCAGCCGATACGCATCTCGGCGCTGACGATCGTCGTAACCACCGGCGTACTTGCCGCGCTGCTCCTTTTCGTCGTTGCAAAGGGAATCGGAGTCCACAGACAAAAGGCGCTGGTCGGACGCGATTCGCTTCTGGGCAGAACCGGACTGGCACTGAGCGCATTCGGGCCCGACGACGGATCGGACGATTCACCGCCTGCCGCGGGCGTAGTGCGGCTTGGCGGTGAGGAGTGGACGGCGGTGAGCATGGGAGAAACGGTGCGTCCGGGTGACGAGGTGATCGTTGTGGAAGCCGAGGGCATACATCTGGTTGTGGTAAAACGCGGCTGACGACCGCAGGGAAGGGAGTTACCTATGACAATTGATATCGTAATCTGGGCGGCGGTTCTTCTGGTGCTGCTGAGCACGCTGCTGAGCTCCGTCAAGGTAGTAAGGGAATACCAACGGCTGGTCGTCTTCAGGCTCGGACGGGTGCTCCAGGCCAAGGGGCCCGGCATCGTCTTTCTGATTCCCATCGTCGACAAGGCGGTCTGGGCGGATCTTCGTGAAATTTTTCTCGAGATCCCGCGCCAGACCTGCATCACCAAAGACAACGCGCCCATCGACATCGACTTCCTTATCTACTCCCGCGTGGTCGATCCGGCGCTGTCGGTGGTTCAGGTCAACAATTTCGCGGGGGCGAGCCAGGGCATCGCGACCACGACTCTCCGTGCCGTCATCGGTGACATTCCCCTCGATGACGTGCTTGCAAAGCGCGAAGACATAAACCGCGTGCTTCGCTCGAAGCTCGACGAAGTGACCGAGCGATGGGGCGTGAAGGTCACGAGCGTGGAAATCCGCGAGATCGTGCCGCCGCGTGACATTCAGGATGCCATGAACAGGCAGATGTCCGCGGAGCGGAATCGACGTGCAATGGTTACCGAGTCGGAAGGAAAACGGCAGTCGACGATCCTGGTGGCGGAGGGAGACAAACAGTCGCGGATCCTCCGCGCCGAGGGCGAGCGGCAGGCGGCCGTCCTTCAGGCGGAGGGCTATGCGCTGGCCCTCGAACGCGTATTCGGGTCGGCTCGCAAGATCGACGAAAAGACCATGGTGCTCCAGTACCTGGATGCGATGAAGGAGATCGGCGCGAGTCCCTCGGCCAAGTACTTCTTCCCCATGGAGCTGATGGAGTTCCTGAAGCCGCTTCGTCACTACGTGGAACGTTCCGGGGCCGGCGAGCCTGAAGAGGGGCGGGATCGGAAGAGGGCGGCGGCAGGAAGCAGGCCCGGCCCGCAGACGGACTCCCCCGTTGCGGATGTGAGCCCGAGGGCAACCACCACCGCTGCGGATGCCTCCATGGCAGACGCGCCCCTCGAGTGAGCCTGAGACCCCAACTTGCAGACAATTCCTTCAACATCCGGCGTTCCCGGATGCCGCCTCCTGCACCGGAGAGCGCGCGGGCTCGTCTTGGTCTCGTTCGCGCTTGCAGCAGCGGCAATCCTGTCCTCCTGCACCTTCTGGTCGCGAATCGGCCGGGCACCTGCAAACTCGCTTCTTGTGGAGCACCGGATCGCCTCCGCAATGGAGGACGCAAAGGTTCCGGGGCTCTCTATTGCCGTTGTCCGTGGCAACCGCATCGTCTGGAGCCGGCCCTTCGGCATCCGGAACGTTGCAACGGGGGCGCCGGTTGACGACAGGACCGTCTTCGAGGCGGCATCCCTGGGCAAACCGGTTTTCGCGTACGCCGTGCTGCGGCTCGCCTCACGCGGCACAATCGACCTGGACCGCGCGCTTTTCAGCTACTGGGCCTACCCGGACATCGCCGGCGATCCTCGGGTGGCGCAGATAACCGCGGCAATGGTCTTGTCGCATACCAGCGGAATGGAGAACTGGCGGGGCGACGACGGGTTGAATCTGATTGCCGATCCGGGAACCAGCTTCAGCTACTCAGGCGAGGCATATCTGTTTCTCCAGAGGGTAGTCGAGCGGATCACGGGGCGCGGGGTGGCAGAGGTTGTCCGGAACGAGGTTCTCAAACCCTACGGGATGACCAGCTCCTTTTTCCTGTGGTCGCGTGCGGCCGAAGCGGACTACGCCGTCGGGACCGACGGCGCCGGCAATCCGGTGGAAAAATACAAGCCTTCGATCGCGAACGTGGCCGGCGGGTTTCACACAACCGCGGGCGACTATGCACGTTTTCTGATCGCCGTGATGCAGGGCCGGGGCCTGAGCGACGCCGTCCGCAAGAGGATGATGAAGCCGGCAGTCAAGCTCAGCGTGGGCGAGGGAAAGGATCCCGACTGGGTAGGCTGGGGACTGGGGTTTGCGCTCCAGTACAGCAGGGGCGAGGGGATCGCGCTCTGGCACTGGGGCGACAACGACATTTTCAAAGCCTACATGGTGGCTTTCCCCGAGGAAAAGACGGCGGTCGTCTACCTGGCGAACAGCGTGAACGGTCTCTCAATCCGGAACGAGATAATCACCGATACGATAGGGGGAACACATCCGGCCTTCAGCTGGGTCCGCTATCCGCAGATACGGAAAGGGAGTCGCCGCTGAGAAAGAGGATCCTCTCCTCCGGAAGATGGCTGCGAAGTGCGGTCCCGAGGACCTCACGGAGCGCCTCCTCCACCTGAGGCGGGTATCCGACCATTCCGGCCCGGCGGACGGCAGGGCGGAAGATCTGCGAACGCGACGGATTGTCCTTCCCGATACGGGCAAGCTGATCGGCGTTCATCCGCAGTCCGCCGACGCTCACAAGCTCGATTCGCTCCGCCGGAAGCCTCCTGAAGGTTTCGGCGACACATGTCCGGTATTCGTCCTCCCACCCTGATCCCACCAGCACGGGATCGAAGCAGAGCCTGAGGCGGAAGCCCTGATCGAGAGCGCTTCGCGCGGCGAAGAGCCGGTTCCGAAAGCCCGCGGTCCCGTGCTCGACCGCGCGGGCGACGCGCTCGGGCGCGAGCGACCAGACGAAGAACACGTTCGGCGACGGCACCAGATCGCGCAGGGCAGGGTAGTTGTCGCTTTTGGTTCTTATCTCCAGCTCGAGCTGCGGAGTCTCGCGCGCGACCTCGATCCAGCGGCGGGTGAAGGGGACGATCGACTCGAAACCAAGGAGGTCGGTGAGATAGGAGATGCTGAGGAAAAGCTTTCCCGAAGCTGAGGCCGTCCGCCGCGCCTCCGCGATGTAGTCTTCGACGTTCACGTTGATCACCGCATGCGCAGAGGCGTGCAATCCCTGGAGAAAGCAGTATTCGCAGTCGTATATGCAGTTGCGGATCAGATCGTTGTAGTGGACGGTCTGCTGCTGCCAGCTGTTGATGCGCTCGCTTCCCGCGTAGAGGAATCGCCCTTCCTTCACCGCCAGGATCACAGACGGCATGCGCTTCTGAGCCGAAAAGCTCTGGCGCGGCCGGGAGAAGAGCTCCTGGTAGTCGTCGATTTCAACAACGGGCAGGCCGGACATGCGGTCGAGGATCTGACCGGTGAGCCGGTGATCGCAGGCCGCCCGTTCTACGTAGATGCGGGAGAAGGCGCTGCCGAGTGTCACCCGATCTCCTGTTCCAGGAGCCGCTCGAGATCGCTGAAGATGCGTGCTGATTCGAGCCGGCTGTATGAGCCGCCGGAAAGCTGCGCAAGCTCAGGGACACTGCCGCCGTGTCTCGACGCGTACTCCCCCAGAAGCTGCGCAAGCCGCGCCTGCCGCGTGCGCGAGAGCCGCAGGATGGTGCCAACCCGTACCGCTGCCACACGCCCGGCCCGCGCATCCGCGCTGCCGGGGGGTGAGGCCGCTTCGACTGCTGCCGCGATCACCGCCGCAACCGTCCCCGCAATGTCTTTGGCGCCGGCCGCTTCGGGATCGGCGCAGAGAGCTACTATGCGGTGCGGACCGGTCCAGGCGAGGGCAGCCTCCATGAAGGCTGGAACGGCAGAGTGGGGTGATTCGATGGTGATCTCGGGCAGCGAATGGCGAAACAGTGTGTCGACCGTCGCACCCGTGGAGCGGTCTGCGTCGACGGCGCGGACAACCACCGCCACCGGATGTGCCGGGCGGTCCGCGAAGTCTCCCGTGGGCGTCGCCGGCGGGAACCGGAAGAGGCCTGCAATCAAACCGGTCTCCTCCGCCGATTCCGCCCCGCGGAGGCCGAACAGATAACCGGTCGCAGCGGCGACGGCGATCTTATCGCGTTCGATGAAATCGCGAGCGAACCTGTCGCGTCCACTCACGGCCAGCGCAATATCGTCGGTCGCGTATCCTGGGCGTGACCGGTAGAGCGCGAAACTCGAACGGAGCGGCAGGCGAACAAGGTGGTAGTGGTCGATGAGGGGTCTGGCAAGCGCCGGGTCTTGTGCAAGCAGAGCGATCATATCAACGGCTGATTGCCCCGACAGGCAGGCCCACCAGGGAGGGATCCTCCCCCGCTTCCAGGGCAGTGAGCTTCACCTGGTAGAACTCATTGTGGCGGATCTCCGGCAGACGCAGCTCCACCGGGATGTAGTGCTCGCCGTAACCTGATCCGGAGGCACGCTTCGCGTCCACCCGTTCCACGAGCACGCGCTGATCCCGTCCGACGAACCGCTCGCGGTATCGCCGCTTGTTGGCGTCGGATATGGCTCGAATCCGCGCTGACCGTTCCTTCTTGACGGATTCCGGCAGATGCCCGTCCATCCGCTCGGCCCGGGTTCCGCTGCGGCGGGAATAGGGGAAGGTGTGGATGTGCGAGAAGCCGATGTCGCGGCAGGCTGTTTCGGTTTCTGCAAAATCCTCGTCACTCTCCCCGGGAAAGCCGACAATGACGTCGGTGGTGAGGTTGAAATCGGGGAAGCGGCCGCGAATCGAATCGACGATTGCGCGGTAGCCGCGGTAGGTATACTGTCTGCGCATTTTGAGAAGCACCCGCTCGGAGCCGCTCTGCATGCAGAGGTGGAGATGCGGGCACATCTTTGGATGGCCGAGCAGGTCGAGAAACCGGTCATCGAGTGAATCCGGCTCCATCGAGGAAATCCGCACGCGAAAATCGTCGGGCAGCTCGAGAATCCTCTCGAGCAGTCCGCTGAAGCCGGTCTCGCCGTCGCGGTAGCGGGAGAGATTCACGCCGGTTATCACCACCTCCCGCGACCCGGCAGCGACCGTGTCCCGCACATTGGAGAGGATCTCTTCCACCGGCCTGCTTGCGGCGCGGCCCCGTACGTAGGGGATGATGCAGAAGGTGCAGAAGTTGTCGCACCCGTCCTGGATCTTCACCATGCTGCGGGTGTGGAAGAGCTGCTCGGCTACCGGGAAGTCGAAAAGGTCGCGGCCCATCTCTACCGGGTGCTCCATCTCGCCGCGGAAGTGCGCATCGACCATTTCAAAGATATGCGCCTTCTGATCGTTCTCGACGACGTAGTTGAGCCCCATCGATTCGAGCTCTTCCCGATGCGTTCCCACAAAACAGCCGGTGACGACAACTACCGGATTTGCCTCGTAACCGGCGCCGGCCGAGGGGAGGCCGCTTCGCAGCGCACGGTTTATGGTGTTGCGGCTCTTGCGGTCGCTCTTGTTGGTGACCGTGCAGGTGTTCACTACATACGCGTCCGCCGGCGTGTTGAACGGAACGATCTCGTAGCCGGCCCGCACGAACCGTGAGGCGAGACTGTCGGTTTCGTACTGATTGAGCTTGCAGCCGAGCGTCTGGAAGGCGATGCGGCGCGCTGTTCCTCTGGACAACATCACAGGACGCCCACCGCCGCGGTCTCATCGGCGCTCATAAGCCTGCCCGAAAGCGAAAGAGGCGCGCACGAGGTGATTTCCACCTCGACGAACTGCCCGGCCAGCCGGTCTTCGCTGGACGGAAAGCGGACCGTGAGCAGCCCCTCGGTCTTGCCCGTGAGATAGCCCTCCTTCCGGTCTTTTCCCTGGACCAGCACCGTCACCCTGCTGCCTATGAGCCGCCGGTTGTGCTCGCTCGAGGTCGCCTGGAGCTCGGCGGACAGCTCGTGATAGCGGCGCTTCTTTTCCTCGTGCGTGACGTCGTCGTCCCATCTCGAGCTTGCAGCGCCGGGCCGCGGAGAGTACATCGCGATGTAGGCCATGTTGTAGCGGAACTCCCGCATTGCATCCCGGGTCGCTTCGAACTGCGCTTCCGATTCGCCGCTGAAGCCCACGATGATATCGGTAAAAAGCGTTGCGGCCGGAAGAATCCTTCGTATGTTGCTCACCACGGTTCTGTAGTGGTCGAGACGGTAGTTCCGGTTCATTTTGATGAGGACCTTGTCGTCGCCGCTCTGGATGGGAAGGTGAATCTGCTTGGCGAGGCAGTCGTAGCGGGCAATCACCTGAAGCACCTCCTCGGTCATGTCGCGAGGGTGTGGCGAGGTGAAATAGACCCAGAAGCGCTTCCCGGACTGCTCACCGTAGCGGCCGATCAGCTCGAGCAGGCGCGCGAAGGAAATCTCGGTGCCGTGCCGGTCAAGCCCGTACGAGTTGACGTTCTGTCCAAGGAGCGTAATGGAACAATAGCCTGCCTCGACGAGGCCGCGCACCTCGCTGAGAATCTCCTCCGACGAGCGCGATACCTCGCGGCCGCGCGTGTAGGGAACCGCGCAGAAGGTGCAGAACTTGTCGCAACCGTTCTGGATCGGCACAAACGCCTCGAAAGCCGAGCTGTAGCTCGGTGCAATCTTCCAGAAATCGGAGCTCTTTTCCTTGAGGCCGCCGATGGAAACCCGCTGGCCCCGAGCCCGACCGGGCAGCGTCGGAACGGTGAGCGGGATCCGCGCGGTGGATTCTGTCCGGTCTTTCGCCGGAAGCGGCCCGTCCTCCCCGGTCCTTCGGGACAGCGGCGTGACGATGCCGTACTGCCGGAGGATCTCCGGAAGCTCGGGGAGCTCGTTGATCTGGAAGAGGAGATCGAATCGTTTGAGGAACTTTTCCCTGTCTGCCGGAAGAATACAGCCGGAGACGAAGGTCAGCAGATTGCGGCTGTTCTTCCATTTGTTCCATTTCTGGATTTTTGAATATACTTTATCGATTGCCTTCTGACGCACGGAGCAGGCAACGATGCCGAGAAGGTCGGCCTCCTCTTCGCGTTCGGTGGGCGCGTAGCCAATCTGCTCCAGGACCGACCGGATCCGTTCCGCGTCGGAAAGATTCATCTGGCAGCCAAGCTGCACTAAACAGTATCTCATGGGGACTCAGCTCGCTTCATCAATTGGTTCGCATCGTGTCCGCTCGCTCGCGCGTCCACTCCTAGAAGTAGACTTCGGCAAAAAGCTGGGTTGGTTCAACGCCGTGGCCGGTCAGGATATCGAACGATTCATATATCATATCGCAGTTGCCGCAGAGGTAGAAGAGCGCATCGGGAGGCGGTGGATTCTCGCGCAGAAAGTCGGTGACCCGGCCGTGGTAGCTGCCGCCCGCTCCGCGGGAAACGCAGGTGTGGTACCGGCCCGGATCGAAAATGCCCTCTTCCGCCTGCTCCTCGAGCGTGCGGATACCGTGAAGCACCGTGAAGTCGATGCCGGGATAGCTTCTGGCGAAACAGCGGAAGGGCGAGATGCCGGTGCCGGTCGCGATATAATAGAACTTCCGTGTGCGGGCCCACTCGTCCTCGATCAGGAAAAAGCCGAAGGGCCCCTCGACGCGCGCCTTTTCGCCCGGCTTGAGCCGGCGCAGCCTGCGGGATACAAGCCCATGCTCCACCTCTTTGACGAGCACTTCGAGAAACGGCTCTTCCGGCGAGGAGTAGATCGAGTACTCGCGCATGTTGAGATCGCCGTTCACTCCCACACTTACGTACTGCCCGGGCTGAAATTCGACGCCGTTTCGTTCGACCCGCAGAGCATAGGTCGACGCGGAGATGTCGCGAACGGCGATAACCTCGTGCACGGCGGCCGCCTGAGGGATCGAAGAGCCAGTCGAAGGTGTATGCGTTTCTATCATCGTAAATCCTGTACCATAGTAAGAAACATGACACTGAGAGTCAAGAAAGTCGGGCGGAGGCCATCGGCTGTACTTTCAGGCCTGTTTCACGTACATTGTAGCTGCACGAGGAGAAACTCATGTCCGAATCCACTTCCAACAGCCTCGGTGCACCGCGGCAATCTGCCGACGGCGACACTCGAAAAAGCGTCGCT
>CAZNYW010000036.1:0-12474 GCA_964577375.1 uncultured Spirochaetales bacterium | reverse complement strand
CTGGCTCAAGATCCAGCTCAATACAAACGGCAATTTCAAGTACCTCAAGCAGCTGATGAGAGACGAACGTCTCAACACGGTGTGCGAAGAGGCGAAGTGCCCGAACATCCACGAATGCTGGGGCGAGCATCGAACCGCAACCTTCATGATCCTGGGAGATACCTGCACCCGCCGCTGCCGCTTCTGCGCGGTCAAGACCGGACTTCCGAGGGTGCTCGACCGTGAGGAGCCGAACCGTGTGGCCGATTCGGTGGCGAAGATGAAGCTCAGCCACGTGGTGATCACCATGGTGAATCGTGACGAGCTCAAGGACGGCGGTTCGAGCATCATGGCGGAAACGATCCGCGCGATCCGCCGCGAGGCACCGGGCTGCACGACGGAGGTGCTGTCCTCCGACCTCATGGGCCGCGAAGAGAGCATCAGGATCCTCGCCGAAAGCCGGCCGGATATTCTGAGCCACAACGTGGAGACCGTGCGGCGGCTTACGCCCTTCGTCCGGTCGCGCTCCACTTATGACCGATCGCTGCTGTTTCTCAGGCTCTGCCGGGAGATCGACCCGGAGGCGGTCACCAAATCGAGCATCATGCTCGGTCTTGGCGAGACGAAGGATGAGGTGGTCGAGGTAATGGATGATCTGCTCGCGAACGGCGTGACCATGATGAACATCGGTCAGTACCTTCAGCCGAGCCGGAACCACATACCGGTGGAGAAGTACTGGACGCCGGAGGAGTTCGCACAGCTACGGGAGATTGCGATGTCCAAAGGTTTTCGCCACTGCGAGGCCGGCCCTCTTGTGCGATCGAGCTATCACGCGGGCGAGCAGTATGAAAACTACCGCCGCAGGGTCCACCCGCTCTATCGCGACGAGGCCGTTCAGGCGTAGGTGTCTACGAGATTGCCCATCGTCGAGAGCTGGTTTTCGTTGATGGTGTTTTCGGCGCCCATTTTTACCAGCTTTTCGGCGAGGTTGGTTGACTGCTGGGTCGCCATCATGAGGACCTGGGAAAGGTCCTGCACGCTACGATTGATGTTTGCCGCACTGATCTGATCCACGACTATAGTATCGCCACAATAGGCCATAAAATCAATGGATCCTGAGGCTGCCGAAGCAATTCACGAAGCCACCTTCCGATTCTACGAGGAGCTGAATGATTTCCTCCCCGAGGAAGTTCGAAGGCGGGACGTCGCCTACCGGTTTCGGGGCCATCCGTCGGTCAAGGATTCAATTGAGGCAATTGGCGTTCCGCACACCGAGGTCGATCTCATCGTGGTGAGCGGCGCGAAGGGCGCCGGCATGGTGGTCGATTTTTCCTATCAGCTCTCACCAGGCGACCGGGTCGCGGTCTATCCGATGTTTGAAAGCTTCGATATTGCTGCGACGAGCCCTCTGCGTCCGGAGCCGCTGCGTGAGATCCGTTTCATACTCGACGTGCACCTGGGAAAGCTCGCGCGGATTCTTCGGCTCCTCGGATTCGACTGCTGGTACCGCAACCGGCAGGACGACGTCCAGATTGCCCTGAGGGCGGCGGCGGAGCACCGTATCGTGCTGACGCGGGACCGAGGGCTTCTCAAGCGAAGCATTATCACACACGGCTACTGGCTCCGCTCCCAGCAGCCGGAAGAGCAGGCGGTCGAGGTGGTAGGGCGGTTCGACCTTGCGCGGCTTGTGCGGCCGCTGACCCGCTGCCCGGTGTGCAACGAGCCGCTCGAGCCGGCATCGCGCGAGAGCGTTCATGACCGGGTCCCGGAGCGAAGCCGGGACTACGAAAGCGGCTTTGCGCGCTGTCCGGCGTGCGGGAAGGTCTACTGGCACGGCTCACATACCCGCAGGATCGATGCGATGATCGACCGCATCCTTGGCCGCGTGTCGGACGATCCGGCGTAGCTATTGCTGCTTCTCCCTCATCGATTCGACCTTGCTTATGTTGTCCGCGATGAAGCCCACGGATTCGGCGAGCTCGCGGAGCTCCTCCTCGGTGAGCCGGTACTGCAGCTGATAGATAATCCCCCGGCCGCCGATCACCGCCGGATAGCTGTACGCCGTTTCGGGAAACTGGGGAAAATCATGGTGAACGGTCGAAACCGGCATTATCCGCCGCTCGTCGCGGAGAATCGTATCCACGATGGTTCCCACCGCCTGGCCTATCGCATAGAAGGTGGATCCCTTCCCCCGGATGATAGAGTAGGCAGCCTCGCGAACGTAGGTCTTCGCATCCTGCTTAATCTGCGCTACCGATCCCTGCGACACATCGTTGCGCATCGACAGATACTGCTCGATCGGCAGCCCGCCGATCGAAACCGTCGACCAGGCGGGAAAGGAGGTGTTGCCGTGCTCGCCGAGGACGTAGCCGTGTATGTTCTGAGGATTGACGTCGCAGCGGACGCTCAGAAAGCCTCGCAGCCGCGAAGTGTCGAGAACGGTGCCCGAACCGAACACGCGCTCGGCCGGATAGCCGCTGATTTTCCACGCGAGAAAGGTGAGGATGTCGACCGGATTCGTCACCACCAGAAGGATGCCGTTGAAGGGCGTGGAGGCAATCGAGCGGACAATCGAGCTGGTAATGGCGACGTTCCGGTCGAGCAGCTCGATCCTCGTTTCACCGGGCCTCTGCTTTGCTCCCGCGGTGAGAATAACGATCTCCGCGTCGGCGCACGAATCGAAGTCTGCGGCGTAGACGTTCACCGATTTGCCGAGCGGCATACCCTGCTCGATGTCCTGTGACTCCGCCTCGGCCTTTTCGCGGTTCAGGTCGATGAGCGCGATCTCGTTTACGCTTCCCCTTACGAAAAGATTGTATGCTATTGTGGCGCCGACTGAACCCGCGCCGATCACCGCTACCTTGTTTTTTCTGGGATTCATGGTTACCCCCAAGTGAATCTAACCATTCAAATCGTTTTTTTATAGTATCGCTTGCCGTCGCGGGCCAGTTTACTGATACTTCAAAGAGGTGTAGAACAATAGCAACCGGGACCCAAATCGATAATTGGAGGCGGCAATTGGTCAGCATCAAGAGCGGACTGCTCGCGGATCTCTACGAGCTCACGATGATCCAGGGATATTTCCTCGAAGGCCTCCGGAAGCCGGTGGTCTTCGACATGTTCTTTCGCGAGCAGCCGTTCGAGGGCGGATTCTCCGTTTTTGCCGGCTTGGACGACGTGTTGACCGAAATCGAAGGTATGAGGTTCTCCCGGGACGAGCTCGACTACCTCGATTCGCAGAAGGCTTTTCGCAAGGAGTTTCTCGACTACCTGGCTGCATTCCGGTTCAACGGGGATATATTCGCGGTCGACGAAGGGACGATCGTCTTCCCGAACGAGCCGCTCGTGCGCGTGCAGGCCGACATCATCGAAGCGCAGCTCGTTGAGAGCATTCTTCTCAACATTGTCAACTTTCAGACGCTCATCGCAACCAAGGCCGCCCGGATCGCCGTGGCCACCGAAGGCAGGGGAAAGGTGCTCGAGTTCGGTCTGCGGCGCGCGCAGGGAATTGACGGCGCGATGTCGGCGACCCGCGCGGCCTACATCGGCGGCTGTTCGGCGACCTCCAACACGCTCGGCGGGAAGGTGTACGACATCCCGGTAAGTGGAACCATGGCGCACTCCTGGGTCATGGCCTTTCCCGACGAGCTCACCGCCTTCGAGAAGTTTGCCGACTACTACCCCGACAACGCCATCCTGCTCATCGACACCTACGACACGCTCGACAGCGGATTGGGCAACGCGATCGTGGTCGGCAAGCGGCTCAAGAGCCGCGGCAAACGAATAGGCGTGCGGCTCGACAGCGGCGACCTTCAGTACCTCTCGCACCAGGTGCGGACGAGACTCGATGAAGCTGGGCTCACCGACGCCAGCATCGCCGTATCGAACGAGCTCAACGAGGACATCATCCACGAGCTTGTCCGTGAAGGGGCGCCGATCGACCTGTGGGGGGTGGGAACTCATCTCGTCACCGGCGGCACCACCGCCTCTTTGACCGGGGTCTACAAGCTTGCCGCAAAACAGATCAACGGCCAGTGGGAACCGGTACTGAAGATGTCGAACAATCCCAACAAGATGACCAACCCGGGACTGAAGCAGGTCTACCGTTTCGTGAACGGCAACGATACGCCCATCGCCGACCTGCTTCTGCTCGAGGGCGAGGATGAAGAGATACTCTCCCAGGGTCAGATCGTCTTCAATCATCCGGCGATAATGGAGCGGGGAAACTTCGTCATGCGGGACTGGAAAAGCTATTCGCCGCTGCTTTCACAGAAGATGAAGGCCGGAAAACGGCAGGGCGCGCAGCCTCCGTTGAAGGAGATCCGCGCGCGAACGCTCCGCGGGCTCGCAGCACTCGACAAGACCTACAAGCGGTTTCTCAATCCGCATATCTACAAGGTCTCGCTCAGCACCCGGCTCAAGGAGCTGAAAGTTTCGCTCATCACCAGATACCGGGAACGGTTCAAGGCGTCGGTCCGATAGTCTCCGCTCAGCCGAAGCTCAGATTCCGGTAGATTCTGTCTTCCACGAACATCGTTCCCGGATTCAAGAGGTCATCCGGATCGAAAAGCGTCTTGATTCTCTGCATGATTCTGAATCCTGAATCACCCCATTCGGCCCGCAGATAGGGCGCCCGAAGGCGTCCCATTCCGTGCTCGCCGGTCACCGTTCCGCCCAGATCCACAACGGCGGTGTAGATCTCTTCGGCCACCTCCTGGACGAGCCCGGCGAGACCGGGGCGGTCGAGGTCGAAGAGCGGTCGCAGGTGCAGGTTCCCGTTTCCTGCGTGACCGTAGATCGGCGCGGGAAGCTCAAAGTGGGAGAACACCGCCTGTACCCGTTCCACGAACTCGGCAAGCCTGTCCACCGGGACGCCCACGTCGTTGACCACCGAGAGCGCGCGGTGCCGGGGGCTGTAGTTGAGAACCGCCGGCATCAGGCCTTTGCGGGCGGTCCAGAGCGCCGCCCGTTCCGACGGATCGAACGCCACATGCATACCCGCAACTGCCGGCACCGGTGCGCGGCGTTTCGACTCCCCCGGCCCTGCGGCCCGCGAAAGCTCTTCCATCCGCTCCCTCGCACCGGCCCCCGAGAGCTCGACGAGAAGCACCGCTTCGTAGCCGGTCGCCATTTCCACCGCCGGACGGGCTGCTGCCGGAAACCGGCCCTTTTCGCGGGCAATCTCCATTGCCTCCCGATTCATGAACTCGATCGCATCAGGCCTGAAGCGGGCGAGCGCGGGAACCGCAGCGAACGCCTCTGCCGCGCTCCTGAAGCCCAGAAGTGCGCCGGCGCCTCCTTCCGCGCGCGGCAGCGCCTCGAGCGTCACGGAGGTGACTGCGGCAAGAGTTCCCACCTGGCCGCACATCAGTTTCGCGATCTGCAGCTCCGTCGGCATCTCGGCCGCGAGCGAGTCAATGGTGTATCCGCTAGCGCTTTTCAGCCCGCGCCTGCGCGACAGAAGCGCTGCGAGCTCGCCGTCAGCCCGAAGGTCCTGCGAAATGGCCTGCACACCCTCAATCAGCCGCCGGGGTACGCTATCCGCGGAAGCGGTATCCATCAGTTCGCCGTCTATGGTGACCGCTTCCAGCGCGACAACGTAGCTGTCGATGGAGCCGTGGCGCAGCGCATGCGGGCCGCTCGCCCGCGCGCCGACGTTTCCGCCGATATAGGAGATCGGTCCGCTCGTCGGGTCGGAGGGCAGAAAGTATCCCCGCTCCGCGAGCGCCCTCTGGAGGTCGTCGTGGCGGACCGAGGGACCGACGCGGACGCGTAACCTGCCGTCCGATTCGCCGAGGAGCTCCGTCTGAGCGAGCTCGGCAGACTCGGTGAGGACGAGGATGATGCCTGCTCCCACCGCGCTGCCGCCGGTGCTGGTGCCTCCGCAGCGCAGGGTAACCGGTACCGATTCGGCGCGCGAGAAACTGAAAGCGGCGGTAATGTCGTCGGCTGCGGCAGGAAAAAGGACTGCCTGCGGTTCGATGCGAAAGATGCTCATGTCGGTCGAGTAGCGGCGGAGGGTTCGCTCGTCATCGGCAATGCGGCCGGCAAACCGGCCTTCGAGGTAGCTCCGGAGCCTGCGCGAAAGATTGGAGTCGGTCATCCGGATAAAGCTACGGGGAGGCGGCTGCTCTGGTCAACTCAGCTTCCATGCTGACCTTCGTCCTGTTTTTGAATATCCTTCTCAGACATGAGCGATTTTCGGCCGCTTGTCAGCCATATTTCACGCCTGCTCGACGAACAGGGCAACTGGTCGCTCTCAATCGACGAGGTGGCCGATCTTCTGTCTATCGATGAGACTGAGCTTTTTGGAATGCTCTATCGCCAGATGCAACGCGAGGGGCTGCGCACGCCGATGACCGAGCACCGCTACGTTCCGGAGACCGCCGGCGAGCTCATCCGCCTTCTCGAGACGCTCTACCAGAATGACGCCGTGCCGCGGGTGGAGGAAGCTTTCACCCGGGCCGGATTGTTTCTTCCCCACGCGCTTCGCGTCGACCTCCAGGAACGGCTCGTGCGCCAGTTCATAGCGGACTACGTGATCCACCCCGCCGACCTTACCACCTTCGATGCGATGCTGCGTGCAGCGGGTCGCGCAGACGAGGCGGTGCAGCTCTATATCGACGAACACTTTCCCCTCGAGCCGGCAATCTCGCGCGCGGCTGCAAACTTCACGCGTGACAACGATTACCCGCAGCGAATGGAAGCAAGCGCAGCCATTTATCTCAAATCGCTTTTCCGGCGGCACATCCTCGACCGGAGGGAGCTCCTGGCGCCGCTCGTGATCCTGTTACGGGGCAGGGCGGCCGACACCGGGTATGTCAGGGCGGCCGGGAGGCGCGCGCCGGGCGATGCGGACGACAGGGAGCCCGAGTCGGACGAGCTTCAGCGAGCCCGTTCGCTTTTCGGCATTCGAAACGGCGAAGCGACCACGGGAATGATCCGTGAACGGTATAAGGCGCTCATCCGGAAGTACCACCCGGACGTGAACCCCCGGGGTCTCGAGATGAGCAAACGGATCAATGTGTCATATGCGATTCTGCTCGAAAGCGTGAAGCATTAGCAGTCATCGGGCGGCGAGCTGTTCCTTGTGCCACGACCGCGGACTGGTCGGCGTCACCACCTGGAACGAACGGCCGTCCCGTGGTTTCTCCATCCACGGCTCGACAGTATCCTTCCATTTCTTGTAGTGCGTGGTCTGTTTGTGAGCGTTGGCCGCCGCCTCGGATTCGTACGCCTCGTAGAGAAGGTATTCTCCGGGATGGTCGGTGCTGCGCAGCACGTCGAACCGCAGCACCCCGGGCTCCATGATCGAACCGCGATGATTAGCTGTGGTTGCCGTTTCGAACGCTTCGACAGAATCAGATTTCACCCAGACGGTCACCGCTCGTACTATCATTCAACTCACCTCTGATGTAATTGTACTTTTCCTGAATCGACCGAATCACCGGCATCAAGTCCAGGAAGATTTCGACGAGCTCCGGATCGAAAATCTTACCCTGGTTATCTCTAAGATAATTCGTCACCCGCTCCTCCGGCCATGCATCCTTGTAGGAACGCTTCGAGGAGAGCGCATCGTAGATGTCCGCGATGGTGACGATACGCGCCATCAGCGGGATCTCTTCGCCCTTCTTTCCGGGTCCCAGCGTCACCGGATCCGCATCGAGATTTTCGATATGGCCGGGATAGCCCATGCCGTCCCATCGCTCGTGGTGATTGAGAATGATGTCGGAGGCGATCCGGTCGTAGAGAGAATTGGCACGGCGGAAGAGCCGCGCACCGAAGATGGTGTGAAGCCTGATTCGCTCGCGCTCGTGGGTATTCAACTCCGTCGGCTTTTTCATGATCAGGTCGCTGACCGCGACCTTACCGATATCGTGCAGGATTGCGCCCGTGCGGAGCGGATCACGGTTTTCTGCGACTTCGCGCTCCGGTATGGCGTGCTTTCGTGCCCACATCTCGTACAGCTCCACCGCATAGGCTGAAACACGTTTTGCGTGGGCGCCGGTCTCGTAGGGATCGCGCAGCTCGACAACCTCGATGAGCCGCAGCACCATCTCCCTCGAAAGCTTGGCCTTTTCCACCGCACCGGCCGCGTTCTGCGCGAACTGGTTGATGTAGAAAAGATCCCGCATTGAAAACGGCACGATCACGTCGTCTTCGGTCTTCTTGTTGATCAGCTGGAGCACGCCGAGCACCGAGTCGTCGCGGGTCTTGAGCGGAACCACCAGAATCGAATGCGTGGTATAAGACGATTTGCGGTCGAAATCGGGGTTGAAGGTGTAGGACACGCCGCTGTGAATATCATAGACGTCGTCGATCACCAGCGGTTCCGCCGTGGATGCGACGTAACCGGCAAGGCTCGTTCGGTCGATCGCCAGGCTCTGATCGCCGGGGATGTAGCCGTAGGCGTAGCGGCGTTTCTGGAAGACGGTTACCTTGCCTATCTTCTGGAGAGAGTCATTCTGGACGTAGCTGAAGTAGAGCCGGCCGTTAGCCACAAGGTAGATGGTCCCTGCATCTGCGCCGACGAACTTTCGTGCCTCGCGCAGCACCGATTCGAGCAGCGACTCGAGATCCTTGATGTGGGAGATGGATTCTATCACCTCGAGCAGTTCTTCGGCACGAGACGCCTCTACTGCAGCAATAAAGGCCGCATTGAGCTTTTCGGCCCTGCCGAGGAATGACATATGTCTAATATTACCCGAACGTGCCTAAATTACAATCACCCAAATCACCGCATCACATAGGTGTATGAGGGGATAAAGTAAATCTCGGACCGGACCGAATGAATGCCGGCGACCTTCTGTGCGGATTCCTTCACGAGTCGCACGTGTTCTTCGATCATCACCATGCCCCGCAGAAACGCTTCACCGTCGTGGCAGTCCACCTCGAGGTTCTGGACCGGTATGCGGTCACGATAGACGATCTGGGAAATCACCTCCTGGGTGAGAAACAGATTGTCGAGCCTGTTTGCGGTCTCCTTCACGACTTCCGGACGGTTCAGATCTTCGAGCGCGCGCTTTATCATGTCGACCAGGCAGCTGTTGTCGATTCGTTCGGAATTGAAGGTGAGGTCGTACTGGCGCGGACTGTCCCAGCTTCGGTTGAAGAAGAAGCGGTGAAATCCTTCGCGGGCAGCGTCGCTGTGCTCGATCATCGCGGCTGCTTCCTCTTCGGAGGCGCCGCTCTCGCGTGCAACTCGCGCGATTCGCACCTCGCGGGGAGCCGTGAACCGGAGCGACAGCACACCGGGGAGGTCGGCAAGGATGAGGTGACCTCCCCGGCCGAATATCACCGCGTGGCGGTCGCGGGCACAGTCATAGACCGCGCTCTTCAGAAAATGGAGATAGGTATTCTTGTCACGGGAGAAGTGGCGGAAGAACCGCGGGCTTCGCTCGTCGTATCGTTCTACGCTGCCAAGCGACACGCCGTCGCGTTTGAAGGTTTCCTCGAGGGATTCCTTGTCGAGGCACCGGTATCCCTCTTTCTCGACCAGAAGCCGGCCAATCTCGTCGCCTCGACTTCCGAGCTGCCGGGAAATCGTAATAACGCCCATACGCTCGCCCCTTGGCACCATTGTACGGCCACTCGGGTGCGATGGCAACGTTATTTTAGCGTTGCCATCCTGTGCGGCAGGCGAACACGAAATCGCCGTCGGAATTCTGCACAGCCTGTACTGTCTCCACGGTGGCCGACGATTCTCCGGCCTCGCCGGCAACACTCGATTGCCGGGTAAGCACGTGCAGCTCCGCATCGTAGTGCGTTTCCGCCAGAAAGTTCATGGTTATCTGCGAAATCTCCCACCTTTTGAAGTGGTCTAGAGAGAAGGCGTCGAGGCACCATTCGAGGTACTTCGCGTTGTTCACGTGGCCCTGACTGTCGAGCGCGCTCACCCGGACAAAGAAGGGCCGTGACCGGTTCCAGCCGAAACTTTCGTCGCTTTCGCCCTCTCCGTCGATCTCGACCCTGCCCGCGGTCTCGCCGAAAACAAGCTCCCCGTGCTGCATTTCGTCGTGTTCGCTGAGTGCCGTCTGCGGTCTTACCGGTCTGCGGTTGTCGAGGTCCAGGATGATCCATGAGCTCGACGCCTCGGCGGCCACTCCGTTGTCGTCGGTAATACGGAAATCGCGGCTGACAAGAAGCCGATGGATACCGGACGGCCAGGTCTCGAGCATGAACTCCTCTCCCCACTCCGGCGGCCGATAAATGGAAAGACTCAGCCGCGACAGTACCCACAGCCGGTTCTTCTCGCGCAGGTGTCCGAAACCGAGACCCAGGCTCTCCGCGTGGCGCCACGCCGCCTCCGTCATCATCTTCAGAAGGCTGACGGGGGTGCATCTCCCCCGGTGATCGACGTCGAAGGAGTGGACGAAGAACGGTTCTATCCATCTCGCGGGCCGTTCAGGATTTGCACTCGATGAGCTCATGTCGCAGTCTACCACGGGGCGGTATCTTCAAGAAGTCGGATTCTCATGGTAGGATGACCCAATCAGAATAGAGCCTGTTCGACCTACAGCGCGAGGGGGAAATCAATGACGAGTCTGGAGCAGTATGAAGTCTGGTTTGCGACCGGGAGCCAGAGCCTATATGGAGAGGAGACCCTGAAACAGGTCGCCGAGCACGCAAAGGCGATTGCCAAGGGGTTGTCCGATTCGGCGCACATACCTGTCCGGGTGGTATTCAAGCCTGTGCTCACCACACCGAGCGCTATCCACGAGCTTTGTATCGCGGCCAACTCGGCGGCCTCCTGCGTGGGACTGATCACCTGGATGCACACCTTCTCTCCTGCGAAGATGTGGATCGCGGGTCTCGGCGCATTGCAGAAGCCGTTCGTCCATCTACACACGCAGTTCAACCGCGACATCCCATGGGCCTCGATCGATATGGACTTCATGAATCTCAACCAGTCGGCTCACGGCGGGCGCGAGTTCGGATTCATAGCTTCCCGGCTTCGAATAGAGAGGACCGTGATCGTCGGCTACTGGCAGGAGGAATCGGTCCAGACACGCCTTGGAACGTGGATCCGCGCTGCCTGCGCGTGGAACGAAACGCGCAGGCTGAAGGTGGCTCGCTTCGGCGACAACATGCGCGAGGTAGCAGTGACCGAAGGTGACAAGGTTGCCGCGCAGATCCAGTTCGGCTATTCGGTAGACGGCTACGCGGTTGGTGATCTTGTTGCGCGGGTCGACGAGATAACCGATTCCGAGGTCGAGAAGCTGATGGCGGTCTACGAAGATCAGTACACTCTTGCCGAGGAGCTTCGGAAGGGCGGTGCGAAGCGCCAGTCCCTCCGGGACGCCGCTCGTATCGAGCTTGGCATGCGCGCTTTTCTTGACGAGGGCGGTTTCAAGGCCTTTACGACGACCTTTGAGAACCTCTACGGGCTTCCGCAGCTTCCGGGTATTGCGGTGCAACGGCTGATGGCCGACGGCTACGGGTTCGGCGCCGAGGGAGACTGGAAGACTTCGGCCCTGGTACGCGCAATGATGGTCATGGGCAGCGGCCTCTCCGGCGGAACATCGTTCATGGAGGACTACACCTACCATTTCGATCCCAAAGGCATGAAGGTGCTCGGCGCGCACATGCTTGAGGTCAGCCCGTCGATCAGCGATGGAAAGCCGAAGGTGGAGCTCCATGCGCTCTCGATCGGCGGAAAGGCGGATCCGGTCCGGCTCCTGTTCAACGTCAGCAAGGGACCCGCAATCAACGCAACGCTGGTGGACATGGGAAACCGGTTCCGGATGATCGTCAACGATGTCGACGTGGTTGCCCCTGATGCGGCACTGCCGAAGCTGCCGGTAGCCCGCGTTGTCTGGGTGCCGAAGCCCAGCCTGCCTGTGGCGGCCGCATGCTGGATTCACGGCGGCGGCGCGCACCATACCGGCTTCAGCAAAGCCGTTACAGCGGAGCACATGCAGGACTACGCGGAGATGGCCGGAATCGAGTATCTGCGAATCGCGGCCGACACGCAGGTTTCGGAGTTCAAGAAAGAGCTGCGCTGGAACGAAGCGTACTATTACCTCGTCAAGGGCTTCTGAGCCTCGATGACGGCGCAGCCCGCGGCGTTGTTGTCGCCGGCGATTTTGCCGGCTGCCTCGGCGCCGCAGCTGCTCCGTTCTCCTTCCCGTCCTTTTCTTCATACGCCCCTCGTTCCGTCAACGATAGAAGGTGCGCACGCAAATCGAATTACGAAATCGTCAGAATTCTGTTGGGAGTCCGCGGTTTCCAGACCTGCAGCATCCGTGCGCGCCCGGCCTTCTCGCGGCAAAACGCATATTGACAACTTCAGAATTCACGGCGTAATGTTTACCAGCCGGTAAACATTACGGAGTCCTCTATGAAGCTACGTACTCTCAGGCTGTGGGTAGTATCAAGAAGCCTGTTGATACCATGAGTCCAGATCAGCAAGGGCATACACAGGAACTCGGATCGAGGTTCCCCGCTGCCCGACCTTCCATCTTACAGGCGGCGTGATCACCTTCGCAGTCCACA
>CAZNYW010000035.1:14165-47279 GCA_964577375.1 uncultured Spirochaetales bacterium | reverse complement strand
TTCCTGAGTCGGTGCGCCGGGTGTGGACTGCGAAGGTGATAACTCCTCCGGTGAGGTGGAAGGCCGGGCAGCGGGGAACCTCGATCCGAGTCCCTGCGTATGCGCTCACTGATCTGGATCCCTGGTATCAACAGGCTTCTTGATACCACCAAGGTTGTGATCTGGTGCTGGATAGTGTTATCCTAGTCCCAGGAGCGCACAATGCCGAGGATCGTCTACTCGCCTGAGCATGAGAAATTTCAGCCGATGCCGGTGTACCATCCCCGCGTGCACGCTCTGGAGCCGCACCCCGATTCACCGGACCGTGTGCGGTTGATCCTCGAAGCGCTGGACGATCTCTCCTGGCCGATATTGCGTGAAACCGGTGATTACAATCTCGATCCCTATCTAGGTGTGCATAGCTACGACATGATCAGTCTCTTTCGTGAGGCGGACCAGGGTATTGCAGCAGGTATGCTTGAACCGCCGCTTGTCCCGGCGGAGTTTGCGGTGAGGCGGCTCTCGCGTCTTCCTGAATCGCTCGACGGCAGGCTCGGTTGGTACTGCACCGATGTTCGGACGCCGCTGACGCCGGGAAGCTGGGCGGCTGCCTGCGGATCGCTTTCGGCGACGGTTGCCGGCGCGGACCTCCTGATCGAGGGGGAACAGCTGGTCTACGTAATTGCCCGTCCCGGCGGACATCACGCGGGCAAGGATTTCTACGGCGGCGGCTCCTATCTTAATCACGCGGCAGGTGCGGTCGTTCAGCTTTCCCGTCGCGGCCGTGTTGCGGTGCTCGATCTCGGTTTCCACCACGGCAACGGCACGCAGGACATTTTCTACGCATCACGGGAGATAACCTTTGCCTCGGTGCACGTCGACCCGCGGGCGGTCTATCCGCACTTTGCCGGCTACGACGACGAAAAGGGGGAGGCGAAGGGGCGAGGCAGCAACCACAATTTTCCTCTGGAGCTGCCGTTGAGCGAAAAGGCCTTCCATCGCGCAGTCGACCATGCTGTCGGGGAAATCCGACGCAGCCGCCCGGCAGCACTGGTGGTTTCACTGGGAACGGACCTCTCATCGGGAGGGGCGCGAAGCGGGGCAGGTCTCGAGATATCGGGATTGTCGTTGCCGGTTTCGGCCTATGCCGAAGCAGCGGTGCGGATCGGAAAGCTGAAGCTGCCGACGCTCGTCATCCAGGAGGAGGGTGACGAGCAGGAGACGCTTGGCCTTGTGGTTCGAACCTTTCTCGAGGCGCTCTGGGCAGCCGTCTCGTCGCGTTGAAGAGCACCCTGCTGCGGGACTTGGCGAAACGACAAAGTCTTGATATATTCTATATATATTAATTTTAATATACTACACCGACCGACGGGAGAGCAAATATGGCAGAACGTGAAGTAGAAAATGTAATTATCATCGGTTCAGGTCCGGCCGGCCACACGGCGGCAATCTACACTGCGCGCGCGGAGCTGAAGCCGCTCATGTTCGAGGGCTTCATGGCGGGCGGCGTCGCAGCGGGTGGGCAGCTCACCACCACTACTGAGGTGGAGAATTACCCGGGTTTCCCTGATGCTATACAGGGTCCGGACCTCATGGATGCGATGCGCAAACAGAGCGTTCATCACGGAGCCCGCGTACTGACGGACAACGTTGTGGGCGTCGACCTTTCGGTCCGACCCTATGTCGTCAAGACTGCGACCGACGAATATCCGACGCGTGCGGTGATCATTGCCACCGGCGCCACGGCGAAGCGGTTGCATCTTCCCGGCGAGGAGCGGCTGTGGCAGCGCGGGATCTCCGCCTGCGCGGTCTGTGACGGCGCCCTTCCGATCTACCGAAATCACCCGCTCGTGGTGGTCGGCGGGGGGGACACCGCCTGCGAGGAATCGAGTTTCCTCTCCCGCTACGGCAGCAAGATAATCATGCTGGTGCGCCGCGACGAGATGCGCGCGAGCAAGGCGATGCAGTCGCGGGTCATGAACAACCCGAAGATCGAGATCCGGTGGAACACCGTACCAACCGAGGTCGTCGGGGAAAAACTGGTTTCGGGTATCCGGGTCAAGAATGTGAAGTCCGGCGACGAGGAGACTATCGAGGCCACCGGTCTCTTCTACGCCATCGGCCACACACCGAACACCGATTTTCTCGACGGGCAGATGCAGATGGATGAGACTGGTTACCTCATTACTGCGCCCGATTCAACCGTAACGAACATTCCGGGCGTCTTTGCCTGCGGTGACGTCAAGGACAAGGTGTACCGGCAGGCGGTGACGGCGGCCGGATCGGGCTGCATGGCCGCTCTGGAGGCGGAACGCTACCTGTCGGAGCTCGAAACGGCTGCTGCCGAAGAGGTTCACGCCGCCCAGCGATAGTACCGCCCTGCGGCGACGCTGCCATGGGGCGTCGCCGTGAGCTATTTGCGCAGCGATCCGGACGGGGGTATAGTGGGATCGTATGAAATTCCTCCGGCTGCGGCCGCTGCGGGATCGCTGGAAATCGCTGCGGCTGCGAGACAAGCTGCTTTCCTTCTACACTGCCATGATCGTGATCATGGTGGTGATAAACGGATTAACCAGCTACAACACCTACCGCTACCTGAGGGTCTTCAATCAGAATCTCATTACCTATTTCGATATTCATCAGCTGCAGCTGACCCTTGACACCAACCGCACTTCGCTCGAGCGGTACCTGCGATCAAAGGCTGGTGCCGATCTGGATGCGTACTATGAGCTCGTGCCCCGGATCTGGCAGCTCGTGACGACGATCGAAAGAGAATCCAACCCGAGCCTAGAGGCTTCTTTCCAGCTGCGAGCGACGCAGCGTGGTCTGGACGCCTATTTTGCGTTCGCCAAAGAGGCGATCCAGAAGCGTCAACGCGGTGCCGAGGATGCCTACACTACCTATGTCCGGGCGGAGCACATCGACGGATATGTTCGCGGCTACATTTCCCTCCTTCTCAACGTCGAGCTTTCCGACGGCAGCCGGGTTTACCAGCGGCTGGTGAGGCAGGCGAACGGCGTTCAGCTTATCTCTTTTGCAGCGCTGCTCGGCCTGGGAATCATGTCGATTGTGTTCGGTATTATATTTTCAAATTCAATATCCCGACCGATTCGCCGTCTTGCCGACATGTCTGCGCGCATCGCGGGCGGCGATCTCGACGTCGGCGAAATGGAGGTTGAGTCGAGGGACGAGGTCGGTATCCTTTCGGCCAGCTTCAACTCGATGAGCCGGAGCATTCAACAGATGGTCCTGGACCTTCGCGAGAAGGCGGATCTGGAAAGGCGGCTGCACGAAGAGGAGCTGACTATCGTGAAGATGGAGCAGTCGCTGCAGGAGGCGCAGTTCCTCGGTCTTCAGTCCCAGATCAATCCCCACTTTCTTTTCAATACACTCAATGCGATATCGCGCACCGCTCTTTTCGAGCACGCCAATGAGACGGCTCTTCTCATTCAGTCCCTGTCGCGGGTCTTTCGATACAACCTGCGCGATCCGCGGAAGAGCGTCGCCATCGAGGAGGAGCTGGAGATACTGCGGGAATATCTCCGAATCCAGAAGCATCGATACCTGGAGCGGCTGCAATTCGAGATCGATTGTGTTCCGGAGGCGCGGCAGGTCGCCATTCCCTGCTTTACCCTTCAGCCGCTCGTGGAAAACTCGGTAAAGTACGGCATTGAGCCGAAGGAACAGGGCGGCACGGTCTCGGTCGTGATCAAAATGAAGGGGCCGAAGGTCCAGATCGTAGTCAGGGACACCGGAGTCGGAATGACGCGCGGCGAAATCCGCAAGGTAGTAAGCGGCAAGAACGGGCAGTATTCGGGACAGACTTCGGGGATCGGGATCGCCAACGTAATCAACCGCCTGCACCTTGCCTATCAGGGCGAAGAGTCCTTCTCCATGAAGAGCGTCCCTGGCGAGGGGATCGTCGTCACGCTCGTTATTCCCGCGAGGATCGCGGAGGTGGTCCGTGTACCGGCTCCTGATCGCTGATGACGAGAAGCTCGAGCGGGATGCGCTGCGCTTCATAGTGCAGCGCGGGTCGCTGGCCGTTTCCGAGATCGCCTACGCCGCGAACGGCCGCGAGGCGATAGCAAAGGTCGCTGATTTCGTGCCGGACATCGCTTTTCTCGATATCAAAATGCCTGGGGTGAACGGAATAGAGGCTGCGCGGAAGATCAAGCAGCTCGTTCCCGACGTGCATATCGTCTTTCTCACTGCTTTCGACTATTTCGACTACGCTCACGAGGCGATCCGGATCGGCGTGGACGATTTTCTGGTGAAACCGGCCTCCGATACCCGGGTCATCGAGGTGATCAGCCGAATCACCTCCGAGCTGGACCGCGAGCGCGAGCAGCGGCTGCACAGCGAGAAGAACGAGCAGAAGATCGGACAGGTCACCGGCGTGATGGAGGGGCGGATTGAGGAGAGCCTGGCGCGCGGTTTCGTCGATCTGTCCACACTGATGGAACTTTTCGGATTTCTCGAGCTCGAGTTCGAGGCTGCCGCGGCATTCCGGGCCGGGCTGAGCTTCGAGCTGTACCCGATGCGCATCGAATCGGACGCGCAGCGTCTGATTCTGCGGAAGCGCTGCCTGAATGCGGTGCGCAGCGCGCTCGCCGGCCCCCGGACGCTGGTCTTCGGCGCAGTGGTGCCCGAGGGAATCAGCGGCTTCGTCGGATTCGCCGCCGGTCGCGAGGGAGACTCCAATCCCGACATAGGGCTGATCGAGCGGAAGCTGCCGGAAATATCTGCGCGGATAATGTCGGAGTTTTCGGTCGCGGTGACCTTCGGTTTGAGCAGCGTCAGAACCGATCTCGAGCGTCTCGACGAGCTTCTGAGCGAGGCGGCGGAGGCGATGAGGTGGGGAGAGGCAGATGCGAGCGGGCGTATCCGAAAGGGCAGTCGAGTCGCTCCGGCGCGGAGCGCTGAGGGCGAATGGGATTTTCCGCCGGAGGAGCTCGAGCAGCGGCTTGTGCGGTCGGTTATCTCCTCCGATGTCGCGGCGGCGGACCGGGCGGTGGACGACCTTTTCAAATGGCTCGCCGGACGCAAAAAGGGGATCGCGGCGGTCCGGGCGGCGGTCGCGGAAAGCGTGATCGTGTTGCGCCATGCGGTTTCGCGGCAGCTTCGCGGCTGGGAATACAGCGACGCCGCGTTCACCATGGAGCTCGCCGAATCGGGCTCGGAGTCGGCGGTGGAGTCGCTCGTCAGGGCCCAGATGAGAAAGATGATCCGAGTTTCCCGGGCGATCCCGGAGCGTTCGGTGCCCGCGGCCGTCGAGCAGACCTCTTCCTACATCGAAGCGCACTATGCCGAGGAGATCACCCTGGAGCGGCTGGCCGCCATGACCGGCCACTCGGTATACCATCTGAGTCGGCTCTTCAGACAGCACACCGGGGTGACCCTGGTGGAGTTCCTGACGGCGGTGCGATTGCGGCGTGCGCGGGAGCTGCTCCTTCAGGAGAACCTTGCCATCAAAGAGGTGAGCGCGCGCATCGGTTATTCCGATCCGACCTACTTTGCGCGGGTTTTTCGAAAGAGCGAAGGGGTTGCTCCGTCCGAATACCGGGAGCACGCCGCACGGGCACGACTCCCCGACCCGAGCCGCCGGACCTGATCCGAGGCCTCGCAAACGCAAAATAGTCCTTGATACAGCAAGTAAGTCCAGACCCGCACTTGGCGGAACGCCCATAGAATGGTCTCAGGAGGACAATATGAAGAAAAGTAAGATTATTCTCGTTATGCTCGTCATTGGCCTGTGCGCCCTCGGGGCTGTCTGGGCCGGCGGCAGCGCCGAGAAGCCGGCTGCCTCACAACCCCAGCAGCAAAGTCAGTCCGCGACATCCGACGCGAAACCGATCGTTCTGCGCCTCGCGGAGACCCATCCGGCCGACTACCCGACCACCAAGGGAGACTACGAGTTCGCCCGCCTCGTGAAAGAGCGGTCGAACGGCAGGATCCAGATCGAAGTGTATCCCTCGTCGCAGCTTGGTGAGGAAAAGGCAGTCATCGAGCAGGTGCAGTTCGGCGCCATCGACATGACCCGTGTCAGCATCTCACCGCTTTCCGCGTTCGTGCCGGCGTTCGACGCGCTGCAGATGCCCTACCTGTACCGCAATGCCGACCATATGTGGAAGGTGCTCAAAGGCCCGATCGGAAAGCAGTTTCTCGCGAGCCTCGAGCCGTCGAACTTCGTCGGACTTTGCTGGTATGAGTCGGGCGCGCGCAGCTTCTACAACTCGAAGCGCGAGGTGAAGACCCCGGCCGACCTGAAAGGAATGAAGATTCGCGTACAGCAGGCCCCACTCATGGTCGGCATGGTGAAGGCCTTTGATGCGGTTCCCACCCCGATGGACTTCGGCGAGGTCTACAGCGCACTCCAGACCGGCGTTGTCGACGGTGCCGAGAACAACTGGCCGAGTTACTTCTCCACCAGCCACTACGAGGTCGCGAAGTACTACACCCTCGACGAGCACACCCGCGTTCCTGAAATCACCATCGCCAGCAAGATCAGCATGGACAAACTTTCCAAGGCGGACCAGGATCTGATCAAGCAGGCCGCCTGGGATTCGATGGACTATCAGATCGCCCAGTGGGCCGCCTACGAGAAGGTCGCTCAGGAGAAGGTCCGGGCCAACGGCAATGTGATTACCCCCGTGCCGGACAACTCCGCCTGGCAGAAGGCTGTTCAGCCGATGTATGACAAGCTTTCGCCCGATCTCCAGAAGGTCGTCGCCGAAGTCCGCGCGGTGAAGTAGACCGCACACATCGTCAATTTCCTGCAGGTATGGCTGCCGGCGCGTTGTAAACGGCCGGCAGCCTTCACATTCCCAGGGTACCAAGGGTGGTGGATTGCATGGTTCGCAAACTGGTCAGATACTTTAATCTGTTGCAGGTGGGTCTCGTCTATATCGCCGAGTTTCTGCTTGTGGCGATGGTGCTCCTCATCTTTGCCAACGTGGTGCTGCGCTACGTATTCAACTCGGGCATAATCTGGTCGGAGGAGACCGCGCTCCTCATCGCCGTCTGGTTCAGTTTTATTGCGATGGCGCTCGGCGTCAAGCTGCGTCTTCACATTCACATCAACGTGCTCTCTTCGGCCCGCATCCCCGCGAAGCTCGACGCGCTTCTCTGGAAGATTCGTGACGTCGTGGTGATCCTGGTCGGCGCCGGAATGTTCTGGTGGGGCTGGATCCTCATCGGTTTCACCATGAAATCGATCCTTCCGGCCACGGGGCTGCCGGCCGGAGTGATCTACATGGTGGTCCCGGTGGCGGCTATCTTCATCGTCTTCGACGGGCTCATGGACCTTCTCGGAGTGGACATGGAAGAAACAGTGCTGGACCAGTTCCTGAGCGGAACACTTAGCCTTCACAAGCTGCTGTCCAGCCAAAACGGGGACAGCGAAAAGGATGCCGGTCCGGGAGGCGATCATGCCTGACCTGAACTTTGCCATCATCCTGCTGCTCGGCATATTCGGCGTTCTCATCGTGCTGCGGGTTTCGATAACCTTCACCCTCGCGTTCGCATCGCTGGTGACCGCCGTCTACCTGCATCTCCCGCTGATGGCGGTAATGCAACGGATGGTGCAGGGCGTCAACTCCTTCTCGCTTCTCGCGATTCCCTTCTTCATTATCGCGGGTGAGATAATGGGGCAGGGCGGCATCTCCCGCCGGCTGATCGAGTTTTCGAACCTCCTGATCGGCCGCGTCCGGGGAGGGCTCGCCCAGGTCAACGTGCTTGCAAGCATGTTCTTCGGCGGCATCTCCGGATCCGCCGTCGCGGATGTCTCGTCGATCGGAACCATCATGATTCCGATGATGAAACAGAAGGGCTACGACGCCGATTACTCCACGGCGGTGACGGTCACAAGCGCCACCCAGGGCATCATCATCCCGCCGAGCCACAATATGATCATCTATTCGCTCGCGGCCGGCGGCGTCTCGGTAGGCCGGCTCTTCCTCGGCGGATTCGTCCCCGGCGTCATGCTCGGCGTCTCGCTGATGATTCTGAGCTACGTCATCGCCGTGAAACGAAACTATCCGAAAGAGCGCAAGTACACGCTGCGGGAGGCGGGCGGCGCGGTCAAGGATGCGATCCTCGGGCTTTTCACCGCGGTCATCATCGTCGGCGGCGTCATCAGCGGTGTCTTCACCGCCACCGAGTCGGCGGCTATTGCGGTTGTCTACGCCTTCATCATCACCTTTTTCGTCTACCGGGAGATTCCCCTCTCGGCGATGAAGAAGATTCTCTACGCATCGCTCAAGACCCTCGCCATGGTGATGAGCCTGATTGCATCGGCGAGCGCCTTCGGCTTTCTCATGGCCTATCTGAAGATCCCGGCGCTTGCTACTCAGGCGCTTCTGTCGATCACGACCAACCGGGTCGGTCTGCTGTTGCTGATCAACTTCCTTCTGCTGCTGCTCGGCATGATCATGGACATGGCGCCGCTCATCCTCATCACCACGCCGATCCTCTACCCGGTAGTGGTGGGCGCTCTTGGACTGAGCCCGATTCACTTCGGCATCATCTTGATGCTGAACCTCGGCATCGGCCTGGCGACCCCGCCGGTTGGCTCCGCGCTGTTCGTCGGCTGCGCGGTCGGAAAGATCACGGTGGAAGAGGCAACAAAGGCGATGCTGCCCTTCTACGTCGTGATGATCGTGGTCCTCATCCTCATCACCTTTATCCCGGACATCGTCATGTTCGTACCCAATTTGATCATGCCGCAGAAAATCGGATAGGATCGATGTCGATGGAACACGTTTTCGAGCATATGGCAATCAATGTCCCGGACCGCGACCGGGCGGAGAGGTGGTACACCGAACAGCTTGGGCTCTCGGTCGTGCGCTCGGTACCGGGCAGCATGTGTTTTCTGGCGGACCCTACCGGGCGCGTGGTCTTGGAGCTCTACTCCAACCCTGCCCATCCGGTGATGAGCTTCGGGCAGCTTCACCCGCTTACCTTTCATGTCGCCTTTCTGGTGGACGACGTTGCCGGCGAGGCCGAGCGTCTGGTCGGGGCAGGCGCTTCGGTTGTCGATCCGATCAAGACCGTGAACGGTGACACGATGGTGATGCTGCGGGACCCGTTTGGAATGGGTCTTCAGCTCATGAAACGGGGACAACCGATGTTTCAAGCGGGCCGCCGGACCGGATAGCGGACCGGACCTCGTCGAGTCCAGGGTAGCCGGTTATCCGGCCCACTGTGTTCCTGCTGCAGAGCGACAGTACAGCGTCGATATCCTCATGAGCGACGGCAACACAGCCGGATGCCGCTTCCGCGGTCAGATGATATTCGCCGACGTGTGCGGTATTCTGACGGCCTGCGGGCCGTTCCGGCGCATCCAGGAGAAAATACCATTCGTTTCCGGTGATAGCGAGCTGCACTCCCGGAAAACCGAGTCGAAAGCGTATGAGGTCAAAGTGGGCAATGCGCCGCGGCCTGCCGGGAGGAAAGGCGAGGCGACCCGGGGCGGGAACTCCGGTCTGCTGTGACCGCGGTCCCTTCGTGATTTCGGATGCGACGCCGGTAAAGGCGCCCGCTGCTCTGGCCGATGTGGAAAGCGGAATGTCCGCAAGCTCCCGCATCATGAGCTCCCAGTCGGGAACCCGTGAGATCTCCCCCTTCTCGTAATAATCCACTCTATCGAGAATCCACTGAAGACGCTCGCGGCTGAGCCGTATCATGGCAGTGCTGATAGTGGAGGCGAAGACCCTGCGGTACCAGCAGCGGTGGGCATCATAATCCCTGCATATCTCCGGTTGTCTGCTCGAACCATGGATCGTGCAGCGGGAGCTTTCCGGGTCGAGGAACCGGCAGGTGCGCTTGTAGAAGACGGTCCAGATGCCGTCCTCCTTGAGACCGATTTCGATGTTTTCGTGTTCGAGGAGGTCGAGCCCGATTAATAGATCATGCTCGGTCCGGACCGGGAGGTTGCCGACCGGCAGATTTCTGCAGCACGGCGACTGGTGACAGTGGGAACAGGGCGACCCGAGCCAGGCACGGTCAGTGGTCTGCTGTTCCGCAGGAACGGGATCGTCCCACATGGTGTACGCTCATCTACCACGCCGTTTGAACTGTGTCAATTCCAGGCCACCCGTCCGTCGCAGCTTGTAGGGTATCAAGAACCGTGTTGATATTTGGGGCTTAAGTCTCTATTTGCGAAGGGATTACGATGAATGGCCACAGAAATTCCGCTTGGACCGCGTGTGGGACCCCCCCGGATCAGCCCCTGCAGGCTCCAGGGGGGAAACGCGTCAACAAGCTTCTTTATACCACCCGCAGCTTGACACTTAAATAATAGCGTTATATTATATAACCATATTAGTAGAGTTTTTAGATTCCTTTGGAGGAGCGTGATGCACACTGGTCTGCGCCGCAAAATGGTCATTACAATGTCCGCGGCGCTTCTGGTTCTTTCTGCTGCAGTCGGAATCGGATTCTACTTTGCGGCTACCGCATTCAGTGCGGGCGAGATTGCCGTCTCGCGTCTTCTCGTAGCTTCCAGTGTGGCGCGGACTCTGGCCCAGACGTCCACGCCCTGGTTTCAGACCGTCTCCTCTGCGCAGACCGACGGCTGCCAGAAATTGAGCCACTATCTCACCGCGTTGGCGCGTGGAGACAAATCGCTCGTAAGACTTACCATGGTCTACCTCGACGCTGTCGATGGAACGGTCCGTTCGAGCGTCGGTACCGATGTGACCGCTCCCGGCGAGGTTTACCCCGCCGAAGCGTCGGTAATTGACACGATCAAGGCGCGCATCACCGATCGTCGCCCCTATGCCGATACGGCACCCATTGCCGCGGTCCACGGCAGCGTGCAGCTGGCCGTGGCTCCGATTACGGCCGTCGGCAGCGCGGGACAGGTGCCGGGCGCCGTTGTGCTCGAGTATCGCACCGATGCCTACAGTAGCATGCTCGTGCGGACCATCTGACTTTCGCTCCTCATATCGGTGGTGGTGTTTGCACTTTCGCTGCTTTTCGTGGTTCCGTTTGCCCGTCACCTCACCAACCCTATCCGGACGCTCGGCGAGGCGGTCGGCCAGGTGACTGCCGGTGATCTTTCGGTACGGGTCCGCGGTCGCCGCGGCGACGAGTTCGGCGATCTGACGACGGGATTCAACGCAATGATTGAAAAGCTCGAACAATCCTTCACGCTGCAGCGACGGCAGGAAGAGCGCCTTCGGAGCATCGCATATGCCGACGAGCTCACCGGGTTTGGTAACCGCAAAGCCTTCTTCGAGCGGGTCGAGGAACTGCTCCTCCGCACGCGGCGGGCCTCAAGGTCGCAGATCCACGCGCTTCTCTCTATCGATCTCGACGGTTTTCGCGCCGTGAACGATTCCCGAAGCCACTCGGCCGGCGATGCGGTGCTGGTGGAGACGGCCCGCCGCATCGAGCATGCCGTGCGGCAGACCGATCACGTTTACCGTCTCAGCGGAGACGAGTTCACCGTGGTGCTGCTCGACCCGCGGCACGAAACCGACGCCTCGATCGTGGCACGCAAACTGCTAGACACGCTGTCGGACCACTTCGAGCTCGATGCCGGTTCACTCCGTCTTACCGCGAGCATCGGGATCTCACTCTTTCCGCGTGATGCGCTTACCGCTGAATCGCTTATCCGTGAGGCTGACACCGCGCTTGCCGACGCCAAGCGGACCGGCGACACTTTCCGGTTCTTTTCCCGGGAGATGCAGGACCGGGCGCTGTTCAAGCTGCAGCTCCTGGCCGATCTGCACGATGCTGTCGATCAAGGTCAGTTTGTCCTGGTTTATCAGCCGATTGTTTCCGAGGATGGAAGAATAACCGACGCAGAGGCGCTGGTCCGATGGCACAGCCCGCACCGTGGAGTCGTGAGCCCGGCGGACTTCACCCCCCTCGCTGAAGAGACCGGGCTCATCGTGCCGCTCGGGAAGTGGATGATCGAGACGGCCTGCCGGGTCTGCGCATGTCGATCAACCTGTCGCCGCGCCAGCTCGTCGACGCCTCACTCTCGGACCTCATTGTGGAGGCGCTCGTTGTCAATCATCTCTCGCCGGAAAACCTGGTGGTGGAGATAACCGAATCGCTCATCATGGATCATGACAACGTACTCCCCCAGCTCGCGCGGCTTCGCGACATCGGTATTACCGTGTCGATCGACGACTTCGGTACCGGCTACTACTCGCTGAGCAGACTCAGCGAGCTGCCGATCGACGTTCTCAAGGTTGATCGCAGCTTCGTCACCCAGATGAACTCGGATGCCCCCCAGACCTCGCTTTTTGCCTCGATAGTCGCGCTGGCGCGCAGTCTCGATCTCTCGGTGGTGGTCGAGGGGGTGGAAACCGCCGAACAGGCAGCCTCGCTGCAGTCTATTCGCTGCGACCATATCCAGGGCTACTTCTACAGCCCGCCCCTCGCACCGGATGCCTTCTCGGCCTTCGCCGACAGTTTCTGCGAAAGAGACTATGTACTCGGGGCCTGAATCGGGTACACTCTCGGCGTTGACGGAAACGTCCTATGCAGAAGAGACTCATCGCCCTCGAGGGGCAGATAGGTGCCGGCAAGACGACGCTCGGGCTGAAGCTTTCAGCCAGCCTGAATGTGCCGTTTCACGCCGAGCTTGCATCGAAAACAACCGAACAGCTGCTTTCCCGCTTCTACGCGGACAAGCGGCGCTGGGCTTTCACCATGCAATCGCACTTCATAACCCGGCGGGCCGCAATGCTAACCGCAATGCCGCGCGGGGCCGGCGGCATTCTCGACCGGTCGCTCTACGGTGACCGTGTCTTTGCGGAAGTTCTGCACGCCGACGAATTCATGGACGACGACGAGTTTGCCACATACTGCGAGCTTTTCGAGCTCCTCGACACGCTGGTGCGCCCGCCGGATCTGATGGTCTATCTGGACTGCAGTGTCGAAGTCGCGATAGGAAGGATCCGTCTGCGAAACCGGGCCGCGGAAGCGACCATCTCCCGTGAGTATCTCGAGCACCTCGACCGCCGCTACCGGGCGTGGTACGAAGGCTACGATCGTTCCCCGAAGCTGCGCCTTCCCTTCGACGACGTGGCCATCCACGATCCGGAAGTCGCCGAACGCCTTATCGACAAGATCGGGCGGGCAGCCGGGTAGCCGTCAGGGACGCGAAAATTACCTTTGACAATCCCAACGGGTGGGAGCATAGTGGAGCTGGTGGGAGGATCTATGGCATCGGAATCGGAATCAACCCCCCGACGGGGGCAGAAGTCGGCTTCCGGCAGGGCCAGAAAGGCCGCCACGAAGGTCACCTTTACCTACGACAACCCATCGGCAGAATCGGTCGCGCTCACCGGATCGTTCAGCGACTGGAAGCGGGACGCCTATCCGCTCGCGAAGGATGCGAAGGGGATATGGAAGGTGGCACTGTCGCTATCACCTGGACGCTACGAATACCGCTTCATCGTGGACGGCGAATGGAAGAACGACCCCCGCTGTGCGGAAGTCGTCAGCAACGAGTTCGGCAGCGAAAACTGCATCTTCACCGTCGACTAGGCGGACTACTCGACCGTGAAGGTCGATGTGTTCCGGAAGTTGTGGCGGGTGCGAAAGTTCTTGGCGCTCCGGTTGTAGGCGTAGATGTAGTCGAGCGTCTTCTGTCCGCTTGACACAAAATCGGCGCGGCTCACCTCAATCTCCAGTGTTGTCTCTCCGCCTGATTCGGCAATTGCATGCGCAATAGGTGTCTCGCCGCCGAATTCCGAATGGGTGTGGAATCGTCCCTTCTGAACCGTGAACTGGGGCGTACCGCTGGAATCGACATATCCCATGAAGATGGTTGCGCCGTTCATGACCGAGGTCCCGAGGCCGATCGCCACCCAGCCGTCCCCGGGAGCCGTGACTGCCAGGTAGATCCTGTCGGGCGTGAAGGTCGATCTGATCACTACCCCGTTATCCGTGTGTGTCTGCGCGTATTCGGAAGGTCCGATCACTCCGTCGACCTTCGGCGTACCGCTCTGCGCAAAGACCGGTGTCCAGGCAGCCGTCAGAATCAAAACAAGAATCACCCTTTTTCTCACTGTCTCTCACCTCCGTAGTGTGTGACGAAGATATTCAAGCCGTGCGGGTTCGTCCAGAAATATGTTGACCACTTTATGACTAAAACAGTAGGTTTTGCATTGTTGGCCGATAGAATCCGGCGCCTGGCCGCCGCCGGCCTGACCGGTCAACCGGCTCGAATAGAGGAGGCCTCCAGATGAAGAGATCCTTGATCGGTTTTTCATTTTTCGTCCTGCTTGCGGGAACAACCGGCGTCGCATTCGGACAGTCGGTAAAGGTCGCGTCGGCAGGGGGTGTCAGCTACCTCACCGACTCCAGCGGCATGACGCTCTACTATTTCACGAAGGACGTCGGCGGAAACAGCGTCTGCACCGGAGGCTGTCTCGGCGCCTGGCCTGCCTTCTACGCACCGAACCTCACCGTACCGTCCTCGCTTCAGGCATCTGATTTCGCGACCATTACCCGTGACGACGGGTCCAAACAGACCACCTACATGGGGTGGCCGCTCTATTACTTCGCCGGCGACAAGAACCCCGGTGACATGAAGGGCGAAAACTTCCACGGCGTGTGGTTCGTCGAGAAGGTGCCCGCCTACACCGTGATGGTCGCGACCTCCCCGACGCTAGGCAACTATCTGACCGACAGCAACGGCATGGCGCTTTACTACTTCACCAAGGACAGCGCCAACAAGAGTGTCTGCGAAGGAAACTGCATCAAGGCGTGGCCGGCGTTCTATGCTCCGCGGATCGTCGCGCCGAGCGGCGTGAACGCAGCGGACTTTGGAACGATTACCCGCCCCGACGGCTCGAAGCAGACCACCTACAAAGGGTATCCGCTCTACTACTGGATCAAGGACAAGGCACGGGGAGATACCACCGGACAGGATGTGGGAAAGGTCTGGTACGTAGTCGACCCGGCGAAGCTAAATCCTGCCATGTAAGCAGGAAAAACACGCGGCCGCCGGGTGGACGGCCGCGGCCCGCGGCTTCACGCTCAATGGTTACCGAAGGAAGGCAGTTCGCCGGACAAAGCCGAGGTAGCGGCTGGAAACGTACATGAGCGGCTTGACCGCCGTCGAAAAGTCGCGGGAAAGTCGACTCAGGGCATACTCGAGTGAGGGATGGAGCGATTCGCGCTGCCGCAGCGCCTCTCGGTAGTAGTAGGTGCCACAGGCGGCAAGCTCCTTTCTGCTCTTAGCCCGGTACCACGCGCCGGGCAGAAGCCGCTGCATTTCCACATAGTCAGAGAAGACCCCTAGGAGAAAAAGGCAGATGTCCCCAATTCGTTTAAACGAGAGCAAGCGCTGAGTCTGGTCGACCGCCCTGCTGTACTGGATCAGACTCTCGATGTCGAAATCATCCACCTCGATTTTTTCGAGGATATTTGGCCTCACCCGAACGTAGAGCGTGGTCCTGCTGATGCGTACGAAGGACGAGAGCAGGTCGGCCAGGTAGTAGCGCAGTGTCCGGTCTTCAAGAAGGGCGAGAACGGTGCCCGAATCGAAAACCACCACGCTGACCCGTTTCTCCCGCTCGAAGGTGAATGTCTGCTTCTTGAGATCGTGAAGCGCACGGTTGAGCAGCACCGAAAAGAACAGCCTGCCCGATATATCGAGTACCCGGTCCGGCTCGTCCATGATGCTGTGAAAGAGCCTCTCGTCGGCGAGCATCGCCTCCAGGAGCTCCGGGTCCTCCCGCATCGAGCGGATCATCCTTTCGACGTTTCCGGACGCCGCAGCTTCCGACGCGGTGGCACCGACAACGTATGCGAGGTCCGCATCCTTCCAGAAGTGCGCATCTCTGTGGGTCATACGCTCATGCATCATACCTTACTAACTTACCTCAATAATCAGCGAACGCCATCCACGTGGTGGTATAAAGAAGCCTGTTGATATCGCGCGCCCGGTTCGCTACGCGATCAGAAGTTACGCTGCCGGCAGCGATATTCATCAGTCAAAGATATGCATTAGAATGAATTAGGCGGATTTATCAACACGCTTCTTGATACTCTACTCGGACCCGAGTTGAAAGCGCTCTTTCGATAGCGTACTATGGTCGAAAAGGAAGATGATGAACCAAAGAGTCTCGCTGTTTCTCCGTTTTCTCAAGCTAGGCTTTTTCACCATCGGCGGCGGTTACGCGATGGTTCCTCTCATCGAGCGCGAGGTAGTTGATGACTCGCACTGGCTCGAACGGTCCGAATACTACAATACTATCATCCTCACCCAGTCGGTGCCGGGCGCGATTGCGGTGAACACGGCCTACGTGGTCGGAAGCCGCATCGCAGGCATTTCGGGCGGTCTACTGGCTGCGCTCGGGGTCATTATCCCGTCGTTCGCGATCATTCTGGTAATAGCGATGAGCTTTTCGTCATTCCGCTCGATACCGCTTGTCGAAGCGATCTTCCGGGGCATACGCTCGGCGGTGGTTGCGCTCATCGCCGCCGCGGGTGTGCGGCTCGCGCGCGAGAGTCTCGAGGTCTTCACCCTCGTATCGGCTGCAGCCGGGCTTGCAGTGCTCCTGTTTCTAAACTTCAGTCCCTACCTAATGGTGCTGATCTTCATTGCGATCGGGATGGCCAGGGCTTTCCTGGCGCACCGGCGGGGTTCGACGAAATGATACTCCTGCTCCAGCTTTTCCTCTCGTTTCTCAAGATCGGCGTTTTCAGCTTCGGAGGCGGCTATGCGATGCTGCCGCTGATCCAGGAAGAGATAGTGACCGCTCACGGATGGATCACGCAGGCGAACTTCGTCGACATCATCGCGGTTGCCCAGATCACGCCGGGACCCGTCGCGGTCAACAGTGCCACCTTTGTCGGATACCACGTGGCCGGAGTATCCGGCGCCCTCATTGCGACGCTGGCCGTGGTGTCGGGCCCGCTGGTGCTTGTCACCGTGGTCGTGCATCTGGCAGACAGATTTTCGAAGTCCTACCTGGTCCAGGGTGCGCTTACAGGCCTTCGACCGGCGCTCATTGCGCTCATCGCCTATTCCGCCGTATCCATCGCGAAGACCGCTTTCGACGATATTCCGACGGTTCTCGTGGGCGTCGGGGCCTTTCTGCTTCTGGTGGTCACGAGGGTCCACCCGCTCATAGTCCTGGCCGCCACCGCACTGATAGGAGGTCTATTTCTGGGCGTCCGGTAGAGACGTACTCGCCGCCCAGATTTCTCGCAAGTCGCTGCGCGGGTGTGATGTCGGGAGGCCCGCTTCGCGGCTTGAGGTCGGCGGTGTCAACGCAGAGAAGGGTGACCTGGTGCAGCTCGAGCAGGCGGCGAAGGTAGACGAGCTCCTCCCGCTCGCTGTAGATCCCGGGGAGCCGCACATTTCCCTCGCCGTCGGAGAGAAGCACCACGAATGCTCGCCTGAACGGAGAGCGCCGCCGCTCCTGCTCCATGAGATCCACCGATTTGACCAGTGCCGCCGAAAGCGGAGTGGGTCCGCCTCCGGGGATCCGGCGTAGCAGACGGCTCGCGCGCACTGCGCTCGACGTCGGCGGAAGAATGACCCGTGCGGATTTTCCGCGGAAAGTGAGGATTGCTGCCCGGCTTCGAACGCGTGTGCTGTGGGAAAGAATCTTCGCAACTGTCCTGCCGGCCGCAGCGAGCTGGCGGCCGACGGTCATCGAGTCCGAGGAATCGACGAGAAAAATGACAAGGTCGCCGAGGTCACCCGTTTCGAGGAAATAGCGGATGTCCTGCGCGGTTACAGGCTTCCTTTTGGATGGTGCCGTTTCGGTCCTGCCGCCCGCTGCATGGCGAAGAGCCGCAGACCGAAGGGAGGCCGACACGGCGAGGGCACGCGCGGCCGTGCTCGGCGCGGTTCGGTTCCTTCTTCCGGAGGGTGCTCGGCCCTGCAGCGCCGGATGCTTGCGGGGGGAGAGCTTCTGCCGGAACCGGGGGACGACCGGCTGCTGGCCGGCAAGGTCCGCCTGTCTGAGACGCCGGCGGATCAGGTCGCTCACCGACTCCGCATAGCTTTCGATCAGCTCCGGCCTGTCACGGGCCGTCTCTTTTTTTTTTCACCAAGAACCGACAGAAGCAGGCTCCCTGCGGCGGTCGAGCCGGGGACCTGGGTCAGGGAGTCGTCACTCTCGTCGATTGCGGAGTCGTCGTCATCGTGCCACTCGGCTTCGGCGGCTACCGAGTCCCTCGCGATGTTTTCCAGAAGCTTGTCCACCTCACCGCGGCTGTGGCCGCGCTTCTCAGCGTCACCGCCGAAGCGGTCGGCGAGCCGTTGTTCCTGTTTCGGCAGCCGGTGGGGAAGCACGTAGCGCGCCGCCTCCAGCACCATTTCGCGGTTGACCTTCTTCCGGTTCAGCAGGGCCGCAAGCGCGCAGGCGGTCCGCGTAAGCGTAAGATCGGCCCGGTGACCGATCACGCCTGCGCGGGTCGCTATGGAGATGATGAGCTCGAGCTGCTCGGGGGGAATCCTGACCGCAGGAAGAAGCTGCTGCGCGTGCGCGATCCGGTCGGCAATCGCCTGGTCCTGCCTTTCCCATCGTCCCATCGCGCGGGCCTCGCCCCGGTCGAAGCCGAGGCGGCGCTCGATAATCATCCGCCGGTCTGCGGTCTCGCTCAGTGAACGGACGTGGACGCAGAGTCCGAAGCGGTCGAGGAACTGAGGACGCAGCTCGCCCTCTTCGGGATTCATCGTTCCGACAAGGACGAACCGTGCCGGATGCTCCACGGAGACCCCGTCGCGCTCGACCCGGTTCAGTCCGGATGCGGCGGCGTCCAGCAGCATGTCCACAAGATGGTCGGGAAAGAGGTTCACCTCATCGACGTAGAGCATGCCCCGGTTCGCAGAGGCAAGCAGGCCGGGAGAGAATGCGATTCGCCCCTCTTCCAGCGCCCGCTCGACCGAAAGCGTTCCCACGAGCCTGTCTTCGGTGGCATTGAGCGGCACCTCGACAAGCGGAACGCGGATCGTTTCCACCGGCATCGGCGGCGACCCCGCCGGAAGGGCTGCGTGGTCCGGGCAGGGATCATCGGGATCGCAGTGATAGGGGCAACCGGCCACCGAGCTCATTGCCGGAAGGATCGATGCGAAACCGCGGACTGCCGTCGATTTTCCGGTTCCCTTCTCCCCTCGTATCAGCACACCGCCGATGAGTGGGTCCACCGCATTGAGAATAAGGGCGGATTTCACCTCGTCCTGACCGACGATTGCAGAGAAGGGAAAACGCTGTGACATGACACCTTGAGCCTAAGCGCAGCCGGTGCGGATGTCAAGCAAGCGGTAGAGTGCTTTGACAGAATCGGAAAGGCCGGATAGCATGAGCATTCTGTGAAAATCATAATTCTTGGCGGCGGCGGTGTCGGATCGAGAATCGCCGAGCAGCTGATTGCTGAAAACCACGACGTCGCAATCCTCGAACGGGACCCGGAACAGGCTGCCGTGCTCTCGCACCGGCTCGATTGCATGGTGGTGAACGACAGCGGGAACAGCCGCGAAGCGCTGCGCCGCGCGGGCGCCGCCAAGGCGGACGTTTTCATCGCGGTCACCGACTCGGACGAGGTGAACATGATCGCCTGCGGCCTGGTGGCTTCCGAGTTCAAGGTTCCGCTCAAGGTTGCCCGCGTACGCAACACCGAATACACCAAGACCCACGTTTCCGACGCCGGGTTTTTCGGTGTCGACTTTCTCGTAAATCCCGAAGTCGAGGCGGCGAGCGAGGTTGTTACCAGCGTCGAGCACGGCGCGCTCAGCGACGTGATCGTTTTCGACAGCTCCGACCTGCAGATTCGCAGCCTGACGGTATCCGAGGGCTCACCGCTTAGCGGCAGACCGCTCGGCGATGCGATGCGTTATTTCGACGCCCCCTTTCTGGTCGCCGCGGTGCTGCGCGGCGCGGAGTACATTATACCTTCGGGCAACACCGTGCTGAGGGAAAACGACCTGGTCTACATCATAGGGACGCAGGTGCATCTCGACCGCTTTTTCTCGATAATGGGAAAGCCGCGCCGGCCGATCAGAAAGATCGTGATAGTTGGCGGGGGCAAGATCGGATCGAGAATCTGCGAAAGCCTCCTCGGTGAGGAGGAGGAAGAGACAGGCGTCGTCTCGCGGGTATTCCGCAGGCTCATCGGGCGCCGGGGCCGGCAGGTCATTATCGTCGACAGAAGCGTTGATCGGTGCAAAGAACTCTCACAGCGGTTTCCCCGCGCGCTCGTCATCCACGCGGACATCTCCGACGAGGGCGTCTTCGAGGAGGAGCAGCTTTCGAATGCTGACCTGATCATTTCCACGACCTACAATCAGGAGCTGAACATAGTTTCCGCCCTTTACGCGCGGACGCTCGGAATCGAACGTTCGATTGTGCTGGTTGCGAACACCTCCTACGCGGCCGTCTGCTCACGTTTGAAGATAGATGTGCCGGTGAGCCTCCGTCAGGCGGTGGTAAACGCGGTGCTGCGGATCATCCGGCAGGGTCTGATCCTGAGTGTGCACAGCCTTTTCCACGGCAAGATCGAGGTGCTGGAGTTCGAGGTTGCGGAGGGGTCGGCGGCCGACGGCCATCGCGTGAGCGAAATCCGCTTTCCGCGTGATTCACTTCTGGTGTCAATAAGCCGTGACGGAAGCTCGGCAATCGCGCATGGGAACACGGTGGTGCAGAGCGGTGACAGCGTGGTCGTGATCGGCAAATCCGAATACTTCGAACAGATCAGGAACGTCTTCACACGGTGAGTTCATGAACGCGCGCATCATATTCCGGGCACTTTCAGCGCTGCTTCTCATCATCAGCCTCACGATGCTGTTGCCGGTAGTGGTCGCGCTTCTCTCCGGTGAATCGCACCTGCTCTATGCATTTCTGATCCCGCTCGGCGGCGGCTGTGCGGCCGCCGCGGCCGGGCTCTACCTGACAAGAAGCCGGACCGATCAGATGCTTCCGCGCGACGGGTTCGCAATCGTCACCGGCAGCTGGGTTCTCGCATCTGCGCTCGGGGCTATTCCGTTTGTCCTGGCCCATGCGGTGCCCTCGTACACCGACGCGTTTTTCGAAACCATGTCCGGTTTTACGACCACCGGGGCGTCGGTCATTGCCAATGTCGAAGCGCTACCGCGGTCCATTCTCTTCTGGCGCTCGCTCACGCACTGGCTCGGCGGCATGGGAATCATCGTTCTGGCGGTTGCCGTTTTCCCGTTGATTGGCATCAGGGCCTATCAGCTGGTGAAGGCCGAAGCGCCCGGGCCGTCGCTCGAGCGGATCACCCCCAGAATCACCCACATGGCGAAGATCCTCTGGCTGATCTACGTCGGCCTGTCGGCCCTTGAGACGGTTCTCCTGATGATAGCGGGGCTCAGCCCCTTCGACGCCATCACGCAGACCTTCGGCACCATGGCGACCGGGGGCTTCTCGACGCGCAACGCCTCGATCGGGGCCTTCAATTCCCCGGCGGTCGAGATCATCATCACCGTCTTCATGGTAAGCGCCGGGGCCAACTTCGTGCTCTACTACCACGCCCTCGTCGGCCGGTTCGGTGCGATCAGGAGGGACACCGAGTTCAGGGCCTACATCGGCATCTTCCTGATCGCGTCGGCAGCAGCAGCGCTATCACTCATCCTGCAGGGCGGCCTGCCGGACGGCGAGGCGATCCGCTCTTCGGCCTTTCAGGTTGCGTCCATTCTCACCACTACCGGCTTCGCCACCGCCAACTTCGATGCATGGCCCTCCATCGCGAAGATCGTGCTCCTTCTCCTGATGTTCGTGGGCGGCTGTGCCGGCTCGACCGCAGGCGGTATAAAGGTGGTGCGCATCGTCACCATGCTGAAACAGGCGGTGAACGAGATGCGCTACGAGATCCATCCGCGGGCGGTATTCAGTCTCTCGCTGAATGGAGTACCGCTCCGGAAGAATACCGTCTTCGGCATTGTCTCCTTCTTTTTTCTCTACATGCTGCTTGCTCTCGTGACGACGGCTGTCGTCTCGTTCGCCGGAGTCTCGGTGGAAGGCGCTTTCACCACTGCGCTCGTAACGCTCGGGAACATCGGACCCGGATTCGCGGAGGTCGGACCGACGAACACCTACACGTTCTATCCCGCGGCCATCAAATGGTTTCTGAGCTTCATCATGATGGTGGGGAGGCTGGAGGTCTACACGGTTCTCATCCTCCTGCTGCCGCGGATGTATCGCCGTTAGCCCACGATTGCAGGTTCAGGGGAGCATCGTTCCCCGGGTCCTCAAATAGTCCGACACCGCCGGTGAGTCCGGATACCCCGAGGCGCGAACAGCCCCCTTTTCCAGAGCTATGATCTCATCCACCTCCGCAAGCCCGAAGAGCAGGTGGGTGATGAGCAAAATCGACCGTTCCGGCGCAAAGGTGAAGATCGAGCGAAGCATGCGTTCAGCGGTAGGACCGTCGAGACCTTCGGTCGGCTCATCGAGGATCAGAACCGGAGAGCCCTTCAGGAGCGCCCGCGCAATTGTGATGCGTCGCGCCTGACCTGCCGAGAGCATTCTCCCCGCCTCGCCGACGCCGGTGTCGAGCCCTTCGGGAAGCGCCCGTACAACCCCGAGCGCCTGTGCGGCCTCGAGGGCGGCCTCGATCCGGTCGATGTCCACCGCTTCCGCGCCGAGCACGAGGTTCTCCCAGATGGTGGTGTGAAAGAGGTGCGGGAGCTGCGGCGCGAGCGAGAAGAGCGCGCGCGCCTGCTCGCCCGGATAGTCGCGGAGCTCGCGGCCCGCGAGCGTGACCGATCCAGCCTGATATTCCCAGAAGCGAAGGAGAACGTTGGTAATGGAGCTCTTGCCGGCACCGGTCGGTCCGATCAACGCAGTGCGGCGCCCCTGCGGGAGATCGAGATCGACACCGTCGAGCACCCAGGAGCCTGGCGGCAAGGTCGCCGGAGGCACAGTCGCCGGCAACTCGTACCGGAAGCGCAATCCGCGAATCACGATGTCGGCGCCGGCAGTATCCTCCGGCCGGTTGCCGCCGTCGCGCACTGTCTCGAGGCGTGCGACCGCCGGCTGCGCGTCGACCAGCTCAAAGAGCCTTCCGGCGGCGGCCGCCATTTCGCCGAGCCTGCGGGCGACCTCGGTCAGAGGCATCACCGGCTCGAAGCTTCCTATCAGAAAGACCAGAATCATCGCCAGAGTCGGCCCGTCCATCCTTCCGGAGAAGAGGAACGGCGCCGCCACCACGAGCCCGGTCCACATTGCCATGGTGATGCAGATCAGAAGCGCCGCATCCGAGGTCGCCCAGAGCCAGTTCATCCGTCGCTGTTCGCGATCGTGCCGTGCGCTGAGCTCGGCGATCCGCTCTTCGTGCTCGCCGACCGCCAGAAGCGCGACGAGCTCTCCCAGACCTTCGGTATGCTCTACCAGCGCCGCACGGAGCGCGGAAGCCGATTCGACGACGCCGCGGCCGGCACGCGACGCGGCAGCGGCGATCGCCGCCGGCAGGACAACCCCGGCAGCGGCCAGAAAGAGCAGGTCCACGAGAGCGATCCACGGATTATAGAGGAGCAGGAACAGGACGAATCCTGCGACGCTCAGGATGGCAACCACAGCGGGAACGAGCGCCCGCACGTAGAAGTCGTCGAGGGTGTCGACGTCCGCACGAAGCCGGCTGAGCAGATCGCCGCCCCTGTATCCGGAAAGGCCGGCGGGCGCGAGAGGCTCCATCCGGCTGTAGAGCCATATTCGAAGCTGCGACAGCACCTTCAGGGTGGCGTTGTGATTTACGAGGCGCTCGGCGTATCTGCCGCCGGTGCGCAGCAGTGCGAGCGCGCGCACCCCCGCGGCCGGAAGAGTGTAGTTGATCGCCGCGCCGGCGAGTCCCGCGATTGCCATGGTGGTGATGAACCAGCTCGAGAGCGCGAGCAGGCCGACATTGGCGAGCACGGTAAGGAATGCAAGGAAAATCCCAAGCAGAACCCATCTAAGATGCGGACGAAGAAGCGGCAGAAGGCGCAGGAGCTGCTTCACAATGCCACCTTGAAGCTCTCGAGCATCCGGGCGTAGGCTCCCCCGGCCGCTGCGAGCTCAACGTGAGTCCCGGTCTCCTCGATTCGTCCCTGGTCGATCACGGCGATCCTGTCGGCAAGCCTCGCTGCCTCCGGACGGTGGGTAACCACAAGCATCGTGCGGCCCCGCGCGAGCTCCTCGATGCTCCCGTAGACGAGCTCCTCGCTCACCGCGTCGAGATGCGCTCCGGGCTCGTCGAAAAGGAGAACCGGCGTGTCCCGCAGGAACATTCGGGCGAGCGCGAGCCGCTGCACCTGCCCGCCGGAAAGAGCGCGGCCTCCCTCGCCTACGAGCGTATCGTAGCCGTCCGGAAGCAGCTCGACGAACTCATCGGCGTGGGCGCGCCGCGCCGCCGCGGCGATCTTTTCCATGCCTGCATCCCGTCTGCCGAGCCGGATGTTGTCTGCCACCGTGCCCGAAAAGAGGGTGGGGCGCTGCGGCATCCAGGAAACGGATGCGAGCCACGCGTCACGCGCGAAGCCCCGGAGATCGGTCCCATCGACTCTGATCGATCCCCGCGAGGGTTCGATGAATCCGAGGATGAGCGAGAGCAGCGTGCTCTTTCCTGCGCCGCTCGGACCGAAGATTGCCAGGTGCTCTCCGCGCGAAACCTCAAGGTCGATGCCATCGAGCGCGGCCGGTCTCGAAACGGCGTCCACCGCCGGATAGGTGAATGAGAGCCCTGCGAGTGCGAGCTCGCGGGCGCCGCCGGCAGGCGAGGCGGGCGCCGGACAGGACGGCGAAGCGGCGGATTCAGGCTCGCCGCTATCGAGGAGCTCGACTATGCGTTCGGCGGCCGCGGTGGCCGACATGCGCGCGTGATAGTGCAGTCCCATCGTACGAAGCGGCTGATAGAACTCCGGCGCAATGAGCAGGATGAAGTAGGCCCGGTGAAAATCCATGTGTGCATCGAGGAGCCGGAAGCCTGCCGTTATGGCAACGAGCGCGATGCTCACCGTCGTGATGAGCTCGAGCATGAGAGACGAGACAAAGGCGATCCTGACCACACCGAGCGTCGCAAGCCTGTGCTCTTCGGATATCCGGGCGATCACTGCTGCCTCGCGCCCGGCTGCGCCGAAGGCCTTGAGCGTCGTAATACCTGAAAGCGCGTCGAGAAACCGTGCGCTCAGCTCGGAGAGCTTTTTCCACTGCGCCTGATTTCTCGCCCGTGCCTCCATTCCGATGAGCGTCATGAGAAGCGGGATAAAGACCGCCGTTCCGGTGAAGATCAGCCCCGAAACCCAGTCGAGCGGGTAGGCAACCGCGAGGATGATGAACGGAAGCAGGGCCGAAACCGCGCGCTGGGGAAGGTAACGGGCGTAATAACCCTCGAGCGCCTCCACGCCGTCCATGACCGTGCTCGCAAGCTCACCACGGTGCTCGCGGGACAGTGAAACGGGGCCGATCCCGGCAAGCGCCCGGACGAGCCGGCCGCGGACGCTCAACCGTACGGTAGACGCGCACTCGAAGCCGGTTGTCCGTGATGCATACTGAGCGCCTGCCCTCGCCAGGAAGACAGCCGGAAGCAGAGCGACCGGCAGAGCAAGCGATGCGAGCGTACGGTGGTCGAAGACCAGAGCGTTCACCACCTCGACGAGCAGCGCTGTCTGCAGCAGGATCAGTACCCCCGAAAGAACGCCGAACGATATCGAAGCCGCAAGCGGACGCCGTACCTGCTTCGCCTCGCGCGTCAGCCAGGTCTCGGTCCATTTCTGATTTGCGTTCATGCCGGTCATAGTACCCAACCTGTTCGCACGCGTACAGTTGACACCCCGAACAAAGCCCATTATTCTCGAAACAAGACCAAATCCATCCTGTATGACCACGAGGAGGTGTCAATGAGTGTAGTTGCGCTGAGCCGGATACAGTTCGCCGCCGTGGCGATCTTCCACTTCTTCTTCGTCCCTCTGACCCTCGGACTTTCGGTTCTCGTTGCCTATCTCGAGACCCGGTACGTCGTCACCGGAGACGAAACCTATCTGCGCATGACCAGGTTCTGGGGACGGCTGTTCCTCATCAATTTTGCGGTCGGCGTCGTTACCGGAATCACCCTGGAATTCCAGTTCGGCATGAACTGGGCCGGATACGCCAACTACGTGGGCGATATCTTCGGCGCGCCTCTCGCGATTGAGGCGACGGTCGCGTTTTTTCTCGAGTCCACCTTCATCGGCGTCTGGATTTTCGGCTGGAACCGGATGTCCAAACGCGCACATGCCATCGTTATCTGGATAGTCGCGCTGGCAAGCACGCTTTCGGCGCTCTGGATCCTGCTTGCCAACGGCTGGATGCAGCGCCCTGTGGGCTACGCCATAAACAGCGGCCGGGCCGAAATGACCGACTTCGGTGCGCTCATCACCAATGTCTACGGCTGGGTGAAGTTCCTTCACACGGTCCTCTCCGGTTATGTGCTTGCATCGTTCTTCATAATGGGAATTTCTGCCTATCATCTGCTGAAGAAGACGGACAACACTTTCTTCAAGCGATCATTCAAAGTGGGAGCCTCCTTCGGGCTGGTCTGCTCGGTGCTCCTCATTGTGGCGGGCGATCTGAGCGGCCGCCAGGTCGCGGACCACCAGCCGACCAAGCTCGCCGCCATCGAGTCACAGTGGACGACCGAGAGCTCGGCGCCCTTCTATCTCATCGAGATACCCGATCCGGCGCACGACCGGAATCTGATCCAGGCGCTGCCGATACCCTATGGGCTCAGCCTGCTTGCCTATCACAATCCGACCTCGACCGTGAAGGGGCTCCTCGATTTTCCTGCGAACGACCGGCCGCCCGTTCTCATCAGCTTCTTCGCTTTCCGGCTGATGGTGGCTCTCGGATTTCTCTTCCTCCTGCTCGCGTTTCTCGGCTGGTACTATACGCGCAAGGACACGATCGGGCAGAAAAGGTGGTTTCTCTGGACGATGCTCGTCGCGATCATCCTCCCCTATCTGGCCGTGCAGCTGGGCTGGATAGTCTCGGAAATCGGACGCCAGCCCTGGATCGTATACAACATGCTCCGCACGCAGGACGCCGTATCGAAGTCCATCACGGCGGGTGACGTCGTCTTTTCGCTGATCGGATTCGTTCTGCTCTACGGCACGCTGCTTGCCGTGGACATATTCCTGCTCTCGAAATACGGGCGGGAGTACACGGCCGTCGAGACCAGGGAGAATGCCGTATGACGCTGCAAATTGTGTGGTTCGTTCTTTGGGGTCTGCTCTGGGCCGTCTACTTCATGCTCGACGGGTTCGACCTCGGCGCCGGAATACTCTACAACTTCATATCGAAAAATGAAAACGAGAAGCGCATGGTCCTCGCCGCGATCGGGCCGGTCTGGAACGGGAACGAGGTGTGGCTGATCACCGCAGGCGGCGCCACCTTTGCCGCCTTTCCGGGCACCTACGCGGCGATGTTCAGCTTTCTCTATCTGCCGCTTCTGCTCGTGCTCTGGTCACTGATTCTTCGTGGCGTTTCCCTCGAGTTTCGCGGAAGGCTCGAGGACGAGCGCTGGAGGCGCCGCTGGGACATAATCATTCTCATCGGAAGCTTCCTCCCGGCGCTGCTCTTCGGCGTCGCCTTCGGCAACATCTTTCGCGGGCTCCAGATCGACGCGTCCGGGTACCACGGTACCTTCTTCGGACTGCTCAACGTGTACGGGCTCCTTACCGGCGTCCTGTTCGTGGTTCTCTTTCTCTACCACGCGTCGCTGTGGCTGTCGTTGCGGATCGAGGGCGAGCTGTCGGCGAGGTCTGCACGGCTCTCTGCCAGGCTCTGGTACATCCTGACCGCAGTGGCGGTGATCTTCCTCATTGCTACCGCGTTCTATACCAGGCTGTATGCCAACTTCACCGCAGCGCCCGGCTGGTTCGTGGTGCCGGCGGTCGCGGTCCTCGCCCTCGTCGCATCGCGGATACTCTCGGCAAGGGGCAGCAGGCTGCTCGCATTCCTCGCCTCCTGTGTAACGGTCGTCGGGGTGATATTCACGGGTATCATCGGGCTGTTTCCGAATCTGCTTCCTTCGGCGATGGACCCGGCGAACAGCCTTACGATCTACAATTCCTCCTCCTCGGCCTACACTCTCGGGGTGATGACAATAGTCGCTTTCATCTTCGTGCCGATTGTTGTCATCTATCAGATTCTGGTCTACCGCTTATTCAGCAAGCCGGTGACCGCCGAAACCGTCGGGGAAGGCGCCGAAGGATACTGATGCAGATTACGCGGAAGACCGACTATGCCATTCGATGCGTGTACTACCTTGCCGGAAAGCCGGAAACGGTAACCGTGATAGGCGAGATCGCTTCGAAGATGGACATTCCGCACAGCTTTCTCGCGAAGATCATGCAGAAACTCGCGCGGGCCGGCATTGTCGAGTCGCACCGCGGGGTGAAGGGCGGGTTCACGCTTACCAGAGAGCCCGCCCGGATCTCGCTTTACGATGTGATCGTCGCGATGGAGGGGCCCGTTGCGCTCAACATGTGCGCGGTTCACACCAAGGAGTGCGGTTTGAGCGTCACCTGCTCGATCCACCCCTTCTGGATCGAGCTTCGCAGGGAGATCGAAATCAAGCTGAAATCTCAGGACTTTGCCACTCTTACCCTTGCGCCTGCCCTGGCTGCAGCGCGAGCGCTCTGAAAAAAAGCAGTGACTCGACTGGAGGTACCATGGAGCTTTCCGACAAGGTCGTCTGGATAACAGGCGCGAGCTCGGGGATTGGCCGTGCGCTCGCCGTCGAACTGGCGGCAGCGGGCGCCCGGCTGATCCTCACCGCGCGCCGCGAAAACCTGCTCGAAGAGCTGCGCGGTGAGTTGCACCTGCCCGCCGGGAGGGTTTCACTTCTGCCGGCGGACCTGTCGCGGCTCGACAGCCTGGAAGACCTGGCAAAGCGCGCGACAGGGTGCTTCGGCACGATTGACCTCCTGGTCAACAACGCAGGCATCAGCCAGCGGGCAACCGCCGTGGAGAGCGATCCGTCGGTAATGCGCCGGATCATCGATCTGGATTTTTTCGCGCCCGCGCTGCTTGCGAAATACCTCTTTCCCGTGCTTGCCGCGCAGCCGGAAAGCATGATAGTAGTGGTGAGCAGCGTCGTGGGCAAGATCGGCACGCAGCTGCGTTCGAGCTACGCCGCGGCAAAGCATGCGCTTCACGGATACTTCGACTCCATGCGGCTCGAATCGTGGCGGCAGAACGTGCGGATTCAGCTGGTTGTCGCCGGATTCATTCGCACCGACGTCTCGGCGAACGCGCTTCAGGCCGATGGAACGGCTCATGGCGTCATGGACCGCGCGCAGATGTCAGGTATGTCTCCTGCGAAGGCGGCCGCGGGAATCGTGAAGGCAATTCGCCGGAACCGGCCGGAGGTGAGGATCGGAGTCGATCCTAGAGCGAGATTCGCGCTCCTTCTCAATGCGGTGTGGCCCTCGATGCTGATCCGGGTCATGCGGAACGCGCGCGTGACCTGACGAACTTCATGCTGCATTGAAGCATTCGGGAAAACAGACCGAGAATAGGGATAGGGAGCGAGAGCCTTGCACGACGATATCGAAAGCCGTCACACGGAGCAGATGCTGACCGATTGCGGTCGCGCCTCCTCTGCGCTGCTCACATCGGGCGGGGAATTTCCGGCTGCCGGGCACGACCAATATGCCGACCGAGAGTCGGAAACCGGCAATTCCGGCGATTTGCGGCTCGAATCCTTCCTTCGCGCCCTCGCGCTCGCCATCGAATTAAAGGACAGCTATACCGGCGGTCATGCGCTCCGCGTGGCGCACTATGCAGGCGACCTTGCGACCCGGCTCGGGCTTTCCGCCAGAACCGTGCGTGCCGTCTACCTCGGTGCCATCGTGCACGACGTCGGAAAGATCGCCGTCTCGGATCTCATCCTCAACAAACCTGACAAGCTCACCGATGCCGAGTACGCCGCAATGAAGCGGCACACGGTAGAGGGGCACAAGATCCTCAGCTGCATAGATGACGTGGAAGCGGTTGCCACCGTGGCGCTCTGCCACCAGGAAAAGTGGGACGGCAGCGGTTATCCGCGCGGCCTCAAGGGACAGGAAATCCCGATTGAGGCGCGAATCGTCACCGTTGCCGACGTCTGGGACGCGCTCACGACCGACCGCCCCTACCGCGCCGCCTACACACTCGCAGACGCCGTGGCCATGATGAGGGCCGAATGCGGCTTCATCTTCGACCCCGCGATTCTCGATCTCTTTCTCGACGAACAGGAATCACTCTACCTGCGCTACCTCGGCTGCGTCGAAGTGGCTGCCGAAGAGTAGGGCCCGCGGTCGGAGGAAACGAAGTGCCCCCGACTTGGACGAATGGTCCAGCCAGTGCTGGACACACTGCCGGCGGTCGGACTCGGTCTCCGGTCGCGGACGTCGTGTCCGCTCCCTCCGACCCGCCTCCGCCCCTACATCGCCATCCTGGCGATGTGCGCTCCCTTGCGGTCGCGCCGGGGCTCCGGTTCGAGTCCGACCGCAAACTGATTATGCATTCGAAGTGAACCATGGATTTGCGAAAGGGACGGATGTTGCCGGCGGTCGGACTCGAACCGACACACCCGTGAAGGCGGCAGATTTTGAGTCTGCTGCGTCTACCAGTTTCGCCACGCCGGCAATAGTCGTGGGGCCGCAGCTTCATCAAACTGCGGCCGGACGGTCAGGTTGGATACGGTGTTAGACTGTAGCCGATAGGTTTTCCCTTGTCAACGAATCCGATTCTCCGGCAGGCCGCCCCAGGTCACCGTCAACCGAGGAACCCCTTTGCCACCACCAGCTGCATGACGTAGTTCACCAGATCCATGTCGAGCTCGAGGGCAAAATCCGAGACTGAGTCGCGAATGTAGTCCCAGTCCTCCCGGAAGAGTGGATCGGCCTGTTCGTCGTACTCCAGGTTGAGGAGGTCTATTACGTCACCGAGGTACTCGGCGTAATCGAACAGATCGGCGTAGGTGCCGGTCCTCTCCGGATACCGCTCCATCAGATAGTCGAACAGGTCGATACGGAGATCTTCCGGCAGATGTGAGAGGACGAGGTCGAACGCGTGAGCGATTTCGCGCCGGATCTCCTCTTTCTCCGCCTGACGGAAGTCCTTCCGTACCCTGTTCATTCGCCTGCGAAAGCGCTCCGATGCGAACATGAATGGCTCCCATTGACTAAGATTTATTCGATACCATAAGATGACTCGTCAAGTTGCTGACGAGGCTTTTACCGTGAAAAAGACCGATAATCTTTCGGTTCGAGGAACCTTCTCCCAAAAAGAAGACCGTGTGATACTCCATCCCAACGACGGATATGATCTTGGTTTCATGATGACCGATCAATCGGTCCACCTGTTCTACGGCATATCTCTGGAAGACTTCAGCGCCGCCCGCGGACCCTCGATTTCCGGCTCGGTGCAACTCAGAAACAAATGCACCTTGGGGACGATTGAGCTCAGCCTCAAGTCCGCCGACAAGCTCGGAAAGCCCGGCCACGTACGGCTATACTACCACGACGGCAGGCTTCTCATTTCAAATGTATAGTGGTCCGCGCGAGCTGTGAAGGGCAGAGCGCCGTGGCACATCGTCGTCTTCTCCGCAATTGTCCTCGCCGGGTGTGCTTCGGGACCTTCACCGCAAACCCTGCCGCCGCTCGATCTGAAGGAACTTGCCGCCCAGGCTACGCCGCTCTCGGTTGCCCTGATAGCGGCGGAAAAGACCTCCGACGTTCACTCCCGCATTTTCGCCTATACCGAAATCGCTCGCGGCTATCTCGCGCAGGGTAACGCCGGCGAGGCGATCACGCTTCTCGATCGCGCGCTTCAGCTCACCGATCTGCGGAAGCTGTCGCAGGATGCTCCCGATATCCAGAGCTCCGTAGCGGGCGTGCTGGTGCAGGCCGGACAGACCGCACGGGCGGTCCAGATACTGCAGACCGCGCTGGCCGGCGCGCGGGCAATCAAGGACGACACCACCCGCGGGCTGGTGCTCGAGAAGATCATATCGGCATGTTTCGAAGCCGGGCATCTCGCCTATGACGTGCTCCACCAGACCATCCAGGCAGTCTACGTGATCGAGGACCTGTGGGTCCGCGCCTCTCTGCTCGTAGATACCGCGCGCCGGTACCAGGACGCCGGGCTGACCCAGCCGGTGGATGTGCTTCTCCAGCAGGCCATCCCCGCAGCCGGCAGTATCGCGAGCCCCTGGCTCAAGTCGCTCGCGCTCTCCCAGATAGCGGTGCGGTTCCACGTGTCCGGCAACAATGATTCGGCCGGCTACTTCGCTGCGCGCGCCATCGATCAGATCACTTCGGTCACCGTCGTCCGGCGGAGTGAAGAAGATGCCTCCCGCGTCCTTCAGGTTGCACAGAATCTTGCCGAGCTCGGACGCACCGCAGATGCCCTGAAGGTGATAGACACCGTGGAGTATACCTATCTTCGTGTCGAAGGCTACGCGTCAATCGCACGGAACATGGGTATCCGCGAAGGCGCTGATGCGAAGCGCGCTCTCGAGCTCTGTTCGCAGGCGGTGGATCTTGCGCAGAAGATATCGAGCCCCTATCAGCGGGTAGAGGCACTGGCAACCGTTGCCGATGCCTACGGAGCAATACATCAGCCGCGCCTTGCGCTCGCGACCCTGGGTGTGGCCGAAGATCTTCTTCCTCAGATCCGAAACGCCGCGCAGCAGTCGTCGGCGGTCGAGGCGATTGCGCCTGTAGAGATCGCGTGGGGCAGCTGGCAGAAGGCCATCACGCTGGTGACCAGCGTCGGCGACGCCTACTACCGGGCGTCCACGATGCTGAGCGTGAGTGACGATCTCGCAAAGGCGAAGAAGAGGGGCGCCGCGCAGACTGCGCTCAGTCTGGCGGAAACCGACGCCGCCCGCGCGCCCTTCCTCCAGGACAACCTTTACCGGAGCGCGGCCCTCGCGCGGGTTCAACTCGGCGACTTCTCTGCGTCCGTCGAGGACATCGGCAGAATCCAGAACGCATACCCGATCGCCACGGCGCTCGCAGATCTTGGCCGCCGACTCGCGCAGGGCTCACCTGGCGGTGCGGGCTCACCTGGCGGTGCGGGCTCACCTGGCGGTGCGGGCCCGAAATCTCTCTCGGTGCAGGCGGGCGATACACTCCGTTCGATTGCGGCAGCGCTCATCAGGCAGGGTGCCGCAAAGCCCTCTCCG
>CAZNYW010000035.1:0-14065 GCA_964577375.1 uncultured Spirochaetales bacterium | reverse complement strand
AGAATTGCCCGCAAGTTGGGAAGATTTCTCCCCGCTGCGACCACCACGCGCAGACCGAGACCCGCCGCGTGCTTCGTGGCAATTGGATCGAAGGGATGGTTTGCTCCGGGGTTCCACCGGTCGCCGACGAGCCGACGGAAGTCCGTCCAGCTGATCCGGTCGATCGGCCGCGCCGAGGGATCTTTCCTCGGGTCCGCGGTAAACACCTTTTCGATATTGGACAGGTTGATTACCGCCTCCGCTCCAAATTTTTCGGCAAGGAGCACGGCGTCATAGTCAGTGGAGAAACCGGGTTTCCAGCCGGCGGCAACGAGCACGCGGCCGTTGAATTCAATTCTGGCGCTCGGATCGATCACCACCGGATCGGCGCACAGGTCGTGAAGGATGGCTCTGACCAGCTGTGCATTGAGCCGTGTCGCTGCGACGCCTATCCAGTCCTGCTCAGTCTCATCCGGCGATACAGCGATGTCCCGATACGCTTTCTGGTAGGCCCTCGCCGGCCCGCCGCCGCCGACTACGAAGATGAGCCGTCGATCCCGGCCCTCATCCAGAAACTCCCGGACCAGAAACTGCAGCTGTTTCACGAAGGCGACGTCCACATCCTGTGGCGCGACAATGGATCCACCGAGGGAGATGACTTTGAGCATGGGTACCTCTGCTGCCATTCTACCGGCGAGCCCTCCCGGCATCAACTTGCAATGGCTTCGCGTTGCTGTTCCGCACTTCGAGTGTTAGTATATTTAACAGGTGGAGGACAAAATGAGTAAGGATTTGACAGGCCTGATGAAAGAATGGCCGCACGATCCTGAACAGACCATGCGGATCATAGTCGCCGATGATGGGCGAAGCGTGCTTCAGGTCCGTCTTCCACTCGGAATCGAACAATACGAGCTTTCCGGGCGGCCGGACGGAGCGCGGCCATTCGACAAGGAATCGGTTCTGGAGGAGCTTGAGGATCGCCTCGAGGTTCATCGAGCTTCTCACGGTAACGACGAGGGATTCACCCTTTCGCACGAGGACTGCGTGCTCCTCCAGAACGAGGGCGTTCTTTACTATTATCGATACCTGCTGCTGTTTCAGCTCAACGATTTCGACAGGGTCATTGCCGACACGGATCACAATCTCAAAACCTGCACGTTGCTCGAGAACTACTGCGAGAACGAAGAAGACAAGAACTCGGTGCTTCAGTACAAACCCTACATCCTGCGCATGAATGCGATGGCGAGGGCGATGGACTCGATTCATGACCATCTCAAGGAGACGGCGCAGCAGATTCTCACGAACGCTATCAGCGAAATCGAATCGATGGAGGAACTCGACTCGCCGGCGTTTCAGTTCGAACGGATTCGTTCGCTCAATTATCTGCGCTCGGCATTGAAGCAGGTCGAGGACCGGCCGCCGGCCGACAAACGCCAGCTTCTCGAGGGCGAGCTCAACAAGGCCATCGAGGATGAGGACTACGAGAAGGCGGCAGAGCTTCGTGACAGGATCCGCGAGCTGTCCTGAGTTCAGATCAAACTGCAGACGTGCGTTTGCCGTAGAATCGCGGGCGAAATTCGGTCATCCTTGACAAATGGTAGCCTATCCGACAATATTGACCAGAATTCTTTTCTCTTTGCCATAGGTGGTGGTTAATACCTTGAAATATCTGCGCATAGCATTTCTACTTCTATTGAGCGGCATGATCACGCCGGTCTTCGGGCAGGAAATCCTCACGGCAACTGCCTATTTCGACTCCCTTGCCGCCCGTTACGCCAAAGTCAACGACTACATTGCAGACATTACCTACACTGCAAAAGGGGATACCATGAAGGGAATCCTCTACTATCGCAGTCCCGACATGATACGGATCGATTTTTCCGAACCGAAGGATCAGGTTCTCAGCTCGGACGGGAAAATCCTCAAAGTCTACCTTCCAAAGTACAATGTGCTGCTCCAGCAGCCGCTCTCCGGCCGCGGGAACGGCCAGATGGCCAGCCTCGCTACCAAAGAGGGCCTTGCAATAATGGGCAAGAACTACAGCAAGGCCTACCTCGTTGGTCCCGATCCGGTGCCGCTCGAGGACGGTTCGAGCGAGATGGTCATCAAGCTCAAGCTCGACTGGCGGAACACGAGCCAGGGATTCCGGCAGCTGAACGTATCGGTGGGAAAAAACGGGTTCATCCGCCGGATCATCGGCGTGGATGTCGGATACGAGCAGTACCAGATCGATTTCACCAATATCAAAACCAATCAGAACATTCCCGCTACCCGTTTCAGTTACGACGGTCCCGCGACGGCAAACATCATAGATAACTTTCTGTTCGGATCACAGAATTAGCAGGGCAGTATGGAATCGATTGGCGATAAGCTGAGGGGCACACGCGAAAGCAGAGGCTACACACTCGAGCAGGTGGCAAGGGACACGCATATCGCGAAGCGGTTTCTTACGGCGCTCGAAGCTGAGGAGTTTGCCATGTTTCCCGGCGAGCCCTATCTGCTGGGCTTCCTTCGCAACTACGCCGAATATCTGGGTCTCAGCGCTCAGGAAATGGTAAGCCTGTACAAGAATCTCAAGCTTCAAGAGCAGCCTGCTCCAATGGACGAGCTCCTCGAGCGTCCCGCCCCCCGCACCCCCATCATCATCGGCGTCGTCATTGTCGTGGCGGCGGTTCTCGGGCTTGCGGCGTTTCTGATCTTTGGCGGCCATGGCCGGCCGGCCGAAGCGTCGGGCGGGCAGGCACCGAAGAGCACGGTCGCTCAGAAGAACAATCCGCCGGCGGCTCAGACCCCTGCCGCTGCGAGTGGACAGGATTACACGTTCCAGGGCGGACTCAAGGAACAGACCTTCAAGCGCGGTGACGCGATCATCGTCGAATCAAAGGGAAAGGAGTACCGGTTGCTGCTCACCGACATCGGCTCGACCGTCACGTTGAGCGCGCCCACCGGAGTCGTGGAGCTTGTTCCTAACGTCGAAAAGGTAGTCGATCTGAGCGGCGACGGTAAGCCGGACATCAAGCTCCTGGTCCGTTCGATCTCGACCGCCGAAGCCACGCCCACTGCCGTGATACGGCTCGACACTGCGGTGCAGGGTACCATCGCGGCGGGCACCGCACAACCGGCAGGCGGAACCGACGCGGCGACCGGCGATACCGGCATTGCAGCCGACAGCGCAGGCGGCGCCGCCGGCGGAAATGGCGCCGATACCGCGACCGGTGCGGCTCAGCCCCAGACCGAGGTGACCGCCGCAGCGGGAGGGAACGGCTCGGTGATCACCACCGCGACTCAGCCGCAGCCGTTTACGGTGGACGTCGTGTTCACCACGGCAGCACTCTTCAGGTACAGCGTCGACAACGGCCAGCGTCAGGAACGCTACTACCAGGCGGGCGAGCGTTTCACCGCCACCGCGTCCACCCGCTTCGAGCTCTGGCTTTCGAACGCCGGAGCGGTGCAGCTGGTGGTCTCCGGCAACCCGGTGACCCTGGGAACCTCCGGAGAGGTTGCGGCCGATCTCATCCAGTGGAACGACACCGGCAACGGCTATCGGCTGGAGATGGTTCCGCTCAACTGACGGCGACTGTCGAAGCGGGCGTAATCTTGGATAGGACCTACTACCTCGAAAACCTCGGGTGCGCGAAGAATCAGGTCGATGCGGAAGTGATGATGGCATCACTCCACGACGCCGGATGGACGCGGCTGACCGATGCCGGAGAGGCATCGGTGATCATCGTCAACAGCTGCGGTTTCATCCAGCCGGCGAAAGAGGAATCGATCACCACGTCGCTTCGGTTTCACGAGCAGTTTCCCACCGCAAAAGTCGTCATGGCAGGCTGCCTGTCGCAGCGCTACGGCAGCGAGCTTTCTCACGGCATGCCGGAGATCGCCGGGTTCTTTGGCAACCGGCGGCCGGAGCTCGTGGCTGAGTTTCTCGCGCGCGTAGTGGAAAGTCCGGGCGAGGTCTTTCTGCCGGCTCTCGATCCTGGCCCGGGCGGCTGGACACCGGGCAGGCGGCGCGAGCTTCTCTCCTTTCCGGGGAGCGCCTTCGTCAAGGTCGCCGAGGGGTGCGACAACAGGTGCGCCTTCTGTGCCATCCCTCTCATTCGCGGGCGTCTCAGAAGCCGAAGCATCGACGATGTGGTTGCCGAAATATCAGGCCTGATAGAGCGGGGGATCCGTGAGATCAATCTTGTCGCGCACGATCTCAATTCCTTCGGCCGCGACCGCCGCGGCGGCGAGCGGACGGATCTCGTCCAGCTTCTCAGGAGCATCTCCTCGATCTCCGGCCGCTTCTGGATTCGGCTTCTCTATCTCTATCCGGAGACCTTTCCCGCGGAGCTGCTCGATGTGATCGGATCGGACGCGCGCTTCCTGCCCTACTTCGATCTTCCGATGCAGCACTCTTCAGCGGGAATACTTGAAGCAATGGGGCGTCCGGGACGTAGAGAGGGATATCTGAAGCTCATCGACCGGATCAGAAGCTCCCTGCCGACGGCGGTAATCCGATCGACCTTCCTGGTCGGATATCCGGGTGAAACCGACCGGGATTTCGAAGATCTGCTCGCGTTTCAGGATGAGGCGGAGCTCGACTGGCTTGGCGTGTTTGTCTTTTCGGCGGAGGAGGGGACCCGCGCGTTTGCTCAGCAGCGGTCGAGAGGTCGAGTGCCTTCGCGCGTGGCGGGCGAGCGGCGCTCTCTTCTCGAGCGGAGGCAGATCGCGATAAGCGAAGGGCGAATGGACCGCTTCGTCGGAGGGCGGATGGAGGTGCTTGTCGAAGAGCCGGTGCAGGGCGAAGATCTTGTTCTCGCGCGGGGTTTTCCCCACGCACCGGAGGTCGACGGGCTTGTCGTCGTCCGTTCGGCCGCGCCGGCAATCGGCGAGTTTGCAGATGTGCGCATCGTCCGGCGCAACGGCATCGACCTCGAGGCGACGGTCGAAGTATGAGCTCCATTTTACAATCTCGCGGGCTTTGACTATACTGCCCAGGAAGCGGACGGCAGCCTCACGCTTCAAGGAGCATCAAATGGCGGAGAAGACCATATTTGAAAAGATCCTTGACCGGGAGATCCCTTCGGAAGCTGTCTTTGAAGACGAGATGGTGTATGCATTTCGGGACGTAAACCCGCAGGCGCCGGTCCACGTCCTGGTGGTACCTAAGAAAAAGCTTACCGGTTTTGCCGATCTGAAGAATGCCGACCCCGAGGCGACCGGCAGGTTCATGCAGCGGGTGGCGCTGGTTGCCGACCGGCTGGGACTCGAGAAAGACGGGTATCGTATCGTGTTCAACCACGGAAAGAACGGACAGCAGACGGTCGAATACATTCACGCGCACATCCTTGGCGGACGCCGGATGGCCTGGCCGCCGGGGTGATCCCAGAGGGTGGCCATGGGCGTTCGCGACACATCCGCATCCTACCTCGATGACCTGAACGCACCGCAGCTTGCCGCAGTACGGCACCAGGGATCTCCGCTTCTCATCCTCGCCGGCGCGGGCTCGGGCAAGACCCGGGTGATCACCGTCAAGATCGCCTACCTGATCCGTGAGCGCGGCGTGAGCCCCTATTCGATTCTCGCCGTCACCTTCACCAACAAGGCGGCGAACGAGATGCGGGGCAGGGCGGCCGCGATCGAACCGGCTGCCGCCGAGGTGGTGATCCGCACCTTCCACTCCTTCGGCGCCTGGTTCCTGCGCAGAAACAGCCACGCTCTGGGAATGGACTCGGGGTTCACGATCTACGACGATGATGACATGGTGAGCCTGCTTCGCGCCCTCTACCCCGACCGGACGCGGAGTCACCTCTCTGCCTATGCTCGCGCGATAAGCAGGGCAAAGGATTATCTGCTGGGCCCCGACGACGATCTCGACGGCATCGCAGGCGAGCCCGATTTTTCGGAAGTCTACGCCGCCTACGAGAAACGGCTGCGGGAAATCGGGAATGCCGACTTCGGCGATCTGATCTCGCTTCCGGTGCGGATTCTCCGGGAAAACCCTGAGATCCGTGAGCGGACGCGGGACCGCTTTCGTGTCGTCATGGTGGACGAGTACCAGGACTCGAACGTCGCCCAGCATCAGCTTCTCCGCGAGCTCTACCGCGAGGATTCCTACCTTTGCGTCGTCGGAGACGACGACCAGTCGATCTACCGTTTCCGCGGCGCCGAGGTCCGCAACATACTCGAGTTCGGCAACGACTTCCCCGGCACCGAGATCATCCGCCTCGAGGAGAACTACCGCTCCACCCCCTCAATCCTTCGTCTCGCGTCGAAGGTCGTCGAACAGAACTCCGGGCGGCTCGGCAAGACGCTCTGGACGCAACGCGCCGAGGGGCCGTCGCCCGTGCTCATGTATCTCGACGACGAAAACGACGAGGCTGCCTACTGCGCGCGGCTCCTTTCGGCCGATACCTACGGCCGCACCGCGATCCTCTACCGCACCAATGCGCAGTCGCGGCTTTTCGAGACCTTTTTCCTGCGCACCAGCGTTCCCTATCGGATTGTCGGGACCCTTCGGTTCTACGAGCGCGAGGAGGTCAAGGATACCCTTGCCTATCTGCGTCTCATCGCGAATCCGCGTGACGAGGTCTCCTTCAGGCGCATCATCAACAAGCCTTCGCGCGGGCTCGGAAACGCGTCGGTCGACAGGATTGTATCGTTCGCGCCGGACGCCGCCGGAAACCTTCTCGAGGCCGCCCGGCTCGCCTCGACCGGCGGCGGCCGGAACGCGCTCGGAAAGCGGCAGACGAGGTCCGCGGGTGAGTTTCTTGCGCTTTACGAGGAGCTCGTCGACACGCTCGATTCCGGCACGCTGCCCGAGTTCGTGGACAGGGTCATCGAAAGGAGCGGCCTGCACTACTATCACGAGCATCAGGACGAGACCGCAGGCAGCCAGAAGCTCGAAAACCTGGAAGAGCTTGTCAACGCAGCCACGCTCTACGAAAGGGGGCGGGCCGGACTGCAGGAATTCCTCGAAGGCATCGAGCTTGACAGCGCGCGGCAGAATGACGACGAAGATGATCCCAACCGGGTGACGCTCATCACCATGCACAATACAAAGGGGCTCGAGTTCGATCGTGTCATCATAACCGGACTGGAAGAGGGGCTCTTTCCGCGCGGTCTCGACGAATCAGTCGATGAGCTCGAGGAGGAGCGTCGGCTCTTTTACGTCGCTATCACGCGGGCGCGGGACGAGCTCTACCTCACCAGCTGCCGGAGCCGCATGGTCCATGGCCGGCGCGTAGTTCTGATGCCCTCCCGGTTCCTCGGAGAGGTGCCGGGCGAGATGATCGAGAGCCTCGGGCGGCGTCCGGAGCCGGCCTATCGGGCCTACGGCGGCAACGGGTGGAACAGCAATGTCTATCGCGGCGGTGAGGACGATATCGACCCCGAGGTGTGGTCCACCCCTTCGGCAGGCATGGAACCGCGTGAGTACCAGTCGGATCCCGACACCGCCTATCCGCCGGGCGCCTACGTGTACCACGACAAGTTCGGCACCGGTGTCATCGTGAAGCAGTGGCGGGCCGGGGCTGAAGAGGTTGTGCTGGTGCAGTTTGAATCGGGGCAGACAAAGCGATTTCTCCCGAAGTACGCACCGCTCGAACGGGTCGCCGGCGATGAATAGCATTCCTGGTCTTCCCCGCATCGTACGGGCGCGGGACTTCCACCTGTACGACGACCGCGGAAACCGCTATCTGGACATGTATCTCAACGGCGGGCGGGCGCTTCTCGGACATCGCCCTGCCAACGTCGCGCGCGAGCTTGGCGCCGCACTCTCGCGCGGGCTCTTCGCAGAGTATCCTTCGATTTACACCTCCCGTATCGAGCGCCTGCTCGCAAACCCCGCTTCGGCGGCGTGGACCGAGGCCGAAGGGCGGACCGGCCGGGTATTCCGCAGCCACGAGAGCGCTCTCATCGCCGCGGCGCGCTACCTGGGGGCAGATCCTCGCGCGCTCGTGCCGGCAGATTCCTCGCTTCCCGGGGTCGCCGGCGCCGACCCGGCTTCCGGCTCCCGCCGCGAGGCCCGGGTTGTGCTGCTGCACCCGTTTGCCGCACGCCGCGCGGAGCTCGCGGCCGCCGACGTCGTCATGCCGGTGATCCCGTTCCCCGGCGCATGGGGGCCCGCGGTCCTCCTTTTCCCTGCTGCAGGGCCGGGAAGGCGGCCGGTGCCCGATTCGGACGCGGTTGCCGCGGCACCGCTTTCGGCGCTGATCCGCGCGATCAACAATCTACGCGCCACCAGGGTATGGCCGGGTGAGGCGCCCTCTTCGGCGCGAATTGCGCCGATCTGGGCGGAAAACGGCCCCTATCTCCATGCCCGCTGTGCCGAAAGCGATTATCCTGAGCTGTACCGCCGCTTCCTCGAACGGCGGATCCTGCTCAATCCGCAGTTTCCGGGTCCGTCGATTCTGCCGATAATCTGGTCGGAGGGCGAAAGAACGCTCTTTCTGCGGGTGAGTGAATCGGTGGCCAAGGAGTTGCCCTTTGGTGAGTTCTGACAGCATGATATTCATCCTGAGCCGTCTCAGTTTTGGTGCGATTGCGACCTTTCTTTCGATTATGGTCTGGTCGAAGACCCGTGACGCTGCCTGGATGCTCATCGTCATCGGCACCATAATCGCCTACGGTGAGGTTGTATTCACCGCGCTGGAGAGCTTCGGCCTCGCAAGCATCGACGTGTTCAATGTCTGGGGCGTTTCGCTCATCAGGCTGCTCTTCACCAACCTCCCGACCCTGCTCTACAGCGCCGCATTTCTGGTGGTGATCATCCGGCGCAGTATGCGGTAGGAGTTGACAGAACCAGAAAAAACGGTATCTTACTTGAGGATGCCTACGTATGGGCTTCCGGCCTGTCTTGCCGATGAAATGAGAACAAGCATCTACGATCACGGGAATATCCGTTCTTGGAGGAAGGTATGGTAGCGCTTATTGTTGGTATCGTCTTCATGGTCTTCGCCGTCTATTCCGTGCTCCCCTTCACGTGGGCACTGAACTGGTGGCAGCCGGTTCTCGAGTTTCTGAAGGGCGGAATCCCCATCATAGCGCTTCTTATCGGAATCATCGCGGTTTTCATCGGAATCGCCGATATCAAGGACCGCATCGAGGCGAAGAAGGAGGAGGCCGAAGAGGCCGCCCAGGCCAACAAAGAGGGCTGACCGCCCGCTATTGACATTCAGCGGGCGTTTGTGTGAGTATGGTACCCTCACAGGGCATTTCAAGGCCGCTGTACGTGTGCGCCGGTCCTTTTACCGGGGTCCCGTTGTATTGACGAACGTATTGAGGAAGATGGAATGAATACGATTTTTGTAAAGCCCCAGGACGTGGAGCGCAAATGGTACGTGATCGACGCGAACGGCAAGAGCCTCGGGCGCGTTGCTGCGAAGGTTGCCTCGGTCCTGCGCGGAAAGAACAAGCCTATCTACACGCCGCACCAGGAAATTGGTGACTACGTCATAGTTCTGAATGCTGAGAAGGTGGCCGTAACCGGCCGGAAGCGGCAGCAGAAGCTCTACTATCATCACTCCGGATACCTCGGCGGGATGAAGGTCGTCAATTTCGAGAAGATGATTCAGAAGAAGCCCACATTCCCGCTCGAGCGGGCAATCCAGGGCATGCTTCCGCACAATCGGCTCGGCCGGAAGCTCTTCAGGAACGTCAAGGTGTATGCGGGCGAGAATCATCCCCACGCGGCGCAGAAACCTGAAGTAATGGACATATAGGCGGAGGAACGCATAAGTGGCTAAGAATCTGGCACTTGGAACAGGACGAAGAAAAACCTCGGTTGCGCGGGTCTATCTGCGCGACGGAAGCGGAAAGATAACGGTGAACGGCCGTGAGCTCGAGCAGTACTTCGGCAACGAAGAGCACACCTACATGGTGCGGCAGCCGCTCATGGTCACCAGCACGCTCGAGAAGCTCGACATCGCTATCAACGTCACAGGCGGCGGACAGGCCGGCCAGGCGGGTGCGATCCGTCACGGGCTTGCGCGTGCGCTGTGCCAGCTGGATGAGTCGAATCATCCGTCGCTGCGCGCGAACGGTTTTCTCACGCGTGATTCGCGCATGGTCGAACGAAAGAAGTATGGACAGCGGGGTGCACGAAGAAGGTTCCAGTTCTCCAAGCGATAATCTTACCATCTACGGGACCCGGGTTTTCTGCGGTCCCCCTGCAAAACGGCGAAACGGAGGAACCGCACGAGAGGATGTCGAAGTCATCCTCTCCGATGGTTCCTCTTTTTTTGTTCCGGCGGAACTCTGGCGCCGGCAGGGCCTCGCGGACGGCGCGACAGTTCCCGAGGGTTGGCTCGAGAAGATCCAGCACGCGGCCGATACTTCCCGCGCCCGCGAGCGGGCGATGACGCTGATCGCGATGAGAGAGCACTCCTGCGCGGAGATCTCCCGCAAGCTGCGACAGAAGGGCTTCAGTGAAGCTGCCGCGGCGGCGGCTGTCGAATCGCTCTCGGCGGACGGGCTTGTGAACGATGCGCGCTTTGCCGAAGAGTGGATTCGTTCCCGGCTGCGCCGCCGTCCGGTCGGGCGTGCCGCGCTTCTCGCTGGACTTGCGCGCGCCGGCGTGGATCGCGCCGAGTCGGATGCCGCAGTGGCCAGGGTAGCCGGCGAAGATCCGGAGCTTCTGGCCGAGGCGATTGACCGTGCTGCCCGGCGGATAGAAAGGGGCGGCCGCGTGGATCCGGAGACGCTCAGGCGAAAGCTCGCGAGTCGCGGATTTTCATATCGTGAAATTCGGAAATTTGTGGAAGACCGCGATAGTGTCGAAGACGACCGATCCTGACGCGATTGCGAAAAGATCGAAAATTAATAAATTCACGTTGACATTCTGGATATAATTCATATAATCAAATAGGAGAGGTTGTTGTATTATCGTGCGCCCTCTGGCTTCTATGAATTGACTCGCACGTAAAAGGACAGACTATGGCAAAAGCTGACAAAAAGGTCCGGATTTTTTCTGCGCTTGAGGTGGCCAACATTTGCGGCGTTGTAAATCAGACCGCGATCAACTGGATAAAGAATGGATACCTCAAGGCGTTCACAACGCCGGGAGGACAGTATCGGGTCTATTCTGAGGACCTGGTCGAATTCCTCTCCTCGCGCGGCATGCGCATGCCGGAAGAGCTCCAGCGGATCCTCGAAGAGCAGTCGGCTATCGATACAATTGCGATAGTCGACGACGACCGCGAGCTCAACGACATGCTCGGGCAGTACCTGGGCAAAGAGTATCCGAACTACAGCATCTACCAGGCTTTCGACGGTTTCGAGGCCGGAAAGATGCTTGCGGAGCACAAACCGGGTATCATCATCCTCGACATCGACCTTCCGGGCGTCAACGGGCACAAACTGTGCAGATCCATCAAGGAAGACACCGCGCTCAACAATCCCATCATTATTTCGGTTTCCGGTCTCGATGACCCGGAAGAGGCAGCTGAAATGCTTCGTGACGGCGCCGACGCCTTCATTGCGAAGCCGCTCGAGCTCGACAAGCTGACGGAGATGATCGAGAACCTGGTTCAGAAGCGCAGTCGATAGGAGCACTGCAGACCCATGAGCGACAAAAAGGGCACCATTCTCGTCGTGGAAGACGAAGACGCGATTCGATTGACGCTTCGTGATTATCTATTGAAAAAAGAGTACAACGTCCTTGTTGCCTCCGACGGGGTGGGCGCGATCAAGCAGCTCCTGGACCACGAGATCGAGCTCATAGTGACCGACTACCGCATGGACATCCTCGGCGGAGACTACTGGATCAAGTTCCTGAAAGAATTCTGCTCGGACAAGAAGATTTTCATTACCAGCGGATTTCTCCGCCCGGAATTTCCAATTCCCTTTGAGGTCCTCTACAAACCTTTCGACTATGCAGATCTGGAAAGCATGATCGCCGCAGCTCTCAAGGAGCGGCGCGGTCAGTAGGCAGCCTCGCTCCCTTGCCCGGGGTACCGGGCTCTCAGTAAACTCTACTCATGAGTCAGGACGGTGCAAAGAAGACGCTTGAAGCGCACGTTTTCGGTCGCGTGCAGGGTGTCGGTTTCCGCTACTACGCTCACAGCAAGGCGCGCAGCCTGGGACTGTCCGGATGGGTTCGCAACGAGGCCGACGGCACCGTAAGCGTTGTCTGCGAGGGGGACGAGCCGTCGGTGAAGGAGATGGCTTCCTGGCTCGAACAGGGACCACCCTCGGCGCACGTGCAGCGTGTCGACAAGCGTTTCAAGGAGTACAAGGGCCTCTACCGCACCTTTACGGTGGAGTAAAATAAGGGCGTCGAACGCTGCGGCACGCACATGTGCAGCAGTTCTCGACGCCCCCGTTTATGCGGCGCGGCCGGCGGCTGCCGGCCGGCGGTTGCCGGTTGTCGGCCGCCGGATCGGGCTACTTTCGGATCGAGTAGAAAGCGTCCTTTCCGGGAAACTGCGCGTTCTTCTCCAGAAGCTCTTCAATCCTCATCAGCTGATTGTACTTTGCGATGCGGTCGGACCGCGACATTGATCCGGTCTTGATCTGTCCGGTTTCGAGCGCCACCACCAGGTCTGCAATGAAGCTGTCCTCGGTTTCGCCGCTGCGGTGGGAAACAACCGCGGTGTACCCGGCACGTTTCGCCATCTCGACAGCCTCGAACGTCTCGGTCAGCGTTCCGATCTGGTTCACCTTGATCAGAATCGAGTTCGCGACGCCCATGTCGATGCCCTTCTTGAGCCGCTTGGTGTCGGTCACGAACAGATCGTCTCCTACGATCTGGATCTTCTTGCCGAGCTTGTCGGTAAGAATCTTCCATCCATCCCAGTCATCCTCGGCCATGCCGTCTTCGAGGGATATGATGGGATAACGATTCATCCAGTCTTCGTAGAAGGAGACCATCTCCGACGGCGAGAGCTCCCGCTTGTCCGATTTCTTGAAGACGTATTTCTTCTTGTCGGTGTTGTAGAACTCGCTCGCCGCAGGGTCGAGCGCGATGTAGATATCCTCTCCGGGACGATATCCGGCCTTCTCGATGCTCTGGATGATGACCTGGAGAGCCTCTTCGTTCGACTTGAGGTTAGGAGCGAAGCCGCCCTCGTCGCCGACGGAGGTGCTGTATCCCTTCTCCTTGAGGACACCCTTTAAAGTGTGAAACACCTCGGCGATCATCCGGATCGCTTCGTGGACGTTCTGTGCGCCCACCGGCATTACCATGAACTCCTGGAAATCAACCGAATTGTCCGCGTGCGCGCCGCCGTTCAGGATGTTTGCCATGGGAATGGGAAGGACGTTGGAGTGGTAGGCACCGAGGTACTTGAAAAGGTGCACGCCGAGGAAATCTGCAGCGGCACGTGCAACCGCCATCGAAACACCGAGAATGGCGTTCGCGCCGAGTTTGGATTTGTTCTCCGTTCCGTCGAGCTCGATGAGGGTGCGGTCGATGTCGACCTGATCCAGCGAATCAAGCCCTTCGATCTCGGCAGCAATGACGTTGTTCACGTTTTCGACGGCCTTGAGGACGCCCTTGCCCATGAAACGCTTCTTGTCGCCGTCGCGCAGCTCGACTGCCTCGTGCTCTCCGGTGGATGCACCTGAAGGAACCGCAGCGCGGCCGAAGGAGCCGTCTTCGAGAACGACGTCGACCTCGACGGTCGGATTCCCGCGCGAGTCAAGGATTTCCCGTGCTTCCACGTATTCTATGTTACTCATGGTCTACTCCTGTGAGGATGGTAATTGTCTAAACTATGGGTGGATTGGGACCCCTCTGTCAAGGCGGAGGCTTTGTCACGCAGACCTCATGTGCGCGCGGCAACATCGCCCAATTCGGGTGACAAGCGCGCCGCGCCAGCACGAATCGTGCCCGAACGGTAAGTGAGGACACGAGTTCGTGCGTCGGCAGGCGCGTGATGGCGTACCAATCGAAGCTGCCGCGCTCATCTGGGGTCGCGGCTTTAGGAGTATCAAGAAGCCTGTTGATACCACGAGTCCAAATCAGCGAGCGCATACGCAGGAACTCGGATCGAGGTTCCCCGCTGCCCGACCTTCCACCTCACCGGAGGAGTTATCACCTTCGCTGTCCACACCCGCCGAACCGACTCAGGAATCTCCCTGGTCATGACCCGTATCCGTC
>CAZNYW010000034.1:0-47941 GCA_964577375.1 uncultured Spirochaetales bacterium | reverse complement strand
GCTGGGGCGCATCCTTCGCCACTTGATCAAGATCGGGCGGTCTCCACCGGGATTCATCGAGCCTCACTTCTTTGCGGGGTTCTCCGGAGGCGGCAAGGCTATCATGCCGGGGCTCGCGCTGCTCGAGACCATCGAGAGGAATCACGTTGCTGCACATATCGACGCCCCGGTTGCAAGTTGGGGAATCGTTGCAGGTAATCCGTTGTGTGAGGAGGTGCGCGAAGCGGTGGGTTTTGTGGGGCCTGTGTTCCTACTGAACGTGGCGCTTAATCGGCGCAAAGCGATCACTGCGGTCTTCGCAGGCGATCTCGACGAAGCGCATGCGGCCGGGCGCGAGTATGTTCGGGCGCATGCAATGGTGGGCGTGGACGAACCTTATGACGTGGTCGTTACCAGTAATTCCGGCAACCCGCTCGACCTGAACATGTATCAGGCAGTCAAGGGAATAAGCGCTGCCAACCAGGTGCTGAAAGAGGGAGGAGATATCATTGTCGCCGCCGACTGCTGGGACGGCATCCCAGAGCATGGAGAATACGGCAGATTGCTGGAATCGGCGGCGACACCAGGTGAGCTACCGGCAAAGATCCGCACGCCGGGGTTTGTTTAACAGGATATGTGGCAGGCACAGATTCATGCTTTGATCTGCGAAAGGGCAAACGTCCACTTCTACAGCCATAATCTGACTAACAGGCAGATCAGCGCGGCATTCATGCGGCCATGTCGTGATATCGCCGATCGGGTTGGTGAACTCGCCAATGCAAATGTGCGCAGGTCGAATAGCCAGTTTGGGGTGTGCGTCCTTCCAGAAGGGCCGCAGACGATTCCATTCCTGAAGTAACAGGTGGGCGGGCCTGGTTGAGCGGCCTTGGCCAGCCGCTCCGGTCTCTTCGCCCTACGCAAAGTCGAGATCGTGAACGATGTGCCTCTCCAGCGTCGAGTCCAGTGTGACGAGATCGTGCTTTTCGAGGAGATCCACCAAGGTCGCGTGCTGGTCAAAGTAGAACGACAGGTTTTCGGTCGGTAGATGCTGTTTCAGCCGCACGAGTTGGAGCTTCGCGTCGAGCATGTGGAGCATTTCGTATAGCTCTCCATTGCCGGTCATCTTGGCGATCGTCAAGTGAAGCTGGCTGTCATATTCATGGGCCATGGCATGGTCACCCGATTGGTTTGCCTGTTTGCACTTCTTGACTATGTCGCGGATCAGTTGGTAGTTCTCTTTCGTTGCGATCTCGGCAAATACCCGAAATGCGAGCTTCTCCAGGCAGAGCCGAACCATCGAAATGTCCCGCGCCTCTTTCTTGTCGATGGTCGCAACGAATGCGTAGCTTCGCGGTCTCAGGGTGATCAACCCGTATTCCGCAAGCTTGCGCAGCGCCTCGCGGACCGGTGTTCGGCTGACCTTGAACTGGTCTGCTATTTTCAGCTCTGGTATTTTCTCGCCCGCTTCATACACACCCGAGAGGATGAGGTGCTTCACATGGTCGTAGACCTGGTCTGAGATCGTCCGCTTCTGAATGAGTAGATCGGGTATGGTTTGTTCGGACATACGGCAACCCTCTGAGAAGTCGATAGCAACCGACTACAATTATAGTCACGCGTATACCATATACCAAATTCGGCGAATGTGCAACTGCCAATGGTCGATCAGTGATCATGACGCTGCGACCGGTTCCCTGGCGAAGACATCCAGGGCGGCCCCTGCGATACCATGTGTTTCCAGTGCTTCCCTCAACGCATCCTCGTCGACCGTGCCGCCTCTGGCACAATTCACCAGGAGACTATCCTTCTTCATAATACCAAGCTCCCCGCGGCCTATGAGGTTTCTGGTTTCGTTGTTCAACGGGATGTGGAGAGAAACGATGTCCGACGTCTCGAGCAGATCGGACAGGCTGTCGCATCCGCCATAACCAATCGCTTCGATGTCAGCCGTAGGAACCAACGGATCGTAGACCTGTACATCCATCCCAAGTGCTTTGCTCAGCCGCGCAGTCTCTCTGCCGATGTGGCCGAAACCCATCAGGCCGATCTTTTTCCCCTGAATCTCAAAGGCTCTATATCTGCTGCGAACTTCGAACCTACCCTGACGGATTGCACGGTCGCAGTAGTGGATATCCTTTGCGAAGGTCAATATCAGCGCAATTGTATGCTCGGCTACAGAGAGTGTATTCGCGTTGGGCGTAACAACGACCAGCACGCCGGCTTCGGTAGCGGCCTGCACATCGATGTTGTCAAACCCGACGCCGGGGCGGCCGATGACCTTCAGCCTTTTTGACTCGAGAATCGCGTTTCGATCCATCGTCCCGATGCGGACAATTACGCCATCTTGTTCGGTTATGTCCTCCCGCGTTATCTCCAGGGCCTTCTTGTCAAGGACCGAAACCTGTGCCTCTTTCTCGAGGATCTTCATACCGTCCGAGTGCTTCTTCCTCCACGGGTGGAAGGTGATTTCCGGGAATCCCATCGTCCGGCATGCCTCAGCCACGGCCGTTCCCGTCTCGGCTTGCTGCAACGCGTAGCTGATCCGGGCATCTGTGTACTTCGATTTCTTCATCGGTCTCCTGTTCTGCCAGTATGCACCGAATGGCCCATTCTGACAGTGCCCGTGTCCAGTTTCTCCTGGAGGAAAATCAGAGGCACATCATGGTCGAACACCTCCAGAATCGAGATTTTGCTTGACACGCCATTGTATACGGTATATAATATACAGACGTGTCTTTGAAAACCTAAATCAATAACCTGTATTCTCCAAATTTCATCCTAAACCTGAGGAGGTTTTTTATGCGCAGTGCGAAGTTGTTTTTGTTGACTGTCCTCTCGCTGGTGTTTGCGGGCGCAATGGCGTTTGCAAACGGTAACGCTGAGCATGGCACATCGGCGAAACAGGGGAAAGAACCGATACGTATCGGGATCCTGACGACGATGACGGGCAACTACTCCCTGATCGGGCATTATACGAAGCAGGGAGTTAAGATGGCGGTAGATTCGATCAACGCCGGCGGGGGAGTTCTCGGCAGGCCTGTGGAAGCCGTCTATGAGGATGACGGGGCCGTCACCTCGCAAGCGGTGGACGCTTTCAATCGTCTGGTCTCAGCCGATAAGGTTGTTGCGGTCGTCGGATCCATATTGAGTCCGATCGACCTTGCGGTCGAACCGCTCGACGTACGCGCGCAGATTCCGATGGTCGTCCTCGGCAGCAACGTGAAGCTGACGAAGGTGGACTCGTGGGCGTTCCGGCCACGCGCGATCGACAGTCTGTCGGCAAAAGCTCTCGCCCTGTTCGTCGTTCAGACGCTGCACTTCGACAAGGTTGGCGTTTTGAACTCCACCGACGCCTTCGCGCAGGGGTACGCCAATATTGTCGTACCGACTCTGAAAGAGAATGGAGTCAATCCGGTCGCGGTAGCGACATTCAATGATGGCGACAAGGACTACACGGCGCAACTGCTTCAGATGAAGAAGGCTGGAGCCAAGATCGTGATCATGGTGGCACAACAGGCCGACGCCGGCCTGATCATGAAGCAGTACTACGGTCTGGGACTGCAAAGCCAGTACAAGATTGCCGGATCGAATTCCTTCATCACCGAGACGGCGATCAAACTGTCCGGAAAAGAGGCTGCAAACGGCGTATACGCTCTTGCCGACTATGTCCCGAGCAACCCCGCCCCTGTTTCACAGGCATTCACCAAGGCGTACGTAAAAGCGTATGGTTCGGAGCCTGAGTTCGATGCTGCTTTCACGCACGATGCGGTCCTTTTCATTGCAGACGCCATCAAGAGAGCAGGTTCGACTGATCCCCAGAAGATTCGAACTGCAATGTACGCGACGAAGGACCTTCAAGGCGTAACTCAGCCAATCACCTGTCAACCAACAAGGGAATGCGGTACCCAGGCACTGATAGTCCAGTACGTCGACGGGAAAATCAAGGTGATCAAGGCCCTTCACCCATAATCATAGGCCTCAAACCAAGGTAAAACATAGCGAAATCCTAGGTGGTTCATACCGTGGCACACACGGTATGAACCTCACGGGGCAGATGTTGCAATAATCGTTCACTACGATGGACGGTATTAACCACGTGTTCTTGTTTTCGCGGGCAAGCTGGCGGGAGGAGTACGATGTTCTTACAATTAACGATTAGCGGGCTTGCCATGGGAAGTATTTACGCCCTCGTGGCCTTGGGATTTGCGCTGATCTACAAGGCCCTGAACGTCGTGAACTTCGCGCAGGGCGACTTCGTCATGATCGGCGCCTATGTGTTTCTCACCTTCGCTGATCGGCTGCACGTTCCCTATCTTCTGTCGATACTTATCGCGTGTGCCATCATGACGGTGTTCGCTTATGTGTTTCAACGCATAGCATATACGCCTCTGCAAAATCGGCACTTTCTTACAATTATCGTCAGTACCGTCGGGATATCGATTGCGCTGCGCAACTCGGCGCTGGTGATCTGGGGCCCTGAACCGACGGCTGTCACCCCGGCTTTGAAGAGCGGGAACTTGACCTTCGGCTCTCTCCACGTTGATTCCCAGAATGCGGTAATCATTGTGAGTACGATCATACTGGTAGTGCTCCTCTACCTTTTCCTCGAAAAGACGAGAACCGGACGACAGATGCGGGCGACCGCACAAAATCGAACCGCCGCCTCTTTGATGGGAATTCGGGTCAACCGGATGACGTCGTTGACTTTTGTCCTTTCAACGATACTTGCGACCTTCGGCGGAATCCTCCTTGCACCGGTTTTCTTTGCCACACCGACAATGGGCGCAACGGTGGGACTCAAGGCGTTTGCGGCAACTGTAGTCGGGGGATTTGGAAGCATCCCAGGGGCGATCATCGGAGGGTTATTTCTCGGTTTGGTCGAGATCTTCGGTGCCGCCTATATTTCATCGATGTATCGCGATGCATTTAGTTTCATAATTCTCATTCTTGTTCTGATTATTCGGCCGCAGGGTTTGTTCGGCGAATCGATATCAGAAAAGGTGTAAAACGCAGTGAAAACCGGTCCGAAGGAGCGCCGCATGGAATCACATGAGAAAGCATCCGCCGGAGTGCGTAAGCTCGCATTGTTGCTCTATGCGTGTTTGATCGTAATCGCTCTGGCAGTGCCTTTCCTGCTTGGACAGTACCCGCTGCGGATTCTGGACATGCTGGTCATCAACGCGATTGCCGTTCTGGGACTCTACGTTGTTGTCGGTCTTACCGGGCAGGTCTCGTTCGCAACGTCGGCGTTTTGGGCGATTGGAGCGTACGCATCGGTACTGCTCGAAATGCATCTTCACTTTCCTTTCCTCGTTGGCCTCATTGCCGCGACCGTAGTGGGAGCGATCGTTGCATACCTTTTCGGAATCCCGTTTTCGAGACTGACGAGCCACTATTTTGCATTTGCCACCATCGGCGTAACGATGGTCATCTTCATGCTCCTCATGAACTGGATTCCACTGACCGGGGGATCGAATGGAATCACCGGTGTTCCGTTCGCGAAGATTTTCGGTTATCAGTTCAAAACGGAACTCTCCTACTATTTTCTTGCACTCGTTTTCCTCGCTCTCTCTATTGTTCTGACCCGATGGCTTACACGTTCCAAACTCGGACGTTCTTTTTTGGCGGTCAAAGGTAGTGAGGTCGCAGCGGAGAGTGTTGGGATCAACGTTCGCCAGACGAAGGCATATGCACTCGGGCTCTCCGGCGCGTATGGCGCTCTGTCCGGAGTCCTCTACGCGCACCTGATGGGATTTCTGTCCCCCGACCCCTTCACCTTCGATCAGTCAGTGACCTTCCTGATCATGCTGATGATTGGAGGTATGAACCATGTCTGGGGCGTCGTAACCGGAACGATAGTTCTTACGATTCTACCGGAATGGCTCCGCTTTCTGAAAGACTACTACATGCTGATCTACGGGCTCGGTGTCATCGCTCTGATGGTATTCATGCCGGAAGGTCTGGTCGGCCTGTTCCTGCGATTGACGCGTCGACAGGCTGAACTGAAGCCTCAGGAATTTCACCGAGAACCGGTATCGCTCTTGCCGGTGGTGTCGGGCGGCGGCGGAGACACCGACGGGGAATTGCTGCGGGTAGATAACCTGGTCATGAACTTTGGTGGGCTTATCGCTGTGAACGACGTCTCTCTGCGGTGCGCGCGCCGTGCAGTGCACGGCATCATTGGTCCGAACGGCTCGGGAAAAACCACGTTCATAAATGTTGTGAGCGGGGTGTACCGGCCGCCGCGGGGAAGGATCATCTTTGAAGGAAACGAGATCACAGGCAAATCTCAGCATGAAATTGCAAAGTTGGGCATTGCTCGAACCTTTCAGAATATTCGTCTGTTCAAGGACTTGACTGCAGTCGAAAACGTCATGATAGGCAGCGACATTCGACCAGCGGGTCGCGACTCGGGGGGCGTCGACTCGAAGCGGAAATGGGACTACGCGATGCAGTTCCTGGACTTCGTCGGGCTGAGCGCTCACGCGGAATGGGTCGTCAAGAATCTTCCGTATGGTGATCAACGTCTGGTGGAGATTGCGCGAGCCCTCGCGACTCGTCCGCGACTCATCCTGCTCGACGAGCCTGCGGCCGGGATGAATCCGACGGAGACTGCGACCCTAACGTCGCTTATCACGAGAATTCGCGACCTAGGCGTGGCTGCGGTGGTGATAGAACACAACATGCGGCTCATCATGGCTGCCTGCGATACAATTACTGTAATGAACTTCGGTCGGAAGATCTCGGAAGGGGAACCGTCGGTTGTACGGGAAGACGAGGGCGTCATCGAAGCCTACTTGGGAAGGAGGCAAAGACGTGCTTGAGTTGGAGCATGTACAGGCGAGCTACGATGAGGTTCAGGCGCTATTTGACGTGACATTTCGTGTCGAGACCGGCGAAATTGTTGCAATTATCGGCGCCAATGGGGCGGGCAAAACAACGACCCTCCGGGTGATCTCCGGGTTGCTTCACGCAAAGGCGGGCGGAGTGATCTTCGAAAACCAATCGCTCGTCGGTCTGCGGCCTGACGAGATTGTCAGACGCGGGATAGTTCACGTTCCCGAAGGGCGAGAAATCTTCCCCGGATTGACGGTGGCGGAAAACCTCGAGCTCGGAACGACCGTTTGGCGCCGATCTCGAAGGCAACCCGAAGAGGAACTTGCTGCGGTTTTCGAGCTCTTCCCACGGTTGAAGGAGAGACAGAAGCAGCGCGGCTGGGCCTTGAGCGGCGGTGAGCAACAGATGCTCGCGATCGGGCGGGGGCTCATGGCGAGGCCAAGATTGCTTCTGCTGGATGAACCGTCGCTCGGCCTCGCGCCCGTGCTGGTCGACGAGGTTTTCAAAGCAATTGAGGACATCAACAAGAACCACGGGACGACGATACTGCTTATTGAGCAGAACGCGAATATGGCCCTTGAACTCGCAAATCGCGGGTACGTTCTGGAAAACGGCCATACGGTCGCGGGCGGTGAGGCATCAGCCCTGCTGGCAGACTCACGCGTAATGGAAGCCTATTTGGGCGCGTAGAGATAGAGGGTAGAAACAGACTTCGACTGGGCGGATGACAGTATTCTCAGTGACGCCTGAAGGTTTCAGTCTGTACCTTCTAGTGTGGCATTCTGGAAGCATCATTGGCTTTCAGGCAGACTAGTTCACACGCGTGCAGGAATCGCGCAATAGTGGAGGTTGAAAGAAATGGCGGGTATGCAAAGAACAACAGAAAGCCGGTTTGAGACACTACAATCTCATTTTTCTCATTGGGAAAAAACCAAGGACATCATTGATCAGCTGATTGACATCATCCTCAACTACCGGCAAAGCGGACACCCCGGCGGGTCGCGATCGAAGGTTCACATGCTGCTGGCGACGATGCTGAGTGGTGTGATGCGCTACGATATTCGAAATCCGCAGAAGCGCTTCGGCGATCGTTTCGTCCTGGGCGCTGGGCACACGGTTCCGCTGGTGTACTGTACGCTCGCCGTGTTGAACGAAGCAATGCGCGCTCGCTACGAAAAGACAAAGGATCGCCGATTTCTCATCGACAAGGCCGATCAGAGAGCGCTTTACTGGGAAGATCTGCTGGGTTTCCGTCGGCACGGAGGACTTTCAGGGCATGCCGAATCGTCGGGTAAGACGCTGTTCCTGAAGGCGAATACCGGTCCGTCGGGGCACGGCACTCCGGTAGGAGCGGGAATCGCATTGGCGCTGAAGCGTGCCGATGCGCAGGGAGTCAAGGTATTCGTTGTTGAAGGCGAGGGCGGATTGACGCCCGGCTCTACGCACGAAACGCTCAACGCTGCCTGGGGAATGGCGCTGGATAACCTGTATTTCCTGGTGGACTGGAACAACTACGGGATCGACGATCATTCGGTGGGCAGCGTGGTTTACGGTACGCCGAAGGACTGGTTTGCTCCCCATGGTTGGCGGGTCGAAGGAACAGAGCACGGCAGCGAATGGGAGTCGGTGACCGAAACGCTTCTTCGTCTGGTTGACGGAAAGAACAGTGATCGGGTGCCGGCAATGGCCTGGTTCAAGACGCGAAAGGGACGAGACTACCTCAAGTATGACAACGCTTCCCATGGCGCACCCCATGCGCTGAACTCGGAGCCCTTCTGGAAAATTCGCAAAGAGTTCGCAGAGAAGTACGGTGCGCGATTCGCCAACGTCGACGGAAAAGGGCCGCAGGATCCCGAGGAACTCAAAGCGGAGTTTCGCGCGAACCTGCAGGCTGTCATCGAAGTGCTGCGGGCCGACGAAGAGCTGGTTTCGTACCTTTCCGACCGGCTCGTTGAACTGGGCGACGCCGTACCCGAAGAGATCCCATCGTTCAAGCTGGGAAGCAAAGGCGTTCCGTTCAACGACCCGGCGCTCTTTGACTTCCGAAAATATCCCGAGGATTTGTTCGTGAAGCCGGGATCAAAGGCGGCTAACCGGTCCGCGCTTGCGAAGTGGGGGGCATGGGTGAATGCCTACTCAGCCCGGAAGTACAGTCGACCACTTGTGCTGGCGGCTTCTGCTGATCTTGCCGGATCGACGAACATCAAGGGGTTTGCTGACTCGTACGGTGATTTTGCGGGGTACGGCTGGTACGAACGGGTAGGTTCCGCGGAGGGCGTTCTGCTTCCGTCGGAGATTACCGAGTTTTCCAACGCCGGCATGATGTCCGGTGCTGCAAGTGTGAATCTCGCGCGGGACCCGGAAAAGGACTTCGATGGTTTCTGGGGTGCGGTTTCTACTTATGGGTCGTTCTCCTACCTGAAGTACGGTCCGTTTCGGCTGTTCAGCCAGTATGCGCAGGACACCGTTGGCAAGACCGGAAAGGTGATATGGGTGGCTGGTCACTCCGGCCCGGAGACCGCTGACGATAGCCGGACTCACTTCGGTATCTTTTCCCCCGGGGTAACGCAGCTTTTTCCAAAGGGACATATCATCAACCTGTACCCGTGGGAGCACAACGAGGTGCCGGTCATGCTTGCTGCAGCACTTGCTACCAGCTGTCCGATTGTGGCGCTGCATCTGACACGTCCCGCCATTGAGATACCCGATCGAACTGCACTGGGCATTCCCTCCCATTTCGAGGCAGCCCGGGGGGCATACGTGCTTCGCGAATATGATCGCAACAATCCGATCGCTGGCACGGTGATCGTTCAGGGCACAAGTGCGGTGCGCTCGGTAGTCGAGCTCTTGCCACGACTTTCGAGCGAAGGCCCCAACGTCCGAATCGTCTGTGCCGTGAGCCCGCAGCTCTTTGCGGCTCAGCCGGAAGAATATCGGGAAAGCGTCATCGGACCGCGTGACCGGATCGACTCTACGGTTATTACGACGCAGGCACGATGGTTGATGCACGACTGGATATTCAATAGTCTTGCCGAGGAATACGCGCTTTCGTCGGACTTCGACAATCGCTGGCGCACCGGCGGAACACTTGATGAGGTCATTGACGAAGCTCATCTTTCTCCGCGATGGGTGATGGAAGGACTGCAGAGATTCGCGGCCGACCGCTCCGACCGACTGAAACGGCTTCATGACGAGTTGGATGCGGCGGAGTCCGGCAACTGAGTCCCGGACTACAATCGTTTTGATTGGAGGAACATATCATGAAAGAACCTATCAGAGATTACATGAAAGTCGGGTTGATCCACTTCATGGCCTATCCGAATACGATGGGAGGGGAAGGCCCGATCCTGGAGACCGTAACGAAGATCGCTGCCGACGATTACTTCGATGTCATAGAGGTCACCTGGATAAAAGACTCCAGTGTTCGTGAAGAAGTGCGGAAGGTCCTCGAGACGTCGCACATGACCGTCGCCTACGGGGCACAACCGCGCCTTCTGACCACTGGACTGAACATCAACGACCTGAACGAAGAGGGCCGCAAGAAGGCGGTCGCTACCCTGAAGGAAGGAATCGATGAGGCTTATGAGCTCGGCGCGGTCGGGTTGGGTTTTCTGAGCGGCAAATATGATCCAGGGCGCCAGGAGGAGGCGTATCAGGCTCTCATCAAATCCACCAACGAAATATGCGAATACGCAGAGAAGAAGGGCGATCTCAAGATAGCTCATGAAGTATTCGACTTTGACATCGACAAGAAGAGCCTTGTGGGTCCGGTCTCGCTCGCAAGACGCTACGCTGAGGAGATGCGTCGCAACCACGACAACTTTGGGCTGATGGTCGACCTAAGCCATATGCCGATACTGCGGGAAACGCCACGGGAGTCGCTGCTTCCAGTCAAAGACTACATCATCCATGCACACATGGGGAATGCAGTGGTGAAGGAGCCCGGACTTCCCGCGTACGGGGACGCTCACCCGCGGTTCGGTTTTCCTAACGGTGCCAACGATGTAAATGAACTGGTGGAGTATCTGCGAGTCTTGAAAGAGATCGGCTACCTTCGTGCGGGCAATCCGAACATCGTCAGCTTCGAGGTCAAACCCTTTGGTGACGAAGTCCCTGAAGTCGTCGTTGCAAATGCAAAACGCGTGCTCAATCGAGCGTGGACACTTGTCTAGAATTCCGGCGAGTTCCACGGGCTTGGGATTGTCAACAATTCCTCATGTGCGAAAACTCGGCGCCAAGAAAGGATACGAGTCGGGCCCGTGATCTCATATCGGTCAAGGTTGGGCGAGTCAACCCAGATCCTCGCCCGAGCTGAGCTTGGAGATGCCGCCGGTCGGACCTCGTGTGAACAGCCATAGCGCTACGGAGGATCGGGGCGCCGGTGGCGCTTCTTCACGAAGCATTACGGTGTCACCTTCATCGATCATCACTTCGAATTATCGACGCAGGCATCCGGTGCCTGTCGGACTCCAAGAGGCTTGAGTCGGTTCGCCGCAGAAAGTCGACGGCCTTGCTCTCCTCTGGCGGCGCCCGGTTACTCGACAACCAATCGACGCCTGCGGATGTTCGTCGGATGGAGATTCCGGTTTCTCGCTGGATCACTCAGTCGCTTGGCCGGATCGAAGTCGCCGCATAATGTTCAGCCTTTCGGTTATCATCACGTTCTTGGCTGACGCGACCCCGGATGGGACAGCGTCCATGCACCCATACATGGACAACTTCCCAAGGCAGTCCAGTTTCTTGTCCTCACCGCTGTGAGCATTTGTCCTGCAAGAGGTACTCTGACCGGGATGTGGCTCTACCGGCGATCGTACTACAACATTGCAGGTTGCCGGTAGCTGGAGCCAAGCGAGCCCAGTGGTTACCGTCTACGCCGCAACACGCGGTCGATCAACACCGAAGCGATCACGACCGTTCCTACTGCGGACCCCTGCCAGAACGGTGATACGCCGAGCAGGTTGAGTCCATTATGGAGGACCGTAATAAGGAAGATTCCGATGAAGGTGCCGACCAGGCTGCCTTTCCCGCCGAAGAGGCTGCAGCCCCCTATGACCACCGCCGCAATCGTATCCAGTTCCATGCCCGTGCCGGTGTCGGGGTCGATTGCGCCGAGCCGGGATGTGAGTATGATGACGGCCATGGCAGATAGAAACCCGGTGATCATGTAGGCAACCATGCGGTTCAGCTTGACGTTGACACCTGCAAGCCTCGCTGCCTCCTCATTGCTGCCGACTGCGTACAAGAACACGCCGAGTTTGGTTCGCGTGAGCACAATGTGTCCAATTACAAAAAAGGAAATGAGAATGATGATGTACAGCGGTATTCCAAATGCCCGTGCATAGCCAAAAAACTTGTACTCGATCGGTAGATTGACGAGAGAGTGCGCATCCGACACGACGTAGGTGAGAGATCTCGTGATAGACGCAACACCGAGTGTCACGATGAACGGAGCAAGCTGACCGTACGAAATGAGGTAGCCATTGACCAATCCGACGAGTATCCCGGTCAGGAGTATTGCGGGGATTCCGGCTACGAAGCCGAGTTTGAGAAGCACCAGACCCCCAAGCATAGCCGAGAAAGCCATGTTCCCGCCGACAGACAGGTCGATTCCCGCGGTCAGGATTACGAAGGTTTGACCTATCGCCACGATTCCGAGCGTTGTCGCCTGCCAGAATAGGTTACCGATATTCCCGACCGAGAGGAAGCGTGGCGTCAGGAAGCTGAGCGCTACGCAGAGAATCATGAAAGCGAAGAATATGCCAATCTCGACTCGGTAATCGAACGTCACGTTTCTGATGGCGTTTACGAGTCGTGGCGCAAAGGTCTCTTTGGTATCCAAAGTGATTCCTCCTTGACGGCTTGAGGCTATGGAATGGCAGTACCCGACTGGGCACTGTAGGAAATCACCAACTCTTCAGTTGCCTCGGAATGTGCAAGCTCCTTCACGATTCTTCCACGGTTCATTACGAGAATTCGGTCCGAAAGCGCAAGGATTTCAGGCAATTCGGATGAGACGAGAACGATTCCCATTCCTCTATCTGCGAGTCGATCGATGAGATCGTATAGATCGAATTTTGCTCCGATGTCGATGCCGCGGGTTGGCTCGTCCATGAATATCAAATCGGGTTCGGTGAGCAGCCACTTTGCGACGACGACCTTCTGTTGGTTGCCGCCACTCAGGGACTCCGCGTGAACTCTGATCCCCGATGTCTTTATCGAGAGCGCGTGGATCATCGTCTCCGCCATTCTTGCTTGTCTATGTCCGTTTATCCAGAAGTTACCCTTACCGGCAAGGTGCGAGAGCGTGATATTCTGCTTAACAGACATTTGAACGAGAAGTCCGTGTGCTTTACGGTCTTCAGGTATCATTGCGATGCCGTTTCGAATTGCGGCAAGCGGTGAACGCAGCCAACCGACACGGCCCTTGATTGTGATCTGCCCTTCTTCCGGACGGTCTACGCCGAAAAGCAAGCGAAGGAGTTCCGTACGCCCTGCGCCCACCAATCCCGATATCCCAACGACCTCGCCGCGGTGGACGGCGAGGCTGCAGTCGATGACACGATTCCCGCGTGTAACATTTTTCGCTTCCAGGAGCAGTTCCCCCGGGGGCTTCCGCTCGCGGACCGAGTACAGGTCGCCGACGTCGCGCCCCACCATGGCAGCCGCCACTTCCTTTTCGCTGGTTCCCTCGGTAGCGAGCTCACGTACCTTGCTGCCGTCCCGCAGAACAACGATTCGGTCGGAGATCTCGAGGATTTCATCGAGCCGATGACTCACGAAGATCAGAGTCACACCGTGCGTGCGCAGACGACGCATGAGTGAAAAGAGCTTGGCAACCTCCTGGCGCGTTAGCGTTGCAGACGGTTCATCGAGTATGAGAAGCCTCGCGTTCAACGCAATTGCTTTTACTATCTCGACAATCTGCTGCTCCGCGACGGATAGATCCATCACCTTCCGTCCAGGATCAAGGTGGATGTCGAGTTCCAGCGAGGCAATAAGGGAGTCTGTGGTCTTCCGCATCCGCGCTTTGTTGGTCCAGAAACCCCCGCGGTACATTTCCGGGTGGGTGAGAAGGATGTTCTGAGCGACCGAAAGATGGGGGATGAGATTGAACTCCTGCAAGACAATTGCGATTCCCGTCTTCTGTGCTTCAGATGTGTCACGAAATGTGATGGGATTACCGTCAAGATATAGTGCCCCTTGGTCAAGCGGAAGTACTCCGGCAATGATCTTTGCGAGCGTTGACTTCCCCGCACCATTCTCACCTACCAGCGCAAGAATCTCACCCTGCTCAACATCAAATGACACCCCCTTGAGGGCCTGAATACCGACGAAGCTCTTCTTTGCATCTTCAATACGTAGAAGTGGTTCACTCATATTGACTCCGGCAACCTGCAATTGTCACTTGCGCTCAACACGGACAGGGCCGAGTAAGACCCGGCACCTGAAGCTGCGTGCGGCCACGGGATCGGAACGGTGTCCGGTTCCATGGCCGCGACTACGTACATGGCGAGCGCTCTTTACTTCTTCTTCAGCTCTTCCGGATAGACGTTGTTTGCCAGTTCCTGTTCTACCGAGTTCACGTTCTCGTGAGTAACCAGAATAGTTGGAATCAGGACCTTCTTTTGGACGGTTCCACCGGTCAGTGCGGCGTTAGCCTGCTTCATGGCCTCTCGGCCCATAAGTACGGGCTGCTGCATGGAGTCGGCGGCGATCTTCCCATCCTTGATGGCCTGGACGGTTTCCGGGCTTCCATCGAATCCCACGTGAACCAGCTTGTTATTCATGCCGGCGGTGTCGATTGCGACCATCGAACCGAGGTTTGCCTCATCGTGCTCGGTGAACAAACCGCGTAGGTTTGGATGGGCAGTCAGAATGTCTTGAGCAAAGCGCATTGACTCTTGCCGGGTATACGTTTTGGACTCGAGAAGTGCGACGACCTTGTGGTTCGTTCCCTTCAGAGCGGCCTTGAAACCATCCGTGCGGTCTCTGCCGTTCTGGCGTGCGAGGCTGATCGAAATAATCGCCACGTCGCCGTTCTGCCATCCTTTTTCCTTCATCTTGTCGACCAGGTACTTGCCGGCGGCGTTCGCGCCTTCGTAGTTGTTCGAGATCACGAACGACGTGTAGCTACCTGAATCAGTCCCGATGTCACAGATCACAACCGGTACATTGTTTTTCTGCGCAAGTTCAAGCACCGCAGGTGCAGCCGCACTATCGGTTGGGGAGATGATGATGGCATTGACTCCCGCCGTAATGAGATCCTGGGCGTTCTTGAGCTGCGTATCAGCACTGAGATTGGAATCCGAAAGGATGACCTTGTACCCGCCCAGCTGATTAGCTTCCTGTCTGATGCCATCCGCGACGTCTTTCCAGAAAGGAATGCTCAGTGCAGGGGTCATGTAGGCGACCGTATACTTCGCAGTAGAAGTGCTTCCTTTTGCAGACGAAGCCTCGCCCTGCCCGTTCGCCCACGCGAAACTCCCTATCGCCATGAGCGAAAAGAGAACAACCAGAAAACGTTTCATGTCAATTTCCTCCTTCGTCGCACTCGAATGCACGACGTATTACTGCTTTGGAGATAGCAAGAAACGGACCAATAACTCGCGAAACCTATTTCCTTGGCGCGAAGTGACATACGGGATCTGCTTGAGAGATCACTCTGCCCCTGTCCTGTATCTGCGGAGAATTCTCCCCATGCCATGCGGCCCGTGGGAAACAAGAGCCCCCTGATCCGGCGCCGCCGACAGGGGCTGCTTCGGAAGAGACCAGCGTATGTCGCGAATCGTATCCACGGTTCGTCCTCACTTCACAGAACAAAGTCAGTCGCCCGTCGGTAACCTCACCCTGAAAGTCGTGCTCGCTCCGGGAATCGTCGAGAAGGTGATGGCCCCGTCGTGTTCCTTAAGGATGTGGCGGCAGATCGACAGCCCGAGGCCTGCGTTGTTCTTGTTGACTTTCGTACTGAAAAAGGGATCGAATATCCTGCCTTCTACCTCTTCAGGAATTCCTGCCCCGTTGTCCTCAACCGTGAACTCTACGTGACCGTTTTGAGGCATTTCAGCGACGCTGACGGTTATCGTGCCATTGTCCAGCACGGCCTCGATGCTGTTCCGCAAGAGATTGACGAAGACCTGTTTGAGCTTGTTTTCGTCGCCCTTCACGTACATGTTGTCCGGCGAGAAGATAGTGGTGACCCGTATCCGTTTTTCAGCAATCGAGTGCTGAAGGAGAATCAACACGTCATCGACAATCCGGCGAGCACTCACTCGATGCTCCGGAGGCGTCTTCATTTTGGAAAAAGAGAGTAGGCTCGAGATCACCTTCACGATCCGGTCGAGCTGTTCTTCAATCAACGCTATTCTTTCGCTGTTCTCGGGGCGATCGCCCTGTTCCTTCATAAGCTCGACGTAGTTCTGTATCACATAGAGCGGGTTGTTGATTTCGTGTGCAACACCCACCGCGACCTCCGCGACAGAAGCCATCTTCTCGCTCTGGATCAAATAATCACTCAAATGTCGGCTGAGCGAGATATCCTGCATGCCGATCGTCGATCCAAGATAGTTCTTGTCGCCGTCGAGAAAGGGCGTCACCGTGAGGCGAACGAGTTTGCCTTCACCTATTTCGATCTCTTCCCACACGCGCGCAGACTTCCGTTTCAGTATTTCGAGGATCTCGGCCACATACTCCGCATCGAATGGTAGCAGGCTGTCGACAGGCTGGAACAACAGAGGCTTACGCTTGCATTCCAGGATTTCCACGGCGGCATAGTTGATGAGCTGCACGTTCCCGTCGGGGTCCACCAGGATCACTCCCACGGGAAGGTTCTGGACGATGCCTTCGATGTATCCGCGGATTAGTGTCATCCGATCCTGTGCATACTCAAGCTTCTCCTGATTGAGCGTATAGGAATAGGTCATCTGGAAGAGCCGAAATCGGTCCAGGTTTCTCACTGACACTGTCTCTCGTCGGTAGCCGTTCTTTAGTATCGTGACCCGATCCGCCAGCATGAGTACTTCATCGAAATCGTGAGAAATGTATATTATGCTTTTCCCCTCTTCGCGAAGCTCGAGGACGACGCGGTACACTTTTTTCATTTCGTCAGGCGTCAGTTTGTTCGAGAGTTCATCGAGAATGAGGATTGTCGGATTCATCACGAGCGTTCTCGCAAACTCGACCATGTGCTGTTCGATGGCTGTCATGCGAAACAGAGGTGCATCGAAGTCTACCGAGAATCCGATTCTATCCAGGACGGCCTGAGCCGCATTCCGTCGCGCGTATTTCGTTCTGCCGGACGACAACTCGCGAGACGTCTGACCTACGAACATGTTGTCGATCGCGTTGAGGTCTGGAATCACAGTGGAATGCTGATAGACCATTCCGATCTTGAGAGCGGCGGCGGCCTTCGGGGTAAGATGCCCAAGACTTTTTCCGCCGAGGATGATCTCGCCTTGTTTTCGTCTCTCGGCGCCGCTCAGTATCTTCACAAGTGAAGACTTCCCCGCGCGATGCTCTCCCACCAGAGCGTGAATCTCGCCGCCACGAAGATCGAAATCGACACCCTTGAGCGCCTTGACCGGACCATATGCGACGTGGATATTCCGCATGGTTAGCAAGGTCGGTATCACGTCCGAGTTCATTTCAGTTTCAGTTTCTTCATCTGGTTGTAGAGCGTTTTTCGATCGATCCGCAGTAACTTGGCCGCATCTTGTCGGACCCCGTTAGCCAGCGAAAGCGCTTCGAGGATCACCGAACGTGCAGCTGTTTCATAACGGTCGTGGAGATCGGCCTGCTCCGTTTGCCCAGCGAAATCGCGATACTGCTCGGGAATATCGGGCATCTCGATGGAGCCGGCGTGGGCGAAGATGACGGCCCGTTCGACGAAGTTCTTAAGCTCACGAACATTTCCGGGCCAGGAATGGCGCATGAGAACCGACTTCACCTCCGGAGAGACGGAAAGCGTGCCTTTCCCGTAGACGCGCCCGTAGTGGGCAGTAAAATGAAGCGAGAGTGGCATAATGTCGTCTTTGCGTTCGCGCAGCGGAGGAACAACGATGTTCACGACTGCTAATCTATAGTAGAGATCCTCACGAAACTCGCCCGCCCTGATTGCCGCATCGAGATCTTTGTTTGTTGCGGCTATAATCCGGCAATCGGCTTTCATGAGCCGTGAACCTCCAAGTCTTACGAACTTGCCGTCCTGCAGGATTCGCAGCAGTTTTGCCTGCATGGCCAGGTTAAAGTCACCGATTTCGTCGAGGAAGATACTCCCGCCGGAAGCGAGTTCGAAAAGGCCTCGCTTCTGTTCCTTTGCGTCAGTATAGGCGCCTTTTTCGTGGCCGAACATCTCGCTCTCGAGAAGCGTTTCAGGGATGGATGCACAGTTAACCTTTATGAAAGAACGATCTCGACGCCGGCTCAATGAGTGCACTGCGTTCGCGATGATTTCCTTTCCCGTGCCGCTTTCTCCGGTGATGAGAACCGGCACGTTTGTTGGCGCGACAGTCTCGACAATCGACTGAATCAGTTTCATCCTAGCGTCTTCGAAAATACAGGTAGTATCCTCGGAATCCAGGCGTTTTTGTGCTGTCGATTCACGGTATTCGTCGATCTCCTTGAGCAGCGAAGCGGTCTTTATTGGTTTGGTGAAAAGATTCAAAGCGCCGTACTTCATTGCGCGAACGGCGTTATCGACTGTCGCGTGTCCCGAGATAATGATCACGGGTAAACTGGGATTTGTCTTCCTGAGGATTTTGAGAACGTCGATTCCGCCGATCTCAGGCATACGAATGTCGAGTAGAACAAGGTCGGCGGGTTCCGCTTCGAGGCTCGGGATGACCTTTTTCGGATCCATCTCGTATCGCGCGCGATAACCCTTCGTACGGAGAACCTCAGAGAGAGACCGGCAGACTTGTAGCTCATCATCTACGATGAGTATTCTGAACTCCATGCGTCTCTTTCGCTTCTAATCATAGAATAGAACACGACATTCCACGGCCCGTCAACCTCCATTTCTCCGAATTCACAGGTGCACACAGACGCATTGCTCTGTTGTTATGCCGCCGCTCTGAATGGGTCTACTTTTCTTTCTGCCACAACTCGATTATCGCCGGCTGTGATTCCTTTCCCCTGCCGGCAGCTTGTCCTGCCTCGAAGATGTCATACGCAGTATCGGTCATGGGTATCCGACTCTGACTGTCGGTGGCGAGGGTCTTCGCGTAGCTCAAATCTTTCGCCATCATGTCCACGGTTCCGCCCGGTTTGTACTCGCGCTTGACAATCGCGTCAGCGCTGACGTTGAGCACTTTGGAGCCCGCCCAGCCGCCCTGGATTGCGTTGTAGAGATTCTGTGCCGTAACGCCGTTCTTCTCCGCGAGAGCGAAGCCTTCGGCAATCACGGCGAAAGTCGATGCGACGATCATGTTGTTCACCAGTTTCCCCACGCCGCCGGAGCCTACCTCGCCAAGACGCACGACGGACCCCCCGATCGATGACAGAATAGGAACGCAACGTTTGAACGTGTTTTCCGACGCACCGACCATGATTGCCAGAGTCGCCTGTTGCGCTCCCGCTTCTCCGCCGCTTACCGGGGCGTCCGCGAACTCGATCTCTCGCTTCGCAAGAGCTGCTGCGACCCGCCGCGAGACCGAAGGGAGGGAAGTGCTCAGATCGATGACGAGCGTATGGGGGCGCAACCTGTCAATGATCCCGTCAGGACCGATCAGCACGTTTTCGACGATCGCGGCGCTTGGCAGCGAAAGGCATATGGTCGAGCAACTTTCGACGAGCGCGCCGAGATCGTGGACCGGTGATACGCGTTCGAGCAGTTTCAAGCGCCCTTCGTCCAGGTCGAATCCATCAACGGCGAAATTCCTGGCCAGGTTCTCAGCCATGGGTCTGCCCATGATTCCCAAACCGACAAAACCGACTCGGTCTGCCATTTTGCCTCCATAGGTGAATATTCGGTAAGAAGTGCCACGGCAGGTTCATCGGAAACTGGGACTTGCCGAGCGTGCTGACGAGTCTCCTCGAACCCACCGAGTTTTTGCCTTTCCCGGAACATTTCGAGAGATCCGCTCAGGGTTCCAGGATGACCTTCATCAGTCCCGGTTCCTGTCGGTAAAGCCGGTCGAACCACGCTGCGCCTTCCGAAAGCGAGGCAACGGCACTTATCATCGGATCGAGGTTTACCTTGCCCTGAGAGATCAGCGTCAGGCACTCCGGATACTCGCCGTTCGAAGCGCAGGAACCGAGGAGAGCGATCTGTCTCGATACGACCGACTGAAGCGGAATTTCGACCTTCGGCGAGACATTGCCGACGAGCGTCACACGACCGCCTTTGCGCACAGCATCGATCGCCGTGGCGATCGATGCTGTGGCTCCAACGGCTTCGATGGCCAGATCGGCGCCGTGACCGCCGGTCTCTTCCAGAATCGTCTTCTTGAAGTCCGGCGAGCGGGGGTCGAGAGTCACGTCAGCACCCTGCTCCTTCGCGCGGCGAAGTTTGTCGCTATCGAGGTCAGCGGCGATAACCTTTCCGCAGCCCGCCGCCGCCAGGACCTGCACGGCGAGCAGTCCGATCATCCCGACCCCGACCACGACTGCGCTTTCCCCGACCGCCGGATGTGCCAGCCGGACCGCGTGAAACGCCACTGAAAGAGGCTCCGTCATTGCCGCGTGAGTGAAGGAGACAGCATCCGGAAGGTGGTAGAGGATGCGGGCCGGCACCGCAACGAACTGCGCAAAAGCTCCGTCGCAGTGATAGTCCTCGATCGCCACCCCGAGGACTCGCCGCCGGTCGCAGAGGTTAATCTCGCCGCGGCGACAGTGCCAGCACTCACCACAGTACGCGGTGGAATCGAACGTCACCCGATCGCCGACCTTCCAGCCGGCAACGGCCGATCCGATTTCTTTGATCACCCCTGCCGCTTCGTGTCCCATGACGAGCGGCGGAAGCCTTCTTCCGGTAGAACCGTCGAGCCCGTGAATGTCGCTGCCACAAATGCCGCACGCCGCGACTTCGACGATGACTTCGTCGTCAGCGGGACGTGGATCCCGTACGTCGCCGTACACCAGTTTGCCATATTCCACAAGTGTCAGTGCTTTCATAGTGGGACTCATTATATTCCTGGCACATTGTATACACAACACTCAGAAACTGCTCGTCTGAACCGGCACGAAGAGTGTGTTATGGGCCGGGGCACTAGCGCTTGTCCCCAGACCATGTGTTTGACGCCCGGGATGGCTGACGTGATGCTGCGAGGCAGGCTTTCATCCATCCCGAAAGCGGCGTCCGTATGTTCGTAATAGTGAAGAATCAGGTGGGTGTTTTCGCCGGAAACAAATTGCTTGACAAAATTCGTATACGGTATACAATTACTTGAAGCTTCACCTGACGGCGAAATACCGAGTGAACGGTTTCCTGTGATATTGCGTGAGTGCTCGGGGGAGGACCTGACCTTTGCCGTTGGCCGCCCGGAGGAACGCATGGTATCCGTCAGAGCCGTGGAAGCATCATAGGGATTCTGCGACTCGGTATCGTTTATCGGTATCGAAGTAAGTGTAAGTCGTATGAAGAGGAGGAAAGGATGAAGAGAGTACTTGTCATCTTGTGCGCTCTCCTGCTTGTAACGGGTGCTGTTTTTGCCAACGGCTCCAAAGAGCAGGGCACGTCAGGATCTCAGGGCGCTGCGCCGGCGAAAGCAAAGTGGCGCATCGCGTTGAGCAACGACTATGCAGCCAATTCGTGGCGCCAGCAGATGCTTACCGATTGGAAAACGGTCGTCGGCAAGGCCAAGAGTGAAGGATTGATAGCAGAGGGGCCCGCTTTCACCACCAATGAAAGCTCCGCCGCCGAGCAGGCCGCACAGATCCAGAACCTGATTCTCGAGGGATACAATGCAATCGTCATCGACGCGGCTTCGCCGACGGCGATAAACGGCGCGATCGACAAGGCCATCAAGGCCGGTATTCCGGTCATCTCGTTCGACAACGCGGTGACGGACAAGGATGCATATCGTATCATCACCGACTTCAAGTACTACGGCGAATATGAGGTCGACTACATCGCCAAGCATATGGGGACTTCCGGCAACCTCCTCGAAATCCGCGGACTCGCCGGTACCTACGTCAACGACGCGATACACGAAGGCATCATGGCCGGCTTGAAAAAGTATCCGAACCTGAAGATCGTCGGCTCAGTCTACGGTAACTGGGACGAAGCGACGGCTCAGAAGGCAGTCGCAGGTATTCTGCCGTCCCTTCCGAAGATCGACGCGGTGGTCGATCAGGGCGGTGACGGATACGGTGCGGTCATGGCGTTCAAGGATGCAGGCCGACCGATTCCGATGGTTCTGATGGGCAACCGGCAGGACGAGCTTGCCATCTGGAAGAAGATGAAGGACGAGAACGGTTACGACACCTCTTCGATCACCATTTCGCCGAGCACCGTCCAGATTGCGTTCTGGGTAGCACTCGACATCCTCAATGGAAAGAAGGTGCCCAAAAAACTGACGACGCACCCCCTTGCCATTCCGGCGGACAAGCTTGACTACTTCCTCAAGAACACTCCGAAGGGTGGTGTCGCATCGATATACTATCCGCATGCATGGGTACAGCAGCTTATCGCGAATGAGTCGGCCGGTGGAGGTCCGCCGCCTGATCCGCTTCCGCAGAACTGAGGAAAACAACGCAGGATAGTGGTCAGATCGTTTTGTTAGAATTGAGAGGCGGTCTCGAGCTTGCCGTGTAGGCGACAACGAGAGGCCGCCATTTGGTTATTTATACCAAGGTACAGTGCGGAGCGTATGAGCAATATGAATGGCTCTCGACCGATCGTGGAGCTCAAGGACATAAGCAAGTCCTTCATCTACTCGCGGGCGCTCGACAACTTGAGCTTGACGATCGAGGAAGGTGAGGTTCTTGCCATTGTCGGACACAACGGCGCCGGTAAATCCACCCTCGTCAATATCCTTGCCGGAACATTCCATCAGAACTCGGGTTCAATGGTCATAGACGGATCACCGACCGGACCGGACTACGACGTGCACGAAGCCAACCGGCGCGGTATACGGGCCGTCTTCCAGGAGCTGAGCCTGTGCCCGAATCTCACTGTCGCGGAAAACATGCGCGTATTCCACCCGGCGCTCGGTGGGCGAGGGTGGCAGAAACGGCTGGGAGGCATGATCCTCGAGACGATGGATCGAATCTTCCCGGATCACGGTGTGCGGGCGACCGACACGATCGAAAGCCTTCCTCTCGGGCGGCGGCAGATGGTGGAGATCGCAAAGGCATTCACGACCTCGGAACAGCCGCTCCGGCTGCTCATTCTCGACGAGCCGACGAGTGCACTCGATCACCACAGTTCTCAGCAGCTCATCAATTTCATTCTCTCGCTGCGTGGGGGTAAGACCAGTGTAATCTACATTTCTCATCTGCTCGACGAGGTACTCTCCTGCACGGACCGAATTGCAGTGCTTCGCGATGGCAAGAATCGTGGCATCCTTGATACAAAGGGGTCGTCGAGGCAGGCAGTCATCGAGATGATGGGCGAAGCGAAGCTTCTGAAAGAGGAATCGGAAGGCAGTTCAGAAGTCCATGAATCTTCGCACGACAGGTTCAAGGACATGCCGTTCGTCGTGAAGCCCGCGGTCGATGACGGCGAGCTTCGAATCTCGGTCTACCAGGGCGAAATCGTCGGGCTGACCGGGCTTGCCGGGCACGGCCAGACGGAACTTCTTCTCGAGCTGTTCGATCACAGGAGGACGCGCAAGTACGAAGTCCATGGACGTGTGACTTTCATACCGGGAGACCGGCAAACGGATGGGGTCTTCCCGATCTGGTCGATAGCCAAGAATCTCACGGTTCAGGTATATGGGGTGCTGAAGAGGCTCCTCCTCATCGATCAGAGACGGGAGAAGGAAGTCGCCGACAAGTGGAAGGCTTCCATCGACATCAAGACGGATTCGGTCAAGCGAGGCATCCTGAGCTTGAGTGGAGGCAACCAGCAGAAGGTGCTGTTTGCACGATGTCTCGAGTCCGCGGCACCACTCGTTCTGATGGATGATCCGACGCGGGGAGTCGACGTCGGGACGACGCATGAACTCTACAAGTTGATAATCGAAGAAAGCAAGAAAGGGCGAGCCTTCGTATGGTACACAACTGAAATGGATGAGCTCAAGTACTGCGACCGTATCTACGTATTCAAAGCAGGAAAAATAATCGCCGAGCTCTCCGGCGATGAGGCCACGCAAGAGGACGTCCTGAAGTCGTCGTTCTAAGACATGTGCAAGGGGTAACGTAGATGTTTTCGTTTGCCGCTCTGAGAAGGGGGAATGCTCTTCGTGTACTGGTTCTCCCCATCGCTTCGGTACTGGTGATATTCATACCGATCGTCGTACTTCGCCCGAATGTCTTTCGGTACACGGGGCTGCAGTTGCTGCTCAACATGACGATCCCGTTGAGCCTGGCAACGGTCGGCCAGATGTTCGCGATGTCCGTGGGCGAACTCGATTTTTCGATGGGCAATCTGGTAGGGCTTGTCACGTGCATTGTAGGAACGGTGCTGCCGAGTAAGCCGCTTTTGGGCCTGATGCTTCTCGTCGGCATCATCGGTGTGTACATGCTGATCGGTGCCTTCCTGAACGTGCGGAATGTCTCATCGCTGGTGGTCACGATAGCGATGTCGTTCGTGTGGATTGGCCTGGCGGTGACAATTCAGCCGACGCCGGGCGGTAATATTCCGCTGGTTATTCAGAACGTGGTTTCCGTCGATACACCTCTCCTGCCCTTCCCGGTCCTCTTCATGGCCGTGCTCGCGCTGATCGGCCACTTTGTGCTCTTTCGCACGAATTTCGGCATCCTCATCAGGGGCGTCGGCGGAAATCTCAAAGCGGTCAGGCTGGCGGGACACTCGGTAACCTGGATCAAAGCGGTCGTATTCGGGTGTGTCGGGTTTTTCGGCGTGCTTTCCGGCATCGCGCTGGCCGGCATCACGACGGCCGCCGACGCAAACCTTGCATCGACCTATACGCTTTTGACAATTGCGGGTGTCATGGTCGGCGGAGGTTCTTTCTCCGGCGGCAAGGAATCGGTGGTCGGAGCAGTGCTTGGCGCGTGCGTTATGACTCTCGTCGGGACACTCCTAACCTTTCTGCAGATTTCCCCGGACTGGCAGATAGGTGCGCAGGGGGCCGTACTGTTGATAGTGCTTTTTGCGAATGGGCTCGCGTCCAGAACGGGAGGAACGAAATATGCTTGATTTGAAAGTCCGTTCGGGCCAGTTGAAAGACCTCCTTTCAGCCAAGTGGCTCTGGTCCTACCTTGGGGCAATCGTACTTTTCATTGCGATTTGTTTCGTGTCGTCGGACCCCTGGGGAACGCTGATTGCGTCGGCAAGCTTCGCCTCCTTCTTCATGCTCGTCGGCATGGGCCAGATGATGGTTATCACGCTCGGGGTGGGCAATATCGACCTCTCGATTCCCTACAGCATCGGTCTTGTCGGCTTTGTTTCGATGAAAGTGATGGACGGAACAAATGGCGGCATCCTGCTGGGGATCGTGGCCGGGCTCTTGGTCGCGGTGGCTGTCGGCGCATTCAACTTCGGGCTTATACGGTTCATACGGATTCCACCGCTCATCGCAACGCTGGCCTCCGGTTTCATCGTCCAAACCGTGGCAATTGTAGGGTTTCGCGGCCTTCAGATAAAACCGCCGAACGACCTCACCCGTTTTGCGGTCAGAAAGATCGGCGGTGTGCTGCCTCTCCTGTTTGTTCTGGTGGTCGTCATCGCCATTATCATGCACCTCGTTGTGACGCGATCGCGTTACGGCCGCTACGTCCACGCCATCGGCCAGAACCAGAAGGCCGCGGCGCTTGCGGGGATAAAGGTCAACGCAAACAAGTTGATCACCTACGTCATGTGCAGCTTTTTCGCAGGAGTCACAGGAATTCTGCTTTCGGCCTTCGGCGGTGGAGTCACGCTCGGGATGGGACACGAATACCTGCTCAATTCGATCGCGGTTCCGGTCATCGGCGGGACGAGCATCGCGGGCGGCGACGGGAACATCCCCGGTATTCTTGGGGCGTCGATGCTGCTGTTGCTGATCCTCTACCTGTTCAACATCATCGGCGTATCCGTCGGTCTCAGGTACGTGTTCACCGGGATCGTCATCCTTGCTATTATCTTCGCGGGCAGCACGCGAACCCGCACGGCGTGAGAGACGGTGGCCATGGAGAAGTTCTACGATCTGAGTCACGTGTGTGACGAGAATACCTATCACCCATACGGTTTCGCGCACTTTCGAAACATCCAGATGTTTCCCAGTCACGGGTGCAGGCACGCCTTCGTCACCATGAGCCTGCATTTCGGTACGCACATGGATGCGCCGTGGCACATGATGGAGGCGGGGAAACGACTCGATGCCATACCGGTCGAGGAACTTATCGGCGATGCCGTGGTTGTGGACCTGTCCGAAAGGTATGGTCCGACGCTCGGGGAAACCGGACCGATCAAGCTGACGGATCTGCAGGAGGCTCTGTCGACTCATTCCCTGCAGTTGCGCCGCGGCGATGCGCTCGTGATTCATACCGGATGGAACTCCCTGTTCGAGTCCGATCCGCAGCGGTATTACCGTGACTATCGGACACTGGACCCGGAGGCTTGCCGCTGGCTCGTGAGCAGCGGAATTCGGCTCTTCGGTATCGACGCACCGGACGTGGATCCTCCATCGGAGTACGCGGAGGTGCCGTTCGCGCCGACGAACCATCGAATACTGCTGGGAAACGAGATATACATAGTGGAAAACGTCGGCGGTGCCGTGGCTCAACTGCGTGACCGGCGAGTCCTGCTCATACCGGCTCCGCTCAATCTAGGAGGCGAATACGCCTCTGGTGCGCCTGTTCGGCTCCTTGCCGTGCGGTTGTAACGCTCTCAAGACGGCCTCGTAGGCATCGATCGCAGGAAATCCTCAGTTAATCGGCCTCGTGTCTTGCGCTGCGTCTGCGCGCGACGCTAGAGATGAAACCCTGAATGATTCCAAGTTTTTTTATTTTTTATAAAAAATCAAATTGACTGCATCGCGCGCGTGGACCTATAATGTATGACAAAGCAACCAACACATGGAGGTCTGCAAATGGATGTCAAACCAAAAACGGACGAATTCGGGATCATGATCTCTTCGGAAATGATGCAGGATCGTGAGATGACCCGCGAGAGGTGGCTGGAGGAATGCTTTCCGCCCTGGGGAACCTATGTTAACGACCAGATCGAGAACGACAAGGTACCCAAGGGCAAAGTGGCTCTGTGGTGGTTCGGAGGGCCGTCGTGGGCCCTACGGCACGGGGAGGAGTCGTTCCTCATCGATAACTACGCCGGCCCCTCTACGGTGAGCATTTATGACAACTGCGGCGTCTGCCGTTCGACCGGCGCAGACCGGTTGCACTGGTTCAGAATCAATCCGCAGGTGATCGATCCGTGGAAACTCACAAAGATCACCGCTTCGTTCTCGACTCACCACCATTCAGACCACTGCGATATCTACACCGTCAAAGCACTGCTCAAGAACAGTGAGGCGATGTTCGTGGGGCCGAAGGTGACATGCGGGCTCTTCCGCAAGTGGGGCGTCCCGGAGAAACGCATCAAGGAGGTGAAGCCCGGCGACACGGTGAAGTTCAGGGATGTCGAGGTGAAGGTCGAGCAGAGCTTCGACGCAATAGCCTCCAATACGACCGCCGGTCTTCAGGGTGGAGTCTCCAACTCGATGGGTGATGTTGCGGTGACCTACATCTTCAAGACGTCGGGTGGTTCGGTCGCCTTTCTCGGTGACGCAATCTACCACAATGGCTTTGCGGCGGTCGGAAAGCGAAACGATATCGACATAGTGATAACGGACATGGGACACAATGCACCGGGTGGCACTGACAAGATGAGCCCCTTCGATGTTTTCCGGGTGGCGCAGGCTCTTCGAGCGAAAGTCGTGATTCCGGACCACTACGAGAACTGGGCAAGCTCGGCTATCGAACCGGACCAACTGGAGTACATTGTCCGGCAGAACGATCCGTCAATCAAGACCGTCATTCTGAAAGCCGGAGCCAAGTTCGTCTATCCGGACGACGAGAACATCGGCCGGTACCGGTATCCGGACTGGCGTGAGCGGTACAACCCGGAGAAATCCACGCAGTACGGGTCGGCGACGTGGGAGAAGGCTTGAGCACCCGGCAACGATCGCCGCACCACACTCTCGGGCAGAAGACCTACGAGCTTCTGCTCGAGAGCCTCCTCACGGGCAAGTACGCCCCCGGGCAGCGGCTCGCCTACGAGGCCGTTTCACGTGACCTCGGTGTAAGCTTAACCCCTCTGAAGGAGGCGTTTCTTCGGCTCGAAGAGCACGGTTTGCTCGTGTCCTTTGCACGGCGCGGAACGTATGTTCGCGAGTTTCTGAACGAGGACATCGAGGAGCTGTACGAGATTCGTGAAATGATGGAGGGCCTGAGCGCGCGGCTCGCCTGCCGAAACACAACAGAAAAGGCGATCAAAGAGCTTCGGAAGCTCAATTCACGCCTGGGTGCCTACATCGCTTCCGGCGACATCAAGAACAGCACGAGCGTAGACATCAAGTTCCACGAGCACGTCGCCAAGCTTTCGGGGAACGCTCGCCTGCTCCGGCTGTTACAGAATTCTCTCCTTACGAATCTCTACTGCATATCGCAGAGAGGGGAGACCTTCCTTGAGCACGGGGCACAGACATTGCAGCAACACGATCGAATTATAGATTGCATTGAGCGCGGCGACGAGGATGACGCGGAAGCAGCGATGAGAGAGCAGATAAGAAAAGGTGCCGAGTGGTTGCTTCTTTCAAAAGATTGAAGCCAGACAAACACTGGACAGAAGAGGGAAATGCTATGGAACTTCGAGGAAAGGTGGCTCTCGTCACCGGTATGACAGGCGGGTTAGGGAAGCGAATATGCAACGCGTTCGCAGAGCGGGGTTGTGCCGTAAGCGGCGTCTATCATAAGGCGCGCGACGAGGCGGAGTCGTACATAGAAGAGCTGACAAGCGCCGGGCATGACGCCATCGCAATCCAGGCGGACGTGACGGCGCAGGATGGCATCACTTCCATGATCGAAACTACGCAACGTCGATTCGGACATATCGATATCCTGGTACTGGACGCGGCTTACAACAGGTGGATTCCGTTTCCCGACCTCGACCAGCTGGATGAATCGGCCTGGAACTATATCCTGAACTACAACCTTACGGCTCCGTATCTCGCGGCCAGAACGGTTGCGCCGTTGATGCGAAAGCAGGGAGGCGGTCGAATCGTGATGATTACCTCCATTGCCGGGATAGAACCCCTGGGGAGTTCCATGGCATATGCGGTATCGAAGGCCGGACTGATCCACCTGACTAAGTGCCTGGCGGTGGGCCTTGCGCCCGACGTACTGGTGAACAACGTAGCGCCCGGTCACATGGATGGCACGCGAATGTCTTCGAACCTGTCAGAGGAGCACATCAAGGCCACGAGAGAGGGTACCCTGCTGAAGCGGGGCGCCGACAAGGACGATGTAGCCGACGCGGTGGTGCTGATGTCACGGACAGACAGCATTACCGGTCAGACGCTTGTAATAGATTCAGGAAAAGTGTTTCTCTAGAGAGTCGTCAGAGCGCGAACGCGAGCCTGCTGTTCGGAAGTGTTTGGGGCGGCTGGCGCGAAATAACGTTTTACTGCCGCACAGGCCGCTTCCAGCTGGCCTGTGCGTGTCAGTCGCAGCTTCTCAACGATTCTCAACGATGCAGTGTGCGTTTCTTATCAATTGCGGCTTTTGCCGCATCGACGATGTTGCTCACGCCCATGCCGTAAGCGTCCAGTATGGTATCGTAGGGACCTGTTTCTGCAAAGCGGTCCGCTATACCGACACGCCTGACCGGCACCGACAACTCCTCGCTTGTGACCTCAGCAACCGCGCCGCCGAGACCGCCTACCACGCTATGTTCTTCGACAGTCACCAGAGCTCCTGTCTCCTCGGCCGCTCGCACCACCGCGTCGCGGTCGATTGGCTTCACTGTGTGCATGTCGAGCACGCGCGCAGACACGCCTTCGGAAGCGAGGCGGTCGGCGGCTTCGAGGCTTCGGCCCACCATGAGGCCGCAGGCAATAATCGTCACATCCTTGCCCTTGCGGACGGTTGCGGCTTTGCCGATCTGCGGAGCATAAGAGTCGTCGAACAGCACCGGGACCTCGTTGCGGTTGAGCCGGACGTAAACCGGACCCTGCCACTCGGCAACCTGGGGCAGGAGCTTCGCGAGGGCAACAGGATCTGCGGGCACGACGATCGTCATGTTCGGCAGGCTTCGCATGATTGCAAGATCGGTAATGGAGTGATGGGTCGGACCGTCGAATGAGTCGGATAGTCCTGCGTAGGCTCCCATGAGCTTTACGTTTGCGTTCCCATAGCACAGGTGTGTTCGAACCATCTCGAGAGCTCGGGTAGCAAGAAGAAACGCGAAGGTGTTGGCGAAAGGAACATATCCTGAATAGGCAAACCCGACTGCCACATCGACAAGACTCTGCTCCGCGATTCCGACGTTGAAGAACCGCTGGGGGTAGGCAGCTTCGAACATGAAGCTGTAATCCGAGTTTGCCACGTCCGCGCTGAGCGCAACGATCCTTTCGTTCTTTTTGCCGAGGGCCACGAGGGCCTCGCCGTAGGCTTTGCGCATTGACACTACTTCTGCCACTTTGCAATCTCCTTCTGCAATTCTGCGACCCCCGCAGCGAACTGCTCCTCGTTGGGCGGTGAGCCATGCCACCGGTGGTCGTATTCCATGAAGCTGACACCCTTACCCTTCACGGTTCGCGCAATTATGACGCTTGGGCGCGCGTGCACCTCATCGGCTCGATCGAGTGCGTCGAGGACTTCCTGGACGTTGTGGCCGTGGATTTCCTGCACGTGCCACCCGAACGAAGCCCATTTGTCTGCTATCGGTTCGGTCGGCATGACGTCGGCGGTGGCGCCTGTCTGTTGGATCCCGTTGTAGTCGACAATGACGGTGAGATTACCCAGGCGGAATTTTGCAGCCGCCATCATCCCTTCCCAGATAACGCCCGCATTGATCTCGCCGTCTCCGACGATCACGTACACGCGCGACCCGGCGGCTCTGGCCGACGGTGCAGTCTGACTCGATGGTTTCACGCCGGCCATTCGAGCGGCGAGGGCCATGCCGGTGCCTATAGCGATTCCGTGACCCAGCGGGCCGGCAGCAATCTCCACTCCGGGGGTCTTCGCAGGATCCGGGTGCCCCTGGAGCGTACTGTCGAATGACCGGAAGGTAAGAAGAATTGCGGGATCGAAAAAGCCCCGATGGGCCAGTATCGTATAGAGCATGGCACAGGCGTGCCCCTTGCTGAACAACAGGCGATCTCGTTCAGGCCAATCCGGCCGCGCCGGGTCGATCCTCATGTGGTGAAAGTAGAGCGACGTGAGCACATCCGCAATGGAAAACGCGCCCCCGATGTGCCCGGTCTGATGATTATTGACCATACGCAGCACGTCGATGCGGTACTCAAGGGCACGGATGGTCAAATCACGAACAAGTTCTTCGCTGTGGTAATGCACTACATTTTCCCCCGTTTAGTCGCGTAGAGTTCCGCCGTTCACGTTCATCGTCTCGGCGGTTACGAAGCTGGCCCGCGGATGGGCAAGGTATCGCACGGCAAACGCTACGTCCTCGGGCGATCCCAGCCGTTTGATGATGCTTTTGTCGATGAACTTCTGATTCTCTTCCAATGATACCGCCCCAGACATTTCGGACTCGATTCTGCCCGGGCAGATTGCGTTGACAGTGATGCCATCTGCGCCCACCTGCTGCGCTAGGTTGCGAGTGAAAGAGAGAACGCCGCCTTTGGAGGAGACGTAGTGAAGGGCCGCAACCGTCCCACCGTTTTTCCCAGCCTCTGAGGAGAGGTTGATGATGCGGCCGTATTTCCTGCGCCGCATTCCCGGGATAACTGCCTTGCAGAAGTGGAATTGAGCCTTGAGGTTAATGGCAAGCACCAGATCCCACTCTTCACTGCTTGTCTCCTCAATGGTATGCAAGGGGTGAATGCCGGCGTTGTTAACGAGGATATCTATCCGCTCGAAATCCTGTTCGACCAGCCGAACGAAATCCCGAATCTCCTCCTCGTGGGCGAGATCCACCTTTCGATGGAATACCTTGCCGCCGTCAAGACTGCGAATGTAATCCGCGGCCGCACCCAGCTTGTGCTCTTGCACGTCACATATCGCGACGTTGGCTCCTTCGGCCGCAAGTTCTGCCGCGATGGCGCGACCGATTCCCTGCGCGGCACCCGTGACTATTGCTACTTGCCCCGTCAATTCGTTCATTGTTCTTCCTGTGTTCTCCCCTGTGGGAAACTGCAAGTTTCATCCAGCAGGATTCTCGAGAATGACGCATTGAGGCCCGAGACTCGAAACATGCGTCCAAGACTGGCCCACGGGATCATCGAAGGTGGAATTCCAGCGCGCAATCGTCAGGCAACCAACAAGAATTGTACTTTACCCCGTTCAGGATACATTGTATACTGTATGCTCAAATTGTCAAGCGATTCGTTTCAAGTGTCGCGCACGGAAGCGAAAAGCGAATCGAGAAAACGAACGCAATGATCTCCAGGCGGCGTGCGCCGCAGGGGTGCGAAAGGAGAGGAACCGATGAGAGCACTTGTGAAATACGCCGAAGGTCCGGGAAACATGGAAATTCGCGAAGTCGAAGAACCGTCTGCCGGACCGGGGCAGGTCAAGATTGCGATCGAGAAGACGGGCATCTGCGGCTCAGACCTTCATATCTACCACAGCGACATTGCCATCCCGGTACGTCCGCCTGTTGTAACCGGGCACGAATTTGCAGGCACCATATGCGAAGTTGGAGAGGGTGTGGAAGGCTGGAAGGTGGGGGATCGCGTTGTTTCCGAGACCGCTTATACTTACTGCGGCGTCTGTCCCGCCTGCCGGTCTGGTTTCTACAATCTCTGCCCCGAGCGGCGAACTCTCGGGTACTGGTACAACGGTGCTTTCGCCCCTTTTACGGTCGTTCCCGCCGCACGTCTGCACAGTCTCGCTGACCACATCTCGTTCGATGAGGCCGCTCTTACCGAGCCGCTGGCCTGTATCACGCATGCAGTGATCGAGCTCACCACCATAAAACCGGAGGATATCGTGCTGCTTTCCGGACCTGGTTCGGTCGGACTTGCGACCCTGCAGGTGGCCCTTGCCCACGGCGCGACGGTAGTGGTAGCAGGAACCAACGTCGACGAGCGCCGGCTCAAACTGGCGAAAGAGCTCGGTGCGGCGCACGTGGTCAACGTCCAGAAAGAGCCTCTCGCGGACGTTCTGGCGAAGCTTACCAATGGTGCCGGAGTGGACGTTGTGCTTGAATGTTCGGGCAGCGAGCGTGCGGTTGAATCCGGCATGCTGGCACTGAAGCGACGTGGACGCTACACGCAGATCGGGCTTTTCGGCAAGCCGATCACGTTCAACTTCGAACTGGTCAACTACCGTGAACTCCAGGTGACCGGTTCGTTGGGGTCGACCTACTCAAGCTGGGAGAAAGCGCTCGCCCTGATGGCAAGCGGCGCCGTCCGAACCGGACCACTGATTTCACACCGCATTCCGCTCAAAGAGTGGAAGAGCGCGTTCGAGATGTTCGAAAAGAAGGAGGGCCTGAAACTGCTTCTAGACCCTCACGATGCATAGCGCGGGCAGCGGGGGAAGATCGATGCCGAAGAGATACCGCTACTTCCTGTCGATTCAGACGACCCTGCCCGAGACGTTTCCAGACGATTCCCGCTTTGAAGCTCATCTGGGCCTGCTCGATCAGCTCGGGTTCGACGGGGTCGAGCTGAACATTCGGGACCCGGAATCCGTCAGGCCCGATGTTCTTTCGGCCGCGCTCCGAAGGAGCAATCTTTCGTTTTCGATGCTTGCAACCGGATTGAGCGCGTCGGTTTTTGGTATGTCACTGGCGTCGACAGACAACGATATGAGACGCGAATCCGTGAAGCGTACGAACAGATGGTTTCCCACTGCCCGGGAGCTCGGAGGCGGCATTATTGTCGGACTTCTCAAGGGAAGAGCGGGCGAGACCTCGCGGGATCACCTCGAACAGCTGCGGCGATCAGTGGCCGAACTCGCCGAGACAGCGGAAAAAACGAAAGTTCCACTCCTCGTCGAGGCCGTGAACCGGTTCGAATCACCTCTCGGGCATACTCTCGCGGAAATATCCAGGATCCTCCCCGCCTCCGGGAATCCCTATGTCCACATCCTGCCGGATACGTGGCACATGAACATAGAAGAATCCAACATGGAAGCGGCGTTGGTTCGGTACCGAGACCACTACTGCTCGATTCACCTCTCCGACAACAATCGATTTCTTCCCGGGATGGGCTGCCTCGATTTCAAACGGATAATCGGAGTGCTTGATGCTCTCAATTATAACGGAAAGCTGGCCATCGAAGGGAATTTCGCCGGTTCGTTCGAGGACGACGTAGCGAGCACGATGCGGTACCTCGGACCGATTCTGTCGGTGAACTGATTGCGCGCGGCCGCGCGCCTGCCGTTCACACCTCTGCGCTCGCCGGTTCCGAAGTTGACATTGAGGTCGAACGGTGTACAATATACAGGGACCAACGGAGACTTCGCGCCGCTCGTTTGCTGAGTTCTGTCGTTGGAGGCGAACGTAATAAAGGAAAAGACCAAGATGGAGCCAAACAGATTCGATAGCACCTGGGATCGGCACGGAGTGATCGCATCGATTCTGCATCCCGTGCCCCTTCCACGGATGGGGATCGTACGGCAACGCTTTCCGGACAACGGAATCGACGACATCGCGTCGGCCGTACGCGAGCAGTTTTCGCGGTCGGAAATAGCTGCCTGCATCAAGCCGGGAATGAGCATCGCGATCACGGTCGGCAGCCGGGGAATCGCGAATCTCACGGAGATTATCCGCGAAATAGTAGGGAACGTGCGGAGACTCGGCGGGGAACCGTTTATCGTTCCGGCGATGGGGAGCCACGGGGGGGCGACGGCCGAAGGCCAGAAGGAAATGGTGGAGGCACTCGGTGCCTCGGAAGCGAGCGTCGGCGCGCCTATTCGCGCTACGATGGAAACGGAAGTTGTAGGTCACACGGATTCGGGCACCCCTGTGCACGTCGACAAGTTCGCCGCGCACGCGCATGGCATTCTGGTCGTCGGCCGCGTCAAGCCACATACCGCGTTTCGCGGCCCATACGAAAGTGGGCTGATGAAGATGCTCGCGATCGGACTCGGCAAGCAACGAGGAGCTGAAATCTGTCATGCGCAAGGCTTCGGGAAGATGGCCGAAAACGTTCCCGCGTTCGGTCGCGTCATATTGCAGAACACCAACGTCCTGTTTGGCGTGGCGGTACTGGAAAACGCATTCGACGATACCTGCGTGATCGAAGCAGTGCCCCGCAACGAGATAGAAGGCCGAGAGCCGGATCTGCTCGTGAAGGCGAGAGAACTCATGCCGCGGATACTTTTCCCGGAGTTCGACGTGCTCATCGTCGACCGGATCGGAAAGAACTTCAGTGGCGACGGAGCGGACCCGAACATAACGGGCACCTACTGCACGCCGTATGCGGAGGGTGGTCCTCGCTTCCAGCGCTATGTCATCCTCGACGCGAGCGAGGAGACGCACGGCAATTCACTCGGCGTTGGTATGGCGGATTTCACCACCAAACGTCTGTTCGACAAGACCGATTTCGACGCGGGCTATCCGAACGCGCTTACCAGCCGGGTCGTAAAGACGGTAAAGATGCCCATGGTTCTAACGAACGATCGGCTCGCGATTCAGGCGGCAGTGTTCACTTCCGTTGATGTGGTCCCCGAACGTGCGAGGATCGTCCGCATACCGAATACCTCGCACGTCGACGTGATAGCGATATCCGAAGCGCTGTTTTCGGAAGCGGAGACGAACACTGAGATCGAGATAATCGAACGTCCCGCTGACATCGGTTTCGATCCAAAGGGGAATCTCGAGCTTGATCGATGGCCGGCCGGCCATCGGCATCCCGTACGGGGAAGGGGGAATTGATGAGGATAATAGACGCTCACATGCACCTTGGCGAGGATCTCATGTTCAACACGGATGATTCTGAAGAGGCCCTTATCGAGGTGATGGATGACAACGGTATTGACGCACAGATCGTCCAGCCGGGGATAGTCGCTCGCGATCAGAAAATGGCGCACGAGCGGATCCATCGTTTTGCGAAGGCACACCCGGGGAGAGCCTACGGCCTTGCCTGCTTCAATCCCTACATGGACGAGACTGCCTATGTCGACCTTGTGAGGTGGGCGGTAAAGGACCTCGGGTTCAAGGGGGTGAAACTGCATCCGAATGCCTACTGCATGGCACCGTCACATCCCGCAGCTCAGAAGATCTTTCGTACAGCGCAGGAACTGACGATCCCGGTCATGATCCACACGGGAAACGGGTTGCCGAATGCCCTACCATCGCTCTGTATCCCGATGGCGAAAAAATACCCCGACCTCAAGATCGTGCTCGCGCATGCAGGCGGGGGGATGTTCGGTGCGGATGCGATCGTCGCGGCGGAGCAGTGCCCGAACATATTTCTCGAGACCTCGTGGACGGCGGTCTTCGATCTGGAAGCGATGGTGAAGACGATCGGGCCGAAGCGGATCATGTTCGGAACGGATCTCTTGAGCAACGTGCCCGTAGAACTTGCGAAGTATCGAAACCTGGGACTCGATGAAGAAGCGCTTTCGTGGTGTCTCGGAAAAACCGCTCAGTCGGTTTTCACGCTCGAGGACAATTGAGCCTCCGGACAGCCGTTTCGAGCCCACAGAACAGGAGCAGATGTCATGACGGAGAATACTCGGGGCGAACAACTCCTCCGAGAGAGAATTCGGGCAGAACGGTCGCGCTATTCGGACTGCGACGAAGATAATCTATGGATGACGCTTCGCTCGGGCGACGGGGCCGGAGCCCGACGTCTGCTTCTCTTTTTCACCGAGCCCGCGAAACTGGACGAAAGGACGAACAACCTACTCGATCGGATCGAGCGCGGGTTCCGCCGTATGTCCGATGACGAGAAGGCCTGCTGCCTCGAGTTCCTTGCATTCCTCGCGATCGATCTCAACTCGGCCCTACCTGAATGGCACCTTCGGCCCGCACTCGGGACCGCAGACTTGGAAGCTCTCGGGAGGCGGGTCTCAGCCCGGCTCGACAGGATCGCTGCCGATGCCCGGTCTGCCGAGGCCGCTGTGCTCGACGAGCTGCGGCGAGCCACCACTGGAAGGCTCAAGGCGGAAAGCGTCACCGAACCGGAAGAGGTGCGGCTCCTTACCGAAGCGGCAACGGGAGAGGGTCTTTCGGATTTTTCGGCAAACGTGATTCGGGATATCAAGGCGTCGAACTTCACGGCATCAGTGCGCGAACATCGTTCCGGCAAACTTGCTACAGAGATTGGCAACGATTATGCTGATTTCCTCCGGTACGCGATGTGGTTGGGAGCGAGTTTCGCGACGACCAATCCGGTTCTGATCAAACTCGCGTGGGACATCGAACCGGACTACTGGAATACTGTGGTTGACGGGATCATCGAGACCACCGTCCCGGGCCCGACACTCGGGAACTTTCGTGACGATGCCTCGCCCGGCTTGAACGAAACGGTCGAAGCGCTTACGAAGAAGGTCACGATCGGCGTTGTGGAGCGGAACTGCCGGTTGCTCAGGCCAATCTTCCTTCTTACGGAAGGGAAGCTGGGCTATGTAAGCTTGCAGGTGAACCCCGAGGCTCACGACGACTCGTCGAAGATGTTTCGTGATGCGAAGGAGATCTACCAGGAACTCGAACGGCGGATCGACGGTGTTCCGAACGTCGTGATCAAGGTCCCTGCCACTGCCGCAGGGCTCGCCGCGGCGGAGCAGTTGACCGCGGCCGGTATCGGCGTCACGGTTACGTTGACCTTCTCGTTGTTTCAGGCGCTGCCCTTCGCCCGCGTGCTCACCAAGGGCCACGCGCTCGTCTCCTACATCGCCATCATGAACGGACGACTTGCCTTCCCAGTTCGTGACGAACTTGCCCGTGCAAACGTCGAGGGCGGAGCAGGGGCAGCCCGGTGGGCCGGCGTTGCCGTTGCAAGGAAGGTGGCCCGAAAGCTCTATGGCGCCGTGGCGGAGGGTGGACTCGGCATAGATCCGACACGGGTGAAGATCATGATTGCATCGCTTCGGATCTACGAAGACTGGATACCGGACATCTCTGAGTTATGGGGCGTTCCGCTTCTTACCGTCTTTCCTAACGTTCGAAGAGCCTACGATGCTCATGCGAGACAGTCATTGCCGACGGCGATCGATGCGGAAACTCCGAAGACCGACCTGAAAGTACTTACGCAGAGCGAGTTGTTTCGACAGGCATGGTGGGCGGACGACGAGGATGAGATCAGTGTGAAGCCTGACCGGGTGTTGACGCTCGAGGCCAAAGACGCGAAGGCGGTTGCCGCGTGGACACCAGTGCGCGAAACATTGACGCAGTTCATCGAGAGCTATCGGAAGATGTGCAGCATGGTTAGAAGCAGGCTGCTGGCCGCTTCCGCGGAGTTGCGTACCCGATCCGGCGGTACTGTTCGTCCGTAGCGATGCCGAGCAGCGAGCTCGTCCGCCACAAAAGCGTAAGGGGAAAATTCAATGGCGAGAGTCAAGTTTGGGAAGCTCGAGATCGATCCTGCGAGAAATCCCGCGGTACTGGATACCACTACGTGGGATACGAAAGAGGCCTGGCAGGCGGTGCAGTCGGAAACGGCCTCTTTCTGGAAGCAGGCGGAGACACCGGCGAACGATCTTCGCGGTGAAGCGTGCACACTTTTCGCCGGCTCGCACGGATCATCGAGAGGTGATACGGTCTTGCTGGCTTCTTTACGCGATGGCCAGGACGTCTTTGTGGAGATAGGGGAGCGGGTGGGATCGTCGGCCCTCGGTAAGCCGATCAATGTTAAGAGACTCGACGGGAAGAAGCAGCTTGCAGCGTTCCCGTGCGACATGCAGACGCTCGACCGTTATCTCCGTCTCGTGAATCCGGAAAAGGCGCCCCGCCCAATGGGGTCGGTTCCTCGTCTCGGGATCGGCAACCGCCACACGGTTGCCATGTGGCCGGCAATCTATCGAGCGATGGACAAAGGCAATTTCGCGGCGAATGCCGTGCAGAACTCGCTTCGGGAACTGAACATGCTCCCGGATCTGAAGAACGGTACCCCCGCGCACAAGAATTATCTGTTCAGTTTCGGTACGATTTCTGAAGGTCATACCGGAAGCACCTTCGAGGGGCTTCTGCACGCGGGGGTTGTTGCAGCACTGAAGCAGAGAACCTTTCCACGCTACGGCGCTGACGCCGACCACATACAGGTCAAGCGCGGACCCGATGGGCTGGAGCGCGCGAAGCGCGTGATCGAGTCGGCCCGTTACTTCACCTTTTTTACCCTCGACGTCTCAGACATCCTCGACTACGCGGCGGTTGCGTCGGCGACCGACTCCCAGGCGACTTCCTACCTCGACTCCCTGCTCGAAGGCGCCGGAGAACGAAAGGACGTCCTTGCCTACCATCGTAGGGAGAGGAAGGTCGGGGGCGTGCCGTACGCTTTCAACGAAGCGCAGATTGGTCGTTTCGTAGGGAAGTACTGGAAGGCGCTCGCGGCAGTGGGGGCGCTATGTGAACACATTAGGACGCTCAAGGGCGACGTCCCGTTCGACGTGGAGCTTTCGATCGACGAAAATCCGCCGGAAGTAACGACGTGCAGCTGCATCACCTCTCCCGAGGAACTCATATTCCTGACCGAAGAAATCATTCGTCGGCATCTGCCGGTCACTCATCTCGCGCCCAACCTGGGCGTGGAGAAGGGAACCGACTACCGATGTCCGGACGGCCGAGCGGGACTCGACGCGAGACTTCGAACATTCGACCGTGTCGCGTCGGAATTCAACCTTATGCTCGACTGCCATTCGGGCGACGATCTATCAAAGGAAACGCGCCAGACCATCGGACGAGCAACGAGGGGAAGAATCAACTTCAAGATCTCTCCGCAGCAGCAGATCATGTTTGCAGAGACCCTCTACGATATGCAACCCGATCTTTTCCGGTATTGGTGGGACGACGTCTATCGGTTTGTCGAGGGAGAGGCGCGAAGCGGTTCCGAGTTTGCCGCAAGATGCATCGCGGATACGAAGAGCGATTCATCACCTCATCCCTCGAAGGACCTGTTCCACTATTACTGCTACGTATCCGTTGGAAGACGAGACGAGCGCGGGCAATTCGTGAACCGGGAACAGCTCTACGGACTGTCGGAGGAATTCCTTGCCGAGTTTACGAATCGTTTCGAAACGTGGATGCTCGAGATCGCGGCTGACGTCTACGGCGAGACTTGAGTTCCCGCTCAGGTGCGCAGACTTTCGACGCTTGGTTGTTGGAAGGGGTTGATATTATGGCAAATAGGTTGGAAGGCAGAATTGCGATCGTGATCGGCGCAGGTTCGGGAATCGGGCATGGCGTCGCCCGGAGGTTGGCGACGGAAGGCGCCTCAGTTGTAGTCGCGGACGTCAATCTCGAGGGGATATCCGCGACGGCGGATGAAATCGGCAAGGCGGGTGGACGCGCGCTCGCGGTGAAGGTCGACGTCTCGAGACCGGCCGACACCCGGATGCTCGTGGCAAAGGCTGTAGAGGAGTTCGGCAGGTTGGACCTCTTTGTCAACAGCGCCGGAGTAGTACAAAGCAAACAGTATCTCGATGTCACCGAGGCGGACTGGGACCGAGTAATCAATATTAATCAGAAGGGAGCAGCTTTTGCGATCCAGGCGGCCGCCGGACAGATGATCAAGCAGGTACCGGACAGCGTCAGGAAAGCCGGGTTCTCGGATCGATCCTACGGCAAGATCGTGACCTTCAGCTCGATATCCGGGCGCAGGGGGCGCGAGTACCAGCTTGCCTACGCGGCAAGCAAGGCGGCAGTGATCAGCATCACCCAGTCGGCCGCCCTCGCGTTTGCGCCGTTCGGGATCAATGTGAACGCAATCGCGCCCAGCGTCGTCGAGACGCCTATGTGGGACCAGAACAACCGGGAAAAGGAGGCCGCGTTCGGCATCGATGCCCGAAAAGCGAGCCAGGAGTTCATAGGGCGGATCCCGCTCAGGAGGCCCGGAACGGTCGAGGATATGGCCGGCGCCGTGGTCTTTTTCTGCTCGGCTGACGCCGACTATGTTACCGGGCAGACCTTGAACGTGGACGGCGGCTACGAAATGGACTGAAACTTTCGGCCTGTTTTCTTGCCTTGTTGTCCGGATACGCCAAGAGCAGCAATAAGCTCAATTTGGAGGAAGGAATGGATATTCGTCTCGATGGAAAGGTAGCACTCGTCACGGGAGCAAGCACGGGAATAGGGGCCGCGATAGCGTCCGAATTCGGCGCTTCCGGTGCCAAGGTCGCGGTTCACTACAACAGCAGCGAAAAGGAAGCGCAGGCAGTTGTAGACGGTCTCAACAAGGCGAAGCCTGGGACAGCTATTGCAGTCAAGTGCGACGTCCTCGAGCCATCCCAGATCGAGAAGATGGTGCGGGAGGTGGTGGATCGCTTCGGCCGCATTGATATCCTTGTGAACAATGCCGGTGGACTGCTCGATCGAAGCTCGATAGAAAAGATGCCGGACGAAGTCTACAATAACGTGATGGATCTCAACATGGGGTCCACCTTCCGAGTATCGCGGGCGGTGATTCCGCACCTGAAGCGTGCGGGCTCAGGGGCGATCATAAACGTGACCTCAATTGCAGCACGAAACGGCGGTGGCTCCGGTGCGGTCATCTACGCAGCATCGAAGGCTGCTGTATCGACCTTCACACGCGGACTCGCGAAGGAACTCGCCTCAGCGCGGATTAGAGTCAACGGCATTGCACCGGGTATCATTCTAACACCGTTCCACGACAAGTACACCGACGCGGAGCAGCTCGACGCGTTCATACAGGCGATACCGCTGGGTCGGGGCGCTGAAGCTAAGGAGGTCGCTGGGACTGCGCTCTTCTTGGCCTCCGAAGAGCTTTCCAGTTTCGTCACAGGCGAGGTCGTCGAAGTGAACGGCGGCGCGCTCATGGCGTGACATGCGACTATCGGCGGCGGAGTGGAAGAGATGGAAATGGTAGGCGTTGAGAGCGGCGACACCCGCGATTTTGCTTTCGAGTGGAAACAAAAGGTCGACCTCGAAGGCAAGATCGTCCTTGCGTTCGGTGGAGGGGGAAACCTCGGAGAAACATTCCTGTACGCGGCGGCAAGCTGCGGCGCCGTCCCTGTCGTTTCGGATTTCCTGCCCGCAGATGCAGAAGCCAGGAACAGGGCTCTGGAAAGACTGGGCGGAGTGATTCAGAATGTTCGCGCGATAAATCCCGGTGCTCCGTCAAAGTGGTACTCCGGCGACATAACCTCACTTCCGGACGTGCGAGCTGTCACGGAAGCGGTGAAGAAGGAGTTCGGCCGCATCGATGTAGTCGTCGACCTGGCAGGCATCTCCCACCCACCGTCCGATTTCTATAAGGACGATCCAGAAGAGCTGGTCGCGATTTTCAGGCGGGTGAACGACATTAACCTGAACGGTGCGTTCATTGTTACCGCCTGCGCCGCGCGTATCATGATCCCCCAGCGTTTCGGGCAGATAATTCACCTTTGCTCATCGGGGAGCCGCTGCTCGCTGTACGGCAGCTACGCGTACAACGCGACCAAACACGGCGTGGAGGGGCTCATCAAGACGGCGGCCGCGCAGCTCGCCCCTTTCAATGTCCGGGTGAATGGCGTCGCGCCCGGAACGGTCGAGACCGATCTCAACCACCACCTTCTCAAAGAGAGTGATGACCGTTACTCGGCGCGAGCTCTTTCGATTCTGGCCCATACGCCTTCGAAGCGTTTCGCGACCCGCGAAGGGGTTGCTGAATCCCTGATTGCGCTTTGTCTCGATCAGCGTCATCTAACCGGAAACGTCTGGTTCGTAGACGACGGCTACGTGGTGGAAGGTCATTCATGGCCGGAGGGCAACCGCGCGTTGTACGGCGAGCCGGGAGAGATCGAACATCTCTACCGACGCCTCGACGATGACTACCCGCCGGAACCAGCTTGAGTCCGAGCGGAACAAGGCGGACACTACCGAAGCAGACAGGCCGAAATGGAGTGCGGAGATGGCAAACAACGAAAGCAAGACCCTGACAGGGAAAATCGTCTGGATTACGGGTTCTTCGAGAGGAATCGGCAAGGTCATTGCAGAACACTTTGCGGCGTGTGGCGCCCGGGTTGCCATCCACGGCACCCGCCCCGATTCTCCGAAGACGTTCAACGAAGGGGAGTCGCTCGCGACCAGCGCCGAAGCGCTTACGAGCAGATACGGGGTACCCTGTCTTGCCGTTCACGGTGACCTCACCGACCATGCGGTAGTAACCGGCATCGTCGAGGAGATTCACCGAAAACTGGGGCCAATCGATATCCTGGTCAACTGCGCGGGGGGGGACATCGGGTCAAAGGGTGTTCAGGCTCGGTTGGCGGGGAAACCGGAAGGGAACGATGCTCTATCCGTCTCTCTGGAGGACATTCGAACGGTAATGGACCGCAATTTTCTGACCTGCGTGTTGTGCTGCAAGGCTGTTGCTCCAGAAATGATGGAACGAAAGCGAGGCAAGATCGTGAATATCGGGAGTGTTGCCGGATTGAAGGGACTTTCAGGCTCCGCGATATATGCGTCGGCAAAGGCTGCGGTGCACGAGTATAGCCGTTGTCTGGCCGTTCAATTGCGACCATTCGACATAAATGTAAACGTTGTTGCGCCAGGTGACACCGTTACCCCGCGCTTCCTCGCGTCCAGAGCTACTGAAAAGGGTAAGAAAGTCCACTCGGGAACGCTGGAGCGCTATGGCTGGCCAGAAGAAATCGCTGCGGTCGTAGAATTCCTCGCGTCGGATGCGGCCAGTTTCGTAAGCGGGGAAGTAATACGGGTTGATGGCGCGAGTCAAAGCTGGCCATCATAGGCGAAGTGGTTCGGTCTTCCGCAGGCAGTTCTTCTCCCCGAGGAGACGAACCTTTTTTGGTAGCGAATCCGTCGTGCTGACGTCGAGAGCAATTGCGGCTGACGGGGCTCATTGCCTTGATGTATGCGCATTGCAGATATCGAACGACGTCAGGCCCAAGTGATACTTCGCGCACGCGGTCAGCACTACCGTCGGCTGGATTCCTGAACCGCAACGGCCCATCCAGTGGAAATCCTACGTGGCAGACGCTGGCGAATCAAGGCCACGATACAGGAGGACAAGGGAGCCTGCTGCGATGGATGAGAATGCTGCAACGATGACGAACATTGGGCGCAACCCGAACGCGTCTGCGAGGATCCCGCCCACCCACGGTCCGGTGAACATGCCGATTGCGTAGAGCGCCTGGTGGATTCCCATTGCTGTACTTCGGCGCGAAGCCTTCACGTGCTGGATCGACAGACCGAGAAGAGTCGGAAAATCAACACCGTTCGCCATGCCCATAAGCACTGTCGAGACAAATAGGAAGCTTGTCGTACCGCCGAGGGCAGCCAAGAGAGCTCCGCCGGCGAACGTGGTGAAACCGAGATAGAGAATGCCCCGCCGATGCCCGCGATCCGCGATGAGTGCGGTAAGAAGACTGGCCGTCATGTATGCTGCGGTGTAGAGCGTAACAAGCAACCCGGCGACGGTGACACTTGCGCCCACGCTCCTGGCCAATAGCGGCATGAATCCAAAGACAAGGGCCCAGATCCCGAATTGACAAACTGCGTTTGTAACCGACGGCACAAGAACGTCCTTGCGCCGCGCCACAGCGAGAATAGACCCCAGGCTCAGCCGCTCAGACGTGGAGATCCTCACCTTAGGTAGCTTGATGACAACAAAAATGAGGCTTGCCGCGATGGAAAACCCCACAGCCACGATGAAGGTCAGACCATAGCCGCCGAGCGAATCGATGAATCCTGTGGACACTGTTGCGATCATCTGTCCGAGGGAGGAGGCGAACGAGAGAAGTGATGTCGCAAAGACCGCCCGGTGAGGCTCGAAGTAACCGGCGAATACGGTCAGCATCGGAACCCACGCTGCCACGGACGCGCCGGTGAGCGCCCGACCGAACGCCAGGCTCGCGGTTGATCTGCTAACGAGCATGACAGCTGCCCCACCGGCAGACAGTATCGCTCCGATTGTAAGAAAGATCCGATTCCGGCCCGTTGCGTCGGCCGCGATGCCGGTCGGTATTCGCAGGAGTGCCGTCCAGAGCCCGTACATCGAAAGGACGAACCCTACGGCCGCGAGGCTGGGCGTCCGGGCAGAAACGAAGGCGGGTAGAATGGGGACGTATACGTACAGGGATGCGAAGTAGAAGATAACCGCACCGACGAACGCGACAATGCTGATTGGAGCCATTGGCGTCCAGTGTATCGCTCCGCGCACCCACAGTCTACGCTATTGCTGGCGGCAACTGTGCACTTGCCAAGATCGTAGTGCTGCCGAAATTGCTGTTCTATGCCGAACGAGGAGGGCGGACTTGCTCGGGGACCTGAAGGTTGGGGTGCTGCTCTCTACGCTAGAAAGTGTCGACACAACCTCCGCGGGCCAAGCGCCACCCGAATCTCGCTCGGCCTGCCGAACCCATTGCGCAGTGCCTCGTGCGAACAGCCAACCTTGTCGGCTATCGAACATATCGCCGCCCACTGAGATTCCTAGTCTGCCTGGTTCTCCAGAACCAGCCGAACTGCACGCTCGTGAACCTCAGCAGGATACCTTCCTCGGTTTTCGCATAAGACCATCCTCTCACAGATTCTGGTCTCCGGGAAACCCGGTGCAGTTCACAGTGTCTACTTGGTGGTACAAGTTTTTGTGGCCGTGAGATTTAATCATTTCGGCGGATTTCATCTACTTGAAGGCAAAATACTGGGGATCGTTGGTTACCTCTTCGCGATTCTAACCTTTATAGGTCGATCGAGTGACGCCTTGACTAATGTCGCGCTGATAACGCTGATAGTAGCTTCCGTTGAAAACGTGATCTATGTGTACCGACCCGCACTATGCAGGAACAGTCTTCGTTCCATGCTTCTCGGGTTACTTGGCGTGGATCTCAAGTGGCGGTTCCTCAGGTACGTCGCGTAGGCGAGGCCGATTTGTCTATCCAGGATACGCCGCTTCATAGTGATTCTTCTTCCTCGGTTCTGCATAACGAGGCTGTAGAAAAAGTCCTTGAAAACGGCATTCAGTGATAGAATGAATCGGGAGGGGAAACTGAATGCCCCGATTCAAAGAGCATGACTACAGTCAGGGTCGACTTCTCCCGGTAGACCTTGGGAAACAGATCCATCCGGGTACATTCGAATACACGGTAAGCCATCTCATCGATCATCAGATCGATCTTTCGGTGTTCAACGACAAATATCGAAATGATGAGACCGGAGCTCCTGCGTTTGATCCGGCGGTGCTGCTGAAGATTGTACTCGTTGCCTATTCGCGCGGCATGGTCAGCAGCCGTAAGATCGCACGGGCGTGCGAAGAGAACATCCTGTTCATAGCGCTTTCGGCCGACACTCGTCCTCACTTCACTACGATCGCGGATTTCGTCTCGGCGATGGCACCGTACATCGTTCCGATCTTCCGGGACGTATTGGCCGTTTGCTACGCCGAGGGATTGATCGGAAAGCAGATGTTCGCGGTTGACGGGTGCAAGATTTCTTCGAATTGCGCGAAAGAATGGAGCGGATCGAAGGCAGAGCTGCAGAAGAAAGCCGAGAAGATCGAGAAATCGGTGAAGGTGCTGCTCGACCGGCAGCGTACCGAGGATCTTGCTCCACGGGATGCGAAACGAAATGCTGAAGAAACCAAGGCGATCGAGCACCTTGAGGAGAAAGCGAAGAAGATCCGCGCCTGGTTGTCCGAACATGGAGATCGCACAAGGAGTCTCGGGAAAACCGGTGAAGAGCAACATCACCGACAATGAAAGTGCGAAGATGCCAAGCGGACAAGGTGTGGTGCAGGGCTACAACGGCATCGCCACCGTGGACGACAAACACCAGGTAGTTGTCGATGCTCAGGCCTTCGGTACGGCGTATCCTCGCCGAAGGCACGGAAGCCTCTAATCTGGCAACGGTAGTGGAATCGGTAGAGCAGACGTTTCGAGAAATCAACCATGGGCAACAATCCATCTTCAATGAAACGGTGTTGACTGCCGACAGCGGATTCCACTGCGAAGAGAGTGTGAAGAAACTGCTTGAGAAAAAGGTTGACGCGTACATCGCCGATCGGAAGTTCCGTCTGCGGGATCCGAGGTATGCGACTCTCCAGGAGCACAAGAGCAAAACGGTGGACCGCAAACGGACTTCGAAAGCCAGAAAGTACTTCACCGCCGAACAGTTTCACTTCGATGCAACCGGCACCCTGATCTGCCCTGCGGGGAAGCCCATGAAGTCCTCATGTCCGAATTGAAAAAACGCGAAAGGGTATACCGGCAGAACCTTCAAAGGGAATGAAGCCCAGTGCGGTGGATGTTCGCTTCGCCACAAATGCCTGCGTAACCCTGCGACTAAAGTCCGACAGGTGACCAAGGTCGACAAAGGTATTCGCCACAATACCGTCAGCGCCACGCAACGGATGATCGACCGGTTTGACTCAGATCGCGGTCGGCGCTTCTACAGTCGTTGCATGCGGACGGTCGAACCGGTATTCGCAAATATCGTGCACACCCTGGGGATGAACCGGTTCACGCTCAGAGGCAAGGTCAAAGTGGACACGCAGTGGAAACTCTATTGCATGGTTCATAACATCGGAAAGCTCTCAAGGCACGGACACATCGGAGGAAAGACGCGGTGAGCGCAGGTATCGGAGCTGAACGCAAGAGCTGCGGCAGACACACCGTCGGAACAAGAACTGCATTCACAAGTACAAACTGAACGACAACCCATCGGCACCGTCAAAGGGAACCGGTGACCGAGGGTTTTCCTACAGGCTCAACGATGAATTGAGCTGCGCGGCCCACTCGATTTCTCCGGCCGAACCGCTTTCTACCACGATCTGCTGTCGCT
>CAZNYW010000033.1:43452-49124 GCA_964577375.1 uncultured Spirochaetales bacterium | reverse complement strand
TGGTACTGCCCTGTAACGGGGTGGGAGAGTAGGACATCGCCAGGCTTTTTTATTTGTCCCAAACACAACGCAGTGAAGCTCACTGAGCTGCGCGCTGCCGGCCGGCCGCGTCGGGGGGCCTGGCGGTGTCCGCGCGCACCGCGCCCGATGAGCGTGGAGTTCCCGAAGCCGGCTCATATCGGCTATACTGCCGCCACGGAAATCGACCTATGACACGCATCGTACCGGCCGGTAAGGTCCTGCTATTTTCGTTCTTCATCGGTGTCATCATCGCCGGTTCTCTGCTATTGATGCTGCCCGACATGTGGCGCGGAAAGGGCGAGCTTCACTACATCGATGCGCTGTTCACGGCAGTCTCAGCGGTCTGTGTTACCGGGCTCGTGACTGTCGACACCAGTCAGTTCACCATGCTTGGACAGATCGTAATCATGCTCCTGATCCAGGTGGGCGGGCTTGGAATCGTGACCTTCTCTACCATCTACCTTACGGGACCGTCGGCGAAAATATCCCTCTCCAACCGGCAGATCATAAACGAGTACTACGTTGAGTCGGTCGAGTACGATCCGCGGCGCATCGTCCGCAACATCGTCATCCTCACCTTCGGAACGGAAGCGCTCGGTACGCTTCTCCTGATCGGCGGGTTCAGCGGCCACGCACACGGAAATCTTCTTTTCAGCGCGCTCTTTCATGCAATTTCGGCATTCTGCAACGCCGGTTTCTCACTATATGACAACAGCATGGAGGACTATTCCGGAAACGCGCTCGTGCTCGTGACAATCATGGTGCTTATTGTCTCGGGCGGGCTCGGATTCGTCGTCGTGCAGGACGTGACTCGAAAAATCCGCCGCGGCCGCCGGCATCGGCTTTCGCTGCACTCGCGAGTGATGCTTGCGGGCACCATCGTCCTCATAGTCGTCGGCGCGCTTTTTTATCTGGTGATGGAGCAGCGTCACAGCATGCGCGGTCTCTCACACGGCAACCGGATACTCGGAGCGCTGTTTCAATCCGTCACTACGCGAACCGCAGGTTTCAACGCAGTCAACGAAGCCGACATGACGATGCCGTCGAAGGCGCTCACCCTGGTGCTGATGTTTATCGGCGGCGGACCTGGTTCCATCGCGGGCGGCGTGAAGGTGACGACGTTTGTGCTGCTGCTCGCGATAGCGCTTCGCACCGGGGACGAGGCGGCAAGCGTCCGCATGGCGAACAGGCTCGTTTCTCCGAAGGTCACGATCCGGGCGACCAGTCTTGTGGTGAAGGCGATGATGATACTGGGCATCGCAATCGGTCTTCTCACCGTCACCGAGACACTCGTCGGCGGCCGCGATATCACATTCATTGAGATCGTTTTTGAATCTGTCTCCGCTTTCGGCACGGTCGGTCTCTCGCTCGGTCTGACGCCGACGCTCACGCTGCTCGGGAAAGTGGTCATTATCCTTACGATGTTTGCCGGGCGCGTCGGACTTGTTTCGCTCGCCATGCCGTCGCCGGACCTCTACAAGGAACGATTCATAAGCTATCCGGAAGGGGAGGTTCTTATCGGATGAAGACGATGGTCCTTCTCGGCTTGGGGGAATTCAATCAGCAGCTCCTGGAGGAGCTGCTGCGTTTTCCGGACGTCGACATCATCCTGCTCGACTCCGACAGCGAAAACATCGAGCACTACAAGGAACGGGTTAAGCGGGCATACATCGCGGATGCGGGATACATCGAGACGATCCGCAAGGTGGTTCCGCGGACTACCTACGCCGCGGTTGTCGATCTTGGAGAGCGGTCGGAGGCTGCCGTTCTGGCGGTGAACTGCCTCAGGCAGATCAGGATCGAACGGATCATTGCCAAGGCCGATACTCCCGGCTTTGCCGAGACGCTTCGGGCTGTCGGGGCCACGCAGGTGGTCGAGCCGGAGGTCGAGGTCGCGCAAAGGATCAGCCCGCCGCTCCTTCTCCAGTCGATGAACAGTTATGTACCTATAAGCCAGCGACTCGTGGTCTCCGAGGTGATTGTCCCGTCTGCCCTCCACGGAGAGACCATGCTCAGCGGAAAGCTGCGAAGGGTACATCATGTAAACGTGGTGGGTGTTCGCAAGGGTCCTGGAGCGGTCTATTCCTTCCCCGACCCTTCGTACGTCTTTGCCCCGGACGATGCACTGATGGTAGTGGGCACGCGTGAAGATATAGCGAAGCTCGCCGGCGGCGAAGTATCGGCGCTGGCAAAGCTCGAGAAGGTGTCCTTCTTTAGAAGGTTGCTTCCCCGTGCCGACCGGCGCGGCCGGCGCTGAGAGTTCTACTGCTGCCGCATCGTGAGCATTCGCACTGCGCCACGCAGCTCACGGATCTGCTTCTTTTGTTCACTTATGAGTTCGATCAGCTCGGCGGTCTCGAGGCTGGCAGCTCCAGCCGTGTTTTCCACCTCCTGCTGGATCGCTGTGAAATCGTCCTCCGACTCGATGCGTGTCAGCTCGTAGGTGTCTTTGTACGACTCGAGGTCAAGCGGCATGTAGGGGAAGTTGTCGGACTGCAGGATCTTCTGGGCGATTCGTTCGATCTGGCCAGAGACCACCGCCTCTGGGTGAGCTTCGGTAACCGGCTCCAGCTCGGCCGTGCTGTCGGGGACGCGCCGGTCGTAGGCGATGAGGCCGAGGCACTCGAGGTTGATCTGCAGGTTCTTTTCGACGGTTGCGTGCAGGTTTTCGATCACCTCGAGATCGTCCACCGACCGTCCCATGTTGACAATGACCTTCGGCTGCAGAACAGCGAGGGTGTCGCGCGCCTTCTTGCCCGAGCGGCTCTCCTTTTCTGCAATCTCGTCGACGATCTCACGGATTGTCGGAGCGCCTCCCGGCCGCTTTTCCTTGAGCACCCGGGTGAGGAAAGCAGAAACCTTCCGGTTCCCGTTAAAAACCTGCTGCAGCGCGCGGAAGGTCATATTCTTCAGCAGGCCGTAGGCGTTCACAACCGCCGGCCGCTGAGGTACCGTCACGACGAACGAAGAGTTGGACACGAGCATGAAGTCCACGACGTTGAAGTTGGCGCCCGACCCGAGATCGATCACGACGTACTCGGCGTCGATCTTCTCGAGCCCTGAGATGATCTTCTTACGTTGCGCGGGCTGCAGATTCGATACGCCCGCCACAAGAACGTCACCAGGGATGAATTTCAGGTTGGCGTAGGGAGTGTCGGTCACAATATCCGATATCGAAAGTTTGCTGTCCGACAGGAAATTACCAATTCCGGCACTCGTATTCTTCAGGCCAAGGTAGGAATGAAGATTGGAACCACCGAGGTCGAGATCCACAGCGACGGTGTCATGACCGTTTGCTGCGAGCCGCAAAGCCAGGTTTGAAGCCACAAGAGTCTTGCCGACGCCGCCCTTTCCGCTCGCCACAGGAAGGATCCTGGTCGCAGCTTTTTCATTTAGAATCATACTTCTCTATTATAACGGCTTCGCCGAAAAAGAAAAGTGCGGCAAAACTTGGTAGCGTGCGTAACGATCATATAATATAATTGTAGCAAAATAGCCATCGGTGATGGCACAAGGTGTGAATATGACAGTGAAAGAATACAATGACCGGCCGGAAGCTCGGGTTTTCCGTCTCGACACCGAATGTTACATCATCTATCTCGGTGAGAACGGAAACGACTACAAGCCGTTCCTGCGTATCGGCAATACACCCGACCTGCCCCAGCCTATCATTGCCAACACCCAGAACATCGTCATCACCGACAGGCTCACCGGAAACCCAGCTCTCGAATCAGCGAACATCTATGACATGTACCTCGACGAGATCCGCTATCTCGGAGACCCCGACCTGGTGGAACACTTCCGGACATTCGTCAGAAAGGCCAACCTGCACGTTCAGGCTTTCGATGAATACACCGGTGAAGAGGAGTCGGCCGCAAACGCTTCCTACGTCTACTTCTACACCGACGGAAATATGAGCGTCTATTTTGGCCGGAACAAGATCTTCAACCTTCGCGACCGCGAGCGGCGGGATGTTCACTTCATCGAGCGGGCAAAGAGGATCAGGTCTCAATACATCAAGAATCAGCTTCGATACCGGGCGGAAGATTTTCGCGCCCCCGGTTTCTTTCTACTCGAGAATAGGGTCAACTTTTTTCAGGACGGAAAGATCGTGGTGCCGGAGCTTTCCTCGCGATTCTTCGCCGCCTTTGCCGAGTCGGGCATCGACCCTGACCAGATTAGCGTCGTCTTTGCCGATTCGCTGAACGAGAACCTTGTCGACCTGTTCAAGCGAAAACGATCGAAGCAGGATCAGGTCATTGTCCTGACGACAAACCCGGACATCGTCACCTCCGCGGCCGAGCTCTTCTCGGTCAAGAAGCAGGACTCGCTCGATGCACGAATCATGGACTTCTCAGGCCAGAAGGCCGAACTCGACGAGATGATTTTCGAGCGTCAGCAGGGACGATTTCTCGTGAGATACAAGGGCCTGGACCTCATGCTGCTCAGCGGACCCAGCCCCGCCGTGCCCACAGGAGACGACACGGCTACGCTTTCGGTGGATCCTTCCACGTCGGAAGCTGTCTATCAGCGCGGAAGACGCGCCTATCGAGTCGCAGTGCTGAACGGCACTCCGCACACGGTGACCGCGCACCTACCGGAACCGACCAGTCTTTTTCACCGCTACTTCGACTCCTGCATGGGCTTCTATGCCGCTATTCTTCCGGCGGAGCTGAACCAGCTTGTGACATCGCTGCACGACGCGGTAGGGGAGCTCATCCAGGGCAAGGACGGCGGCGCTTTGAAACAGGTCGACGCGCGGTTGCGTGAGCTCACCGAGCCGGTTCATCCCTCGGTGCGCAACTTTCTTATCACCGCGGAATCGATGCTCCGGATGATTCACAACGGCGAGGCGGGTCTGACCCCCGTCCGTGCCGCAGGTTCAGCTGCGACCACCCTTTCGCGGATCATCGCCTCCGCCGAGCGCAGAGAATCGGCGATGTCGTTTGTGGGAGAAGTTGCGATCGGGTCCGGTGGTCTCTACCTCTTTTACCGGCCGGTAAAAACAAACGTGACGCCGAACCAGGTCGAGACTGCTCAGGTGCTCCAGAGGAAGATCGTCGAAGAGAGCGATGTCGACCGGTCTGCCTTTGGCCTCGAGCGGGAACGGCTTCTCGATCTGATATCTCAGCTCAATATTCCGCAGAGCCGGCAAACTCCAGGGCCTGCGGAGACTGCGGCGCGTGAGGCCGACCGTACCGCAGCGGACGCTGCGACGACCGTCGACGAGGCTCCTGCAGGAGAAGAAGCGCCGGCCGCGAAGGACCGCGACCGTGCCGGGAAAGGCGGCGAGAAGGCCGCTGCTGCGGCGGCGACCGCGCCGCGGCCGCGCGGCGGAGCAACCGAGATTTCCGGACCGGCGACGGCAGTTTCCGGCGCTCCGGCGGGACGCGAGAGGCGGCGGCGCCGCTGGGGGATTCCTGTTGCCGCGGCGGCGCTCGTGGTTGCAGTCGCCGCGATTCTGTTCTTCCTGTTTCGCGGGAAGCCCGGGCAGGCTGGTGAGGGAGTTGCCTCCACCGGACCACAGACGGGGACGCCGAGCACGGGTGAAGCCTCCTCCGGAAGTGCGGGCACCGCGGGCACGCAGACCAATCAACAGGGCACCGGCGGTCAGCAGGCCGGAGGCGGCTCCACCGCGGCCAACCCTGCCG
>CAZNYW010000033.1:0-43352 GCA_964577375.1 uncultured Spirochaetales bacterium | reverse complement strand
CTGCCGCCGGCAGTAGTTCTGCCGCCGGGACAGCGGGTACTGGGCAGGCCGGTTCCGCAACCTCTTCCGGCGCACAGTCTTCCGCGTCGGGTAGCAATTCCGGTGCAGGTTCGGCCGGCAACGCTGCTTCCGGCAACAGCAATGCCGCGGCCGGCGGAGCGTCGGATGGAACGGCTGCAGGCGGTCAGGGCACCGGCGGCCAGAGTGCCGGCGCCGCCGGCTCGACGCAGCAGAGGCAGGGGCAGGGGCAGGGGCAGGGCAGCGCAGGTCAACCCGGTGGGGCCGCAGCCGCCGGCAGTCTGCTTCGCGTCGGAGGAATTCAGATCACCATCGCCGATCTGATTCGACTGACGAACCGGATTGCCACCTCCAACGGATTCCGTCCAATGGGAGCATCCGACTCGCAGCTCGGGCCCGACCCCCACTGGATCTATCCCGGCAACGTCTTCACGCTTCCTGACGGGAGCAGTCATCTTGTCGTACAGGGCGATACAATCTGGTACCTCGCGGCCGACTACATTCACCGGAAGCTCGTGTCGGCACTTGCCAAATATCAGGCACTCCTTTCGGAGTACGGCGTAACGGACAAGATACGACCGGCCGATCCGCAGAAGCGGCAGGAACTCGTCGACCGATTGAAGAATCTTGAGGAGGGTGTGTTCAGCGAAAACTTCACGAGAATGATTCGGGGGATGATTGTGGAACTGGAGGCGTAGGGGAATTTTCGGGACAAATTGCAATTGCATTTCCTTTTGGATGTGTTATATTGGATGTGATGTGTCCTACGAAGGCCCCTATATTCCGAGATAAAGGAGTTTGACATGGCTGATATTCCGAGAAGTCCAAATGTGTTCCATCCGCGCAAGCCTTCGGCTGTCGGTTCACGGAACTCGCTCAACCAGGAAGGCCGTGACCAGAAGTTCGAGTACCGACAGGTAGTCGAAGAAGAGGTCGAGAACATCCTGAAAGACATTCAGGTCAGACTTCCCCAGGAAGTGCTGCAGAAGCTCGACATCATGGGTGGTCTGAAAGAGAAGCTTTACAACTACTACAACCAGAACTACCAGAACATGTTCAACCGGTACATCGTGACCTCTGAAGACGAGATGGTCAAGAAAATCCGGAACTTTGTGGACAAAGAGGAAACCAAGGTCCTTGCACGCTATACCCCGAAAGAGATAGCGGAGATGCTGGACCAGATCGGCGGTGCCGACAAGTTCAACAGTGGTGAGGTCGAGAAATCGATCGTCAACATGTATGGGCACCTTCAGGGGCACATCCAGCGGGGAATGAACGATCTCGAAAACGAGACGAACGCACTTCTTCGGCAGAAAGCCGATGTCGGTGCCTTCATCCGCGGTGAAAATGCCTACTCGATTATCAAGTGCGCTTTCAAAGACGATATTTACAAACCTAAGACCGTTACCAACGTCAAGCTTTCGGTCAACATTCTCGACTCGGAGCTGATCAGCCCGATTTTCCAGTATCAGTCGACCGTTGAGTTCCTCATCAAAGACCAGATCGCCCGGACGATCATGCAGCTCATCGAGCGCGAGATTGAACGGTATCAGGATGAGCTGGTCGATCAGGGCCGCGAGGAGCTCTCCGACGGCGAGGTGATGTTCGAGAAGATGAAGCGTGTTCCGAACTACACCGACGACGATGCGGAAGACGAAAACTCCAAACGCTACACCTTCCTTGCCAAGAACCTGATGGACAAGATCGAAGGTCTCCGCGCGGAGATCGACGCTCGCGAATTTGATCCGCTCAATATCCGCGAAAATCTGAAAAAGATCGTCGACATGGAGAATATCAGGAACCGTGGATTCAACACCGCGGTCAACTCGCTGACCTCCATCCTCGACACCTCGAAGATGGGTTATCAGTACGTCGAGAACCTGAAGAACGCCCGCGAGCTCATCGTTCGCGAGTACGAGGACACCGATGTCACCCGTCTTCCCGACGAGCGGTACCAGATTCGGCTGAAGTACTATGATTCCGAGCAGCTCGATCGCGAGCGCGAAGCCTACGACAAGCAGATGGAGGCGTTCAAGAACGAAATCCTCCACCTGTATGACGTGATCGTAGCGGTTTACGACCGCGGAAAGAGCAATTTCAAGATCACCGATTTCGATGACCTCGCGCGGCAGATGCGCGGCACCATCCGCAAGGCCAAAGAAGCCTCGGGCGAGCCGCTGTACGAAGATCTTCAGAAGACATGGGACGAAATCCTTCGCATCAAGGCAGAGGACACCGATGTCGAGCGACTCAACCAGACCTATCTCCATGAGAAGGCCCTGTACAAGAAGATCCTCCGGCGCAGCTTCGACAAGGTGCAGACGATTTTCGGGTTCCAGAACCCGCAGACCCGTGTCATCCTCGATCAACGAATTGCATTCCTCGAGAGAGAGTTCGAGGAGTTCGACTACCTGATCAATCCCTACCATGTGCAGCCGGGACTTATCCTCGACGTCGACATTTCCTCCATAAAGAGGAAGAAGTTCACACTGAACGGAATGGCGAACGTGCTCAATGAGTTCCTGCATGGCGTGTCGAAGGGATTCCAGGACGCCGCTTTCGCATCGTTCAAGCGCCGCCGCTCTACGGTACGTGCCGACATCGGACAGAGCTTCGCAGAGAGTGCGAAAGAAGCAGGCAGCCACGGAACGGCCGGCGAGGACGTCGCGTCGCAATATCAGGTCAGGGTCGGAGACGAACAAACAGCGTCTGAAGGGATTAAGGGTCGGGCGAATGTGACACCTTCGAAGAAGAAGTCACAGACCGATGATCTCCAGGAGCTGTAAACCAACCCTATGGACAACTCATTAAACGTTCTTGCCCGCAAAGCCGGTTTTAACACGGCTTTGCGGCATTTCAAGCTCGTCACACGGTACGTTGCCGAGATCAATGACGGCGCCAACCTTGCTGATCTCATAAATCAGTCACTGGATGACGGCGAGATCGAACGGTACCAGGTGAGGGCGATACTCAATTCGCTCCTCGTTGAGAAGTTCAGCTACGTTTATGCCACTCACAATCTCATCCAAACCGTCACTGACGTACAGTCCGTGGTCGAGACAATCAGCAAGTGGAACAACATCCAGTTTGTGGTGAACTACTATCATCCGCAGGCTGGAGAGTTTGTGTTCAACCCGAAGAATCCGGGTGCGTGGGAAGCGGTGCTTCCCCTGGTCAAGGACGAATTCCTTCTGGTCTTTGCCGGCCAGGGTGCACAGGATGTGGATCGCAATATACTCGCGTCGGCGGCCGAAGACTTAATCAGGCTGCTGTATGGCGAGCGGATTCGCGTGAAGAAGGACTACAAGGGTCCCGAGGTTGAGGCACCCGCTCCATCGTTCGAGACGCCGGTCGAGCGCCAACGGGCACCGGAGCCTGCCGCCGAACGGCCTGCGCCGGCTGCTGCTGCACCTGCACCGGCCGCGTCACCTGCGGCGGTCCCATCTGCTGTACCGTCGGCCAATCGGCGGATCACCCCGCGCTACTCCGTGGTCGTGACCAACGAGCTCTTCCACAATGGAAACGTTGAGGCATGGAAAAAGATCATCGACAGCTACCGGTCGAAGTACGGCGATCTGGATGTCCTGATCTGGTATGAAAACGAACGCATCAATGACATCAACGCTCTGTTCAAGTGGGGAAAGGTCAAGCACGGCACGCCGATCATGTTCAGCGTAGCGGGCAGCAATATCCGCGACGTCTCCAAGCTGCAGCGATATCTGTTCGAGGGTGCGAGCCCACGATTCGAATCGTTCCTGCGAGGCGGCGTGGATCGAGTCCTGGACCTCTTCTGAAGAACTTCTCACCTGCGGTGCTCCGGTTTCGGCCGGAGCACCTGCATTTTGGGCCGGACGGGAATTCCGAGACCGTGGGACGTAGCCTGAAGGCCGCCCGCGTTCCGGTGCCCGCAGGCGACCTGATCGATCGGGAGATAGGATTATGAACAAGTACTATTCGTTCAGCAGCACTGAGTTTCTTGACAACTCCGAAGACCTCGAAGCTATCGGAAGCCGTGGAAAGCGCGTCATGGAGCTTGCATCCCTCGGAGCTCCGGTGTCTCCCGGTTTTCTTCTTACGAATGAATCCGTAAACGACGTGAGCGCAAATCTGACCGAGCCCGAGACCTTCTTTTCCGAACCCATGAAGAAGATGGAAAAGATCATGGGCAAGGTATTCAACGACGCCGAGAATCCGATGCTGGTAAAGGTTGTCGAGAGCCCGATGCTGAACATGGTGAATACGTTTTCGACGATTCACAACATCGGCCTCTGTGACAATACCGTCGACGGTTTCGCGAAATTCGTCGGTGCCGACTTTGCGTATCACGAGTATCGGAACGTGCTGCGAAAGATCGTCGAGCTCGAAACGCAGACTGAAATCACCGAGGACAGACGGAGCAAGCTGCGCGCCTTCGGCGAGGCTCTGAAAAAGGCCCGCAAGAAGGACAAAGTGGTGGCGGTCATCAATGATCATCGAGCGCTTTTTCCCGAGGTCGTACTGAAGGACGGTTTCGAGCAGCTGCTGTATGTCATCAAGCAGTTTCAGGCGCTCTTCAAGAACTCCTCGAGTTCCATCGACTCCTCCCTGCTGATCCAGGCGATGGTGTTCGGCAACTACGGTCAGGAAGGACTGTTCGGCAGCTACTACACCCGGGACATCATCACGGGAGACGGCAAGATAAGCGGAGAGTTTTTCGTCAACGCGTTCGACGAGACTGAGCGCCCCGGCAAACCGATAAGCCAGATCAAAGCGTCCATCCGCAAGGAGCTGGAGCGGATCGCGGACGAGCTGGAGAAGCACTTCCTGGAAATCCGCCGGATCCGTTTCACGGTAGAAAGCGGTAGGCTGTGGGTAATCGACCAGAACCCGGTTCCCAACAAGTCTACGCAGGCGGAGATCCGCGGCCTTCTCGACCTCCACAAAAAGGACGTCGTTGACGACGGCTACGTGATCAACCGAATCAAACCGGGACGACTTTCCGAGCTGCTCCATCCGGCGCTCGACCCGCTTTCGGTGAAGAGCATGTCGAACGCAGAGGGCGGCATCGCCGGTGCGGTCGGCGCGGCGATTGGCCGCGTGTTCTTTACCACCGACGCACTGCTCAAGGCATACCGCCAGGCCAGCCTCAAAAACGAGGAGACGAATTTCATCCTCGCCCTCGAGGCGAGCTTTGCAGAGGACGTGAAAGCCATCGAGGTGGCGAAAGGAGTGCTCTCGAGTGAAGGCGGTTACGCGTCTCACGCGCCGGTCGTCGCGCGGAGCCTCGGTAAGGTGGCGCTCGTCTACCCCGGTATCAAGTGGGCAAAGGGTTCGATGACCATCGGCCGGAAGACCGTCAAAGAGGGTGACTACATCACGCTCAATGTGCCTTACTACGATCCGCCGGTGATCTACTTCGGCCGCGCGAGCCTCACCAAGCCCTCTCCGGAAGGCAGCGGTCTTCTCGAGCTGCTGGAGATAATCCAGAAACACATCGGCACGGACTTCGACGTGCATGCGAATGCGGACCAGCCCGGCGACGCCAAGTTGGCTAAGCTGTTCAAGGCTCAGGGCATCGGTCTGTGCCGCACCGAGCATATGTTCTTCAACGAAAAGCGCATTCAGAAGTTTCGCGCGATGATCATCGCCGGTGACAAGAAGGAGCGCGAGAAGGCGCTGGTCGAGCTCCAGGCAATGCAGACGTCAGACTTCTACGAGATGCTGAAGCTGATGGAGGGGCTGCCGGTCACCATCAGATTGCTCGATGCACCGCTTCATGAGTTCCTGCCTCATACCAAGGAGAGCATGGACGAGTTCATCACCTTTTTCCGGAAGGGCCATCCCAAGGTGAGCGAAGCAGAGATTCGCAGCCGTTGCGATCTGTTGAAAGAGTTCAACCCGATGCTCGGCCACCGCGGTGTACGAATCGCTATTTCCTATCCTGAGATCTACAACATGCAGGTGCGGGCGATCTTTGAGGCCGCGTACAAGCTCAAGAAAGAGGGCGTCGACGCGCGGCCGGAGATCATGATTCCGATCGTAATGACCGCCAATGAGATCAAAACGGTACGCTACGGAAAGAGGATCGAGGGAAAATCGATTACCGGCGTCCGGGAGCTGGAAATGGGCGTACGCGACAAGTACAAGACCGACCCGATCGAGTACAAGGTCGGAACCATGATCGAATTGCCCGCCGCAGCGCTGCAGGCGGACAAGATTGCGCGCTATGCCGAGTTCTTCAGCTTCGGAACCAACGACCTCACCCAGACGACAAACGGTCTCTCGCGTGATGACTTCAACAACTTCTTCTCGGATTACAACGAGTTCGACCTGCTGGAAGAGAACCCGTTCAAGGTGCTCGGGGAGCAGGTGAAGGAGATGATCGCAATTGCGGCCGACCGCGGACGCCTCACCCGGCCCGACCTTGTCATGGGTCTGTGTGGAGAGCACGGAGCGGAGCCGGAGAATATCGCCTTTGTTCGCGAGGCAGGTCTGAATTACACCTCCTGCTCGCCGTTCGGCATACCGATTGCGAAGCTCGCGGTCGCGCAGATGAACCTCTCAGAAAAGAAATAGGACGAACCGGCCAGCCAACGGGACACATCATCCTACCGGCCCCGCTCAGGCGGGGCCTTCTTATGTCCGGAAGACGGGGGGGGGCGAGGGACACGCGCGCACACGGGGTTCAGAATGAGCTGAGGGCTGCCGAACGCTTCAGAAGCTTTGTGAACGATTCAAGCAGATAGGCTTTGATGGCCGCCTCTGTTACCCAGGTGCTTTCGAGGTGAGCAGTCAGCACCACCATGAACTCACGCGAGCAGAGCTCGAGATTCTCGTTGGAGGCGGCGCTTGGGCCCTTTTCCCGAAGCTCTTCGAAAAACGCGTCCCGAATGGCATTGTCGAGCCCCTGCGCTGCGTGATGATAGTGCTTGTAGGCCGAGACGTCGACGGGCCGTCCGGCCGGATTGTGGACCTTTTCGATCTTCATGCTGTGGAGAAATGCGGTTGCGAACTCGCTGAAGGTGACGATGTTCTCCAGGTCGTTGCTGCTTCCGGCATACGGCTTGAGCTCAGCAAGCCTCGAAGATGCATCGTCCAGCTTGCGGAGCGCAGCACGGTAACGGAGAGAGCGGCTTCCCTCGTGCCGCAGGTGAACGTTCTGAAGGCCGTACTGGTAATAGAGGAACATACCCTCCAGAGCGCTGTCGACCGCCTCGAAGAACGCGTTGAAGAAGGAGTAGCGCCGCTCGGCCTCGGTTGCTTCGGCAGCGAACAGGGTCGCCGCAAAACTGCGGGCACGTTCCTCTCTCCGGGCGCGGTATGGATCTTCCGGTTTTGGTCGAGACCTGGAGGTGTCGTGGGAGCCCGATGAGGGGCCTGAGCGCTCCGACCCCGACGATGCTGTGCGTCCGGAAGCGATCTTTGTGCGGCGCTGCGTTTCCATCTGCGAAAGGTGCTCGAGCGCGAGATCGTAGGCCTGGTTGAGCTTGGACAACATGTGCCGGGCCCAGGCTTCGCGGTCAGGGTTGTTTTCCGGGCGGTACCGCTTCAAGTACGCTTGGTAGGCCGCATTCAGCTCGGTTATCGACGACTCCGAGGTTACGCCGAAGAACTTCAGTACCGCTTTCACTTCCATGTTGCACCGGAATTATACGGCCTCGGCCAACGGTTGGCAACCGACCGGTCGAGGCCAGGCGGAATGACGAAATTGGAATAAATGTATTTAATACCGGCAGGGCATGTGTTATAGTGAGGGTATCAGAACCACTGGGGTAATGGTGCGCCGAAGCCCCGGTGTGGTAAAATACTCGAACACAAACAGGGCATCTGAGACTAAACTGGAAAAGAGGAGAACGAGATGGCAGTCATCAAGGACCTATTTTCGGCATATCGAAACAACGAGCTACCGTTTCAGGGCGGGTATATTGTCAGCTCCTTTTTCGACGACACGTCCGCATACACCCGATACGAGGTTACCTCGTACAACAATGTGAAAGATATCTACAACGGTGAAGAGGGCCTCACGTTCCAGGCCGATGGGAAGAAGATTTTCGTGTTGATGGAACCGGCGAACTACCCGAACAAGCACATCGAGCCCGCGTACCGCGATGCAGCACACACGGCGCCCTACCGGTTCAAGGAGATGGAGATCCTGACCACCGGCCGTCAGGATAAGGTGATGTTTGGTCTCGAACCCGTCATGACCTATACCAGTTTTACCATCCTGAAGACGAGGGGACACAACTTCTCCTACATCTTCTACCAGGCGGACGATCTCGCGTCTGCCTTCAAAGGCTTCATCGAGGAGTCGCTCTGGAAGGATTGCCGGGTGCCGAAGCACGATGCCGAACGCGCTGCAGCGAAGATAACCGCCCTTTTCGAGCAGATCATAAACCCGCCGGAAGAATGAGGGCTGCGGATTCGATTATTGATAGTGCAAAGAAAAGGCCCTGCGTAGAGACGCAGGGCCTTTTTTGTCGGAGTTTCGCAGTCGCGTTCCGGTCCGCAATCGCGTTGCGGTCCGCAAATTGCGGTCCCCAATTTGCGGCTAGAACGGGCGATCCGCGAGGTACTTATACATCTTGTACTGATCCTGGGCGTTCTTCTTTGCCTGCTCGAGGAAGACCTGAGCCTGCTCCGGTTTGGCCTGCCGCAGCGAGCGGTAGCGGATCTCATTGTAGATGTAATCCTCGATCTCGGTGGTCGGCTCCTTCGAGTCGAGCGAGAGCGGATTGCTGCCCGCCTCTGCGAGCGCCGGATTGAACCGGTAGAGCGGCCATACGCCGGAGGTGACAGCCGCTTTCTGCTGTTGCATTCCCTTTGCCATGTCGATACCGTGCGCGACGCAGTGCGAATATGCGATGATGATCGACGGACCGTCATACGCTTCCGCTTCGAGGAACGCCTTGATGGTCTGGATCCGATTGTGACCCATGGCCACGCGCGCCACGTAGACGTACCCGTAGCTCATCGCCATCAGGCCGAGATCCTTCTTCTTGAGGTTCTTGCCGCCTGCGGCGAACTTCGCGATGGCACCGATGGGCGTCGCCTTCGACATCTGCCCGCCGGTGTTCGAATAGACCTCGGTGTCCAGGACGAGCACATTGACGTTCCTGCCGCTGGCAAGGACGTGATCGAGACCGCCGTAGCCGATGTCGTACGCCCAGCCGTCGCCGCCGAGAATCCATACGCTTCGCTTCACCAGGTAGTCGGCTACCGAAAGAAGCTCTTTCGCCGCCGGGAAGCTGCTTTCCTTGCACTGCTTCTTGAGTGCCGCAATCCAGGCGCGCTGCTGCTCTATCTCCTCGGGCGCAGACTGTGGATTATTCCGCACCTTCTCGAGGATCGCCGGATCGATGCCTTTCGCACCGTTGTCCGTATGCGCCCTTATCTGGTCGACCAGCTCCATGCCGTACTCGAAGTGTTTGTCCGCCGTGAGTCGCATGCCCATGCCGAACTCGGCCGCGTCTTCGAACAGCGAGTTTGACCATGCCGGCCCACGACCGTCCGCACGGGTGGTGTAGGGGGTAGTCGGCAGGTTGCCGCCGTAGATCGAAGAACAGCCGGTGGCGTTCGCGATCACGGTCCGGTCGCCGAAGAGCTGCGACATAAGCTTTACGTAGGGCGTTTCACCGCAGCCTGCGCACGCGCCTGAGAACTCGAACAGCGGTTCGAGGAGCTGGCTGCCCTTGGTGGTGGCGCGTCTGATGATCGCAGGGTCGGGGTTGGGAATCGAGAGGAAGTAATCCCAGTTTGCCGCTTCCGGCTCACGGAGCGGCGGCTGCGGCTCCATGTTGATCGCCTTGCGATCGGTCTTCTCTCCGTTGACCTTCTGGTGCGCGGGACAGATCTCCACACATGCAGCACAACCTGTGCAGTCTTCGGGAGCGACTTGAAGGGTATACTTCATACCGGCAAATTCCTTGCCGATGGCGTCGGTGCTCTTGAAGGTCGCAGGCGCCTTCTCCAGGAGCTTCGCGTCGTAGACCTTGGGGCGGATGGTTGCATGCGGACACACCGCTGCGCAGTCACCGCACTGAATGCAGGTCTCCGGATCCCACACCGGAATCGATTCAGCGATGTTCCGCCGCTCGTACTTCGTGGTACCGGTCGGATAGGTGCCGTCGGCAGGCAGCTTACTGACCGGGATGGCCTCGCCGCGGCCCGCGATGATTTCACCGGTGACCTCTTTCACGAAAGCGGGAGCAAAGTCGGGAACCGGTGCGAGCATGTGCTTGTCACCTGAGACCTTGGAGGGCAGGGAAACCTCCTGGATCGCTCCTACCGTCTGCTCGACTGCGGCAATGTTCTTGTCGACGACTTCCTGCCCCTTCTTGCCGTAGGTCTTCTTGATCGATTTCTTGATCAGCTCGATCGCTTCCGCTTCGGGGAGCACTCCGGAGATCTTGAAGAACGCGGTCTGCATGATGACGTTTACCCGGTTCTTCATACCGACCTCTTCGGCAATGCGAACGGCGTCGATCACGTAGAACTTTGCCTTCTTCTCGATGAGCTGCGTCTGGACCTCCACGGGAAGCTGTTGCCAGATCTCGTCCTTGCTGAAGGACGTCGAAAGCAGGAAGGTTCCGCCCGGCTCGAGCCGGCTCAGCATATCGAGCTTCTCGATGAAGCTGTACTTGTGGCACGCCACGAAGTTGGCACGCTGGATGAGATAGGTGCTGCGGATCGGCTTTTTGCCGAAACGGAGGTGGCTGACCGTGGTGGCGCCCGCCTTCTTGGAGTCATATACAAAGTAGCCCTGAGCGTAGTTCTCGGTGGCATCACCAATGATCTTGATGGAGTTCTTGTTCGCGCCAACGGTGCCGTCCGAGCCAAGACCGTAGAACAGGGCGCGATGGTATTCGCTGTCGAAGGTTGTGAAGGTATTGTCCCACCGGAGGCTTGTGTGCATTACATCGTCGTTGATACCGACGGTGAAGTGATTCTTCGGGCTCTTTTCCTTGAGGTTGTCGAGCACCGCCTTGCACATGCCGGGGTTGAACTCGTTCGAACCGAGCCCGTAGCGGCCGCCGACGACCACGGGGTAGCTCTTGAACTTCCCGCTTCCAGCGGCGATTGCTTCCCCGATCGCCGTTCGTACGTCCTCGTACATCGGCTCGCCGACTGCTCCCGGCTCCTTGGTCCGGTCGAGAACCGCGATCGCCTTGACGGTTTCCGGCAGAGATGCAACGAAGTCGTCCATGCTGAACGGCCTGAAGAGCCGAACCTTCAAGACGCCGACCTTTTCTCCCTTACCGGCGAGGAAGTCGACAGTTTCCTCCATCGTTTCCGCTCCGGAGCCCATCAGGACGGCAACACGTTCCGCATCCGGTGCACCGAAGTAGTCGAACAGCCGGTATTTCCGGCCGGTCAGCTTGCCGAACTTGTCCATCGCCTTCTGCACGATGGCAGGGGTGGCCTGGTAGTATTTGTTTACTGTTTCGCGTGCCGCGAAGAACACGTCCGGGTTCTGGCTGGTGCCGCGGACGCTCGGGTCTTCCGGACTCAGTGCGCGCTGACGGTGAGCATGTACCAGCTCGTCATCGATCATGGCGCGAATAGCTTCATAGGGAATCTCTTCGACCTTCTGGATTTCGTGCGAAGTCCTGAAACCGTCGAAGAAATGAAGGAAGGGAACGCGAGCCTCGAGGGTAGATGCCTGCGCGATGAGCGCGAGATCAGATACTTCCTGAATCGAGTTGGAAGCAAGCAGGGCGAAACCGGTGGAACGGGCGGCCATGACGTCGGTATGATCACCGAAGATCGAAAGCGCCTGTGCCGCGACTGCCCGCGCCGCAATGTGGAAAACCGTCGGCGTAAGCTCACCGGCGATCTTGTACATGTTGGGAATCATGAGAAGCAGACCCTGCGACGCAGTGAACGTCGTAGTGAGGGCGCCGGTAGTGAGCGCACCGTGCACGGCACCGGACGCGCCGCCTTCGGACTGCATCTCGACGACATGGGGGATGGTCCCCCAGATATTCTTCTGCCCCTGGGCAGAATACTGATCGGCGAGTTCGCCCATCGGCGAAGACGGGGTGATCGGATAGATTGCAATCACTTCGTTCGTCGCGTGTGCGACGTACGCCGCGGCCGTGTTGCCGTCAATATTAACCATCTTTTTGTTTGGCATATCACTCCTCTTTAGTGGTGGAATTGGTAAGGATGTTGGTTAATACTCTACAGGTGCTCAGCAACTGGACGGAATCGACCCACCTCACGCGTATCTGAATTTGGTGCCGGGGCCGTCTCTCGTCCAATCGTGGAGTACGATAAAAATATACCCTACTATCGGAATCAATGCAACCCGTCTGATGACCGGAGAGGTCAGAAATCGTCAATATCTCAATCTTCGGCTGCGGAGCTCATCCGGGAACCTGCGGATGCGAATGGTCGTCCGGAGCGAGCTCCTCGAAAAGCAGGCGGGCGTTCTGCAGATGCGAAAAGGCAGCCACGAGGTTCCTGCGGACACGGGAGTCCGGCGCGCCCGCCGTGGAGGCGCCGTCTTCCGCGGAAGCCGCGGGCAGAGAATCGTGCTCGAATGAGTCGAGAAGCGCTCGAAACGCGCGCACATAGGCGGCGGCGCCGTACCGCTTTCTCACACGCTCGAGAAGCGGAGGAGCCGGGGTGCGCAAAAGTCGTCCGAGGCTCTCGAAGAGGCCGCTGTTCAGTGCCCAGATGTCCGCGCGGAAACCCGGATCGCGCAGGTCCTTGAGCAGGCTGTACTGCACCTGCGCCGGAAGGTAGGAGAAATCGACGGTATCGGCCGAGACGAGGGCGGACACCTCCTCGCCGAGAAGGGTGATCGAAGCGTCCGGAAGCGATGCACCGAGGCGGTCGAGGTACTCCTGGTAGCGAAGCCTCAGGTAGGGACGAAGCGACCGGATGGAGGGGGAGCTCAGCGGGACATCTACGCTGCGGTACAAGGTGTGCGGGTGGCCGTCGAAAATGGGGGTGACCGCGTCGAGGACGTCGAGATAGCGGGCGAGAAGCGGCCTGCCCCAGGTGAGAGCGTTGATGAACTGGTAGCCGAATCCCTCCTGCACCGAAGAAGAGACCACCATGTCCGAGGCAGTTACCACATCGGCGAAAGAGAGACCGATCGCCTCCATCTCCCTCCCGAATCCCCACAGTCCGGGGATGAGCCCCGCCCGGAAGGTCTCCGCCACCATCTGGGAGTAGACGCGCTCCTGCACCGAGACGCCCGGAAGCGTCACGAAGAGGTTCATCGGCGCGTCGGCGGAAGCGGCAATAAAGCCAGCCTCGAGCACGTTCTTTCGCCGGATGGTGCGTACAGGATAGAGCAGGACGGGCGCGTCCGGCGCGGAGGCCGGGAACCGGGATCCGAAAGCGGCAAAAAGGCGACCTCGCACCTCGGCAGCCTCCGGCCGCACCAGGGCGGACTCGCGAAGCGGGGGCGACTCTTCTACCTCGACCGGATTCTCCAGAAGCACTGCGTGGCGCTCGGGGATACCGGCCGAAATCAGAAGAGATCGATCACGGCTGTTGATGAGGGCATAACGGACGTTTGTGCGGAGCGGGTAGAGAGTGCCGGGGACCTCGCGCTCGAGGCGTGCGAGGTTCTCATAGCGGGCGCATTCCGGAAAATCGTGGATCTGGAGTATGAGCCTTTGACGCGGCCTTTCTGCCGCGATCGCGACGACGGCTCGCGTCAGCGCCGGATTCTTACCCAGCTGGTAGTTGTGGACCCAGAGCACGGCGTCATTGCGGCAGTAGCGTTCGAGCAGCATCCGCCGAATCGCCGCCTCGTCCCCCGGATTGGCCCGGCCCAGGTAGTCGACGAGAGGCTCCACCTCTACCGAGAATCGGTCAGGACCGAGCCGGTCGCCGGAGCCGCCGAGGACCAGCCCGCGTACCGCCTCGGCATTGTCCTGCCGCCCGCAGACCACGGTTATCCGGTCGATCTCCGGCATCTGGTGCAGGAGCGCCCGGGTCCCCTCTACGATTACGCCGGTGACCCCGCCGGGTAGAAGATGATAATGAAGAACCACAAGGTGCATCTGGTGCGCTCCTGGCAGGGCAGGACGGCCTGTCGCGTCATTGTAAGGAACAGGCTATGGATTGTGCAAGTCAAGGCGCCCTTTGCGCAATCGGGAAAAACTTGCGCCCGGCGCCCAGGCGTCGTATTCTGTACCTATGAACGCAAAACCGACCGGGGCTGCCGACAGGGAAGGGATCAAGACGCTGCTGTCCGAGATTTACGGGGCTTCCGCCGCGGAGGATCTCGCCGAAGAGACGCTCGATCTTCTGGAGAAGTGGGGTGAACCGATTCGCGAAGCCGGCGAACGAGGACCGGAAACAGCGACCGAAACGGACGCGCTGCCGCTTTCGGAGCGCGATTCCATCGTCATCACTTACGGGGACCAGTTCCACGGAGACGAGATGCCGCCGCTCGGCTACCTGAACCGGTTCGTCTCCGAGCAGCTTGCCGGATACGTCACCGGCGTTCATATCCTGCCCTTTTTTCCCTACACCTCCGACGACGGTTTTTCGATAAGCGACTACCGCGAGGTGAATCCGGACATGGGAAGCTGGCGCGAAGTGAGCGGAATTGCCGAGAACTTCAGGCTCATGGCCGACCTTGTTCTGAATCACTGTTCGGTCCACCATCGATGGTTCGAAGCATTCAAGCGGTCCGAGGAACCCTTCAAAGACTACTTCATTACCGTAGAGCCCGGTACCGATGTTTCCCAGGTGTTCCGTCCGCGCGCGCTTCCGCTCCTGACAAGCTTCCAGACGGCGGCGGGCGAGAAGCTGGTATGGACGACCTTCAGCGAGGATCAGGTCGACCTCAATTTCGGATCGCCCGCGGTCTACCTCGAAATGCTCGAGGTTCTTCTCTACTACATGGCTCAGGGGGTGCAGATCATCCGGCTCGATGCGATCGCCTACCTGTGGAAGGAACTCGGCACGCCCTGCCTGCATCATCCGAAAACGCACGCCATGGTGAAGCTTTTCCGCCTGGTGATGGATGCAGTGGCGCCGCGCAGCGTCATGATCACCGAAACCAACGTCCCGCACGCGGAGAACATCTCCTACTTTGGCTCGGGAACCGATGAAGCGCACATGGTCTACCAGTTCTCGCTGCCGCCTCTCACCCTCTACACCTTCACAAGCGAAGACGCGGAACCGCTGCGGAAGTTTGCCGCCGACCTGTCGAGGCCCGGTGAACAGGTAACCTACTTCAACTTTCTCGCGTCTCACGACGGTGTCGGCGTGCTTCCGGCGAAGGGCTATCTTTCGGACGAGCAGCTCGACGCGGTGGTCCAGACGGTGAAGGCGCGCGGAGGGCTTATATCCTACAAGTCAACGCCGCAGGGAGACATTCCCTACGAGCTCAATACCAACTACTTCGACGCCGTTGCAGACCCGTCGCTGCCCGACGACCAGCGCGTCCGGATGTTTCTTGCCTCGCAGGCCATCATGCTTGCAATGCCGGGCGTACCGGGTATCTACATACACAGCCTTATCGGATCCGGCAACTGGCCCGAGGGGGTCAAAGAGACGGGACGGAACCGTACGATCAACCGACAGAAGCTGGATTTCGAGGAGGTGGCCGCACAGCTCGCCGACGAGGACTCACTTCGGCGAAAGGTTCTCCAAGGGTATCGCAATCTGCTTGTGGCGCGGGGCAGGTCTCCCGCTTTCAATCCTGCCGGAGTCTGGCAGGTCCTCGACGCGGGGCCCAGGATTTTCGCCATACTGCGACTCGCTTTCGTCAAGGCGCAGGAGGCGGCGGAGGCCGACGCCGGCGAAGGCCCGGCGGTGCGAGTGCTCTGCCTCCACAATGTCTCGCACGAGGCCGCCGAATGCGTGGTCAGACTGGGCGAAATCGGTCTTTCGTCCGGACGCCACTTCAGAGACGTGGTGAGCAGGGATCACGTTTTTCCGGCAGACGAATCAGGCGGAAACGTCTCTTTCGAGCTCGACCCCTATGAGGTGCTCTGGCTCGCCTACTGATCGCCGCGTTCGCCCCAGAAGAGCCTCACGATGTGCCAGAGCCGGGACTCGAGGATGCTGTACGAGAAATAGCGCCGCGCAAGCTCATAGTTGCGGTCGACCATCGTTTTGACTCGCGCCGGATCTGAGAGAAGCTCGCGGGTCTCTTCCACCGTGCCGGTGGAAACGAAATCATCCATAAGAATAACGTCGAAACCCTTGGGCCGGATGTCGTGCGAGTAGATCGAATAGTTGTTCACAAGAATTGGCTTCTTGAAGTAGAGCGCCTCGAGGAACGCGTTCCCGAATCCCTCGAATATGGATGGATAGGTCACCAGGTCTGCAAATGGATAGACGTCCTGTAATGAGTAGACCTTCCGTCCGTCTTTGGTGGTCCCACGCTTGTCGTTGATGATGTCGTCGACGAAGCGGGCGTCGATGTCGAGGAGGCCCGCGTACTCCTTTACCCGCTGCTGGTATTCGTACCCCTCGTCGCCTGAGGCGTGCGAGATGACGAGCGTCGCCTTCAGTTTGAGCCGCGCGACGAGCTCAATTGCGTGCTCGATGCCTTTGCGTTGCACCACCCGCGTCGGCTGCAGTATCAGGCGCGAATCATCCTCGACCCGTAGCGCCGAGCGGACATCACTCGAGTACTCGTCGGGTGGCTTCGGCGGATTCTCGAAATCCATCACGTTGGGAATGAGGGTCGCCCCGATTCCTGTCCGCAGAGCGAGCTGGTTCTGTCCCGATGAATTGATGACCACGTGCTGAATAGAATTGAGATGCGGCGGATAACAGGAATTGAGTATGTCCCACACGCAATTGACGAGAAATCGTTTCCTCTCCCAGAAGAAGTCGTGATGGTGCGCGATCGTGAATATGCCGGTTTCTGAGATCACCTCGGTGAGCGCCATGCCGAGGGAGAGGTTCAAGGGGATCGTGATGGCGTTTTCGGTGACCAGGAGATCGATCTTGAAACGGTTGATGAACTCATAGATGCGGTCCTTCAGCAGCTCCCGGTACTTGTGCAGCTGATTGGTCAGCTCGCGCGGCCGGTTTGTATTGCCGAATGCCTGCTGGTAGATTTCCCTGATCGCCGGATGCTTGAAATGCATCTCCTCGACAAGCATTGACCGCTCCGGCGGGGTGTCCAACTCGCCGCCGAGGTAGAAGCAGGTGCAATTATTAGCCTTGAATATATCGGCCCACTTCATTGTCTCCAGCGAGACACCGTCGGTTCCCGCTATCCTGAACGACACAAAGCCAACGTTTTTTTTCATTGCGTCTTACCTACCTTCCTGTTTACTTGACCAGCTTTGAGATTGCCTTGAAGGTTTCGTTCCCTGCGTAACGGCAGAGCTCGAACAGAATTGATTCGCAGGTGGCGAGGAGGATTCCCTCGGAAGCGAGCCGCGCGCGGGCGATTTCGATATCGAAGGCGCTGCGGGAGGAGACACAGTCGGCAACAACGACCGGGGTGAAGCCGCGCTCGGCAAGGTCGACGGCCGTCTGCATGACGCAGACGTGCGCTTCGATGCCGGCGATAATGATCCATGGCCGGTTCCGCTCCTGGACCTGCTCGAAAAAGCGCGGTTCATCACAGCAGCTGAAGGAGTTTTTTTCTATTGGTTCCACGTTCGGAAGTGAGGCCCTGACCGCTTCTACCGTGGGTCCGAGGCCGCGGGGGTACTGCTCGGTGAGCAGCATGGGGACATCCAGAATGGACAGCCCCGCGATGAGCGTTGTTATCCGCCGGGTGATCTCTTCCGACCGAATCATATGCGGCAGAAGCCGCTCCTGCACGTCAACCACAAGCCCGAGAGATCTGTCGGCGGCTATTCTCATTGGCTACTCCGCAAAGTAAGCTCTTCCCTTCAGTTTACGGCGCAGAATCCGTGGAGTCAACGACGACCGTGCCGCGGCCGCCGGCCATGGCGTTGCCCTTGCCTGCTTGATTGCCCGGCCCGCCGCAGGTAGACTGAGGCACCAATGAGAGGCTTTGTGGATCAGCAACAGACGACGAGAGTGCTTCGCGCGGTTATCTTCGACTTCGGCAACGTGATTTCCCTTCCGCAGGCCGGCGACGGCATCGACCAGATGGCATCTCTCCTTGATATGCCCCGCGACAAGTTTGTTCCGCTCTACTTCGAGCACCGGTCGGAATACGACCGCGGCACCCTCGATGACGGCGGCTACTGGCGCCGGCTCTTTGCCCGCGCAGGGCGCAAATTCGACGAGGAGCTCACTGAGCGGCTGGTGGAAATCGACCACGGCAGCTGGGCGCACATCAACAACCGGATGGTAGACTGGATCCGGCGCCTCGGCGCAGCCGGTGTAAAGACCGCGATCCTGTCAAACATGCCGGTCTCATTCTACCAGCGCGTGCTTGCCCGCTACTCGTGGATCGGCCTGCTGAACGTCGTCGTGATCTCCGGCAAGCTCGGCCTCGTCAAACCGGAACCGGAAATCTTCCATGCGACGCTCTCGGAGCTCGGGACCGATCCGGACGAGACCCTTTTTATCGACGATCTTGAACCGAACGTAACGGGAGCGCGGCGCGTGGGACTCGAGGTGATCCGCTTCTCCGACGAGGAGACGCTTGACCGGATTGTCAGCGAGCGCTATCGTCTGCCGCGCGTGGTTGAAGCGCCATAGGTCCAGGAGGTAAGATGGCCAACTTTTTTGCGCGGCTCGAGAACGCGTGCGTTTCGAAAAACTCGCTGCTGTGCGTCGGTCTCGATCCGCGGCTGTCCTCGCGGCCGCGCAGTATCCGGCATTCCTCGCCTGACGAGCTGCTTCACGGCGCCCTCATGCAGGCGATCGTTTCCGAGAACCGGCTGCTCATCGAGCAGACGCTGCCGTACGCGGCCGCCTACAAGCCGAACATGGCCTTCTACGAAGCCTGGGGTTCTCAGGGGCTGGCGGCACTGGAGGAGACGATCCGGCTGATCCCTGCCGATGTTCCGATTATCCTCGACTGCAAGCGCAACGACATAGGATCGACCGCCTCCGCATATGCGCAGTCGGCGTTCGAGCACTTCGACGTCGATGCGGTTACGTTGAGCCCCTACCTCGGCAGGGATGCGATTACCCCGTTCCTGGACTACAAGGACCGCGGCGTCTTTGTGCTCTGCCGGACCTCGAACCCGAGCGCCGGCACCGTGCAGGACCTTACGGCAGGCCCGGACGGAATGCCGCTCTATCTGCGGATCGCCGCTGCCGCCACCGAATGGTCGGCGCAGATCGGACTGGTGGTCGCGGGAAACGATCTTCCGGCTCTTCGACGTGTCCGTGAGGCCTATCCCGACACCTGGTTTCTCGCTCCCGGAATCGGCGCACAGGGGGGCGATGCGACCGAAGCGGTCGCAGAGGGCTGCCGGGCAGACGGGTTGGGGCTCCTTGCGGTGGTCAGCCGTGGTGTGTCGGAGGCGGTCGACCCGGGTGAGGCGGCACGCACCTTTCGCGACGAATTGAATCTTTCGCGCGGCGCACCGGGCGGAAAACGGCCGGTCTCTGCCCGCAGAAAGTCTGCTGAAAAGGCTGTGAAACCGGACGAACCGCCGGAGCCCGAACGGAAGGCGGAGCGGAGGAGCGCCCCGGAGACTCCTGCCGGAGCGGCGTCCCAGCCGGCGTCGGCAGGCTCGGTGGTGACCACTCCCGAGGGACTTGCCGAGTACCAGAAACGGATGGTCCTTCACGGGCTTGTCCGCACCGGTTGCTTCCGGGTGGGCGAGTTCACCCTGAAGTCGGGTGTTCGCTCGCCGTTCTACGTGGATCTCCGCCGGACGGTATCGGACCCGGTTTTTCTCAAGCTCATAGGCCAGGCCTACGCCGATATTTCCCGTGAGCTGGATTTCAGCCGGATAGCGGGAATACCGATGGCGGCACTGCCGCTTGCGACCGCGGTATCGCTTGAAACCGGCGTGCCGATGATCTATCCGCGGCTTTCGGCAAAGGACCACGGGACGGGAAATCGCATAGAGGGAGAGTTTCGGCCGGGAGACCGTGTGCTGCTGCTCGACGACCTCATTACCAGCGGAAAGAGCAAGCTCGAAGCTGTAGAGGTGCTCCGAAGCGAGGGGCTTGTGGTGTCGGATCTGGTTGTGCTGCTTGAAAGGTCGAATACTGCCAGGTCGGAAATCGAAGCTGCGGGAATCAGAGTGCACGCCTACGCGCACGTGCTGGAACTGTTCGCGACCTGCCGGCAGATGGGTGTAATTGACGAGCCGGCCGAGCAGGCGATGCGCGATTTCATCGAGCAGGGACACTGATCGGCCGGGATGCCGGGTCGTGAGGACGGATCAGATCGAAAAGTCCTGGCCCGCCATCATCGATTCGAGGACGCGTCCCCGGTTGTCTTCGACGATTTTCTTGAGAGTCAGCTTACCGAAATAATCATTGATGTAGCGTGAAGCCTCTTTCCACACGTCGTAGACGATGCAGTCGTCCATGCGCGCACATGCCTGGTCGCCGTTCTGCGGCTCCGTGGTGCAGGGAGTAAGGTCAAGACCTTCACCGACCGCTTCGAAGATTTCCTTCACCGAAACATCGTCGGTCTTTTTGTTGAGGATGAATCCGCCGCCGGGTCCGCGAACCGAGCTGATGATCCCCTGCTTTTTCAGCTTGAAGAAGATCTGCTCGAGAAATTCCGGCGAAATATCTTCTTCCCCTGCAATCTGCTTTATGGCCTTTGGGCGGGTTCCGTCCGAGAGTGCAAGATTGGCGATTGCCCGCAGGGCGTAGCGCCCCTTTGTGGTGATTCTCATTCGAATAGCTCCGTACCTATGTATTTTAGTCCATTATCCGGACAAATTACAATAATCAATTTGTCGCGAAATTCTTCGCGTTCCGCGAGCTGCAGGCCCGCGCTGATCACGGCTCCCGAGGATGTTCCCGCGAGCAGTCCTTCGGTCTGGGCGGCCAGCCGGGCAACCCGCCTTGCTTCATCGTCGGTCACCGAAATCACTTCGTCTATCACCGACACATCAAGCACGCGCGGGATGAACCCCGCTCCCATCCCCTCGATCCCGCAGGGACCCTTGAACTCAGCCTTCCCGCCGGATCTTGAGCCGGGACGATGCTCGCCGGCCTCCGAGGCGGAGAGAACAGCGAGGCTGCGCGGCTCCACGCCGACTATCCTGACCGCCGGGTTCTTCCGCTTCAGCGCCCGTCCGATCCCTGAAATCGTGCCGCCCGTACCGATCCCGGCAATTACCGCGGCAACCGTGCCGGAGGTGTCCTTCCAGATCTCCTGGGCCGTTGTGCGCAAGTGGCTCAGCGGATTCGACGGGTTGTCGAACTGCTGGGGCATGTAGCTGTTGGGAATCTCCGTCTGCAGCTCCTGCGCTCTTCGCAGCGCCCCCCGCATCCCCTCGTCGGCCGGTGTCAGGACAATCTCGGCTCCGTAGGCTCGCAGGATGCGGATGCGCTGCTGCGACGTTGTCTCCGGCATGGTCAAAACAACATGATATCCGCGCAGCACCGAGAAAGCTGCAAGACTTATGCCGGCGTTCCCGCTCGTGGGCTCGACGATGGTCATCCCCGGTTTCAGCCAGCCGCGCAACTCCGCTTCCCGGAGCATGAACAGCACCGCGCGATCCTTGAGGCTGCCGGTCGGGCTGAAGCACTCGAGCTTGGCAGCAAGAATGCCGGGCCGGTCCTGCCGGATTCTGTTGAGGTAGACCATAGGCGTCCGCCCGACCAGTTCCGAGATATCACCAGCTATTCGCATGTTTCGTCTCATGACCCTACCGTACCCCGTCTGTCCAACCCGTTGCGGGCCCACGAAAACGGCATACGTCGTCTGCGTTGTGAACTGTTCTGTCAACCTTTGAGGGTGAATTACTGAGGTGTATTATAGCACAGAACTAATAAATTGAAAACTAGTAATGTATAAAACAGGGACGACTTTTTGCCCCGCCGGTTACCCCCTCCGGAGAGACCGGCGGACAGATTCAGAAAGGACCGCCCGATGAGCGGCCCCTGTGGTCAGGAGTTTACCCGTTCGACGTAGTCGCCGGACTCGGTGTTCACCAGAATCCGCTCGCCCTCCTTAATGAAAATCGGCACGCGGACTTCCAGGCCGGTTTCGACCTTGACCAGTTTTGTCGCACCGGTCACCGTGTCGCCCCTGATGGCCTCAGGCGCGTCCACGACCGTATAGACAATCTTCATGGGGAGCTCGATATCAATGGGGGTGCCCTCCCACATGATGATCTTGTAGGATTCGGCCTCTTTCATGAACATCTGGCGGTCCTCGAGCCCCTCGATCGGCACCTCGAACTGCTCGTAGGAGTCATTGTCCATGAAATGGTAGCTTTGCCCGTCGGCAAACTGGTACACCGCATTCCGCTCGTATACATCGGCCTCTTCAACCGAATCGTTGGTCTTGATGGTTTCCTGCAACGTTTTGCCGGTCCGAAGTCCCTTCATTTTCAACCGTACAAAGGCCGACCCTTTTCCGGGATTTACGAACTCGCGGTCCGTTACCAGATAGGGTTCGTCCTTCATGATAAGGCACATGCCTTTGCTTATGGCGCCTGCTTTGATCATACCCATTTCACCTTTTAGTCACTTCTGTCGTGAGAATCGCAAAAAGCGGGCTCTTCGGCCCGCCAGTTTATGAACGTAACCTATCATGAACAGGGAAGAAAATCACCCCCTTTATGTCGGGGGCGCCGGTGAGCGCCATGATGAGCCGGTCGACGCCGAGGGCCACTCCGGAGCAGGCGGGGAAGCCGCGGGTGAAGAGCTCCGGAAAATCCTCGTCGATCTCGACCTTCACCAGAGCAGTCTCCTTCTCGGCCGTTTCGCTGTCGAAGAATCGGCGAACCGCCTCAGGGTCCGTTTCTTCGGTGTAGCAGTTGGCCGTTTCGCGGCCCTCCATGTAGAGCTCCCAGCGCTCGGACCAGGGTGTTTCGGGAATCGCACGAGCGAGCGTGGCTACCTGGGCGGGGAAATCGGTTATGACGGTCGGCCGTTCGCGGCCGATGTTGGGCTCCACGAAGGTGAGAAAGATGCGATTGAACAGCTCCTGCCATGAATCATCGTCGCGCGGCGTGAGACCGAGCTTCCGCGCCTCCTCGGTGAGCTCTTCGGCCTCGATGCACTCCTCGAGGTTCACCCGCGCGTGAATTCGAAAGGCCTCAGCCATCGACAGCCTCACGAAGGGGGGCAAGAGCCGCGAAAGGTAGACCTCTCCTGCCGCCTGCAGCTCGGCGAGCTCCAGCTCCACCAGCGTCCGGATGAGCTCCTCGGTGGTCTGGATCGAATCCTGGTAGGTGGCGTCGACGGTGTACCACTCGAGCATCGTGAACTCGGGACTGTGCTGGTTGCCGAGGCTCTCGGAGTTGCGAAATGCGTGGCCGATCTGGAAGATATTGCCGGTTCCCCCGGCGAGGAGCCTCTTCATCCAGATTTCGGGCGAGGGAACCATGTAGAGCGCCCGGCCGGGATGATACGGGTTCACTAGTTCCGTTCTGAAGTTCTCGATGGTGGATTCGGGGATGAGACCGGGCGCAAGGATTGGGGTATCCACCTCCAGATACCCGCGATTCCGGAAGAAGTCCCGGATATTGGTGAGGATTCGCGCTCTGGTCTGCATCATCCGGAGATCCATCACTGCTGTTCCGGGCGCGATCATAGCAGGATACGGCCGATTTTACTATGATGTAGCCAAAGGACGCACAGCCTATGCAGCACAATTACGATTTCAGCAAGGTGGTCGAGCGGCGGGGAACCGGCGCGATCAAGTGGGATGCGGTGCCGGAAGGCACCATTCCGCTGTGGGTGGCGGATATGGATTTTGCCGCGCCGGCCGCGGTCGTCGATGCCCTCAGGCAGAGAATCGAACACCCGGTTTTCGGGTATACTCACGTGGCGGGGAGATATCTCGAAGCGTTCATATCGTGGCAGCGCGATCGCAACGGGTGGGATCTTCTGCCCTCGGACCTCATTCCGGCTCCAGGCGTCATGCCGGCGATCCGGTTTGCAATCGACGCATTTACCCGACGCGGTGAGACCGTCATCGTTCAACCGCCGGTCTACTATCCCTTCTATCGCGTGGTGGAGGGACGGGGGCGCGTGCTCGCGCGCAACCAGCTTCTGGAAGTGGACGGCTCCTACCGGATCGACTTCGACGGACTCGAACGGCTCTGCGGCGAGGGGGCTCGGATGCTCATCCTCTGCTCGCCGCACAATCCGGTGGCACGCGTCTGGCGTGAGGATGAGCTTGCCGAGATCGCCCGCATCTGCGCCCGCCACGATGTCCTGGTCGTGTCCGATGAAATACATTCGGATATCATAATGCCGGGAAACCGGTTCCTGCCCTTTGTGCGGGCGGCGCAGCAGGCCGGCTGCCGCGCTCTTGCGCTCCAGTCTCCGAGCAAGACGTTCAACATCGCCGGTCTGGCCTCCTGTACGGTCATCGCTTCTGACGATGAGACCGGAAAGCGGTTCCGGGGGACGCTTGCGGCCGGAAACCTGGAGCTGCCGAACCTCTTAAGCCTTGTCGCGGCGGAAGCGGCCTACTCGCAAGCCGCCGGATGGCTCGACGAGCTCATCGTGTATCTGGATGCGAACTTCCGGTTTCTGGAGAGCTACATTGACGGGAAGGTTCCGGGAGTCCGCGCCTTTCCCCTGGAGGGTACCTACATCGCGTGGCTCGACTTCCGTGACACCGGGCTTTCCGACGACGAACTCGACGCACGGCTCAAGCGCGACGCGCGGGTGCGTCTCAACGAGGGGCGCCAGTTCGGTGACGGCGGCAGCGGCTTTCAGAGGCTCAACTTTGCCTGTCCGCGGTCGCTGCTCGAACAGGGGCTCGAGCGTATCGAGCGGGCATTCAGGCAGACGGGAGGCCAGGTGTGATCGCTCTTTTTGGCGCGTTTGATGAAGAGATAACAGAACTGCTCCGCAACCTGGAGGGAGACCGGAAACAGCAGTGGCGCAGCTTTACCTTTCACCAGGGCCGGATAGGAGGCCGGGAGGTGGTAATCAGCAAGTCGGGAGTGGGAAAGTCCATGGCGGCAATGCTGACGCAGAAGATCATCGACCTGTTCGATCCGGACTGCATCATCTTCACCGGCCTTGCGGGCGCAATAAACCCGGACCTCGACATCGGGGACACCGTGGTCGCACGTGACTGTCTCCAGCACGACATGGATGCCACGGCTCTCGGGTTCAAGCGCGGCGAAATCCCATACTCGAACTTCCGGATTTTCGATTGCGATGCCGGCCTCGTCGACATCGCCCTGGGCTGCGAGCCCTCTCCCGCCCCTGCCGAAGCGGTGGGCGCCGGGCCGAACCCGCACGTCATGGCCGGGAGGATACTTACCGGTGACACTTTTCTCGTGAAATCGATGATGAAGAGCCATCGCTACCTTCGCGAGGAGCTCAAGGGCGATGCGGTCGAGATGGAGGGCGCCAGCGTCGGGCTCGCGGCAGCGGTCAACGGGGTGCCCTTCCTCATCATCCGGACCATCTCCGACCGGGCCGACGGCAACGCGAGCGTAGACTTCAACCGCTTCGTCCCGTGGGCGTCGAAGAACTCATTCCGATTCGTACGGCATATCATAGAGCGAATGCAGGGGACCTCATGAGCGAACGCTTCACGGTGGCTCCCTACAATGGCATCAAGCCCCGGATCGATCCGTCGGTGCTGCTCGCAGACGGTTGCCGCATCGTCGGTGACGTTCAGATAGGCGAGGAGTCGAGCGTCTGGTTCAATACCGTGATCCGCGGCGATATTCACTTCATCGTGATCGGCGCGAGGACTAACGTCCAGGATCTGAGCGTGCTGCACGTCACCCACGGGAGCTATCCCCTGGTAATCGGCAACGAGGTGACGATCGGCCATTCGGTCACGGTCCACGGCTGCACGTTGCAGAACCGCTGCCTCATAGGCATCGGCGCGGTGGTGCTCGATGGCGCCGTAGTCGAAGAGGAGTCGATGGTGGCCGCGGGAGCCGTGGTAACGCCGGGCTTCGTAGTTCCTCATGGCAAGCTGGTCGGCGGCGTTCCCGCCCGGGTGATGCGCGATCTGACCGACGCCGAGGTTGCCGACGTTTCCGCGTCCGCGGCGCGCTATGTCGAGTATGCCAGGGCAACGCGTTCGACTTGACCGCACCCCGGATCGGGGTTAGGATTTTGGACGTCTGAATCCTTACGAACACAGTGCTGTTCCGGCAGAGGTGGATACTCGCGGACGCGGTGTATCCGGGCATCGTTATGCCGGACCGATCGGTGGTACAAATGGCAAACGAGAGAGACAGGTCGGCCGAGACCGACGAACGGCTTGCGCGCGCGCAGAAGCCCGCCGAAGACGCGATCCGTCTTCACGCGAAATACCGTGGAAAAATCGAAACCGTGCTCAAATGTCCGGTCCGGGACATGCAGGACTTTTCGGTCTGGTATTCGCCGGGCGTCGCGGCTCCCTGCACGGCAATTCAGAATAACCCCGAGCTTGTCTACGACTATACCTGGAAGTGGAATACCGTGGCGGTGGTCTCCGACGGAAGCCGCGTCCTCGGGCTCGGCGACATCGGCCCGAAGGCCGGACTCCCGGTGATGGAGGGCAAGGCGCTGCTCTACAAGTACCTCGGGGGCGTCGACTCGGTTCCCATCATGCTCGACACAAAGGATCCGGATGAGATCATCCGGACGGTGCTGCTGCTGCAGCCCTCATTCGGCGGCATCAATCTGGAGGACCTTTCGCAGCCGAAGTGCTTCCGGATCCTGGATACCCTTCGCGAGCAGGCGGAGATTCCGGTCTGGCACGACGACCAGCAGGGAACCGCCACGGTCACGCTGGCGGGGCTGATGAACGCGCTCCGGTACACCGGACGGAACATAGGCGACGTCCGGATTGCGTTCGTCGGATCGGGGGCGGCGAACGTGGCCTGCGCACGGCTCATCTTCGGTCGCGGTGCAGATCCGGGAAAGTGCTTCGTGGTCGACAGCAAGGGAATCCTCGGCCGTCACCGCGACGACGTCGAGCGGCGCCGCCACGAGTACGTGGAGAAGTGGAACCTCTGCCGGATCACGAACAACGAGAAGCGCGAGGGCGCGATTGCCGACGCGCTGCGCGGCGCCGACGTCGTGATCAGCCTGGCGACGCCGGGGCCCGGCACCATTCATCCGGACTGGATCAAGCAGATGGCGCCCGATCCGATCGTTTTCGCCTGCGCCAACCCCACACCCGAGATATGGCCCTGGGAGGCCACCGAAGCCGGCGCGGCGATCGTCGCCACGGGGCGCAGCGATTTCCCCAATCAGGTGAACAATTCGGTCTGTTTCCCGGGCATCTTCCGCGGCGCGCTGGACGTTCGGGCCCGGACAATAACCGACGAAATGTGCTTTGCCGCAGCAGACGCCCTGTGTGAGGCCGTGGAGGTGGATGCCGAGCACATCCTCCCGACGATGGAGGACTGGGAGGTCTTTCCCCGCGTTGCCGCTGCGGTTGGCCGCAAGGCGGCGGAACAGGGGGTTGCCCGGATCGAGTTGAGCCACGAAGAGCTCTCACGAAAGGCGCTCGAAACTATCCGCCGTTCCCGCGATCTGACACGGATGATGATGTCGTCCGGATTCATCGCGGACGAAGGAGACAGATGATGCGCGATCTTGTCATCATTGGTGCGGGGCCCGCGGGCCTGTCGGCTGCAGCATATGCGATTCGCAAACGGCTGGACGTGCTGGTTGTCTCTCCCGATATCGGCGGAAAGACCAATCATCCCTTCACGCTTCCGTGGATAGACGACTACCAGGTCATACGTGCGAAGGAGGTAGTCACGAGCTTCAAGCGCGAACTCGACTACATCAGTTTTTCGCACCGGCGCGACAGCGTGAAGGCGGTCGAGGCCGAAGATCCCGGTTTTGCCGTCCGGATGACCTCCGGCCAGAGTGAATCGTGCCGGGCGCTGATCGTGGCGACCGGCGTTCAGCGGGTACCGCTCGACGTGTCCGGTGAGCGGGAGTTTCTTTCGCGCGGACTGGGATACTCATCGGTCAGCTATTCGCACCTCTTCATCGACCGTACGGTCTTTCTCACCGGCAACGGCCCGCGCCTGTTGAGATCCGCATTCGACGTCGCGCTCCACGCCCGAAGCGTTCTGGTCAATCTCGAGCCCGACGGTGAATACGACGCGGGACTTATCGCGAAGCTCGGCGCCTTGAAAAACGTGACGCTGGTCTCCGACGGGACCGTGGTGGAGTTTGCCGGAAGGGAATATGCCGAGTCGGTGAAAGTTCAGCACCGAAACGGCGCGACCGACGCATTCGAAGCCGACGGCTTCTTCGTCGAGCGCGAGCCGGTCCCTGCTTCGCTTGCACTGGCGGAACTGGTAAAGCTCGACCCGCACGGATGTATCGAGGTGGACCTGGACTGCAGGACTTCACGGCCCGGCATTTTCGCAGCCGGCGACGTGACCACGGTACGGCAGGAACAGGTGCTGATCGCTCTCGGCGACGGCGCGAAGGCGGCGCTTGCCGCCTACGATTACCTGCTCACCTCAGCGCGATAGCGCTCAGCCGCCGGTCAGATCGCTCACCAGCCGGTCGATCCGGTCGGGATGGAGCGAGTCGATGTCGTTCTCGGTCTGCGCGATCTTCCGGATGAGAAACCGGTCGACGAGATTGAGCCGGCTCATTTTGATGGCGCCGCCGAAGGCGTACCGTCCTGCCGCATGCGCATTCAGCCAGTCCGGGTAGGCTCCGTTGAGCTCCTCCTGCGCCTTCTCGCCGTCGTACAAACAGCAGATGAACAGCCCTGTCTTGCGGCTTTCGATCTCGGCCTGGTGGCTGTCGCAGAACGCCGTGATTTCGCGGCGTATCTTTCCTGCGTAGATCGGCCCGCCGATTATCACCGTACCGAAACCGGCAAAGTCGGGCTTCCGTTCCTTCCGCAAATCGACGAGCCGGCTCTCTCCCGGCAGCTTTTCCGCGAGCTTCCGGGCGCACTCGGCTGTGGTTCCGTAACGAGAAACGTAGGCAATAAGAGTCTTCATTGTTTTTCCCCCCGGTTCGCCGCGGCCGCGCTCTGCCTGATCTGGTAGAGCCGGTTGCGCAGGTAGAGTGACATGTCGATCGCCACCATCACTCCGTTCAGCACGTAGAGATAGACAACCCAGTCGAACGCGTAGAACAGCTTGTGGATGATGCCGGCCACGTACCCGATCAGCAGGGCCAGAAGGAAGATGAAGCTCTTGGAGCCTACCTGTTTCGACTTCCAGGACTTGTAGATGGAAAAGGGCCACGCCAGCCCGAAGCAGACCAGCATGATGGATTCGAAAATCATGAGATTCTCCGTGGAGAGGTATGGATCAAGAGTATCCCCGGCAGGTCCGGTTGTAAAGTGGCGACGGATGTTACTCAAGCTTTATCCTATGGAATTTCTTGTGCCCAATCGGTCAAATATGATATAAATAGTTGTGTTCCAGAGACGCCGGCCATGCTCGATTCACAAAGTTGCTTTTTGCCCGAAACGCACGTAATTTCTATTAGTATGCGCGGAATTTGCTGCCATCTGCGCGATGTTGCCGGTTCGCGTTTCACTACGGCGAGTACGGCGAACCCGCCGCAGCTTCGTTTCGCGCGTGACCCAACCAGCACGGAGGAAAAGGAGCGGAGCCTTGGTACATGAGTTTGAAGCTGTCATCGTAGGAGGCGGAGGCGCCGGTTTGTACGCCGCACTCGAGGCGAGCAAAACGGCGAAGACCGCAGTTGTGTCCAAGCTGTATCCAATGCGAAGCCACACCGGCGCCGCGCAGGGCGGCATCGGGGCGGCGCTCGGGAACGTCGAGCCCGACAGTCCGGAGTGGCACGCCTTCGACACGGTAAAGGGCGGCGACTACCTGGTCGATCAGGAGGCGGCAAAGATCCTGGCCGAAGAGGCCGTTCACGCCGTATACGATCTGGAAAACCGGGGGCTTCCCTTCAGCCGCACGCCGGAAGGGAAGATCGATCAGCGCCGATTCGGCGGTCACACGCGCAATTTCGGCGAGGCCGCAGTGAAGCGCTCCTGCTACGCGGCGGACCGCACCGGCCACATGATTCTGCAGACACTGTACCAGCAGTGCATAAAGAATGATGTGGCCTTTTTTGATGAGTTCCAGGTCATCGAGGTGGTGATGAACGGGACCCAGGCCGCGGGCGTAGTTGCCTTCGAGCTTGCGACCGGCGAAATCCATCTGTTCAAAGCGAAGGCGGTGCTTTTCGCCACCGGCGGCTTCGGGCGGATGTTCAAGATTACGTCGAACGCGCTGGCCAACACCGGCGACGGTCCGGCTCTGGTGGCCCGGGCGGGACTCCCCCTGGAGGACATGGAGTTCTTTCAGTTTCACCCGACCGGCATCCGGGGAATGGGCATCCTCATTACCGAAGGCGTTCGCGGTGAGGGCGGCATTCTACGCAACAGCAAGAACGAGCGTTTCATGGAGCGCTACGCTCCCACTCTTCTCGACCTTGCGCCGCGCGACATGGTGTCCCGCGCGATCATGACCGAGATTGCAGAGGGACGCGGCATGCGCGGCGACCGCAGGATCGACGACTACGTGATGCTTGATGCAACGCATCTCGGCCGCGAGGTCGTCGAAAAGAAGATCCCCGACATAGCGGATTTCTGCCGAACCTATCTCGGAATCGATCCGGCGGACCAGCCGATGCCGGTGCAGCCGACCGCGCACTACGCAATGGGCGGCATTCCGACCGACGTGCACGGACAGGTCACCACCGGAAAAATCACCTTCGGCGGTCTTTATGCCGCCGGCGAGTGCGCCTGCGTTTCAGTCCACGGTGCAAACCGCCTCGGGACCAACAGCCTGGTCGACCTCATCGTGTTCGGCCGTCGCGCGGGACGTCATATCGCCGACTACGTGAAGCACGCAGACATGCCGGTGGTCTCTGCCGACGCTACGGCTAAGACCGAGGAGCTGGTGCGGAAACTCAAGGAGAGCCGCGGAAAGGGCAGGCACCCTGACTACTTCTATCACGAAATGCAGACAACGATGATGACGAACGTCGGCGTCTACCGGAATGCAAACCGGATGCAGAAGGCGGTTGGCGACATCTCACGGCTTCGCGACGAATATCGCGAGATCGGGGTCTCCGATGAGACGAAGAACTTCAACAACGAGGTCCTCCACATCGTAGAGCTCGGCAATCTGCTTGATCTTTCCCTTGTAACCGCAGTCTCCGCACTCAATCGGACCGAAAGCCGCGGGGCGCACTCGAGGGAGGATTACCCCGATCGCGACGATACGAACTGGCTCAAGCACACTCTGGCCACGCTCAAAGAGGGACGTGTGTCGATCGACTACAAGTCGGTGGACACTACCATCTGGAAGCCGAAGCCCCGTACCTACTGAAAAGGAGCCAACATGAACGTAGTATTCGAAGTTCTACGCCAGAATCCAAGAGCCGGAAGCAAGCCGGAATTCCAGCAGTACAAGCTCGATCTTGAGCCCACCGACAGGGTGCTCGACGGTCTTCTGTTCATAAATCGAAACATCGACGGCAGCCTGTCATTCCGTCGAAGCTGTGCGCACGGTGTCTGCGGATCCGACGCGATGCGGATCAACGGCCGCGAGGCGCTCGCCTGCAAGACGCTGATCAAAGACGTTGTGCAGGGCGTGCGGTTCGACAAGAAAAGCGGCGGGAAGGCCGAAAAGGTCGAGAGTGAACCGTCGAACCCGCCGGTTGTGCGGCTGGAGCCGCTCGACCATCAGCCGATCCAGCGCGACCTAATGGTCGATCAGACGGCGTTCTTCGGCAAGTTCCGCAGCGTAAAACCCTACCTGATTCCGAAAAACGATCCGCCCGGCGACAAGGAGTACTTCCAGTCCCAGGAGGACCGCGAGCTGTTCGATGATGCTACCAAATGCATAAACTGCGGCGCCTGCTACTCCGCCTGCCCGGTCCTCGACACCAATCCCAGCTTTCTCGGGCCGGCCGCAATCGTTCAGGCTGCGCGATTTCTCAACGATTCGCGTGACAAAGGGTTGGAGTCGCGGCTCGAGATTCTCGATTCACCCAACGGTGTCTGGCCCTGCGAGAACCACTTCGAGTGCACGCAGGTCTGCCCCCGCGGAATCAAGGTGACAAAACTAATCAATCTCACCAAGCGCCAGATCAAGAAATATCGCGAAGAGCGGGGTGAAAAGACCGCAGAACCGCCTTCTCATGCGTAAAGGCTCATGTTCAATAAGCTCTCGCGTTTGCCTCCGGCATTCATGCCGCGCCGACGCGAGCGCTGGCGCGCATTCTAACGGTTGGAGGAGCAGATGAATATCCACGAATACCAGGGTAAGGAACTGTTCAAACAGTACGGTATCCCGGTAATGGAACAGGTCGTGGTGACCCGGGCAGAAGATGCCGGTCCCGCCGCGGAGAAACTGGGCGGGAAGGTCGTCGTGAAGGCGCAGGTGCTCGTGGGCGGCCGCGGAAAGGCCGGCGGGGTGAAGCTCGCCGAAGGGGCTGCAGAGGCCGTCGAAAAGGCAAAGGCGATCCTGGGAATGCAGATCAAGGGGATTACCGTCGAGAAGGTGATGATCACCCCGGCGAGCGACATCGCCCGCGAGTACTATCTTGGGCTCACCGTCGATCGCACCTCCAAGTCGGTAACGCTCATGGCGAGCAAGGCGGGCGGTGTCGAGATCGAGGAACTCGCAGTCAACAGCCCCGATCAGATTCTGAAGCTCAGCATCAATCCGGCCGACGGCATCGACGACTCAAAGCTGCACGGGGTGATGACGAAGGTGTTCGACTCACCCGGTCTGGTCGGTCAGGCAGAGGACACAGTACGGAAGCTCTACACGCTGTTCCTGGAGAAAGACTGCTCGCTCGTCGAGATCAATCCCTATGCGCTGGTCGGCAAAGAGAGCCTGGTCGCGCTGGATGCCAAGGTAAACTTCGACGATAACGCTCTGTACCGCCACAAGGACGTCGAGGCGATGCGGAACCCGGAGGAGTACAGCGCCGATGAGATCGCCGCACGGAAGGCCTCGCTCAGCTTTGTGAGCATGGACGGCGAGATCGGCTGCATCGTGAACGGAGCCGGGCTGGCGATGGCGACGATGGACATAATCAAGCTGTTCGGCGGCAATCCGGCGAACTTTCTCGATGTTGGAGGAAGCTCCAACCCGGAAAAGGTGCTCAATGCTCTTCGCATCATTCTGAACAACAGAAAGGTGAAGGCGATACTCATCAATATATTCGGCGGTATCACCCGCTGCGATGACATCGCCAAGGGAATACTCATGGCCATGGATCAGATCGAGATCAAGGTCCCCATGGTGATACGCCTCATCGGAACCAACGAGGAGGAGGGCCGCAAAATGCTGACCGACGCAGGTCTGGCGGCGGAAGAGCGTCTTACCGACGCGGTCAAAAAGGTCGTTGCGTACCGGTAGGGGGGAAGAGATGAGCATACTGATCAATGAGAAGTCGAGAGTGCTCGTACAGGGAATCACCGGGCGTGACGGCTCGTTTCATGCGCGGACGATGAAGGCGGATGGTACCAACATCGTTGGTGGAGTCACGCCCGGGAAGGGCGGCCAGGAGGTGGACGGCATGCCGGTATACAACAGCGTCAAAGAGGCGCTGGAACATACCCCGGTTGACGCAAGCGTCATCTTCGTGCCGGCTCCCTTCGCCGCCGACGCCATCAAGGAGGCGGCCGACGCCGGTGTACCGCTCATCATCTGCATTACCGAGGGAGTCCCGGTGGTAGACATGCTTTCGATGTACCACTACGTGAAGCGGAAAGGCCTCCGGTTGATAGGCCCGAACTGCCCCGGCCTGATCTCGCCGGGTAAATGCAAGATCGGCATCATGCCGGCTCGCATCCACAAGCCCGGAAAGATCGGGGTGATCTCCCGCAGCGGCACGCTGACCTACGAGGTGGTATACAACCTGACCACCAGCGGAATGGGCCAGTCGACCTGCGTCGGCATCGGAGGTGATCCGATCATCGGCAGCAATTTCATCGATGTGCTTAGGCTCTTTCAGGCCGATGCCGACACCGATGCCGTGGTGGTCATCGGCGAAATCGGCGGAGAGGACGAGGAAGCGGCCGCCGACTACATCAGGAAGAACATGACCAAGCCTGTAGTTGCCTTCATCTCGGGGCGGAGTGCGCCTCCCGGGAAACGGATGGGCCATGCTGGGGCGATCATCTCCGGCGGAAAGGGGACGCCGGACGCCAAGATAAAGGCCTTTCAGGCCGCGGGCGTTCCCGTGGCCGACCGGCCGGACGAAATTCCCGGACTGCTCAAGGAGAAGCTCGGAAAAGGAGCATGAGGCCGGAGCACCGGCTGTGAAATGACGGCGGCCCGTCCGGTCCGTTCTACCGCGGAAAGGCGAGGCGCCGGGTGGTGAATTATGGAAACTGGAATGATCGATATCGGAAGCGCAAGGTTCATCGAGGAGCTCTACGAGCAGTGGGCCCGGGACCCTGACGCTGTTCCCGCTGAATGGCGAAACTACTTTGCCGACCTCGAACGGAGCGGCGGCAACGGCCACGGCACATTTGAAGCGCCCGCCGCACGGCCCGGAAGCAACGGGGCCACGCCTGCTGCAGGCAGCGTCGCCCGCGAGGTCGAGCGTGAGGTTGGATTGCCCGGTGACGACGCGGCGGCCGCCGCCGCCGCCACTAAACAGGGCATGGTGAACCGGCTCATCTGGGCCTACCGCGACGTCGGATACATCTACGCCGACCTCAATCCGCTTGGTAAATACGAAACGCCGGACATGTACTATCTCCGGTACGCCATCGAAGAGGGGAACTACGAGCGGCTCAACCTCCAGGGGTTCGGCCTGAGCGAATCGGACCTCGATTCGGAGTTCGACTGCGGACCCTATCTCAAGCCTTCCCGGGCACCGCTTCGGGAAATCCTTCGCATGCTTCGTGAGACCTACTGCTCCACCATGGCCGTGGAGTTTGCGCACATACAGACGAGGCCGATGCGGCGCTGGCTGCTCGAGAAGGTGGAGGATCCCGACGCGCGCAAGCTGTGGACCGCCGAGCACAAGAAACGCTTTCAGAAGGACCTCATCAAGGCGGAGGAGTTCGAGCACTTTGTGCAGGCCAATTTCATCGGGCAGAAACGGTTCTCGCTCGAAGGCGGAGAGGCGCTGATTCCGGGGCTGCACTACCTCATCATGAGCGCCGCGAAGCACGGACTGCAGGAGATCGTGCTCGGGATGGCGCACCGCGGACGCCTCAACGTATTCACCAACGCTCTGCGCAAGCCTGCGCGCGAAACCTTCGCAAAGTTCGAAGACAACTACCAGCCCCACACCTACGGCGGCAGCGGCGACGTGAAGTATCACCTCGGACACAGCTTCGATTTCGACGACAAGGAGGGGCATGTCATCCACATCAGCCTCGTCGCGAATCCGAGCCATCTGGAGGCGGTCGATCCGGTAGTCGAGGGAAAGGCGCGTGGAATCCAGCGTCGACGAGGCGACCGGAACCGCAAGAAGGTGGTTCCGATCCTGATCCACGGCGACGCGGCCTTTTCCGCCCAGGGCATCGTCTCCGAGACCTTCAATCTGTCGCAACTCAAAGGCTACAAGACCGGCGGAACGGTCCACATCATCGTCAACAACCAGATAGGTTTCACCACGGCGAGCAGGGACTCCCGTTCGACCTTCTATGTCACCGATGTCGCGAAGATGATGCCGATCCCGGTCTTTCACGTGAACGGCGATCATCCCGAGGCAGTGGTGAGAGCGGTCGATCTCGCGCTGCGATTCCGGCAGAAATTCGGGTACGATGCCGTGGTCGACATAGTGTGCTACCGGCGCCTTGGCCACAATGAGGCCGACGAGCCCTCGTTCACGCATCCGATCATGTACGGCCTGATAAACGACCACCCGAGCGCCGCCGTTCTGTACGGAAAGGTCGCGGGGCGCGACGGGAGCTTTCCCGAAGAGGAACAGGACGAGTTCCGCACCAAGTATCGGGACGTCCTTCAGGCGGAGCTCAAGATGGCGCGTGAAGGGTACAAGCCCAATCTAGACGATGCCTTCGAGCAGGGAGAGTGGAAGAACTACTCGCGCGAGTACAGCGTCGATCCGGTCGACACGAAGGTCGACGGCAAGACGCTGAGTGCAATCGCGAACAAGCTCGTCGAAGTGCCGCCCGAGTTCTCGCTGCATCCCAAACTGAAACGTTTCGTATCGGAGCGCAGGAAGCACTTCGACGAGGACACCGGCATCGACTGGGCCTTCGCGGAATCCATGAGCTTCGGTTCTCTTCTGCTCGAAGGATATCCGATCCGCCTCAGCGGAGAGGACTCCTCGCGCGGCACATTCAGCCAGCGGCATGCGGTCTGGTGGGACGTTGATTCTCCGGTGCCGAAAACCCACACGCCGCTCCGACACCTTGGCGACGGCCAGGCGACCTTCTCGGTGTATGACAGTCCGCTCAGCGAGTTTTCTGTGCTCGGCTTCGACTACGGGTACTCGCTCGCGCAGCCCAACGTCCTGGTGATGTGGGAAGCCCAGTTCGGCGATTTCGTCAACGGCGCCCAGGTCGTCATCGACAATTTCATCTCTGCAGGCGAATCGAAATGGTTCCGGTCGAGCGGCCTGGTGATGCTCCTGCCGCACGCCTTCGAAGGGCAGGGTGCCGAGCATTCGAGCGCGCACCTCGAACGCTTTCTGCAGCTTTCGGCGGAGGATAACTGGCAGGTTGTCTATCCTTCGACGCCCGCTCAGTACTTTCATCTGCTCCGCAGGCAGATGAAGCAGTCGTTCAGAAAGCCGCTCATCGTCATGACTCCCAAGAGTCTCCTGCGCCACAAGCAGTGTGTGTCCCGGGTGGACGAGTTTTCAGGAGGATCGTTCCAGACGGTGGTGGACGACGACGGGAAGTACGCCGGTGCCAAGAACCTTCTCCTCTGCAGCGGCAAAGTCTATTACGACATTCTGCAGGAACGTGAGAACCGGAAGGACGAGGACACCGCAGTGATACGCGTCGAGCAGCTCTACCCCTATCCGGAGAAGGCGGTGGAGGAGATTGCATCGCGCTACAGAAAGGCGGAAGTGTTCAAGTGGGTCCAGGAAGAGCCAAGAAACCGCGGTGCCTGGGGCTATATCCGGCGCCACCTCACCGAAACTTTCGGAGTCGAAGACCTCTACTACGCCGGCAGGGCGGCGAGCGCCAGCCCGGCGACCGGTTCCCATAAGGAGCATACCGAGCAGCTCGCGACACTGCTCGAGGAGGCGTTCTCCCACAATCACAAGCCCAACCGGGGCCGGCAGTCAGAGCCGTCGAAAAAGGGGTAGGTCATGGCTCAGGAAGTAACAGTTCCATCGGTAGGAGAATCAATCTCAAGCGGAATACTCGCGACGTGGCTGAAAAAGGACGGTGAGTTCGTCGCCCAGGGCGAAGAGATCTTCGAGCTCGAAACCGACAAGGCGACGATGGCCGTGCCCTCGCCCGCAGAAGGCGTCCTGAAAATCGACGTCGAGGCGGACACCGAGGTGGAGATCGGTCAGGTTGTTGCGCACCTCGAGGAGGGAAAGGCCGGCGCCGCGAAGCAGGAGGAATCCGAACCGAAGCAGGCCGCACAACCGGTCGCCGACGCAGAAAAGAAACCGGCGGAAACCGCTGCGCAGGCCGGGTCGACTCCACCGGACGAACTGTCGCCGGCCGTAAAACGGCTGGTTTCCGAAAACGGTCTTGATCCCTCCTCGATCAGGGGGAGCGGCAAAGGGGGGCGCCTGACGAAGGAGGACGTCCTCGGGGCGATTGAAGCGCGGAAGAGCGGCGCGCCCGGGCCTGCAGAACGACCGGAACAGAAGAGTGCTGGGGCGGCCCCCGCACCGGTGAGCGCTCAAGCGCCGCCTTCGAAGGAAGGCCAGCGTCGCGTTCCGATGACCACGCTTCGAAAACGCATCGCCGAGAACCTGGTCCACTCCAAACAGAGTGCCGCTCATCTCACCACCTTCAACGAGGTGGACATGTCGGCGGTGATGGGACTGCGCAAGCGCTACCGCGATGAGTTCGAACAGAAGCACGGGGTGAGGCTCGGGTTCATGTCCTTCTTCATCAAGGCGAGCCAGAAGGCTCTCGAGTCCTTCCCGGAAGTGAATGCCTTTGTCGACGGAACCGACATTGTCTACAACGACCACTGCAATATTGGTGTGGCCGTCTCCACGGAGCGGGGGCTCATTACCCCTGTAGTCCGGAACGTCGAGTCCCTGAGCTTTGCCGAGATCGAACGGCAGATAATATCGTTTGGAGCCCGCGCCAGGGAAAAGAAATTGTCACCCGACGAGCTGATCGGCGGTACCTTCACCATCACAAACGGAGGCGTGTTCGGGTCGATGCTCTCCACGCCGATTCCGAATCCGCCGCAGAGCGCGATCCTCGGTATGCACTCCATCCAGGACCGACCGGTTGCGGCGGATGGAGAGGTTGAAATACGGCCGATGATGTATCTCGCGCTCACCTACGATCACCGCATCGTGGACGGCCGGGAGGCGATCGGCACCCTGAAGAAGATCAAGACCCTCATCGAAGATCCGGCGCAGATGCTGCTGGATCTCTAGCGGCCTCACGCAGAACTGAAGGACGAACGATTGGCTGAGAAAGAAGAATTTGATCTTGTAGTAATCGGGTCTGGTCCCGGAGGCTATGTCGCGGCGATCCGGGCTGCACAGCTCGGCATGAAAACGGCCATAGTCGAGAAGTGGGACACGCTCGGCGGAACGTGCCTGAATATCGGCTGCATTCCGTCGAAGGCGCTGCTCGATTCCAGCGAGCTCTTCCAGAAGACCCGCGACGAGCTGGGAGCCCACGGCATCAAGACCGGGCCGGTGAGCATGGACCTCTCCACTATGATGAAGCGCAAGTCCGCGGTTGTGGAAAAGCTCACAAGCGGTGTAGGGTCGCTCATGAAGCTCAACAGGATAGCGGTTTTTCACGGAACCGGAACCGTCCGCGGCGCCGGTCCCGACCGCCGCGGCGTGTCGGTCTCCGTGGCCGGTTCGGACGGGAAGACCGATGAACTTGCTGCCGCCAGGATACTGCTGGCCACCGGAAGCGTTCCCGTCGAGCTTCCTTTTCTCAAATTCGACGGTAGAACCGTGGTAAGCTCTACCGAGGCGCTGTCGTTCGACAAGGTGCCGAAACAGCTCGCGGTTGTGGGCGCCGGCGCAATCGGCCTCGAGCTCGGAAGCGTCTGGAGCCGGCTCGGTGCGAAGGTGACCTTCGTCGAGCTCATGCCGAACATACTTCCCGGATGGGATACGCAGGTTTCGAAAACCCTGCTCCGGGAGCTTAAGCGGGGCGGGATGGAGTTCCACCTTTCCGCAAAGGTGACCGGTTTCGAGAAACGAGGAAAGGGCAGCGGTGTCCTTGCTGCCGAAAGCGAAAAGGGCGAGAAAATCGAAGTGCCGGCAGACAGAGTGCTGGTGGCCGTCGGCAGACGCCCCTACACCGAAGGACTCGGACTCGAGGAACTCGGTCTCGAGCGGGAGGCTAAGGGAGGGCGGATAGCCGTGAACGAGCAGTTCGAGACTTCGATTCCCGGCATCTTCGCCATCGGCGATCTCGTCCACGGGCCGATGCTTGCCCACAAGGCGGAGGACGAAGGGATCGCCGCCGTCGAGCGGATGGCCGGCGTGCACGGTCACGTCAACTATGGTACGATTCCGGGAGTTGTCTACACCTGGCCGGAGGCGGCAACCGTAGGCCGCAGCGAGGAGACGCTCAAGGAAGAGGGCGTGCCCTATCGCAAGGGGACCTTCCCCTTCAGCATCAACGGTCGGGCACTCGCGATGGAGTCTCCCGCGGGCTTTGTGAAGATCCTCGCTCACGAAAAGAGCGACCGCATACTGGGCGTTCACATCGTTGGTCCCTGGGCATCGGATCTGATCGCCGAAGCGGTCACGGCGATCGAGTTCGCCGCAAGCGCCGAAGACCTTGCCCGAACGGTGCATGCGCATCCAACTTTAACAGAGGTAACGCGGGAAGCCGCCCTGGCCGTCGACGGACGGGCGATTCATTCGAAATAGACAGGAATAGGGAGACAGACAGATGGCGAACACGGAGTACGCAAAAGGTTTGGAGGGAGTCATTGCGGCGGAGAGCAGAATCTGCAAGATCGACGGAGAGAACGGCCGGCTCTACTACCTCGGCTACTCGATAAACGAACTCGTGGAATCCTGCTCGTTCGAAGAGGTGACCTATCTGCTGCTCTACGGTGAGCTTCCTTCACCTGAAAAGCTGGAAGCGTTTTCAGCCAGGATGCGCAGCGCCCGGCAGCTCGCCGAGCCGGTCAAGGAGATGATTAAGAACTTCCCCAAGGGCTCGCATCCAATGGAGCTCCTGCAGTCGGTGATCTCCTATTTGAGCGGATATGTGAAGCACAAGATCGATCACGACGCATACTGCAACTGCCGTGACACGCTTCACCAGGTCGCTCAGCTGCCGACGGTGATCGCCGCCTACTATCGTACCCAGCACGGGAAATCAATTGTCGATCCGCGGATGGATCTGTCGCACGGCGCCAACTTTCTCTACATGTTGCACGGCGAAGAACCGGATGCGCTCGAAGGCGAGATCATGGACAAGGCGTTCATCCTCCATGCCGAGCACAGCTTCAATGCCTCCACCTTCACGGCGCGGGTAGTCGCCTCGACACTCTCAACCTGCTACTGCAGCATTTCCGCTGCGATCGGGGCGCTCTACGGAAGCCTTCACGGCGGGGCCAACGAGAAGGTAATGAAGATGGTGGACGAGATCGGTTCCAAAGAGAAGGTGAACGGCTGGGTCCATAGAGCACTCGACGACAAGAAGAAGATCATGGGGATGGGGCACCGTGTCTACCGGGCAAAGGACCCCCGCTGCATCATCATCGAAGGCTATCTGGAGAAACTGTCCGAGAAGAAGGGCGAAAAGAGGTACCTCGAAATCCTGCGGGAGATCGAACTGGTATTCCGGGAGAGGATGGAGGAGAAGGGAAAACCGATCTATCCGAACGTCGATTTCTATTCCGGCGCCGTGTACCGGCTGCTCGGCATACCCACCGAGCTGTTCACCCCGGTTTTCGCCGCCGCCCGCGCCTCCGGATGGCTTGCTCACATCCTCGAGCAGCGCTCCGACAACCGGATCTACCGGCCCAAGGCCCTGTATGTCGGCGAGATAGACCGGAAGCTCTCCCCGCTCGGCGACCGCCGGTAACCAACCGTCGCCGCTTGCCGTCCGGCGGCTACCCTGCCTCGACCTGGGTGGTATAAAGAAGCGTGTTGATGCCGCGCGGCCAATTACGCGCGGTGTCGGCAGTTGACCTGCCGCGGTCGGGATTTTCCGGCTAAAGAGCTCCGCTGCAAACAAATAGCGCTATTTATCAACAGGCTCGCTGATACTCTTCTCGACCTGGCAGTACCCTGCCGCCGGACCGCCGGCGCTCAGCCCGGAGAGTAGATCTGCTCGAGCGTCTTCACACCCTCGCCGACCGCTTCGGCGGACTTGTCCAGCGCCTTCTTCTCGTCCGGTTCGAGATCGAGGGGTACGATGCGCTCCACACCGTGACGACCCAGGATCAACGGTACGCCCAGAAACACATCCTTGTATCCGTACTCGCCGCGCAGATAGGCCGAAGCCGCCACCAACCGGTGCTCATCCTTCACTACTGCCTCGACCATTTTCGCCGCTGAGGCTCCCGGCGCATAATATGCGCTCCCCTTCTTGAGGTAACTGACGATCTCGCCGCCGCCCTTACGGGTCCGCTGAACCAGTGCCTGAATCTCGTCGGGCTTCAGGAGCTCCGTGAGGGGAAAACCCCCGACGGTGGTGTACCGCGGAAGCGGGACCATCTCATCTCCATGGCCACCGAGAACCATCGCCATGACGTCACCAGGCCACACGTTGAGCTTTTCCGCGATGAAGTACTGAAAGCGAGTCGAGTCGAGAATTCCCGCCATACCGACAACCTTCTTGAGAGCGAAGCCCGTTTCCCGCAGGCAAACCATCGCGATGACGTCGAGCGGATTCGATACTGCGATGACCACCGCGTTCGGCGCGTAGGTCGCGATGGCCTGCGCAGCGCTCTTTGCGATGCCGACGTTGGTCTTCAGCAGATCCATCCGGTCCATGCCCGGTTTTCGGGCGATCCCGGCGGTGAGCACGACGACGTCTGCGTCCTGTATTTCCGCGTAGTCGTTCGTACCTACGATATTCACATTGTAGTTCCGCAACGGTGCGGCGTGCAGAAAGTCGACAGCCTTACTCTGCGGCAGTCCTTCGACAACGTCGACCATAACGATATCCGCGATGTTCTTCTCTGCTATGTAATAGACGGCAGTTGCACCGACGTTTCCGGCTCCGATTACTGCTACCTTGCTCATATGCCGTTCCCTCCTACGCGCGGCTCAGGATTGTCTCGAGCTCTTTGGCCGATCTTTCGAACTGAGACTTCTGGTCGACCGAAAGTGTCGGCTGCAGAACCTGCTCGATGCCGTTCCTGCCGATGACCGCCGGTAGGCTCATAGCGACTCCCTTGATGCCGTATTCACCCTGAAGCATCACCGAAACCGAAAGCACTCGCCCCGTGTCGAGGTGAATCGCCTCTGCAAGATCGGCCGCCGCCGCCGAAGGGCCGTAATAGGCGCTTGCCCGCTGTGCCATTGTGACGATGAGGTCGCCGGCCCTGCGGGTCTCGTCGAAGAGTCGGGTTATGGTCTCCTCGGGAAGAAGCCGGGTGATAGGAATACCGGATACCGAGCAGTATTCCGGAAGGGGGATCATTTCGGACGCGTGGCGCCCGACAACCATTGCATTCACATTTTCGAATGTGAGTTTCAGCTCGTGCGCAATGAGATATCGGAGGCGGGTTGAGTCCAGCAATCCGCCCAGCCCCATTACCTGGCGGCGCTTGATTCCCGACTTCTTGATGAAAAGAGCCGTCAAAAGATCGACCGGTTCGGTGACCATGATAATCTTCGCCGACGTACCCTTCAGCGCCTCGGCGAGCTCCTCGATGATGCTCCGGTTGGATCCGAAGAGATCCTCCCTCTTCTGGCCGGGCTGCCGCACTGTACCCGCGGTGATCACTATTATTTCAGACTGAAGCAGAACGTCGAGGCGGTCGGTTCCCGAAAGCTTCGTCCGGTAGCCGCGGATCGGCGCGGCCTCCATCATATCGAGTGCCTTGCCGGTGGACATTCCCTCCTGAATGTCGTAGAGCTGAACATCAGCGACACCCTTCTCGGCGATAAAGAAAGCCGCGTTCGCGCCGACGTTGCCGCTGCCCACAATTCCAATGTGTGCCATCGCTTACTCCTGAACGGTCAATAGTTAGTCCTGAACACCTCTGCAAATATACTGAAATTACTGCTGCCAATATTGTTGGTGGCTGAATTCGTGCTGAATTTGGTCGGTGTAGATG
>CAZNYW010000032.1:0-49360 GCA_964577375.1 uncultured Spirochaetales bacterium | reverse complement strand
AAGTACTTACCGCGGAATTACTCCCCTGATTTTATCCACAGGGTTCTTTATACTTTACAACTTTCTCTCCCCATTCCTATATTTTTCCCGTGAGTAACGTTGATTTGCAGCTGCTCATTATCGGTGGCGGAGTGCACGGAACCTTTCTGAGCCACGCGCTGAGCAGCCTCGCCGGGATCGAGCGGTCCGATATCCGCGTCCTCGACCCTTTTCCCGACATCATGCACTACTGGCACGAGTACACCCGCAGATGCGGAATGCGCTATCTGCGTTCGCCGTCGAGCCACAACATGGATCTCGACTTCCGCGCGTTGCGCCGATGGGTTCGTTCTCGCCAGGGCGAGCTCGTCCCGGACTTCATCGAGCCCTACACGCGCCCGTCACTTCCGCTCTTCAACCTTCACACGGAAACCGTCATCCGCGAGCACCGGCTCGAGGAGCTGCGCATCACCGGACGAGCCTTCTCGATCAGCCGGGAGCGCGGCGGCATCGTCGTCAGCTACGGGATGCCCGATGGTACCGCACACATAACCGCGCGCAACGTCCTTCTTGCCATCGGCAGAAGCGAGCAGCTCAATGTGCCGGCCTGGGCCACCGACCTCGCGGAAAGGGGAGCTCCGGTTCACCATATCTTTGAAACATCGGAAGATGCAGCGCCGCGGAGTTCGGCGCGCGGAGAGACCGTGGTCTTCGGCGGGGGCATAACCGCCGCACAGTTCGCGCTCGCGCTTCACCGAAAGACCGGACGCCGGATTACCCTCCTGTCACGCCACCCGATTCGGGTCCGCATGTTCGACAGCAATCCCTGTTTCATCGGTCCAAAATGTTTGCCTGAATTTCGTTCGCTGTCCGATCAGCGGCGGCGTGAAACGATCGTGGAGAACCGCTACCCGGGGTCACTGCCCCCCTACGTGGCGGTCGAGCTGTCGCAGGCGGTCGAATCCGGCGGCGTGAAGCAGATCGTTGCAGATCTCGTCGACGCCGAACTTTCGGACGGCTGCGTTATCCTGCGGCTGAGGAAGCCGGGCGGCGGCGTGGACCTGCCTGCAATCGAATCGGGCGGGATATATTTCGCTACCGGCTTCAGGACCGGCCGTCCGGGCGGTCCGCTAGTGGACCGGCTCGTCGCCGACCACCGGCTGCCGGCCGCCCCCTGCGGGTATCCTGTCACCGACAGCCGGCTCGCCTGGGCCCCCGGCATCTACACAGCCGGACCGCTCGCGGAGCTCGAGCTGGGTCCTGCGAGCCTCAACATAATTGGGGCGCACAACGCCGCAAAGATACTTGTCCCCGCACTCCGGTCGTCGAACGGGCGGTAAGCCGCCAACGACTCGGCGGCAGGCTGCCGGCTACACGGCTTCGAGGTCGGCGCTTCGTGACTGATATTCGAGAACGCTGCAACGGATGAGCAGGAAGACCATCGGATAGATGACCGAGTAGAAATAGGTGCGCTGCATGACCCATTTCCGCTTGAACTCGAAGTCCTGAAGGATCTTAGCTCGCTGCACATTCACCTGATGGTCGTAGGAGATAAAGTCGAAAGATTCATCGTCCGACTGACGGTCCTGTTTGATGTAGTCCTGGTATCTTCCAAGCCTTTCGAACAGGTCGAACAGGGAGTATTCGGCGCCTATCGCCTCCTCCATCGGCCCAGGCTGACTGGGAAACCTGTCCTCGAACTCGCCGTATCTCTTGGGTTGGAGCAGCTTGAGCAGTTCGGCCTTTCGCAGGACGATGTCGGCCGAACGGAATACCGCCTCAACGGCATCGAGGACGTACCGGTTTCCCCGATAGTACTGGAGAAGCTCGATAATGATGTCCGCTCCCTGGCCACCCTTCTCGAGAAGATGTGAAACCTGGTCTCCGATGTTTTCGGGAAGCGCGGGATTGACCTGCACGCTGTAGGTTCTAAACTGGGCATTCTTCTTGTCCTTGAGCAGCACATTGCTGAACTTGAAAAGCTCGTCCGGAGTGATATTGCGGTAGTAGCCGCCAAGCGCCATCGCTTCGCGCTTGAACCGCTCATAGTAGGACTGAATGATGCCGTTCTGTTCCAGAATGATGTAGAGCTGCTCGGAGATCCGCAGGCCGCCGATTGGCGCAGTTGATTCCATCCGTTTCGCGTCGATTACCGGAATCCCCACGACGTCCCACTGCTTGGCCCCCTCGGGTCCGAAATTGCCGACCGTTACGATACCGACGTTGGCGCCGATCCGGATTCGGATCTGGAACAGCGCATTCAGCGAGCTCTGAAGTTCCATGCTGGTGCGCAGTGTGCTGATGATGTCGAACGCACGCTGAAGATCCTCGCGGTTTTCACGGGTAGAGGTTTCGACCAGAAACTTGTCGTTGGCCTGGTTGAACAGCAGGCAGACCCGCTGCATCTCGACGCAGGTGTAGAACAGCTCGCGCGAGATGTAGCGCAGCGCATCGTCGTTCGACAGCTCCTCTACGTTGGGATCTATGATGCCGCCGAAATGAAACATGAGGCTGTCGCCTTCAATCTTGTTGAGGTAGCCGCCATGCCTTTTGAGAACTACGTTGAACGCGGTGTAGAGTCCGTTGAGCAGCACCTGGTTTTCTTTCGGGCTGAGAAACTTCGAAAGATAGGTGTAGTCGGCGATGTCGATGAAACCGATGCCCATCGGCATCTCGATCGACGACTTCGGTATGCCGCCTGCATCGATTATCGCGTCAACAAGCTGCTTGGGAAGATAGTATTCCTCGATCTCCTTTCTGAGGGCAAGTTCCTTCAATTCATTTCCAGAATCCTCGTCCGCCACTTCTTTACCTCTTTGTTGTTCTACAAATATCCTCGCTCATAGCAAACGATTTGTAAAGAGCCGGCGAAGACTGGAGGTCAGAGGATAAAAAAGAGGCTCTCAGAGGAAAGGAGGTAAGAAAACCTCTGAGAGCGCAATCATTAGGGTTTCGAACAGGAGGTGTCGCGTGTGCTACGGAGGGTCACCTTTCTCCGTGCCATTGAACACTTCACTAAGTCAAACAACGCTCCGGAGCAAAAGTAACAGCGGCCGGGCTCTTTTGCATTCCATCGGCGGCGGTGTTAAACTGTACCCAATGGAAGAGTTGTTTCGCCGCATCCCGCTTTTTCCGCTCGAAGTCGTCCTGATGCCGGGGACTCCGTTGCCACTGCACATTTTCGAAGAGCGGTACCGGAAGATGGTCGGGCGCTGTCGCGAGACCGGCGAGGAGTTCGGCGTCGTATCGCTCGCCAACCAGATCATGATGAGCGCAGGCTGTACCGCCAGAATCACCAATGTTCTGAGGGAGTACGACGATGGAAGGCTCGACATAATGACTCAGGGCAGACAGCGCTTCTTCATCTCGGAGGTGCACGAAGAGCTTTCCTACCTGGAAGGGACGGTCCACTACTTCGAGGATGAAACTGAGTCCGACCCGGAACCGCTTACCGATGAAATAACCCGGGGAATCGATCTGTTCAAGCAGGTATCTGCGCTCGCCCAGGTTCCCCTCGATCCCGCATTCCTCTACAAGCTGCCGCCGGAAGAGCTTTCATTCGTTCTTGCAGGAACCTGCGCGACTGAAATCGAGGAGCGGCAGCGACTTCTCGAGCTGAGGTCGACCCATCAGAGGCTGATACACTGCATCATAACACTCGAACAGACGGTCAACCGGATGGAGCTCCAGAAGCAGGTCGAGCAGGCCGTTGGAAAGCCGATCAATGTGGAAGAGTTACGGAACTGACCCGCCTAGAGAGCCGAAAGACGCCGGACCTCCTTGACGAGGTCTATCGCCGCACGCACACCTGCACGCGCATATTCCGACATCTGCTCTTCGACCATACCGACGGGAAGTCCGGGCCCGATGATCTCCTTGATCACCGGCTTCCTGTGCTTCACGGCGAGAAGGTCCAGATGCCCGAGCACCCGGTTGGCCAGAGTCTCCTCCCAGGAGGTGATTTCGTCGTCTGGAGCGGCACCGGTCGACCGGTAGGGGACCGGAAGCACCACCCCGAGGCACAGCACCGCATCGATGTAGTCCTTCTGCAGAATCAGATCCACTGGCAGCGCCATATCGTAACTGCCGGGAACGGCGCAGACAATCGATGCGATTGCGGATTGGGCTTCGACTTCAGTAAGCGCACTGTCCAGCATCGCACGGTAGTCGTCGTAATACGTGGAATAGACGATGCCGAGTCGAACGTTGTTCATGTGTTGCTCCTCCTTGGGTCATCGGTGGCTTTGCCGTCGGCGCGCACAACTGCAGTATAATATCTGGCGGTCAAAAGGACAAAGCCCGGGCCGCACGCTATACTGGGGCGCATGCAGATTCCGGTCAGGCAGATTGTTTTCCCGGAAGGCGACACACAGGAAATTCCTCACACGCTGCGGTTCCACCAGCTGGTCGACATAAACGGCTACCCAATTCCATTACCTCTTACGACGACAAAGATGATCGCCTATCGCGTCTGCCGCATTTCCAGCCGGTCGACGCGCAACGAAGAGATCACCGAATATTCGCTGGAAATAGTGCGCCCCGCCGAGCTCGGCGAATATCTTCGATAGCTCTCCACCGGACCGGGGCCTTTGACTTGATTATCCGGAATTGTTGGCGTAGTGTGATCGGGTGATCATCAGGCCGGCGCATTTCGGAGACGAGGAGACCCTCGCCCGCGTCTACGTCGATACCTGGAAGCGAACCTACCGCGGTCTGCTGCGGCAGTCCTTCCTCGACGCTCTCAATTACCAGGATACCACCATTCAGTGGGTCCGGACACTCGAACATCAGGACACCACCGTGTTTCTCGCCCAGGATGAGACTCAGCACGTGACCGGCTTCGTCACCGCCGGCCGGGAGGGCACCGGAAGGGCGGGTTTTTCGGCGGAGGTCTACACGCTCTACGTTCTGCCGTCCGCTCAACGTTGCGGCGCCGGAAGGAGACTGCTCCGAGCAGCGGCCGATTCTCTCTCGTCCGGCGGACACCGCTCACTCATTATCTGGGTCCTCGACGGTAATCCGGCCGCAGGTTTCTATCGCCGAATGGGCGGTGTCCAGGTAGCATGCAAATCAACGCAGCTGGCGGGCGATACCTACGGCGAAATTGCCTTTGGCTGGCTCGATATATCGACCGTCGGATCGGACGCCTTCTCCGTCGATCAGGCTCACACAGAATAATAATTATTAATGATTCAAAAGTTTATTGCATTATGTCCAAAATAGTGATACCATAGCTCATGCGAATCCCGTTGGAAGCTCTACCCCCTGGAATCAGCCTCATCAGTGCGGAGAAAAATCTCATCGCCGAGACCAACAGCGTCTACCGATGCGAAGGCAAAAAGAACAACCGCGACATGGCGTTCTATATGAAGGTCGGAAAACCCGGACATCCGACCATGGAGAACGAGTACCAGATTCTGACAGAGCTCTGCGCACATCCAGTGCCGGTCCCCAAAGTACTCTGGTATGAGCGGGACCGGCGCGAGTACATGGCGCTTCAAGAGGTACAGGGCACAAACCTGGCCGATCTCATCAATCCCGCGCACTCGCGTTACGATCCTCTGAACACGCTCAAGCTCCTGTACGCCTACGGGGAGGCGCTCGGCACCATTCATTCACTTCGACTGGACTGGCGCCCCTTCAGACGGAGCGAGCTGTACGGCTTCATCGGCGACGAATCGCTGGCAACCGACCTTGCGGCACGCGAGGTTGTGCTCTGGCTCGAGACAAATCCGGTCCGCAGAAGCGAAGACGTCTTTGTTCACGGCGATCTCAACACCGCAAACGTCCTCTTTTCTCGCGGCCAGATAACCGGGATTATCGACTGGGAGTTCTCAGGCCTCGGCTGGCGGGAGTACGACCTCGCGTGGATTCTGCGCCAAAGAAAGAACTACCTGAATACCGAACGTGAGCGCGAAAGCCTGCTCGCAGGCTACGCGAGCAAGGCCTCCTGGGACCCGGACGCGCTTCGCTGGTGCGAGGTCCTGAACTATCTCCACATCGCCCACTGGGCCGGCGAACGCTTCCCGGCCTACAGGCTCTTTGCGCTCGAGATGGCTCGGAAGGCGATGTTTGCCGGCTACGAGTAAGCCGACTCCACGGCCACCTCGTGGATCCACCGCCGGGAAAGCACGCGCCTGGTGCCGAATATCGCCTTTACGACCTCTTCCGTCCCGGTCAGCAGATAGACGATCGGCGCCGACAGGTGCCACCAGAGCCCACCCATCAGCGCAAACGTAACCCCCAGGGTCCACATCATTCCTATTTCCAGAAAGAGACTGTAGCGCGTATCTCCCCCGCTTCTCAGCAGTCCAACGATGATGTGCAGGTTCGCGACCTTGACCGGCACGAAAAAGGCAAAGATGCGCAGGATGGTTGTCGAAAGCTCCCGCCCTGCCGCGTCGACATTGAACAGCTGAGGGACAAGACCGGAGACGCCAAAAACAACGGCCCCGATAAAGATTCCCACCACCGGAACGATCATCAGAAGCCTGTCTGCAATGCCCTGCGCGCGATCGACATCGCCCCTCCCGATTGTGTTTCCAACAAGAACCGCCGCAGCGTTTCCAGTTCCGAAGAACAGAACGAAGGAAAGGCGGATTGCGGTATCGGCAATATTGTAGGCGGCAATCACCTCCGTGCCCATGTGAGCGTAGACGAAGGTGTACATCGTCATGGCAAGTGACCAGCCGACCTCGTTGAGGACCACCGGCGTGGTCGTTCGCGCAAAGCGGCGGATGAAAGGCCATCTCGCACCCAGGAGCTCCTTTGGACGGGCGGCTGCCGCATCCCCCCGGCTGTAGGTGACGAAGAGTATGATGAGCACTTCGACGCACCGGGCAATTACCGTCGCGATTGCCGCCCCGGCTACGCCCAGCTGCGGGAAGCCGAAGTGCCCGAAGATAAGCAGGTAGTTCAGGCCGGTATTCAGACCGAGGGAAATCATCGTGGCGACGAGCGGCAGCCGCACGTTGCCGGTGGTTCGAAGCACGCTTCCGAACATCACGCTCACGGCAGTCATCACGTAACTCACCGCGACGATCGAGAGGTACTGTCCTCCGAGTCTCACCACTTCCGGATCGTTGGAGTAAAGACCGATCACAAAACGGGGGGCGACTATGCCGGCCGTGGTAAAAAGCACCGCACCGACTATTCCTGCGCCGAGGCCGATGCCCATGGCGGCACGGATTCCCCTGACGTCCCTCCGACCCCAGAATTGCGCCGTGAACACCCCGGTACCGCTTCCGACACCGAACAGAAACAGCATGAGAAGAAAATAGACCTGGTTTGCAACGGCCACCGCACCGATCTGAACAGCCCCGAGCTGCCCGATCATCACGGTGTCCACCATGTTGAGCGAGGTTACCAGGAAATTCTGAAGGGCGATAGGAACGGCGATCCGCAGGAGGTCGCGGTAGAGACTGCCGTCCGTCGCAAGCCAGCGCCACATTCGCCGGTCGTTTGTATCGAGTTGTGTCTCGGTCACGCCATTCTCCGCAAGGTCACAGAGTGTACAGTAATTGCCTGACCGTTGGTAGTTCCCCGCACGGCCACTTTACATGCCGGGGCGGCGCGGATACCATTCGTCGGAAAGGAGTTCCCGATGCCTCTCTATGAATACCGTTGCTCGAGCTGCGGCGCCACAAGTGAAATCCTCGTAGGTGTGACCGCCGACGAAAGCAGCCCGGTCTGCAGCAGCTGCGGAAGCGACAGACTGAAGCGAAAACTGTCCATGATCAACTTCACCGTGCGCGGAAGCGCCCGAAGCTCCTACCCGGGCGAGCAGCAGGTCTGCGCCTGCGGCGGCGAGTGCAGCGGTGATTCCGCCTCCGCACACAACTGCGGCACTGGGTGCGGCTGCGGTTCAGATCACACCTCAGGTGCGGCTCGTTCCAGGCGGCACCGATAACAATGCACGCGGTTCAGCTGGCCGATGTCGGCTCACAACTTGACGACCGTGACGTTCCGCGACCGGTCGCCGGACCCGGCGAAGTCGTGGTGAAGGTGGCGGCCGCGGGAGTGTGCCATTCGGACGCGCATTACCGGGCGGGAACCTCCCGCGTCGCGTTCACCCCGATCACCCTCGGGCACGAGGTCGCAGGCGAGATAGCGGAGATCGGCGAAGGCGTCTCCGGCGTTTCCCCGGGCGATCGTGTCGCGCTTCATTATCTGGTTTCATGCGGAATCTGCGATTTGTGTGCGAAGGGGCTCGAGCAGTTCTGCCGGTCGGGACGAATGATCGGGAAACACAGGGACGGCGGCTTCGCCGAGTTCATCGTTGTCCCTGCTCAGAATGCGGTCCCGGTGCCGGAAGAGGTGTCGATCGAGGCCGCCGCAATCATGATGTGCTCTGCGGCAACCGCCTTTCACGCCATCCGAAGGGCGGGACTGGCCGCCGGTGAATCGGCCGCGGTCTTTGGCGTGGGAGGTTTGGGCATGTCGGCGGTGCAGCTTGCGCGGATCGCGGGAGCGTCGACCGTCTACGCTGTCGATGTCGACGCCGGAAAGCTGAGGAAGGCGGAGGGCTACGGCGCGATTCCGGTGGATGCCGGACGGGAAGACTCGGCGGATCAGCTAAGGCGGCTGACAGGAGGCGCCGGCGTCGACGTGTCGCTCGAGTTCTCGGGGCGGCCGCAGGCACAGTCGCAGGCGGTCGCTGCGCTTTCAGTCCACGGACGAGCCGCGCTGGCAGGAATCACCGACACGAGCTTTTCCGTTTCGAGCTATGGGGATCTGCTCAACCGCGAAGCACAGGTTTGCGGGGTCTCGGATCACCTGCGGAGCGAGCTGTCGACGCTTATGCAGTTCTGCGCGCGCAGGCTTCTCGACCTCGACAGCGTGATAGCCGCCCGTATCAGGCTCGACGCTTCGCAGATCAACCCGGTTCTGGATGAGCTGGAACAGTTCAGAGGACTCACTCGGACAGTGATTCTTCCTTGAATCGGGCGTAGAACTCCTGGAAACTGACCTGGTTTGAGTCGCCGCTGAAGGCTCCGTCTGTGTAGTAGCGGACGTAGGGTATCTGATAGTTGTTGAACGTCCGTTCCTTGAAGGTACGAAAGTCGTCGAAGAAGGGAACCCGGTTGTATTCGAGCTGCCAGACATCGATGTCCGTTCCTTCCGGCTGGCCCTGCTGCGCCTGCCTGTCCACCCATCCCTTCATCCATTTCCAGTCCGGGCACCAGCTTTGCGTGAGAATGACCGCGACGTGTCGGGAGGAGGCGATGACCTCTTCCCCGAACTCGCCGTGTGACATCGCGTAACGGCACTGTATTTCGGACAGACTCTGCTGCCGTAACATGTAAACTTCCCTCCGGAATTCACGAAAAAGACGCGATTATAAGTTCTATCTCTGGTTCAAGAATACGGCGCGTCGGGTTGAAAAGTCCAGCGGGAAGCAGAGTGAAGGAACCGAAAAAAGTAAACCGACGGACCGGAGCGAGCGAAGGGAGTCGAACCCTCGTCACGAGCTTGGGAAGCTCGGGTAATACCGTTATACGACGCTCGCTCCCGTCCGTCGACTGGAATTGTGTGTTCTGCGAGTGCGAATTATAGCCGGGCCGCACGCCGGCTGTCAACCGAAGCGGAAATACCCGGCAATTCTCGTGTCGACGCCTTAGCGCGCCCGGATACCGGTACCGGGCGCCCAGCGTGACCTTGGCCGGCAAAAGAAACAATCGGTGGTGAGCTATTGCTGCGGCTGGGCGCGCACCACGACCCGCAGGATCTCCGACTTGTAGCTGTAGAGCACGAGCGTGGTATTCTCATCCTCGAGATAGGGAATGCCCACCTCGCCGCCCGGACTCATGGTGCTCAACAGAAGCTTCTGCTCGCCGTCCGGTGCTATCGCCTCCAAGGTCAGCTCGACCGGCACCGCGTAGTTGGGAAGCGTCCGCTGCAGCAGCCCGAACACCTTGCCTTTGGGCACGTTGCGCGGCCGCGTCATGGTGAGCGTGACGCGCGTGCCGACGGGAACCTCGGTTCCGGCAGCCGGATCCTGTGATACCACCGTCCCGGACGGTTGATCCGCCTGGGCGTCGGTCACCGTGAAGGTAAACGGGATATTCTGTTTCGTGAGCTCGTCGAGCGCGGCCTGCCAGCCGCTCCCGGTGAAAGCGGGAAGCGCAATGCGCTTAACGTCCGGGCCCCGGCTTACCACGAGCTTGAGGCTGACCGGCTGTGAGAGCGGCGTGTCTGCTTTGGGATCCTGCTGGAGTATGGTTCCGGGGTCGGACTGATCGAAGACGTAGGAGACGTCTCCGATCTGCAGAAGCGGCTGAGCGGCCGTCGAAAAGAGCGTCTGCAGGTACAGCCGCACCTCACTGAGCTGTTGCCCGATGAAGTTCTCCACCTTGTCGACAACCGCGCCGCTCGAGACCGTCAGCCGGACGTCGCGGCCGGCCCGCACCAGCGTCCCCGGCGAGGGATCCTGGCTGATGACCTTGCCCTTGAGCTGAGGATCTGCGAAGGTCCGCAGCTGAACTCGTCCGTTCAACTGCTTGTCCTGAAGCTGAATGATTGCGTCGGGAAGCGCGAGGTGGCGGATGTCGGGAACCATTGTCTCCTCGGCTCCCTGAAGCGAAAGGAAAAAGGTGGTAAGACCTGCAACGAGCGACAGGAGGGCAATCCCGATCAGTCCGTAGACAAAGAGCTTGAAAAAACGGTCTTCGGGAGCGTCCGACTGGCTGGGGATGGCGTTGCGCAATCGCTCAAAGAAGGAATTCATCGGTGCCTATCCTCCAAAACGAGCACCTGGAAGATCGCGGATTCCGTTGAGGAAGGACTTCCAGTCGAGGGGCTTTTTATTCTGAAGCTGAAGCTTCTGCACGGACAGCATGCCGTTGCCTGTTTGTACCAGAATTCCCGCTCGCTTGTCTACTCCTGCCACCCTCCCGGGGTCGGAGCTGTGCCCCGCGTCGGCCATCGCCTGCGCTGCCGGCAGAGCAACGCCCGCTTCCAGGAGATTGAGCCGCCGTTCCCTGAAGGTCGTGAAGGCAAGCGGCCAGGGATAGTAGGCGCGCACCATCCGGGCGATGGTCAAAGCGTCGGCAGACCAGTCGATCTTCCCGTCCTCCTTCCCGATGATGCGGGTGTAGGTTGCCTTTGTCTGGTCCTGCGGCCGCGTTGTCGCTGTTCCGGCCTCGATGGCGTCGACCACTTCGAGCAGGACTTCTGCGCCCATCGACGCGGCGGTTTCCGTGAGCGATGCCGTTGTCTCGTCACCCGAAAGCGGGATCCGTTTCTGCAGATAGATGTCGCCTGCGTCCATCTCTTCGGCAAGAGCCTGAACAGTGATCCCGGTTACCGCGTCACCCGAAAGGATGGCCGCCGGGATGGGCGCCGGCCCGCGGTAGTCCGGCAGCAGCGAAGGATGCAGATTGAGCCCGCCCGAAGGAAACAGGGCGAGAAAGCGGGGACCGAAAATCTTTCCATAGGCCACGCAGACAAGAAGATTCGCGCCGGCAGGACCAATCGCTTCGCGGGCCTCCCGTCCCAGCCGCTCGGGTTGAAAAAGACGCAGCCCGAGGTCAACAGCGGCGCGCTTCACCGCGGAAGGCTCGAGCGTCCGCCCGCGACCCGCGGGCCGGTCCGGTGAGGTGAGAACTCCGGTTACTGTGTGATGGGCGGCAAGAAGCCGCAGGCTGGGAACCGCAATCTCCGGCGTGCCCGCGAAGAGCAGCCGCATCAGACGCGGGCGAGTCGGTCGTATTCGCGGAGAAGCTTCTCCCGTTTGCGGTCCGACAGATGGTCGAGGAAGAGAACGCCGTTGAGGTGGTCGTATTCATGCAGAACGACGCGGGCCAGCATTCCTTCTGCGTCGAGGTTGAAGGGCCTGCCCCGCTCATTCCACGCCTGGATTCGTACCGCGGCGGGTCTGCGCACGTCGGAGTAGACGCCGGGAATACTAAGGCATCCTTCCTCGTACTCCACCTCGTCCACCGAGGTTTCGATGATCGTGGGGTTGATGAAGACGCGTGGTCTGTCGCGATTAACGTGCACGACAAAAATGCGCTTCGTGATGCCGACCTGTACCCCGGCGAGCCCGATGCCGTTTCCTGCGTGCATCGCGTCGATCATGTTCCGGGCGAGAGCCTCGATTTCTCCGTCGATTTCCTGTATCGTTTCCGAACTGCGCCGAAGCATCTCGTCCGGCAGCGTGTAGATGGAAAGCATATTCGATTCCTGCATTCTGGCATTATAGTATGAAAAAGCCGCTCAATCGTCAACGCCGGCTCGTCTGACGGGCATTCTTACAGAAGGCTCACCGGATCGATGTCGATCTCCAGGTGAACGCCGGCAGGCGCCCGGAACCCCGCGACGACGGCACGCAGGGCTGCGTGGCCGGCATCGAAACGGAACACCTTGCAGACCACCTGAAACCGGTAATTGGCAGCTATCCTTCCGATAGGGCATTCAGACGGGCCGAGAAGCTCACCGACCCCGGCAAAGCGCGGTCTCCCGCTCTTCTCGAAGGCATGCGCAGCAGCGCTCACATGTTCGCGATCCTTTCCGCGGAAAACGACGCGGAACAGCCGGGAAAAGGGCGGAAATCTGAGCGCGTCCCGGACCGAAAGCTCGCCCTGGTAGAACTCTTCGAGCCGGTTCCCGGCCGCCATGCGGATGGCGTCGTTGTCCGGGTGCATCGTCTGGATGATGACCCTGCCGTCGGGCATGAACCTGCCCGCACGCCCCGATACCTGTACGATGAGGCTGAAGGTTCGTTCCGCTGCGCGGAAGTCGGGTAGGTGCAGCCCCGTATCGGCCAGAACTATGCCGACGAGCTTCACCCCGGGAAAGTTGAGACCCTTCGCCACCATCTGGGTGCCCAGGAGAATATCTATCTTCCCCTCCCTGAACTCCCGGATGGTCCGTTCGAGCGTACCCTTCTTTCGAACCGAATCGGTGTCGAGCCGCTCGACCCGATAGCCCGGAAAGGTGCCCGCCACCTCCTCTTCGATCTGCTGCGTGCCGAATCCGGAGTAGCCGACGTCGAGCGAACCGCACTCCGGGCACACTTCGACCGGCCGGGAACGGAAGCCGCAATAGTGGCAGACCATGAGATTGCGGTTCTTGTGATAGGTCATCCCCACAGAACAGTGGCGGCAGGTCATCTGGTATCCGCAAGAGCGGCAATGAAAGAAATGGGCGAATCCGCGGCGGTTGAGGAAGAGAATTGTCTGCCGCCCCTCGTCATGAGTGGCACGGATTGCCTCGGAGAGACTTGACGAAAGGGCCCCATCGCCCGGTTTCAGTCTGACAATGCGTATGTCCGGCAGAGTTCCACCGGAGAGCCGGCGGTTCAGGCTGATCCGCGTCAGTCGCCCCTCCCTCATGAGATGGAACGCTTCGACCGAAGGGGTCGCGCTGCCCATCACCAGCCGGGCGCCTGCGTCCGCGCACCGCTTCATCGCGACCTGCCGCGCGTGGTATCGCGGTGCCGCACCCGACTTGTAGGAGCCCTCGTGCTCCTCGTCAAGGATCACCAGTCCGAGATTTCTGACCGGCGCGAAGACGGCGCTGCGCGCTCCTATCACGAAGCGGGCGTCGCCGGATTGAATACGCCGCCATTCGGTCAATCTCTGGCTCGCTGTGAGCCCGGAGTGCAGCACCGCGGCAGCTTCGTGGAAGCGCGAACGGATGGTATCGACCACCTGGTGCGTCAGAGAGATCTCCGGCACCAGATAGATGATGCTGCGGCCCTCCTCGAGCGTCTTCGATGCTGCCCGGAGGAACACCTCCGTCTTCCCGGAGCCGGTGATGCCGTGCAGGTAGAATGTTCCCGACTCCCCCGCCGTTATGGCGCCGACGGCGTCCCGCTGCTCTTCCGAAAGCTCGAGCGGCCGGGAGGCAAACGAGGTCTCGTCGCCTCCGAGGGCGGGCAGCTCAACCTCGCGTCGACCACCCGGGATCATCGCCGACAGACACTCCCCCGGGGTTGCGAGGTAGAGCTCGGACATCCATTTGGCCAGCTGAAGATAAACGACATCGAACAGGGGTGTCCGGTCGATTACCCGGGTGATGGTCTTGAGGTCGGGAATCCCGGCAGGCCGCACGTCGGTACGTCCCACAACGAATCCGGCGAGCGAACGCCGGCCGATCGGTGCAACTACCCGCGATCCGACGGCGCACTCCACCCCATCCGGAACAGCATAGGTGAACGGACCCGGCACGGGAAGATTGAAAACCACCTCGGCAAGAGCGCCCTGCGGCATGACTATTTCGAGAGAATGCTGCGCAGGAGCTTCATATCCTCCCACACGGGACGGCGGTACTGCGGATTTCGCAGCACTCCGCTTGGATGATATGTCGGAACGAGCGGGATGCCGGCAAACTGGTAGACCCGCCCACGCAGCGACCCGATGCTGTCGAAACGGCCGATCAGTATCTGCGAAGCTATGCGCCCGACAGACAGAATCGTTTTCGGCTTGACCAGCGAGATCTGTTCCATGAGGTAGGGAAAACAGGCGTCGGATTCGTCGGGCTGCGGATCACGATTGTTCGGCGGCCGGCACTTCACAATGTTGGCGATGTAGGCATTCTTGTGGCGCGATATGTCGATGGCCTCGAGCCACTTGTCCAGGTACTGACCGGCGCGGCCGACGAAGGGCAGGCCGCTTGAATCCTCATCGGCCCCGGGGCCCTCACCTATCACCATTACCAGAGGATCGATGACACCGGTTCCCGGCACGGCGTTCTTACGCGTCTCGTGCAGCCGGCAGTGCGTGCAGGCTGAGACGCGACCGCCGAGCTCGGCGAGTCGCCGCTTGCGCTCGTTCGGCGGAAGCTCCTCTTCGGCGCCCGGTGCAGGAGCCTCTCCCGCCTCCTCGTCCGGCGCCGGCTCGGAAGCTTCGGTGGACCGGGCGGGATCGGGAACCCGCGCCGCTGCGGCAGGCTGATGCGCCGAAGGGATGCGAACAGGCGATGCGTGCGGCCGTCTGAAGCCGCCCTCGAGAAAATCATCCACATCGTTCAGTAGCTGCCAGAGCTCGTTTTCAGTCGGCGCGTCCATCATCGTACTCCACCCGGTAAAGAAATAGTCCCTGCGGCGGCGCCGTGGTTCCCGCGAGCGAACGATCCCGCGACTCGATGAGCCGGGTGATCTCCTCTTCGCCCGCCCCGCGCGCGCAGAGCTCGATAAGTGTACCCACTATCGATCTCACCATACGCCAGAGAAAGCCGTTGGCGCAAATGGTGAAGACCGTATATATCCCCTCTGCGTGAAACGAAGCAGAAAACACCTCCCGCACCTTGGACGGGCTGGACTCGGTGGGCGCGCAAAAGGTGGTAAAGTCGTGCTCGCCTACAAGACGGGCAGCCAGCCGGTTAAGACGCGCGACATCAGGCTGATCCAGAAGCCGGAAGGAGTAGAGCCGCTGGTGCGGCATCCCCACCGGAGCGGTCAGAAGATAGTACCGATAGGTGCGCCGCCTCGCATCGAAACGTGCGTGGAATTCGGGAGACGCTTCGGAGCTTTCGACCACCCGAACATCCTGGGGAAGCAGTGAATTGAGCGCAAGTGAAACCCGCTCCGCCGGTATCGAATCTATGTCGGTCACGAAGTTCGCAACCTGTCCCACAGCGTGCACGCCCGAATCGGTGCGGCCGGCGGCGTGCACCTGGACAGGATGGCGATGAATGCGCTCGAGCGCATTGAGCAGCTCGCCCTGCACGGTACGGCCGCTTGCCTGAAGCTGCCACCCCTGAAAACTGGTTCCGTCGTAGGCGAGGGTTAGCCGGATATTACGCTGACCCATCGGCCTCCTCGCTCCTGGATTCGGCGGGCGACTCACCGATCTTTTCGTTTATCTCGGCGTAGAGGTCCCTCGCCATGTCGAGAATCACGGAAGGTTTACTCTTCGATGCTTTGCCCATGCCGAACAGGCGCGAGACGGTGCGTTTCGCACGAGCCAGCGCCTCTTTGCGCCTCTCCTCGTCCTCCCGGGGCCCGTACCTGTACTCCAGAAGACCGGTTATATAGAGAACGCCGTCGTACCCGTAGTTCTTGTCCAGGTCCGGACCGAGGTGGCTCGCGCTGGAAATGCTCTCCTTGCCGTTCTGTTCCTTCTCGATTGCCTGCGAGTAGAAAAACCGCGCCTTCCTGTAAAATAACTGCGCAAGATAGTCCCAGTTTTCTCCCGGGCTGCTGCGATGGAGATCCGAACAGATCCAGGCAGCCCGCAGAGCCGAAAGGCCCTGCTTGAAGGTGGGCGCGAACTCGCGTGGAAAGAAATCGTAACAGACCATGGCAAAGTAGTAGGAGGCAAGGCCCTCTTTCAGGCCACGGGGGCCGTTGAAATCGATTGCCGGCGCGATGGCCTGAAAGCTGGTCATTCGACGGTCGGTGTTCCGGTCGATCGCCGACTTCTGCTCCTCCGGCACTGCGGAAAACTCCTGGGGATAGGCCGCATAGAAGCAGGAGGGGCAGACCGAGACCGGATAGATCAGCGGGTTCACGGAACCGTATTTTTTCGACGGTTCGTAGTTGCGTCGAAGCTCGTCGGAGAGCTTGCCCGCGATGAGCCGTCCCCGTCCGGTGCGAAGCTCTTCGCGGCTGAAAGCTGTGTCGCAGATCGGACAGCGCGTCTGCGACTTCGAGAAAAATGTGACGTTCGCGGAATCGGACATCAGTTCCCCTCGATTACCACCATGGCGACAGCGTAGTCCTCTTCGTGGGTCAGACTCACGAACACCCTGCTGCCGCCGCTCTTTTCGAGCGCCTTCGCCGCCTTGCCGTGAAGCAGAATCTCAGGTTTGCCAAGCGAATCGTTTCTGACCTCGACCTCGCGGAGCTCGAATCCGCGCAGCCCGACTCCCAGCGCCTTGGCGAAGGCTTCCTTGGCCGCGAAGCGCGTGGCGATCGACAGCACCGCCCCTTCGCCCCTTCGTTTTATCGTTTCCACCTCGCCCGGATGAAGATAGCGTCCGAGCAGGCCGGGACGATCGACCCATGCGCGAAGCCGCTCGGTGTGAACGACGTCTATCCCTATGCCTCGAATCATTGCACGCCACCTTCGGTTCTGACAACATCTACGGTTACCCTCGACGGTTCGTACCGAAGCACGAGTATGCCGGACGGCAGATCGGGCCTCGCAGGAAGCGTGTAAATTCCGGGCCGTGTTATGCCGCTCGCATCGACGACGAGGCGTACCTGGTCGGGTTTGATCGCCTCCAGCTCGACCTGCTTCCCCTGAACCCGGATCGAGCCTGAGGGAAGATCTCCCTGAACCGAGAGTCCGGGAGGGAGATTCACGACCACGACATTCGCCTCGTCGAAGGTCTGCAGCACCACCGATTCCTGAATGACTCCGCGGAATTCCACTACGTTGCCCCCGGGCAGGCGGAGCAGCGGGTCACTCATGTTGAGCCGCACCTGAACGGTAAAGTCCTCCACCCGGCCGGTGAGATCGATGTCCTCCGTGTGCACCGATTCGAGTTTGTCCAGATGGCTGCGCGGGCCTACCACCTCCACGCTCGACGGTTTCAGCGAGTACTTCGCAAGCTGATATCCCGGAGGTGGGAACCCCTTGAGACTTGGAACCACTTCGAGGCTTTTCGATACCCGTTTCTCGAGGGTCACGGTCACATCGAGCGGCTCGACCGTGATTTCCAGCGGATCGATATTGAGCGCGGTCCCCTTCTTTCGGATCTGAATGGGCTCCTTGTAGACACCCTCCGCCGAGTGACCGGAAAAATCGGCGTAGGCTTCCACGTCCTCCTCCAGAACCCGGAAAATAGCATCGGATTCGCCGCGAAGCGTCACCCGTACCTTGCTCGGGTAGGCAGCGCCCGGGACGAGCCCCGTTGGGAGTACCAGCTGAAGCGGCACGCTGAAATAGCGGACCTCGAGGCGGGAAAGCTGGTTGAAGAAGAACAGCAGGACAGCTGCAGCAACGGCCAGGATCTTCACCGGCCAGTTCTGCACGAGGCGCTGAATGAGGTTGTTATTCTTCAAACGCTTCAACCTCCTCTTCTTCGACCGTCTCGGGTTCCTGAAGATGGAGAAGCTCACGCAGCCGCCGCTTCACGTCGTCGATGGAAAGATCGTAGTGCAGGTTTGCGTCGTAGGCGAGCGAGAGAGATCCGGTCTCTTCCGATACGACGAGGACGACCGCATCGCTCTCCTCGACCAGTCCCAGCGCAGCGCGATGACGGGTCCCGAAACTGCGACGTATGTCCAGCTGCTCGGAAAGCGGGAGAAAACAGCCCGCGGCGACCACCTTCGGGCCTGAAATGACGACCGCGCCGTCGTGAAGCGGCGTATCGTGACCAAAGATGGTGATTATGAGCGCGGAGGACAGGTCGGCGTTGAGCCTCGTCCCGGTCTCTATGATGTTCTTCTGGCCGACCGTGCGGGTGAAGACGATGAGCGCCCCGCGCCGCCGGTAGGCAAGCACCTCGGCCGCGCTGACTACCGAGTCGAGCTGAAACGGCCGTGCCGACCGGCTGAGCGAGAAAATCGACCCCTGCCCGATGCGCGTAAAGATCTTCCGCAGCTCGGGCTGGAATATTATCGCGAGGCCGATGACAAGGCTCGGGGCGAGCAGATTGACCAGCCAGAGCACGGTTCGAAGATCGAGGAAAAATGCCACCGCGTAGATGAGCACCATGAAGAAGGCGCCCTTCACGAGCTGGATCGCACGAGTCTGAACGAGGATCTGATATCCCTTGTAGATGAGGAAGGAGAGCAGCAGCACATCCAGCGTCGGAAGGACGAACTCCCGAACGAACCAGATATTATTCAGCCAGTTCACCAGTCGTCTCCAGACTCGCAGTCTCTATCGCGTTCAGGACGCGCACCAGTTGGGCCGTCTCGCGAACATCGTGGACGCGAAGGATATCCGCACCATTGACCACGGCGTTCGCCGCGGCGGCGAGGCTTCCGGCAAGACGCTCCTCGACCGGAAGCGGTCCGTCAGGCCCGCCGGCGACCTTCCCTATGAAGCCCTTGCGCGAGACACCCACGACCACCGGGAACCCCATCCGGCAGAACTGCCCGATCCCCTGCAGGATCAGGAGATTATCCACCGGCCGCTTACCGAAGCCGATCCCCGGATCAAGCAGAATCGCCTCCTCCGATACGCCGCAGGACTTTGCAGCCGCGACGCGCTCGCCAAGCTCGGCAATGATCTCACCTATGGTATCGGCGTAATAGGGCTCCCGCTGCATGGTGAGCGGCGTTCCGCGCATGTGCATCAGGATCACCGGGCACTTGCGATCGGCAGCGAGACTGCCCAGCTCCGGGTCGTCGCGAAGCGCGGAGATATCGTTGATGATGTCGGCGCCCTCATCGAGCGCCGCGCGCGCGACCTCCGCCTTTCGCGTGTCGATTGAGATCGGAATCGAAGTTCGCTGCCGGATAGCACGGATAGCGGGTATGACTCGACGGACCTCTTCCGCCGCGTCGACGTATTCGCTTCCCGGCCGGCTGGACTCGCCGCCGATATCCAGAAGGTCCGCGCCGTCCGCGGCCATCCGCAACGCCGCATCGAGTATTCCCTGCTCACCGTTTACGCGGCTCGCCGGATAGAAGGAATCCGGCGTGGCGTTTAGTATTCCCATGACAAGCGGCCGTCGCCCCGTCGCGAGTCTCTGTCCGCTTGCCAGGTGCAGATCTCGTACAATCATTCTGGCGTTCGTCGTGTGAACAGTAGCATGTGCGAGGCGAAAAATCTACCGCGGCGGCAATGTTGCTGTGTGAATACAAAAAACACGCCTGCCGGGGAGGCAGGCGTCCATCTAAGCGTTGACGGGAAGAGGTATCTGAACCGTGCTACCGGTTCTTCTTCTTATGACGATTCTTTCTGAGTTTCTTCTTCCGCTTATGGGTCGCTATTTTCTTTCGTTTTCGCTTACGTCCGCAAGGCACAGCTGGAACTCCTCTTTTTTATGTCGTGTACAGATACAAACCAGTGTGGATTCCGATGTTGGTCTGACGTTGAGCCTACAATATATCGACCGTGATCAGTTTGGTCAAGCCTGAGCCGAACCCGGGTCGGCTATGATGGCGTGCGTTGCCCAGAAGGCAACCGCCTCCTTCATCTCCGCGGCGGAGATGCCCGGATCATGAATCTCGCGGGGCGCCGGTCTTCCCGGATAGAAGGTGACCAGTCTGAAGTGCGTGCCGTCGATCCAATCGCCCCAGAAACAGAGCTCCCGCGTCTTCCGACGCGGAGCTTCAATGAGATGCGAAAGAATCCCGCGCTTTGGCCTCCGACCCCAGAAGGATGCGGCGTCGCGGAGTCGTACCCGTTTGAGCCCGGTGTAGCCGACCGCCCGCGAGTGTCGCACCGATTTCCGGACGTGCCCGCTTCGCGGCGACTCTTCGAGCGACCGGCGGATAATCGCCTCGATCTCCTCCCGCCCGATGAGCATCTCCGATGCGTGCGCGGCAAAGTGCGACTCGTCGGCAATGACGATCGTGAGTTCCGAAGCGCCGTCCTCCGGCGCAGGACTGTCCGCAGTCTCCGGGGAGGTGTCCGCCGCCCTCGCGCCGGAACCGGCGCGCTCGCCGGAGCCTTCGCCCGTCGTCGGGCGTGCCTGCCAACGGTCCCACAGCAGTGCCAGCGTCTCCTTGAGCCTCTCGGCGAGCGGCTCCCCGCCAGCGGTTGTGACATCGTCTTCGTTCTGCAGCACGGCGTAGGGAACCCGTACCCTGCCCGTGTCCAGATAGGCCGGATCGGCCGCAGAGAACTCGGCCCAGTCACTGCCCCTGTAGAGCCGATCGAGCTTCTCGTCGGGCAAACCGTGCTCGAGGATGCTGTGCGGCTTATCGGGATTGAAGCGGCGCCGGTTCTTTCGCAGCGACTCTTCCCAGGAGACGTTGATGTAGAGGACCGCGGCCTCGGAGAGCAGACCGTCGCTCAGGTGCGCGAACGCCTCGCGGAAGCCACCATGCTCGGTGCCGCGGGCAAACTCGAGAATGGCCGTGGTGTCCTTCTCCGACCCCTCTTTTCGCAGCTTCCGGTAGTCGAGCTCGATCCGCTCGATCAGCAGGTTCCACAGGAAGTTGTCCTTGAAGTTGCCGTCGTCGTCGGTGTGAAGACGCGGTCGACCGTTCCGCCCAAGAATATCGTCCTCTTCGAACCAGGCCCAGATCATTGGAAAATCGTCGATCTCGTGGAACGGTCCGATGTGATACTCCTCGCTGCGTCGCGCTTCGGGAAGCCCGCGGAGAAAGCGTATCACCTCGCTCTTCCCCGCCGCGGGTCGGCCGATGAGGATGAGAAGCGGCAATGCTGATTTCATGTTGATTCTCTCCAGTTGAAGGTTGTGAGCATCACTTGATGCCCGAATGGACGAAGCTTTCGATGAAGCTCTTCTGGAAGATCAGGAACACGATGAACAGAGGCCCAGCGACGATGAGAGTTGCCGCGGTGAGATACTGCCACTGTGCGCCGATCTCGCCGAGCTGCGTGAAGCGGACCAGTCCCGCGGTAAGTGTTCGGCTCTGATCGCTCGAGGTTATGATGAGAGGCCAGAGAAAATCGTTCCAGTGGAAGCTGACCGACGAGATGCCGAAGGCGGTAATGGCTGCGAGCGAAGGCGGCAGATAGATGTGCACCAGAAGCTGCCACCAGGAGCAGCCGTCTATCACGCCGGCATCCACCAGTGATCGCGGAATGCCGAGAAAAGCCTGCCGGATCAGGAATGTGCCGAAGGCGGATCCAAAGAAGGGTATCGCGATCGCAAGCCGCGTATTGTAGATGCCGAGAAACCGGATCGTGGCGAAGTTGGGAACGAGCAGCGCCGCGGTTGGAATCATCATCTGGATGAGAATGATCTGAAAAAGTATCCGGTCGCCTTTGAACCGGTAGTTCGCGAAAGCGAATGCAGCCATTGTCGAGGTTACGATCTGAACTGCAAGGGTCATGACAACGACTACCACGGTGTTCACGAAGTATCGCCCAAAGGGTGCAAGCGAGCCTACCTTGAAATAGTTGGCAAGCGTGAACCGATGAGAAAACCAGATGTTGCCGCTTCCAAGCGGGTACTCGAAAGGCCGGAGGGACGCAGCGACGGCCCAGACGATCGGTGCCGCCCAGACAACGGCGAGCGCTGCGATCAGCACGCCGAGTACCACCCTGCCTGGAGTGAGCCGGGACCGGCCGACCGGCAGCGTCCGGACTGCGCCTGTCTCACTCATTGCCGCTCCTCCGTTCCGAGATGAGAAAGTTCGACACGGTAAAAACGAGCAGCACGATGATGAGAACGATCGTAAGCGCCGAGGCCTTGCCGACATTGAGGTTTTCGAATCGAATCTGCCAGAGATAAAAAAGAAGGATGTTGCTCGCATTGCTCGGGCCGCCGACGGTGAGCACGAACACGTGGTCTACGGTCTGAAACGCGCCGATGAAGGCGATGGTGGTGACGAACAGGGTCGTCCTCCGCAGCAGCGGCAGCGTAATCCGGACGGTTGTGTTGATCGGCCCTGAACCGTCGAGACGTGCCGCCTCGTACACTTCACGCGGCAGGCTCTGCATGCCGGCAAGATAGAAGATCATGTAGTAGCCTGCATTCTTCCACACGGCGACTATGATGATCGCAATCAGCGCCAGATCCGGGTTGCCTGTCCAGTTTTCCGGCCCCCGGTACCCGAGAAACGAAAGCGCGGAATTGAAGAGCCCGTAGTCCGGGGTGAACATGAAGAGCCAGATCGTTGCCACGCTCACCATGGGCAGGACCGTCGGGTGGAAGAGCGCGAGGCGCGCGAGCCCGATACCGCGCATGCGGCGGTTGATCAGAAGCGCAAAGAGAAAGCCGAGGGCGATGCTGACCGGCACGGAGCCGATCACATAGAACGCGGTATTCCCGAGCACGTGGTAGAAGGTCGAATCCTGAAACAGGCTGGCATAGTTGGCAAGGCCGGCGAATGAGGGCTCCCGGTACTTGGCAATGTTCAGCTTCTGAAGAAAAAAGCTCCCGACAAAAGACGAAATTGTCGGCCAGATCGTGAATAGCGCGACGAAAAACAGCGTCGGCAACACCAGCAGATAGGGAAGAATCTGGAATTTCGACTTTGTCCCGCCGACGGAGACGCCGGGCCCTCCGGGCCCGGCCTCCGCGACAGGTTGCAGGTTACTTGAATTCTTTGAGCGCTGCATCGGCTTCAGTTTGAGCCTTTTGCATAGCGACATCCGCAGAGAGCTTTCCGTTGAAAGCCTGCTGCAGGTAGTTCTGGAAGATGTCGCGCACCTTCGCAAGGTCCTGAACCGAGAGCTCCTTGCCGGCGTACTGCAGGGCATTCCGGGTTTCGGCCGCCTGCGGCACCTTGGCAATGTAGTCGGTCATCGCCTTCGTCGAATAGGCGCTCTTTCGCGCAGCGATGTAGCCCGTCTTTATGCTGAAGTCCGCGACACGATCCGGTTCAGTGAGAAACTGGATGAACTTGAACGCAGCATCCTTCTGTGCCTGTGGAGCATCCTTGAGAATGTAGAGGTTGCCGCCACCGGGTACGCTCGCATAGGTGCCGGGCTGTTTGCCGGGAACCGCCATGACGCCTACGTTGAACTTCGCCTGCTTGAGGATGCCGGCGAGACTTCCGGTTGAGTGCACGATCATCGCGGCGCGGCCGCTTGCAAAATCACCCGGTGAAACTCCCCAGGTATCCTGCGCTCCCGGAGGAGTCGCATTGTAGGTATGAGACAGCGAATTGTAGTAGTTGATCGCGGAGATGCACTCGGGTGTATTGAAGTAGACCTCGGTGTCGCTTGGACCGACGACGTTCTTGCCCGCGCCAATCGCGAGCGGCTGGAAGAGCCAGTAGGGCAGGCCCACTGTGGACCAGAGAATGCCCCACCTGCTCACGTCGCTGCCGTTTCGCACGGTCAGCTTCTGTGCATCGGTGGCGAGAGAGGCCCAGCTGTTGGGGGCGGAAAGACCGTTCTGTGCGAAGAGATCCTTGTTGTAGTAGAGGACAACGGCACTGCGCTGGAAGGGAACGCTCCAGATCTTGTTGTTGTAGCGCGAGTTGTCCATGAAGCTTGAATAAAAATCGGAAAGGTAGCTGCTGCTGTCCTTCATCTTCGCCAGATAGGGGTCGAGCGGCTCGATGTAGCCGGCGTTGATGAGGTCGTAGAGATCGGTGGCAAGCATGACCGCAAGCGCCGGGGGTTTGCCTCCGCCCTGGATGGTTGTCTGGATTGCGGTCTTGACGTCGGTGTATCCGCCGGAAAATACCGGCTTCACCACGATCCCGGGATTTGCCTGCTCGAACTGAGTCACGTATCCGTTCAGTATCTGCGCTATCGGAGCGTCGACCGCGACCGGATAGAACACCTGAATGGTAACCGGACCACTTGAAGCAGGAGTCTCGGTCGTTCCGTTGGCGAAAAGGCCGGCACCCGCAACCAGAAGCGCGAGTAACACTGAGAGCAATACTGATCTTCTCATATCTTCTCTCCTCCGTATCAAATAATACGCTCTTTACACAACCGGTGTGCGATTGATGTCAGTTTCTCCAGAACTGTCCGATCGCCTGCGAAATCGCCCCCACCTCCTGCGGATGAAACCACCGGATGTCGGGTATCTGCTTGAAGAAGGTGATCTGGCGTTTGGCGTATCGGCGCGAATCTCTCTTGATCTCAGCCTTAATCTCTTCCCCGGTAGATTCGTCGAGCGAGGAGAGCCAGTCGGTGAAGCGGTCGCTTCCGCCCTCCTCCGCTCCGGGCTCGGCGCGGCGATACCAGTCGGAGAACTCACGGTATCCGATTCCGCGGAATCCGGGATCCTGCGGAAGGTAGCCGCTGCGGACCAGATTCTCCACCTCGGCGACCAGTCCCGATTCAAACATCGTCTCCACCCGGCGGTCGATCCGTGCGTACAGTTCCTGACGCGGGCGGTTCAACCCAATGCGGAGCACGTCGAGGTCTTTTCGCGGCTCCTGCGGTACCCTGAACCGGGAAAGCGGTGTGCCGGATGCGTAGTATACCTCGAGAGCGCGGACGATGCGATACCGGTCGTTGGGCGAGATGCGGGAAGCGGATTCAGGGTCGATCCTGGACAGGTCGCGATAGAGTCCGTCGAGCCCTGCCGTTGCCTCCCGGGCGTGCATCACCGCGCGCACCGCAGGGTCCCCGCCCGGCGTTCCCGGCAGTCCGTAGAGCAGCGTGCGGAAATAGAACGCCGTGCCGCCGGATACCACCGGCATTCTCCCGCCGGCCGCGATGTCGTCGGAAAGGGTCTCTGCAAGCGTAACGAAGTCGCCTGCGTGGAATTGTTCGTTAGGATTTCGTATATCGATCAAATGGTGGGGAAGTCTTGAACGAAGGTCGGCGGTCGGTTTTGCGCTTCCGATATCCATATGACGGTAGACCTGCATGGAGTCCGCATTGATGATCTCGGCCGTCGGGGAGTCGTTTCCGGCGAACAAATCAAGAAGGAGATCGGTCTTACCGACTCCAGTAGGTCCAAAAAGGAATATCAAACGGCGGACCATTTCGCCCATCGACGGATGCTACTCTTCGATTCGGTACTGCACCTTCTCTGTGAGTATCTGGCGGATGGCGGTCGATACGACCTTCCCCTGGTTGGTTTCCAGCTCTTCGTCGCCGGTTACGGTGATCTGATAGGCCCGGCGAATCGCCGCGCACGTGAGCTCGTACATGTTGCTTTCGTAGCTTTCGAGCAGGTCCAAGGGAAGGATCATCAATTAACTCCTATGCTTTCGGAACTTAAAGTATAGTCAGATCGACATCGAATGTAAAGTTGGCTCCCGAAGAGCGTCCGTTGCTATATTGACTTCGGCATGGGTATCAACTACTGGGACAGCTCCTACGAATCGGGATTCGTACCCTGGGACCCGGGTGAGTACGATGGTCACCTCCCCTACCTCCTTGATCGCTTCAACCTGCGGGGCGGCCGGGCGCTCGACATCGGATGCGGTACCGGCAAGAGCCTGCTCTGGCTCGCCGAACGGGATTTCGACTGCACCGGTGTGGAGATTGCTCCGGCGGCGCTGAAAATTGCCGAGCGCGCCGCGAGAAGACGGGGACTTCACTGTCGCTGGCTCCTTGCCTCCTTTCCCGAGGATTTCGCCGCCGAGACCGGTGAAATCCAGAGGTATGACTTCATCATGGACAGGGGCTGGTTCCACCTCTACACCGGAGAGGGAGAGCGACGCAGAATTGTTCGAGCAATTGCAGACAGGCTCGCACCGGGCGGCATCTGGTACAGTCTGATCGCGGCGCGCGTGCGGGGCGGGGGGTTCGGAGGGCCCCCGCGCTGGAGTGAAAAAGAGGTGCGGGATGCCGTATCTCCTCAGCTCGAGGTTGCTGAGCTCCAGCTGAGCGTCTTCACCCCGGGAGAGGAGGGCTCGATGCCCTCCTGGAGGGCGGTATTTCAACAGCGCCGGCTTCCTTGACGATCCCATGCGCGGGACCTACCTTATACGCATACCACCGCCGGCTCCGGGGGGAGACCGGCAGAAAGAGGTTGATATGAAAAGAGTTACCCTGCTCGCTCTGCTTGGGTTCGTGTTCGCGGCCGGCTCCCTGTTTGCAGCTGGATCCACCGAGAACGCGGCATCGACTCCGAAAAAGGGCCCCATTGTGGTCGCCTCGAAGATCGACACCGAGGGAGCGCTGCTGGGCAGCATGATGGTCCAGCTCCTCGAGGCGAATGGCTTCACCGTACAGGACCGGACGCAGTTCGGCACCACCGACGTAATCCGCAAGGCAATAATAAACGGTGAGATAGATATATATCCTGAGTACACCGGAAACGGCGGTTTCTTCTTTCCCGACAGCCCGAGGGACGTGTGGAAGAATGCCGAAGCGGGGTATCAGGAGGTAAAGAAGCTCGACAAGGAAAAGAACAATCTGGTCTGGCTGCAGCCTGCCCCCGCCAACAACACCTGGGCGATCGCGGCACGCAAAGATTTCGCTCAGGCGCACAACCTCAAGACTCTCGAAGACCTGGGCCGCTACATGTCTTCAGGCGGATCGGCCAAGCTCGCCGCGTCCGAAGAGTTCGTGAGCCGGCCGGATGCGCTGCCCGCTTTCGAAAAGGCTTACGGCTTCCATTTCACGAGCGACGAGCTGGTCACGCTGTCGGGTGGGAACACGGCGACCACCGAGAAGGCGGCTGCGCAGGGTACGAACGGTGTCAACCTCGCCATGGCATACGGCACGGACGGACAGCTGGCGGCTCTTGGACTGGTGGTCCTCACCGACACCAAGGGCGTGCAGCCTGTCTACAACCCGGCACCGCTCGTGCGTGACGCGATCATCACTAAGTATCCCGAAATCAAAACCATTCTCGATCCGGTGTTCAAGAGCCTGACGCTCGAGACGCTGCAGAAGCTCAATTCCGCGATCGCGGTCGACGGTAAGAACCCGAAAGACGTTGCGAGAAAGTATCTGACCGACAACGGGTTTCTCAAGTAGAGCCTTTCACCATATAATCTCTGCCCTTGGCAATTGCCATAGGTGATTGCCCTGGGCGGGAATTCGAATAGCGAAGGGGTTGGCGCTTGAACGAACACGGTTACCGCGTTCCCTACAAGGTATCCCTGCTGGGCGTGGTCGTGGGATTGGCGGCGCTTGCTCTGCCCTACCTGGCCGTGAAGGCCAACCGGATTGTGCCGGGGCAGGGATACCTGCTCTGGAACCTCGGCCATCCGGCCTACGCTGCATTCATAGTTGTGAGTACGCTCATCGGTGCGGCCGCCGCAGCGCTCGCGCTGCGCGGAAGCGCCGCGCCGGCGTCGATGCTGTCGCTCGTCTCCGGCGCCGGCCTGTTCGTGACCGGATGGCTCCTCATCGGCGCGTCGGGCGCAGAGCTCGTTCCTGCCTCCAATTCGGCAGGCCGCATCAGCCCGAATGCGGGGTTCTGGCTGCTCATGCTCGCCGCCTACGTGCACGTAAACAACGGTCTGCGGCAGCTCCGGGCAGGCAGGGGGCAGGCATCCCGGCCGGCCCTGCAGGATCCATCGGAAGAATCCGGCAGCGAAGCAGCCGCCAGGGGATACCGCCGGGAGGAGCGCCGGATCTTCTATACACGCGTCGCTTCGGGTGTGATCGTTGCGATGCTGTTCGCATTCCTCGGCGTGCTGCTCGCCACAGGCCGTCTTTCCAGCCTCGGCGTCGTCAAGGAGTTCGGCAATCAGAAGAGCCGCTTCGTTGAAGAGCTCCTGGGCCATCTCACCCTGAGCGGGACCGCAGTGCTCGCGGCGGTCATCATCGGCGTCCCGCTCGGTATCCTCGCGTGGAAACGCCGAAGCTTCGAGCAGCCGGTCTTCGTCGTCGTGAACGGCATTCAGACGATCCCGAGCCTGGCGCTCTTCGGCATCATGATCGCGCCGCTCGCTTGGCTTTCGCACCAGTTCCCGGTGCTCCGGCAGCTCGGCATACAGGGGGTCGGCAACGCTCCCGCACTCATCGCCCTGACGCTCTACGCTCTTCTGCCGATAACCCGAAACACCTACACGAGCCTCTCCATCATCGACCGGGCCGTAGTCGATGCGGCGACCGGGATGGGTATGGGCCGGTTCCAGATGCTCCATTTCGTCGAAGTGCCTCTGTCGCTTCCGATCATCCTCGGCGGGATCCGCATAAGCGCCGTTCAGGCGGTCGGCAACACCGCCGTCGCGGCCTTGATCGGCGCAGGGGGCCTCGGGACCTTCGTCTTTCAGGGGCTGGGACAGGCGGCTCCTGACCTGATACTTCTCGGCGTCTTTCCCATCATCCTGCTCGCGGTGTTCGTCGACCGCCTCATGAAGTTCCTGGTCGAATACCTCACGCCGCGCGGCATCCGAACGTCGCACGAGGAGGGAGAATCAACAACATGATAGAGTTCCGCGGCGTAAGCAAGTACTACGGCGATTTCCGCGCTCTCGACAACATCTCCTTCACCGTGGAGGAGGGAAAGGTCTGCGTCCTCATCGGCCCCTCGGGGTGCGGCAAGTCGACCACACTCCGGTTGATCAACCGGATGATCGAGCCGTCGGCCGGTGAGATCCTGGTCGACGGAAAGAACGTCCGTTCGGTGCGGTCCGAGAGGCTCCGACGCGGGGTGGGATATGTCATCCAGAACGTCGGACTTCTTCCCCACATGACGGTGGAGCAGAATGTATCGATAGTGCCGAGGCTTCTCGGCTGGGACGACCGGAAGATGCACGAGCGAAGCGATGAGCTGCTGGACCTGGTCGGCCTCGCGCCGGAGCAGTACCGGGAAAAGTTTCCTCACCAGCTGTCGGGGGGTGAAGCGCAGCGCATCGGCGTCGCCCGGGCGCTGGCAGCGAACCCGCCCATTCTGCTGATGGACGAGCCCTTTGGTGCGGTGGACCCGCTCAACCGCGAGGCTCTCCAGGGCGAGTTCACCTCGATACAGCGCAAACTCCGCAAAACGGTTGTGTTTGTGACGCACGATCTGGACGAGGCCATCCGGGTTGCCGATTCGGTGGTGCTGATGCAGGCCGGCTCGATAGTGCAGCAGGATACCCCGGAGCGGCTGCTCGCCTACCCCAAGAACCAGTTCGTCCGCGACTTCGTCGGCTCGGACAGGGCGCTGAAGCGGCTCTCGCGGTTCATCGTGCACGACCACATGCACACACCTTCGATGCTCCGCGCCCGCCAGAGACTCTCGAAGGAGGACATCGAGACCCGCATGGAGGAGCGCTACTTCTGGGTTGTGGATGAGAACGGCTATCTTCGCGGCTGGACCGATCTGAAGGAGTCGGTCCCGGAGGAGGAGGTGCGCGTCTACATGACCCAGATCAAGCCGATAGAGGTGGGAATAAACGAGTTCGCGAGCATGCGCGATGCGCTCTCGCGCATGATGGGACAGGGAATCAAGGAAGTTCCGGTACTCGACAACAGATGGCGTATGGTGGGGGCGATAACGCTCCACGACGTGGAGACGATTACCGAGAAGGGAGACTTTTCCTGGTGACCGCCGCCGGGGCCGACGGGCGCAATTCAGCCGGGACGGCAGCGAAGTCGCGGGTGAAATCGATCATCCGGTTCGGCGCGGCAGGTGCGCTGCTCGTGCTGGGGCTTCTATTCATTTTCGACAGGGCGTTCCTTGGATGGATTCTGCACGCTCTGTTTCCGTCGATTAAAGAGGTCGTCTATCCGCGCGCCACCCTTCCGCAGCTGCTTGGCGCCCACCTGGTGCTGGTAGGCGTATCGAGCGTCGCCGCCGCTGCCGTCGGGATCCCGCTGGGCATCTTTGTCACCCGCAGGTCCGGCCGCGACTTCCTGCCGCTCGTCCAGGATCTGAGCTCACTCGCGCAGACCTTCCCGCCTGTGGCGGTGCTTGCTCTGGCTGTGCCCGCGCTCGGCTTCGGCTTCAAGCCGGCGATCGCGGCCCTCTTCCTCTACAGCATCCTGCCGGTGATCAACAATACGATCTCCGGCCTGCGCTCCGTTCCGGCTCTCGTTCTCGATGCCTCGCGCGGCATGGGAATGACTCCGGTGCAGATCCTGTTCTATTCGGAGCTGCCGCTCGCTGCTCGCGTGATCGCAGCAGGGGTACGAACATCGGTGGTCATCAACGTGGGAACGGCGACCGTCGGTGCGGTAGCCGGTGCAGGCGGGCTCGGCGTCCCGATTGTCGGGGGGCTGGTAAGGGACAACACCGCCTTCGTTCTCGAGGGCGCGCTTACCGCCGCGTTCCTGGCGCTTACGGCCGACTGGCTGCTGTCGCGGCTCGAGAGACTCTTCTACGCGCCGCAGCGCGACATGGCCCACCGCGGCTGAATACGGAAGGTCAGCTCATCATCCGAGGATCGCCGTCAGATAGGTGTAGAGTTTGATGTCGAGAATCTCTCCGGCCCTCTCCCACCGCGCGAGGTGCCCGGGCACCTCGGCGCGAGCTATCTTCATCACCTCGATCTCCTCGGAGCTTTCCGGGCCGGAGGCCGCGTGCGGATCCGGATCCTCATCTGCATCCACGAAAGCCATGTAGACACGCTCGGTAGTGATTCCCGCTGAGGTGGAGACCGGCGGTCCGACGCGCGATACCGTGCCGCGGTAACCGGTCTCCTCGAGAAGCTCCCGCAGCGCGGTCTCCGAAGGCGTCTCTCCCGGGTCTACCAGTCCGGCGGGAAACTCGATTACCGGCGCGCTGAACGGTACGCGAAACTGCCGGATGAGTATGAGCGAGCGGGATCGGCGGGTAACCGGCACGACGACCACCGCCTCGCGCTCGGATCTTCGCTCCACGTAGGTCCAGGAACGCCTGTCACCTGACCGGTCGAGAAAGATCTTCTCCTTGAGAACGAGAAACGCGTCGGAATTGAGCTCGCGCTCGCCGGTGATTGTGAGAGCCATTGGTGCCTCCGTGTCGGCGAAGCGGTGCGCGCCGGCCGCTAGAACTGAAACTGCGCGTACGCCGCAGCCGAAAGGACAGTGTCGCGGCGGTAGTCGCTATTCGAATAACTTAACGCGAGCTGGGGGACAAGGTGAAGTGAAAATCCTCCGGTGAGGTCGATGGCGGTGTCTATCTTCGGGTTCAGGAATGCATTCCATTCGAAGGGCCCTGCGAGCACTCCCAGATCGTAGTGGTCGTAGCCCATCACACGATAGTAGCCGGGCGCTGAAAAGACCGCGCGCCACCGCTGCGATATCGAAAGGGCAACCTCGGCGTTCCAGCTGATACCGGTGTAGTCTCCTGCCCGCACCTCCGTCGAGGCGCCGGCGCCGCTCGCTCCCAGGTCCGAGAGCGCTGTTGTGACGGTGGATCTGCTTGCCACAACGGACGCCCCCAGGTCGACCACCACCCGGTTTCCGAGGTACCAGGTGAGCGCGGGCCCCGCCTCCAGTTTCCATGACGCGTCCCCGGAATCGTATCCGGCCGCCTCCACAGAAGCGAGAAGCGACCCGGTAAGCGACGGCCCGAGACGCAGGTCCACCCGGGAGGCGAGCGAGGGAATCCAGCCGGCGAGCGGCGCGAAGCTGCGGACAATCGACGGGCTGAGCGTTGCCGACCAGCTGAGGTCGCCGGTTACGATCCCGCCGCGCGCGCCCACATCGGCCGCGGAAAAACCGTCGATCGAATCGCCGGAGATTCGACCGAAAAAGCCTGCATCGTAGGTCGAAAGCCCGCGGACCACCGAAGCCCCGATACCGAGAGAGACATGGCCGCCGGCGGATCCGTTTGCCGGATCGTCGTAGCCGGCGGAGTCGACCGACACTCGAAGACTGTTTTCCGGATCGCGGTAGAAAATCTGGTCGATATTGGCTGCCGCGCTCGCGTAGGCGGAGGTTGTCGTCGAATCCGCCGGCAGCTCCGCGCTGACCCCGCCCCCGACCTGCAGATCGTTGAGCGCAGGAAGCAGAGACGGAACAAGGAAGCCTGCGAGTGCGAGAACCGTGACACGAACGTTCATTGCCGGCCTCCCAGTCTTCGAATTTCGGTATCCATGCGGATAATGCCGCCTCCCCGTGCCGCGACGGCGGTGATGGTCTGCGCAAGCGTGGCCGAATCAACGCCGTCTACCCGGCCCCTCACGAACAGACCGGGCAGCGACTGGAAGCTTGCCTCCGGCAGCCTGCTCGAAAGCAGCGAGAGCGCCATCGAAAGAAGATCCGGCTCCGGCACCCGCGCCACCTGGACGATTGCGACCAGCGTCTCGCAGAGTCTGAGAACACGGCCGACCTTCGCCGACGTGTCGGCTCCTGTTGCATTCTCCAGAAGCGTCGATATGATCAGGGGCGAGACCCCGCCCTGAAGTACTATGCCGATGCGCTGCACCAGTTGCGCCCGCTCGGTTGTCGACTCCCGGTCGAGCCCCTGCGGCCAGATATGCTGCGCTTTCAGAATGCCGGCCGCAGTGCGAATCCGTGCGGCTGTGGACTCCATGGCATCCAGAAGCTGTGCCGACTTGACGTGCTTCGCTGCAGCCTCGCGGAGAAGATCATCGAGAAGCATCGTGGGCATTCCTTCCGCCTTCAAGGAGTGAAAAAGTCGCGAGATCGCGGTGAGCTGCTGACGGTATGCGGTATATGCCGGATTTTCGGATATCAGCTGCTCAACCTGGTCGAGAGTGAGCTCCTGGGCAGCCAGAAGCTGTGGAACCGCCACACTCAACGCTAGCGCGACAGCAAAGATCGCCGGTATCCCGAACGACCCGAATCCTCTCGTCATCAGGAGTTTCCGCGGAACAGAGGGCCGCCTATTCCGGACCCGTTCACAGCGCCGCCGCCCGCGCTCCCGGATCCGCCCTGGCCCCGGGTCACTTCCGGTCGACCGCGATCGATGCGCCCCCGTGGACCGCCCGCCGTATCGCCCCGCCCGGGCGACGCATGAGAAACCTCCGCGGCAAGCGTCACCGGAGATCCTCCGCCCCTCAGAGCGCTGTCGACCTGTCCTACAACCGAGGCAAAGAATGCCGCAGCATCCGAAGCATCCTGCGGCAACTGTGCAGCGCTGAGAGACTCCTCGACCAGAGCGAGCGCCGATGCGGAGGCGAGCTGTACCCGACGGTCGGCGTCGACCGCGGCGGTGAACCTGCGCTGCCAGTCCGGCGCAAAACCGGCGATCGGCGGAAACGTCTGCGCCGAAACAAAGCCTCCGCGCACGCCGCGGCCCTGAAATCCGGCGGCGCCTGCCGGGGAAGACTGCTCCGGCGAGCCGGCGGCCGCGGCTGATGCTGCGGAAAGGAAAAACCAGGCGATCAACGCGCCGCCGGTAACGTATCTATAGCTGAATGACCGATTTTTCACCGCCGAACCCATCCTTTACCTGGTAGAGCGAATCCGGATCCGAGATCCATCTGTCGCCGTCGATCAGGAAATTGTAGGTATACACGTGACCGCGATGCAGCGGAATGGTAATCTCCCACACACCGTCCCTGTTGTCGTTCGTCATCCTGAAGCTGTCGCCTTGCCAGTTGTTGAAATCACCGACTAACGCGACGCTCTTTGCCTCGGGCGCCGCAAGGCGAAAGGTGACCGTAATGGTATCGGGCGCCGGCAAGCCGGCCGTCTCTCCGGAGGGTCCCGTGCTGCGCGCGTACCCGACACCGAGCAGAAACCCGACCACAAGCACCGCGGCCGCGAGCGTTGCAGCCGGAAGCGCCACGCGAAGCACCCGCCACGTCCTTGAGCCTCTCCGGGCGGCCGTCGGAACCGCCGCATTTCCGGGCTCTTTACCAATTGCCGCCATTACCCGTGCTTCGAGGTCTTCAGGCGGAACAGCCGTCTGACGGACCCCCCGATCCCGGTCCGCAAGCTCCGCGAAAGCCGACAGTACGCGCCGCTCCTCAGCATCATCGGAGTCCGCAGAACGCAGCTCGTCGATCTCGGCTTCGGAGAGCACTGCTCCAGAGGACCACTTGTCGATCAGTTTTCGCGCACGTTCGTCCACGTCTGTCCTTCTATTGTCTACATACTATCATGCACGTGTTCCGGTTGCATTATCCTCGCCGGTGATGCAAAAGCCATTCACGCAGTCTCCCCCTCGCCCGGGAAAGCCGTGACTTCACGTTTTCCGCCGTCAGTCCCAGAAGCGCGGCCACCTCGGACACCGACAACTCCTGCAGAAAATAGAGCTCCGCGGCCCCGCGAAGCCGGGACGGCAGATGCCCGATCGCCGACCGAACCGCGCCCGCCTCTTCGCCGTCGACGAATTGCTCCACCGGATCCCCGTAGTGTCCTGCCGGTTCCGGCTGAGCATCGAGAGCCGCTTCACGCAGGAGCGAGAGGCGGGCGCGGCGATGGCTGGTGCGGAGCTGGTTGACCGCGATGGTATAGAGCCAGGGGAGAAACTTGCGTGAGCGGCGGAATTTTGGAAGGAAGCGGAAAGCACGAAGGAAGATGTCCTGAACTGCGTCCGCGGCGGCTTCCCGGTCGTGGAGGTAGGAGAACGCAAGTCTGAAAAGCAGGCCCTGATAACGAACCACCAGGAGGCGGAAGCGGTCAGTATCGCCCCGAAGAACCTCCTCGACTATATCGAGATCGGAGCTGTCCTGGCCCGGGCCATCCTCCGGCGCGTCACTCACGAGTCCTCCGCCTCACTGCCTATGTGTCGTCATGAGAGCGCAGCTGCTCGGCAGCGCGAATGATTATCTGCGCCACCTCCTGCGGGGAAAGATGCTCGGTGTTCACTATCAGATCGACGAACTCGTACCGGTTGTTGTCCAGATTGTACAGCTTCTGATATCGTTCGTGATCGCTGCGGTCTCGCGCAAGAGTCTCTTGAAGAACGGATTCCAGCTGGCCCTTGTCCCGCTGCTGGATCCGCGCTGCCCTCACCTCGATGGGCGCAGTGAGGTAGACCTTCAGGTCCGCGTTCTCGAGCAGCCAGACGGCCAGCCTGGAACCGAGCACGCACTCCTCCACTTCGTTCGCCATTTCCACCTGGCGGCGGTCGAGGTAGAGGTCCCACGATGAATCGGTCTCGGCGAGGCTGCACAGCTCACGGAACTCCATCCCCCGCTCGGCGGCAATCGACTTGAAGGTGTAGTTTATCATCCTGATACCGAGCCGCTCGGCTACAATCCGGCTGACGGTGGTGTTCCCGCAACCACTCTTTCCGGAAATTGCGATCTTCAATCGTTTCCCCATTCTCGGTCCTGGTCTATTCGACGTTCCGAAGCTGCTCACGGATGTTCTCGAGGGCATCCTTTATCTCAATACCGCACTGGTTGATCTCGACTATAGTGCTCTTCGATCCGGTGGTGTTGATCTCCCGGTTGAGCTCCTGGCAGATGAAATCCAGCTTCTTGCCCACGCCCCTGCCGTCACCGGCCTCGTCAAGCGTCTCCCGGAAGGAGGAGATATGCGTCTTCATCCGCACCAGCTCCTCGTTTATCGAGTAGCGTACCAGGAGCACAGCCGCCTCGGCATAGATCCGGTTCTCGTCGGCGCTGTCGCCGAGCATCTCCCTGAATCGGTCGCGCAGAGTGCCTTTGATCTGCTCCTCGAGCCGCGGCGCAAGCCCGTCGATCACCTCGACCTGATCAGAAACCCGTGCGAGCTGCTGCAGGATATCCTTCCTGGTTGAAGCGCCCTCGCGTGCGCGGCTTGCATCGAACTCGCGGAATGTGTCGTGCAGCAGCGGTTCGATCAGCTTCCAGTACTCTTCGATATCCCGGCGTCGATCGACGGTGAGAATTCCATCGAGCTGCAGCAGGAGCGGGAGGTCTATTTCTCCTCGTACGCCGCTCACCGCGGACAGCTCGGAGAGGGCGGAAAGGTAGCCTTTGACGGCGCCCCGGTCCACGCGCACTTCGGCGCTCTCCTGAAGCTCCCGCATCTTCAGATAGATCTCGATGCGGCCGCGGACCGTGTTGGACGTGATAAAATCGCGAATACGTTGCTCGAGCGGGCTCAAGGCCGCCGGCAGATTGACGAGAACATCAAGATATCGGTTGTTGTAGGATTTGAGCTCCAGGCTCAGCTGCACCCGTTCGTCCTGGTGCTCGCCGTAGCCGTAGCCGGTCATGCTCTTCATCGGGTTCAGCGCACTCCAACCCCGTCGGAAGCGAGCGCATGAAGCACCGCCCGGCCAAGTTTCCAGTTGTCACCTGCACCCATGGTCACGAATATATCCCCCTTTCGCAATTCGCCTAAAAGCGCCGGAAGGGCGTCGGAGAGCTCATGGAAGTAGAGGACGTTTCCGTGACGACGCCTGATCTCTTCCGCAAGATCTGCGCCGGTAACGCGGCCTGCTTTCTCGCGCGCCGACGCGTAGATCTTGTGTATCACCACGAGGTCCGCCGCAGTGAAGGCACCGCCGAAATCAGCCAGCAGCGCCTGAGTACGCGAATAGGTGTGGGACATGAAATCGACAACGATCCTGCGGCCGGGATAAAAGGCGGCGATTCCCTCGAGTGTTTTCCCAATTGCAGTGGGATGATGCGCGTAGTCGTCGATGACGGTGACTCCTGCCGACTCGCCAACCAGCTCGCTCCGCCGGCGTGATCCGCGGAAACCCTCGAGAGCCCGCACCATCGCTTCGGCTGCGTCGGCCGGCACCCGCCCTGCATCTGCCGACCGTCCGGGAAGCAGCCGTTGGACCAGAGCGATCGCCGCTGCCGCGTTCAGCACATTGTGCCGACCCGGCACGTGAAGCCGTACGGGCCGGTCCAGTGCAGAAATCCGGAAAGAGACCGTGCCGGGCTCCTCTGTGAGGTCTGTGACCCGGTAGGGACCATCCGCTTCCGTGCCGTAGGGAACCAGCCGGATGTCCGGCCGTGCCTCTGCGGCCCGCCGGGCAACCTGGGAAGCGCCGGAGTCGTCGGCGCAGTAGATGAGCGAGCCGCCCGCCGGCAGCCGTTGAGTGTACTCAAAGAAGGCTTCGGCGATATCAGAGAGATCACGGAAGTAGTCGAGATGGTCCGCCTCGACGCTTGTCAGAACGATGTTTCGGGGAGTAAACGAAAGGAAGTGACGGCGATATTCACAGGTCTCTGCAACGAAAAAGTCCTCGCCCTGAAAAAGGGTCGACCGGCCGCCGAACCCGGCGACGGCGCTTCCGGCAAGCACTGCGCCGTGGAGGCCGAGCTCCTTCACCATGATTCCCGACATTGCGGTGGTCGTAGTCTTGCCATGGACTCCGGAGATCCCGCTCGACGGGATTCGCCGCGAAAGCTCTCCAAGGCTCTGGTGATAGCCCACAAGAGGAATTCCACGGTCTCTCGCCGAAACGAGCTCCGGATGAGTCGCAGGATCGTATGCTGCCGAATGGATGACCAGCCGCGTGGCTTCAGGGATGTTTCCCGGAGAAAAGCCCTCCGAATACCTGATTCCCAGTGCCTGCAGAATCTCATCGGTGTAGAACTTTTCCTCGGTGTCCGAACCCGAGATGGAAGCACCGAGACGCAGAAGTATCTCCGCCAGAGCGCTCATGCCTGTGCCTTTGATCCCCACCAGATGGACGGGAAATCGGTCGAACGACTGTGGTAACCGGGTGTCGGTCATGCAGAAATAATAGTCAAATATGCACAAATCTGCAATCCGAGCGGGTCAACCGCGCTCTTCCCAAGACCGGCAAGAAGCGCGTATAACATCGGGATGGAATGGAAAGCAAGCCACATTCTGGTGAATGACCGGAACCAGGCACAGGAGCTGCTCAGACGGCTGAAGCAGGGGGCCAATTTCGAGTCGCTCGCGCGTGAGTTCTCGACCTGTCCGAGTAGATCTCAGGGCGGCGACCTCGGCTGGTTCGGACCCGGCAAGATGGTCCGCCCGTTCGAGGACGCGCTCAAGACCATCGGCGTCGGCTCCTTGAGCGATGTCGTATCGACCCAGTTCGGCTATCACATCATCAAAGTAACTGGAAAGAGATGAGCAGGGCCTAACCGGCAGGTCTGAACGAAATCAGCATTCGCCCAACGCGTTCGCCAGCGAAAGCCCACATATGGGGCACACCCCGTGGGGTATAAAGAAGCTTGTTGATGCTCCTGGAACAGGTACAGGCAGTATCAGAACTTGGAAACAGATCTGGAGCAAGCGACGGTTTTCGCGGTCAGAAGAGAGCTAAGTTATTTCGAGGGAAAGAACTATCGGCTAATTACCAACACGGTTCCTGATACTTTCCACACCCCGGGGTGCGAGCAGCGAGTCGCCAGGACCGAGCTCAAAACGGTCCGACCCGACTTCCAGGACGAATGCTCCTTCCAACGCGTAGAACCACTCGTCCTGGTGCCGATGGCTATGCCGCGGTGGCCCCCCCTTCTGATGAAACGTGTTCTCCAGAATCAGGATCCCGTCCTCGCGGCCTTCGCAGACTTTGAAATCAATCCGGCTGACGCCGAGTCCCCGATGTTCACTCTGGCAATCGGTACCGGCCCCCACCATTGGCGAGGTCGACCGGACGTCGTCATTCATGGCAATGATCTCCTGCAATTCAGACGGCAGTTTCCGTTGGCCCCCCGACGACGGACGACACACCCGGTGACATCATCGCCGCGAGATACTCAGCGTCCCGACCAACTCCGCCCAGAAGAGCGGAACTCAACGAAAACTGAAAATGAAGTCCTAGGAAGAACAGACCCGGCTCGTCGATGGAAACCCCACGTTCGTGCCGGGGGCATCCTCTGTCGTCAAGCACTGGAAGGTCAATCCATTCATAGTCTGGCCCGTACCCGGTTGCCCACACGATGCCGGCGGGATTGAGTTGCCGACCGTCCTCCAGAATTGGCGATCCGTCGCGTGCGCTCACGACACGTGCGACCCGCTCGACACCTGCGTCAACGACGTCGCGCGGCTTGATCCCGATCAGGGGAGTGCCGGTGCGTGAGGATACTTCCGCGACTTTGCGGCCCATTGGTGTGGCACGGCTCAGCACGCGACTGATCAACCACCAGTAGGGCCTGCCCCCAAACAGTGGGCCAAGTTTGTCGGCTGGGATTCGGCCGGCGTTCCGACCGGCGAGAAGCACCGTGCGCCCTGACCCGGCAAGCTCAACGGCGATCTCGGCTCCCGAGTTACCTGCGCCGACTACGAGGATGGTCCCGTTCGGCAACTGCGATGGATTCCGGTAGGCCGACGAATGAAGCTGCATGATCGACGGATCGATCTCCGACGCAATCGCCGGCACTTTCGGATGTGAGTACGCACCGGTAGCGACAACGACCTGCCGTGAGAGGTAGCGATCAGCACCGGCGATCGCCACAAACTGTTCGCCGTCGCGGATGAGGCGCTCAACCCTGCAATTGAAGACCACGGGCAGCCTGAACTCCCGGACGTAGTCCTGCAAGTAGGCGGCCACCTCATTCTTCGTGGGAAGGTAGAAGCTTGCGGCCGGGAACGGTCGACTGGGGAGACCGCTGAATCTCGCAGGAGTGAAGAGCCGGAGCGAGTCCCAGCGTTCGCTCCAGGTGGCTCCGGCCTCCGACCTGCCGTCGAGGACCACAAAGTCATACCCCATTCTCTTCAGGTGCCACCCCATTGCGAGTCCAGCCTGCCCGGCACCGATGACCACAGCATCAACCGTACGATGAGACATGTTGCCTCCCGATTGATTTGCAGTCTCAATCTAGTTACTGTAGTCTAACTATAATAAAGGCAGGTGTCAATATTCCTGACAAAAATGGAAAGAAAAGAATCCCGCTTCGCAAGCGTCAGGCAATGCAGACCCGGCGGGCGATCGTTGCGGCTGCCCTGGAGCTCTTCCGCAGGCGCGGATATGTGGCCACCACCATCGAAGCCATCGCCGAAGCGGCCGGAGTGGCGGTGAGCACGGTGTACTACGCATTCGGCTCCAAGCTGGAAATCCTCCGGGCCATCCGTGAAGAGTGGCACAGCCGCAGCGCTATTCGAGTCGCGCTGGAGCAGACTGGTTCACAGGCACCCCTCGCCGTAGCACTCGCGACGCTCGCCCACGCGACCCGTCTTCAGTGGGAGACCGGTTCCGACGTCACATCGGTCTATAGACAAGCTGCCGCCGCTGATGCCGAGGCTGCCGCCGAACTCGAATCAGCGCTGGCTGGAAGACGAGCCGCGCTGAACAGGTTTGTCGCCGGTCTCGATCTTCCCCGCGGGACCAGCGCGAACCGTGACGACGCCGCCGCAATAGTTCGAGCGCTCTGCCGCCACGAGCTCTACGAGGAGCTGGTTGACGGCGCCCGATGGAGTCCGGACAAGTATGAGATGTGGCTGGTGCGGGTGCTCACGCAGAGCCTGTCACGACTGCACGACCAGACCGACGCGGTGTCGTAACGTGTCTGATCGAGGCGGGCGGAGTCCGGATCCACGCAGCCGGGTGTTCTCACAGACATCCCCTGCATTCGGTGCATGAACAATAAGCTCACATCATCAAGAAGACCGACCGCCGAGACTGACATCGCGATTAGCGTCGCGACGGGTACCGCTCCTAGAGGAGCCGCATCCGTGAAAGCGCGAGCGTGCAGCCGACGATGCAGGCCGTTTCGGTCCGAAGCGTCCGCGTACCTACGCGCGCGACGGTGAAGCCCTCCGCCGAGAAAAGACCGCGCTCGCGTTCGGACCAGCCCCGCTCGGAACCGACGGCGAGACACGTTTCTGCGTGAGGAAGGTCGAGCGTGTCCAGCGGAGGAAGCTCCCGGCCGGTATCGAGAAGAAGCCGGTTGACGCCGGCACCTCCACCGACGGCCGCGCCGGCGTCGAGCGCTTCGAGCGCCGTTCTGATGCCTGCAAATCGAAGCACCTCCGGAAGCCGGGTCGATCGCGCCTGCGCGGCGCCCTCGACCAGCGCGCTGCGACAGCCGTCGTCCTCCCACAGCCTCGTTTCCTGGTAGCTGCGCTCCCCGAGATCGGTACCGGCAATGAGGATCCTTCTGATTCCGAGAGTGCTCAGATCCTTCAGTAGCCTGCGAATGACGATGGGGCGCGGATGGCCGACCAGCAGGGTCACCGGGAGGAGCGGTTCCGACTCTTCGGTGAGATCGAAGCGAAAGCGCACGCCCTCCGGCCCCATTTCGGTTATAACCGCGGTCCCCCTCCTGCCTTCGACTACGCCGACCTGCACGCTGTCGCCGGATCCGAGCCTCATTATCTTACGGATATGCTTCGAACGCGGATCGGTGTAGGGAAGCGGACGTTCCATCTCGTCCTCTTCAAAGAGGATGAGATTCATCGGGTGAGATATCGGGCAACGTCGTCGAGTGGAATCTGCTCCGTGCCAAGCAGACTCTGGAGCAGAAAACCGTCGATCGTTGCAATGATCACTCTCGACAGCGTACCGAACTCGGAATTCGAGGGAAGGATTCTGCGCAGGCCCTGCTCCATGAGCTCACGCCAGCGGCGATACTCCTGGCTGAATCGCTCCCGCAGAGAGGTATCGACCATCAGGGCCTCCTGGATCAGATAGACGTGGATCTGGGAACGCTTTTCCGATGTCAGAAGCAGATCGTAGACCATCCGAAGCACCTTCTCCGGCGGGAGCGTGCCGGCGGTGTTCTTGACCCAGCGAAAGATCTTGCCGGTGATGTGATTCATGTGGCGTTCACTGATGTCGAACACCAGATCGCCCTTGCTCGGGTAGTGGTAGAAGAGAGTTCCCTTGCTGATGTTCGCTTCCGCTGCGATGTCGGCCAGCGAGGTATTCGTCACCCCATTGTTGATCATGAGTCTCGCAGCGGCGTGAAGTATTCGTTCCCGTGTCTCACGGGAATGGACATCGCGGGACTTTCGTTCACCGGAGCCGCGCCTGCCCCGACCGCGCCCTCGCTCCGCGCGTGGTGATATGTTCTTGTCGTCAACCATCGGCTTGCCCCTGCAAAATGCCGTAACTGGTCGGCCAACCGACCGGAACTCGCGACCAATATACACGAAGCGCAGCGGCCATGTCCACGTTCACCCTCGCCGATTCCCCGATCTATTCCGTTATAATAGAGGGATGACGGAATCGGTGCCGGTCTGGCTCAGTTTGACGATAATACTCGGCTGTATTGCCTTTCCTGCGGGCGTCCGCGTCCTGCTTCGGCGCTTCGCTATTCCGGGCGCTTTGAGCGTCGCAGTCTGTTACGCAGCAGGCGTGGCCGGCGGCAACATCGCGAACCTTCCCGGCGACGTGGTCCACCTGCTCGAAACTCTGACGAGCATGACGGTCGCTTTCTGGATTCCACTCCTCATCCTTCCCCTGGAGATCAGAGTGATCGCAAGAAGCCTTGCAGGTTCAGCCGCCGTCGCAGGCATCGCAGTCCTTTCCCTCACGGCGACGGGAATCATCGCATTCGCGCTGCTTCCCGCGACTGAAACCGACCGCGCACAGCTATCCGCGATGGCCGTTGCCCTGTTCTCGGGCGGCGCGCCTGCGGCAGATCAATTCAGGCAGATGGTCCACCTGCCCGCGCTCCAGGCCGCGCAGCTGCAGTCCGCGGCAACCGTGCTGACTTCGGCATTTGTCCTGCTCCTGCTGATTGCTGCTCCCTTCACGTCCGGCCGCGGCATACCGTCTGAAGCCGTCCGCACGGAGAAGAGCCGGCCGGACCATGCCGGATTCGGCGCTGTCCTGGTTACATTCGGAACCTCCGCGCTCATCGCGGGGTGCGGCCTCGCGGTCGGAACGCTCTTTCCATCAGGCCTTTCCTCGGTGGTAGGGCTCCTGACCATCGCGCTGCTTTCGACTGCCGGCGCGCTCATCGGGAGGCTGCGACGAGCCGCCGGAACCGCGGTCGTCCGCCTCGGAGAGGCGAACACCGGGGAGGATCCGTCTCTCGGCGAATACGTAGTCCTGGTTTTTGCGCTGGTCGCAGGATCGCTCACCAGCCTCCGGAATTTGCCGACGGCGACCCTGCCGACGGCGACCACGCAGACTGCAACGGCCTCGATGTGGATTGTGGCGGCGGTCGTCCTTTTCGGATCGGCCGCCCTCACGCTGCTCACCGTCTCCCGCATAAAGCCGCTCCGCGGTGCTGCACTGAGCACGGTAGCGTCGCTTCTGGCATCGGCACCGTTTGCCGGACCGGCCGCTGCCGCGCAACGGCGGGTCGAGACGCTTCCGGGCGCGCTCGCAGCAGGCGTCGCGGGTTACGCTTTCGGCAGTCTGCTCGCGCGCCTGGTCATGATCCTGCTCTCGCTATTCCGGTAGCCTTCCCGTGAACACAAAATCGTAATGCACGGCCGCCTTCACCGACTTGCCTGACTCCGAGGTGAACTCGACCCCTGCGGTAGAGAACGCCACCTTCGCCACGCGGTCGAAACCACGCGGAATCTTCACGACGCCCTCGATGTAGTTGACTACCGTCGGCTTCTTGGGCGAAAGGTTCATGGTTGTGGCTATTCCGGCCTCGCTCGCCGGGTTTTTTTGAATCGAAGGACCAAGTCCGTCTGCCATGTAGGAGCAGACATCTTCCAGACCGATACAGCAGTTTCGGCCGTTCCAGGGCGATTGATGCCTGCCGTGATTTTCGAGCCAGAGAACGGTCGACGGAAGAACAGATATGTCCTTGAGCGCAAACCAGAGATAGCCGTCGGCAGGACGCACCGCAGCACTCCAACCCGGTTTCTTTCTCGGTTTCGCATAGATCTGGATGATGTCGGCAAAGCCTCGGCGACGCGGGAAGGAGTCGCACCGGTCGAACGGCTGATCCTTCCATGTGGTGGGAACTTTCGCGAGGCTTTTGAACTGCTTCCCGGCCTGGAGGGAGAAGTACTCACCGCCGGCGGTGAAGGGCGAAGGGGGGATGCTCGTGAGGCCGAACTGATAGGGGCTGAAACTGAGGAGGATGGCATCCTCCCGCTCGTCGCCCTTGAGCGTGGAGTGATATCCCAGGGGCATCCTGCCGGAATATCCTTCCACGATGTGCTGGACATAGAGCACGTTGTGCCCTTCGACCAGGCTTATCCGTTTCCTCACGCTGCCGGGACGCGCCTTGGTCTTCATCTTTGCGCTCAGCGTCACAACCGGCCCGTCTGCCTCGGCTTCCGTTCCCGTCCACTGCGCGGAAGCGGGCTCGCCGTGCGTCACGAATTGCTCCTTCTTGTAGCTGCCGGCAGCGCCGAAGGGCAGACAGAAGAAGTTGCCGCGAAGCGGGATGAGCACCGGTTCATCAAGCTTGAGCTTCTCTTCCTGCCACGGGCTGACGTAGTAGGGCTCCACCTGCTGCTTCGTGTCACGGTAAAAGGTCACCGGCGCGGTCATCCCACCACGCTGCGTAACGACAAGGCGAACGTTGCGGTTCTCGAGGACCCAGCTCGGCTGCCCCGACACTACCTGCTCTCGCAGTTTCATTGATTGGCCTCCTGGTTGATTGTAGGCGGAATTACAGAATACCCTACCACGACCGCCGCGAGTTGGCAAATCGAAAAAGGCCCCGGAGGCGGACCCGTTGCCGTTCGCGACGTTTTTCGTAGAATAGGGAGAGCCAGGAGAATCACATGCCCATCACCATTTGCGGCATCGGGTGCTCACTTGTCGACTGCCTCTACACCGATGTCTCGTTCGAAAGCGATGCTTTTCGCAGGTATCGGAGTCGTGCTGACGGCGACGGCGGCCTCTCGCCGGGAAAGCTTGTCTTCAGTGAAGAGATAGAGCGCTTTTCGGGAACCGACTTTGACAGGATCCGGAACGAGATCACCGGTGGACGTCCGCCACAGACATCCAATCTCGGCGGGCCTTCGGTAGTAGCACTCATACATGCGTCGCAGCTGCTCGCTGACACCGGAACCAGTGTGCGCTTTTTCGGCGCCCGCGGGTCGGATCCCGCCGGCGACGCCATCATGAGGATTCTTGCCCGTACGCCGCTCGACACCTCAGGCTACCGGCCCACCGAAGGCGGCAGCCCGTACACCGTGGTCTTCTCGGACCCTGCCTATGACGGCGGCCACGGAGAGCGTACCTTCGTCAACTACATCGGCGCCGCCGGCAACTACTCGCCGAAACAGGTCGACGAGAGCTTCTTCGACGGCGATATCCTCGAGTTCGGAGGGACAGCGCTTGTCCCGCGCATTCACGATGGAATCGGCTCGCTTCTCCGCCGCGCGAAACAGATGCACAGGTTCACCGTGGTCAACACCGTCTACGACTTCCGCAGCCAGAAGTCGCACCCGCAGGATCGCTGGCCGCTCGGAGACTCGGAAGCGGTTTTTGCAGATATCGACCTGTTCATCGCCGATCTCGAGGAGGCGCTCAGGACCACCGGTACGAGTTCGGCGGTCGACGCGCTGACCTTTCTTCGGGAGGCAGGTGTCGGCGCGGCGGTAGTCACCGAGGGGGCGCGGCCGGTCCACCTTTTTGCGGCCGGCGGAAATTTCGACCCGATCGGAGCGACCACCCTTCCCGTCTCGGAGCTTGTCTCATCGCGGCTGCGTGCCGGGTCAGCATCGGGCGACACCACCGGTTGCGGCGACAACTTCGTCGGAGGCGTCCTCGCCTCGCTCGTCAATCAGCTGCGAGGCGGTTCGGGTGAACGGCTCGATCTGCGCCGCGCCTGCTCGCTCGGAATCGTCTCCGGCGGACATGCCTGCTCCTATGTCGGAGGTACCTATCTCGAGTCACACACCGGAGAGAAGCGCAGACTCGTCGCAGAGCTTTACCGCGACTATCTCCGCCAGATCGATGCTCCGCCGGATTCCGGCGACCTGGAGCTCCTGTTCGATTCGCGACACGGGGAGCCGTCGACGTGAGCGGCAAGCTTTTGCAGTTTGGCGCAGGAAACATCGGGAGGTCGTTCATCGGACAGCTTTTTTCACGTGGCGGGTATGAGGTGGTCTTCGTCGACGTGAACGACCGCATCGTGTCGGAACTGAACCGCCGCGGGAGATACCGCGTCGTAATAAAGCGGGATGATCTGCCTGACGAGGAGCTTGACATCAGCGGCGTTCGAGCCGTCGACGGACGCGATGCCGCCGCGGTCGGACGGGAAGTGGCGGATGCCAACTACATCGCAACCTCGGTGGGCCAGTCGGCGCTGAAGACGGTGCTTCCCCTGCTCGCCGAAGCGCTCCGGAACCGCTACCTGAAAGCCGGGGAACCGCCCGTCGATATCATCATCGCCGAGAACGTTCGAGGCGGAGCCCGTCTTTTCCGGCAAGAGCTCGCGCGCCGCTTTCCTCAGCCCGAGCTCTTCGGCCGGATGGTGGGGCTCGTCGAAACGAGCATCGGCAAAATGGTCCCTATCATGCCCCAGGAGGAGGTTGATCGCGATCCGCTTCTGGTTTTCGCGGAGCCCTACAACACCCTCGTCGTCGACGGCAAGGCATTCCGGTCCTCACCTCCGCCGATTGAAGGTGTAAAGCTTGTCGACAACATCACGGCATACGTCGACCGCAAGCTCTTCATCCACAATCTCGGCCACGCCTGCTGCGCCTACATCTCCTACGCTCACGACCCCTCCGTTGTCACCATTGCCGACGCCGTCCGCACGGTCGAGGTGCGCGACGCCACCCGCCGCGCGATGATGCAGGCGGCCGCAGCGCTTGCCGACGCCTACCCCGAAACCTTCTCCCTGACGGATCTCGAGGAGCACGTGACCGATCTCATCCGGCGCTTCGGCAACCGCGCACTCGGCGATACCATCCACCGTGTCGGACGCGATCTCTACCGGAAGCTGCACAAGGAGGACCGTCTGGTCGGCGCGATGCTGCTCGCCGAACGGCATGGCCTTCCCTACGACTCCATCGCCGCCGCGTTTGTCGCAGCGCTCTCCTTCGCGGCCCCCGGACCGGACGGCGCTCTCTATCCGCGCGACCGCAATTTTCGCGAAAGAGAGCTTTCAGGAGGGCCGCGGCCGCTTCTCCGAAAGGTCTGCGAACTCGACCCCGGTGTGGCCGCAGAACGGTCGGTCATCGAATCGATTGCGGAGGCCTCGCATTGACCGGCTCCTCGAAGAACTCTGTTCCTCCGGCGAGCGAAAAGCTTTCACGGCTGGTCCGATTCCGGACCTGCTCGCCGGCAGGAGGTTCTTCGAGCGCCGAGGATCACCGGCTGTTCCGAGCCGAGCTCGATGAGCTCTTTCCCCGCTGCTTTTCCTCTCTGGAGCATGCGTACGAAGCCGACTATGCCCTGCTCCTGATCTGGCCAGGAACGCAGCCGGACCTGCCCGCGATTGCCCTCGGCGCACACTGGGACGTCGTTCCCGTCGACGGGCGAAGTGAGCTCCAATGGACGCATCCGCCCTTCAGCGGGCACGTCGACGACGAGTACGTCTGGGGCCGCGGCACCCTGGATGACAAGATATCGGTCGCGGCGCTCCTGGAGTCAGTTGAGACCCTGCTTTCGGCAGGTTTCTCACCGGCTCGGACAGTCTGCATCTGTCTCGGCGGCGACGAGGAGTCCGGCGGCAGACTCGGTGCTGCCAATATTGTTGAAGCGCTCGAACGGCGCGGTATGAGGCTCGAGTTTCTACTGGATGAGGGCTCGGTAGTCGCCGACGGCATGTTCGAGTCGGCGAATCGGCCTCTCGCCCTCATCGGCGTCGCAGAAAAGGGCTACGCAAACGTCCGTCTGCGCGTGACCGACGAGGGCGGCCACGCGTCGGTGCCGCCACGCCACTCCTCGGCCGACCGCATCTCCGATGCGAGCCGCATCTCCGATGCGAGCCGCATCTCCGATGCGGAGCGCATCGCATCGGCGGTGCACCGGCTCGAAAGGGCACCCTTTCCCGCCCGCCTGACCCCCACTGTCGAGGCCATGCTCCGAACGGCGTCGACAGCGATGCGGGGAACGCCCCGCCTTCTGTGCCGCCATCCGCGCCTCTTTCGAAGGCTGTTGATGCGCACGCTCGCCGCCAACGTCGCCACCGACGCCCTGATACGGACCACTCAGGCTGTGACCATGGCGAGCGTAGCCCCGGCGCCTGAGGTCCTTCCCGATGGGGCCGAAGCCGTCGTCAACATCCGCATTCTTCCCGGCGACACGGTCGCGTCGGTTGTTTCGCGCACGGCCCGCGTAATCGCCGATTCCTCGGTCACCGTCGAGCTCCTTTCGCATGCCGACGCCTCGGAGCCAGTGCTCGCAGGCGACCTCGGCGGCGAACCCTTCGATGTGCTCCGCGGCGTAGTGCACCAGGTCTTTCCCGAGTCGCTCTGTACGCCGTTCCTCGTAACCGCTTCCACCGACTCGCACCATTATCGCGGCGTGGCCCGTTCGATTTTTCGCTTCACCCCGCTGATCCTCCGGCCCGCCGACCTTCGTCGCGTTCACGGAATCGATGAGCGGGTCAGTCATCGGAACGTCGAGGGCGCCGTGCGTTTTTATCGGGCACTGATTGTGGCGAGCGCAGGAGAGAGGTCTTCTACCCCATGATCTCCCGCATAAAAGAGACCAGGACCTCGAGCGCCTTCTCGTTGCTTCCCCCTTCGGGGACTATCAGGTCCGCATGCGCCTTGGTAGGTTCGATGAACTCATAGTGCCCAGGCCGCACCGAAAGCATGTACTGGTTGATGACCGAATCAACCGTCCTTCCGCGCTCGGTTATGTCGCGGCGAAGCCGCCTTATGAAGCGGATGTCGTCAGGAGTATCAACGTACAGCTTCAGGTCGATGAGATCGCGAATTGCCGGATCGAAAAAGATGAGAATCCCTTCGAAAATGACTATCTTGTTGGGCTGAACTCTGATGGTCCGATCGCCTCTCCTGTGGTGCACGAAATCGTACTGCGGCATTTCGATTTCCTCGCCCGCCTTCAGAGCCTTGAGGTGGCTGTAGAGCAGCTTGTTGTCAAAGGCGGAAGGATGGTCGAAGTTCAGCTCGGTGGGTGAAGATGCATCGGCGCCCTGCCGCGAAGGCATCTGATCGGCCGACTTGTAATAGTTGTCCTGAGCAACAAATACAAAATCGGGAACCACCTCCGAGATCTTTCGCACGATTGTTGTCTTTCCCGACCCGGAGCCGCCCGAAATCCCGATGATGCGAACTCCTGAATCACGCTGCATCCTTTTGCCCATGGGGGAGATTATATCCGGAAAGCCCGGCTTCATCGACTATGATGTATCAAGAAGCCTGTTGATACCGTGAGTCCAGATCAGCAAGCGCATACGCAGGAACTCGAATCGAGGTTCCCCGCTGCCCGA
>CAZNYW010000031.1:21389-49871 GCA_964577375.1 uncultured Spirochaetales bacterium | reverse complement strand
TTCCGGCGGCCGGATCTATTGATTCTCATTTGAGTCTCCTTCCGAATGTTTTGTGTGTGATTCGAGCATCTTCTCGAGAAACGTCAGATAGTCGCGGTAGGCCGTTCTGCCCTTGTCGGTCAGAAAGTAGCTCGTCTGAGCTGCGCCCTCGGCAATCTCTCTCTTCTTGCCGATGTATTCGGCCTGCACGAGCTTTTCGAGGTGGGTGTAGACGGCGCCGTCCGACATCTCGAGCTGCCGCTTTATATAATTGAACGAGGCGAGTCCGGTACGGTAGATCATGGTCAGGATCGACAGCCGGGTCTTTTCGAAAAAGGTGCTGTCGAAGCGGGTGTAGAGATTATCCATGAACCCGCCGTGAGAGCTGGGCTTCGATCAGTCCGGCGACGAAGAGGTCGGCGGCCACAAGAACGCCTGCAGCGACGAAATAGGCCGTGCCGGTGACCGCGAGCAGGACAAAGAGCACGCCGACCGCGAGAAGAAACATCGCCTCGATTGCAAACCAGAAGTGCGTGTACTGTACCGGAACGCAGAACATCATCCCGGTAAGCACCAGAATGACGCCCGGCACCGGAATACCGGGTCGGATGAAGAGAAACGCCAGGACAATCAGCCCGACGAAGTAGCCCGAAAAGGCGACGACGTATTTTACGAAAGGCGGCGAAACAAGGGGGACCTTCTCGCGCGTGCTCTTGCGGATCCACGCCATCATCTCGACCACGCCCGAGAGAAAGACCGCGGGCAGCCAGATGAAGATGAACGCATCATGCATGGTGATGTGCGCGGTACCGACAAGGACGAGGTTGATCGCCAGTCCCGCCAGCACGATGGTACCGAACACGTAGTACGCCCAGTGAAAGATGCGGAAGCTTCCTTCGGTCTCAACGAGCGTACGTTTTATCAGTCTGATCTCGCTTACGTAGCGGGCGAGCTCCTCGTCGCTTACCTGCGGCAGTTCATTTTCGGCCATATGGGCTCCTTCGTGCGAGTTATTTGAAACACAAAGTTTCACTGAAATACAAAGTGACTTTGAAATACAAAGTAGCGCAACCGTCCCGGTGTGTCAAGACGCAACGGGATATTTCCCGAATTTCCGATCTGCGTCACTTTGACACGCGCGCGGAGGCCGCCGGGGAAAACTGTCACATTTTGTTCACGCCGGGCAAAGTCCGGACCGCCTGTTGCATTCGTAAATCATCTGTAGACAGTCATTTACCGGTCAGTTTCGGTGTGGCACGATTATTGCTTAAATTGTGTATAGAGGATGCTTGTTACATGAAAGATTTGATACTTCGTGAAAAAATCCAGCGATTTCTTCAGACTACGCTTCTGGGTGCCGGAATGCTCGCACTCCTGCTCTGGATAGGATGGCAGATTCTCGGCATCGAGGGGCTTCTCATATTCGGCGCCGCCGGCGCCCTGTTCTTCATTCTGGCGGCCCGCCGATCTCCGCGATACCTGCTCGCCAACGGAATCCCGCTGCGATACGCCGACGCTCCCGAGCTGCACGCGATTCTGCACAGCCTCGCGCGCCGCGCCGATCTCCCTGCGGTGCCGCGGCTCTACTACCTTCCGTCGCCGATGATGAACGCGTTGACCGTGGGCACCCGGCACGATGCGGTGATCATGCTGACGCAGGGGCTCGTTGCGCAGCTCACTCCCCGCGAGCTCGAGGGGGTGATTGCCCACGAGATTGCCCATATCCGCAACAACGACATCTGGCTCTTCACCCTGGCTCAGTACGTGCGCGAGGCGACCGACTTCGTATCGAGGTTTGGCTGGTTCCTGGTGCTCTTTTCTCTTCCGATTCTGCTCTTTTCGGGCACCGGCATCTCCCCTGCCGCGCTGCTTGCCCTGCTTGCCGCTCCCATCCTGAGCATGACGCTTCAGCTCGCGCTGCTTCGCACCAGGGAGTTTTCGGCAGATCTCGGCGCCGTGGAGCTTACCGACGATCCGGACGGGCTCGCTTCTGCGCTGCGAAAAATAGACAATCCCCGCCGTACGATCTTCGACCTGTTCTTTCCGATTGCGCGAAGGCGTGAATCGTCCATCTTCCGGACTCATCCGGCCACCGACGAACGGATCCGCAGACTCGAGGAGCTTTCCGAAAAGGGAAGGGGACGATACGATCTTCCGCCGAAGGTTTCAGGCTATCGCTACTGAGTGCGACGCGTTGCATCGTCGACCAGCGGGATAGCGTCGGCGAGGCTGTCGCAGGTGGCGACGGCGAGCTCCCTGACCGAATCGGGGACCTCGCCTATGTCGGGAACCAGCACCGGAACCATGCCCGCCCGGTGGGCCGCGAGAAGCCCGGGCCCCGAATCCTCGAAGACAAGGCAGCGGCCGGGCTCAATCCCCAGATGGGCGGCAGTTTTCAGATAGATGTCGGGCGCAGGCTTTCCGTGCTCGATCTCGTCGCCGCAGACAAGCACCGCGAGGTCTGGAAGCATTCTGCTGCGCCCGAGCAGATCGTTCGCTCGCGAGCGCTGCGTCGATGTGGCGACGGCGCAGGGAATCGATCTTGCGCGCAGCAGTCCGATGAGCTCCCGGCCGCCCGCCTTGACCGCGACGCCTTCCGCTTCGATTTTCCGTGCATTGATTGAGTTGCGCAGGTCGCGTACCTCCTCGAAGGGGAAATCCCGTCCGAGCCGGTGCAGGAGGAGCTCCTTCGACTGCGTTCGATCAAGCCCGACGGTGGCCAGTGCGAGCTCGAAGGGCAGGTCGAATCCCAGCGCGCCGGCCGCCTTCACCCAGCCGTCGACCGCCAGCCGCTCGGTATCGAGGAGAAGTCCGTCCATATCGAAAATGCAGGCGCTGAACGCCGGTAACGCCATGGTGGGGGAAATGTAGCAGTCAGGGAGCGGCATGGCAACCGTTTGCCTGAATGAAGCGTACCGAATCGGTAGATTGGACGCCGGATTTCGCTTCACTCATGAACGGTGCACCGTTGGCCTTGACCTATCCGTAACCTAAAGAGTATAAATTTGCCATTATTCATCCTGATTCCGCATCAATATTCGACGCGGGATTACTATCCTCAAAAAAGGAGATCGCTAAATGAAAAGCAGAACAGGCAAGGTGTTAGCTGTGCTGGCTCTGTTCACGCTCGTTGTCACGGGTGCCTGGGCCGGTGGATCGAAGGAAGGAGCCTCAGCCGCAAAGCCGGTGAAGATCGGTTTCATCGGACCTATGACCGGCGACTACGCCAACTACGGCAAGCTCATGACCCAGGCCATCAAGATTGCGGTAGAAGAGCGGAATGCCAAGGGCGGAATCAGCGGCCACAACGTCGAGCTGATCGCCGAAGACTCGGAAGGAAAGCAGGAGAAGGCGGTCGCGGCAATGGAGAAGCTCGCCAGCGTCGACCAGATCCTCGGCCTCGTCGGCGCGGTGTTCTCGTCGAGCTCGCTCGCAATCGCCCCGCGCGCCCAGCAGGAAAAGATCGTCATGATCTCTCCCTCGTCGACGCATCCCGACCTGACCAACAAGGGCAGCTTCATCTTCCGGGACGTCGTGAGTGACGCAGTTCAGGCGCAGGTTTCGGCGAAGTACGTCTCGCAGGTCATGGGGATCAAGAAGGTTGCGATTCTCTACACCAAGAACGACTACAGCCAGGGACTCGCCGACGGTTTCAAGGCGCAGTTCGAGGCCGACGGCGGCCAGATCGTGGCCATGCAGTCCGGCATGCAGGGTGACAAGGATTTCAAGACCCAGCTCACCACCATCAAGGCTGCCAATCCGGAAGCGATCTACATGCCCGACTACGTCGCGGAGATCAACCAGATTCTGCAGCAGACCGCCCAGCTCGGCATGACCAACGTCAAGATGCTCAGCTCCGACGGTTTCTCCAACCCCGAGATCCTTCAGCTTGCAGGAAAGCTGGCCAACGGCGTCGTCTACTCGGGCCCCGAGCTCGAGAAGAACCCGCTGCAGGTGGCCTTCGAGAAGAAGTACCAGGAAAAGTGGGGCGACAAGCCCGATTCATTCAGCCTCAACTCCTACGACGCGGCCAACATCCTGTTCGACGCGATCCAGTCGGTGTACGACAAGGCGTCGGCCGACCAGCAGAAGAGCCTCAATCTCGACCGCGATGCGATCCGGCAGTACGTTGCTGCGATCAAGGGTTACACCGGAGTTTCGGGCGAGATCAGCTTCGCTCCCAATGGCGATGCGATCAAGAACCAGGGTATTCTTACCGTCGAGAACGGCCAGTACAAGCAGCTTGGCGTCTACAAGATCGTCGACGATAAGCTTGTTCAGGTGAAGTAACACTGGTACAATCGTTTCACTGACGAAGTATAACCGTTGGGTGCGCGCGTGACGTAACGCGTTGCGTACCCAACGGGTTTTCTTTTGCTTCGTTTCTATTCTATTACAATACGTAGCATTGGCTGTCCGGAGTCGTACGTGGCCGTTCGCGGCGCGTGCTCAGTCGGGCGGCGGGTCTGCGGCGGGGCGCGACGTGCATCTGTCACTTGCCGAACTGATACAGCACCTGGTCAATGGGCTTACCCTTGGCGCGATCTACGCACTGATCGCACTCGGATACACCATGGTGTACGGTATCCTCAAATTCATCAATTTCGCCCACGGTGATATTCTCATGGTGGGCACCTATGCAGGCCTCTACACCTATACCGCCATTCAGGGCTCCGAGGTCGGCACCTGGTCGCTTCTGGTATTCTTCCTGGCGACAGTGGTTGCGATGGCGGCGAGCGGCACCCTCGGCTTCGTTGTCGAGCGCGTCGCCTACCGGCCGCTCCGGCGGGCGCCACGGCTTGCGCCGCTTCTTTCGGCGATCGGTGTTTCCATAATCCTCATGAACACCGCCGCCTTCGTGTTCGGAACCAAATCGAAGGATTTTCCCTATCCCTTCGAAAACAACCCCGCCATCATCGGAGGCGTGGCGATCACGCCGCACCAGATACTGATCCTGGTGGTAGCTCTCGTGATGATGGTGGCTCTCAAGATATTCATCGACCGTTCGCGGCTCGGCAAGGCGATGCGCGCCACCAGTCTCGACATGGACGTGGCGAGGCTCATGGGCATCAACGTCGATTCGATCATCAGCCTGACCTTCGTCATCGGCTCCGCTCTCGCGGCCGTGGCGGGAGTGCTCATCGCCCTCGAGTACACCGTCTATCCCACCATGGGAACCACCGCCGGGCTCAAGGCCTTCATTGCGGCAGTCGTCGGCGGCATCGGCGACATCTCGGGCGCCATGCTCGGCGGCATTCTCCTCGGGGTGCTCGAGACCTTCGGTGTAGCGGTCTTCGGCATTCCGGTCGGACTCAAGGACACAATCGCCTTCAGCATCCTCATCATCATCCTTCTCGTGAAGCCGTCCGGACTGCTCGGGCGCGCCGAAAGGGAAAAGGTGTAGGAGGCCTGGCGTGATCTACTTTGTACTTCTGCTTGTGATCTATATCGGGATATTCGCGATTCTTTCGCTGAGCCTCAATATCGTAACAGGCTACACGGGTCTGCTCTCCCTCTGTCAGGCAGCCTTCTATGGGATCGGAGCCTACACCTCGGCGATCCTGTTGACACGTACCCACGTCAACTTCTGGTGGATCCTGCTGCTGTCCGGGCTCGTCGCGGCGCTCGCCGGGATATTGATAGGTCTTCCCACGCTTCGCCTCAAGGGCGATTACCTCGCGATCGCGACGCTCGGGTTCGGCGAGATCACCCGCAACGTGCTCCTGAACTGGGATTCGCTCACCCGCGGGCCTCTCGGTATTTCGGGGATTCCGGCGGTGAAGATTTTCGGATTCACACTCGATCCGCTGCAGAAGGTCCACTACGTGATCTTCGTCTGGGCATTCGTTCTCATCACCTACTTCGTGCTGCGTCGCATCATGCGAAGCAGGGTGGGACGCGCCCTGGAAGCCATCCGCGAAGACGAGGTCGCTGCCTACGCGATGGGAATCAATATTACTAAATATAAAGTTTTCGCATTTGGCCTTTCGGCCTTCTTCGGCGGCATTGCCGGCACGCTGTGGGCGGTCTACAACCAGTCGGTGAACCCGAGCACCTTCGACTTCCTGCTCTCGGTCATGCTGCTCTGCATGGTAGTCCTCGGCGGAATGGGCAATCATCTCGCCGTCATTCTGGGCGCGGTCCTCATCGAGGTTGCCGGAGAGCTTCCGCGGCTTCTCGGCTTTTCGAGCCTGGTCCCGCCGCAGTTCAAGCAGATTCTCTTCGGGCTCATCCTTGTAGTCATGATGATCTACCGGCCGCAGGGTCTCATCGGCAGACGCGTACCGAAGTCCAGGTGGGTCACCGCCGGTGTACCGGGTGACGGCGCGGCCGGACCCGAACAGCGGCCGCCGGAGGAGCATACGTGAGCCTGCTGTACACCGAGAAACTGCGGCGCCAGTACGGGGGCGTCGTCGCAGTGGCCGACGTCGATTTCTCCGCGGCGGAGGGGTCGATTACCGGGCTCATAGGCCCGAACGGTGCCGGAAAGACAACGCTCTTCAACAATGTTACCGGCCTCGATGTGCCCACCTCCGGACGGGTCTACTTCCACGAGAGGGAGATTACCGGGTTTCCCGCCAACCGGATCACACGGATGGGCATCGCCCGCACCTTTCAGAATATCCGGCTGTTCAAAGAGATGACGGTTCTTCAGAACGTCATGGTTGGCCGCCACTTCAAGCAGGATGCCGACGGTCTTATGGCTAACCGTACCATACAGGCTGCCGTAAGCATTCTGCAGCTCAACAGGACGGAGGCGGCGATCACCGCCGAGTCGATCCGGTGGCTGGAGTTCCTCGGTCTGGCGGAGTTTCGCGACGATCTTGCGCGCAATCTCCCCTATGGCCGGCAGCGCGAGCTCGAGATCGCGCGGGCGCTCGCCACCGAACCGAAGCTGCTCTTTCTCGACGAGCCTGCCGCCGGAATGAATCCTGCGGAGACCGAAGATCTCATGCGGATAATCCGTCGCATCCGCGACCTCGGCATCACCATCGTGCTCATCGAGCACGACATGAAGCTGGTAATGAACATCTGTGAGCGCATCACCGTTCTCAACTACGGACAGAAGATCGCCGAAGGCACTCCGGCGGAGATCCAGGGTAACGAGAAGGTGGTAGAAGCATATCTGGGAAAGGAAGAGTAGGCATGGGCGCGCTGTTGACCGTAGATAACATAGTCGTGAAGTACGGAAACATCACCGCCCTCAAGCGGGTCAGCGTCGAGGTGCCGGAGGGCGCGGTGGTCTGCCTTATTGGCGCGAACGGGGCGGGAAAGTCGACACTGCTCAAAGCGATCGTCGGTCTCGAGCCGCTTGCCAGTGGAACGATAAGCTTCGACGGCCGGGTCATCGGCTCCGCGCGGGCGCAGGATACCGAGTCGTCGCAGGCGGACCGCCGCGCCCTTCGCTCAGTGCGCAGCGAAAGGCTCACGACTGACAGGATCGTCTCGCTCGGGATATCACTCGTACCGGAGGGCCGGCGCGTCTTTGCCGACATGACGGTGGAGGAAAACCTCGAGATGGGCGCATTCCGCGAGCGTGAGACCGCAGTGGTGGCGAAAAAGATCGACGAGATGTACTCGCTTTTTCCCATTCTCAAGGAGCGGCGCCGTCAGAAGACCCGCAGCCTCTCCGGCGGCGAGCAGCAGATGATGGCGATCGCACGCGCGCTGATGAGCTCTCCCCGGCTGCTGCTCCTCGATGAGCCGGGGCTCGGCCTCGCGCCGCTCATCATCAAGCACATCTTCTCGATCATCAAACGGATCAACAAAGAGGAGAACGTCACGGTCTTTCTCGTCGAGCAGAACGCCAAGATCGCGCTGAACACCAGTGACAAAGGTTATGTGATGGAGACGGGAAACATCGTCCTCGAGGATCAGAGTTCGCACCTGCTCGAGAACGATCGTGTGAAGGCAGCCTATCTCGGCGAGTAATTGGAGAGTTCCGGTATGAATGTAGGCAAGATCATGACCCGCAATCCCTTCACGGTGTCCTCCGATACCCCGGTGACGGACGCCCAGGCACTGATGGCCCGTGAGAAGATCCACCGGCTGCCGGTTCTCGACCGCCAGAAGAACCTCGTCGGCATAGTCGCGGAGACCGACCTATTGAAGGCGGCCCCCTCCGAGGCCACGACGCTCAACATGTACGAGATGTTCAACCTGCTCAGCCAGCTCACGGTCAGGGACGTGATGACCCACAAGGTGGTGACGGTGACCGAGGACACGCTGATTGAAGATGCGGCGCGCATCCTCGTCGACCACGACATCGGCGGGGTGCCGGTGGTGAAGGGTGCCACCGTGGTCGGGATCGTAACCGAGTCGGACATCTTCAAGCTCTTCATCGAGCTGTTCGGAACAAGGCGCCGCGGAATCCGTGCGACCACGCTGGTTCCCGACCAGCGGGCCGAGATCGCCCACATAACCTCGGCGCTTTCGGAGAAGGGCGGCAACATCGTCTCCATCGGCACCTTCCCGGGCCAGGATCCGACCAATGCGGTCTGCATCATCAAGGCGGACGAAATTTCACGCGAAGACATGATCGAGGCTCTCAAGCCCTTCGTAATCGAGATCACCGATATCCGCGAGGTCTGAGTGGGCGTGAGCTCCGGGCGGCGGCTCATCGGCGGGCAGGATCCCGAGCGGGAGCTCGAGGCATTTGCTTCGCTCCGCCGCTGCATCCTCGATTCCTCCTCTGCAATCTACATGCGCAAGTCCGGGTTCCTTGAGCCGCTCGGTGCGACCCTGGAGCTTTTCACCGTTCCCGGCGTTATCTCGGAAACCGGCTTCACCGATATGCCGGTGACCCTTATCGAACCGGGGAGCCCCGCCGAGGCAGAGACCGATGCCGTGGTGGTCGCCGAGGCCACCGCCCGCCGCCTGCCGGTGATCACCGAGGACCGCAAGATGATGCTGCGGCTCGATGCGGCGGACCTCCCCTTCTTCAATTCACTGATGATGCTGCATCTGCTTCTTCTCCGCGACAGGCTCGATCCGGCCGCGCACGCGACGCACTTTAGGCGGCTCCTCGAGGTGTGCCGTTACAGCGACCGCGTCCTCGCGTACGGCGAAGAGGTCCTTCAGGCCGTGATGAAGTTCCGGTAGGAACTACCGCGGCAGACGCCAGATGTCGATGATTCCCGTTGTCCGGTGGCGGTTTGCATTTCCCTCCGGAAGGATTATGCGGCCGTCGGCGACGATGGGGGAATTCCAGTGTCCAGCCCCGCATGAGAGGACGGTGACGGATGTGCCGGTGGTTGCCTGGTAGATTCTAAGGCCTCCGCGGGGATCAAAGACGAATGCGAGCCCGTCGGCGATTACCGGGCTCGTGCCGCCATAGTTCGTGTGCCACCGACGCCGGAAGCCACCCCGGTCGACGGTCCACGCGGAAGTGGCGCCGTTGTCGGCAGCGAACAGCCATGTCCGGCCGCGTGAATGAAGCACGGCGGGTGCCGTGAAGAGCCGGTTGCCGGAAGGGGTTGATACGCTTGAGATCTCGCCGCCTCTGTGAGGGGCGGTGCCCTTCATCCTGCTCCAGTCGAGCAGGCGGATGAGACCATCCTTTCCCCCCTGGGCCACCAGCCCGTTTCCGACCAGGACCGGCGAGGTGGAGCCAAGGTCGGCATCCCGCGCATTGAGCTCCGCCGTATTGGCCGGCGTGTAGTTTCCAACCATCCGTTCCGCGCCCGGGCTCAGCTCGATCACTGAATCGCCCCAGTTGTTGTTCCCGTCCCAGGTACCGTTGCCTGTCGCGATGAAGAGGCTTCCACTTTCGGGGTCGATGACGACGCCGGCGCGGCCCCAGATGCCCGAGTCGCTTTCCGCGCAGCTTGCCGGGTCGATCAGTTCGTGCCGGTTGGAACAGAGCGAGTTCCATACCGACTCGAGCTTTCCGGAGGCCGCGTCAAGGATCGCGACGTGGCCCTGGTAGGGCGGCCGGTCGCCGATGTAGCCGTCGGTGGCCGCGATCACCTTTCCTTTGTAGACGGTGATCGGTGAAGCGATCTTTTCGCGCTCCGGCAGCCGCGTAATCGACGTGCTCCAGACTACCGAACCGTCTGCAATCGAGAGCTTGCGGATGACTCCGTCGGGCGAGGCGGCGTAGATGTGCCTCCGGTCGGGATCTGCGGCCGGGGTTGCGGTCGTTATGCGGTAGCTGCCCGCGAGGCCGCTGTAGCTCGAGGGGGTGAACTCCCAGAGCACCGCACCGGAGTTCGCGTCGATGCAGAGGGTCTTGCCGTAGGTGGTCGTGACGAAGATTGCGTCGTGGCTGCCGCCCTTCACGTCGACGCCATGCAGATAGACAGCCGAGGAGTCGACCGTCCCGTCGATGGTGATCTGCTGTCGTTCGAGCGATCCGACGTTGGCCGCGGTGATGCCGACGGATACCGGGGGCGCGCTGGATTTTGCCGGGTCCCATCCGAACTGCGGCCAGTCCTGGGCGGCAGCGGGGACCAGGGCGAGTACGGCCGCAAGCGCCGCTGCTGCTATGCTGACTTTCATCTTCACTCCCTGCCGTCCGAGCGGAAGAACTTCGCAAGGACCGGCGCAAGCACCGCCGGGTCCGCGCCGTGGGTCTGCCCCTCGAGGGTACTCCGCCGCGCGTCGGGAAGAAGCCCGGCGACAGCCTCCACCGCCGCGCGTGCCCAGCCCGGACTCGCGCCTCCGTCCATCGCAAGCACCGGAATCCGGAGCGCCTTCCAGTTGACGGCGGCAGGCGGCCTTCCCGACATGTCGCCGCCCAGGATGCGAAGGTCGTAGAGAAGCGTTGGCGCGAGCTTTTCCATTTCAGCCCAGGCGGGAGACTGCCGCATCTGCTGCACCGCGGGCGCCGGCACCTGAACGGCAACCGTGAGGAAGTACTCCACCGCTTCTCCACTCCTGCCGGTTTCGAGCATGCCCGACAGGTTGTCGGGAAAGTCCTGCGGAAGCGGCTCCCGTTTTGAATCAGTGATGAAGGGCGGCTCGTAGACGGCGAGCTTTCGAATGGAGGGAAGACGCTCGGCCGCCTTCAGCGCAAGCACTGCACCGGATGAGTGGCCGAACACAAGGGCGGGACCGCCGGCATGCTCGATGAGGGCGGCAAGGTCCTCGATTTCGCGCTCCACACGGTAGGGAGCGGTGTCGCCGCTGTCACCGCGGCCGCGCCGGTCGTAGCTGTAGGCGGTGAACTCGCCTGAAAGAAGCCCGGCGATCTTCGAGCCGGCCCGCCGGTCGCTGAGCGCCCCTGCCACGATGAAGAGGGCAGGGCCCTTCCCATGCCGCTCGAATGCGATAGCTGTTCCGTCTTTCGACCTGACTGTCTCCACGCCGTAACCTCCGCCACCTGTGGTCTACCGTTTGAATATCCTCAATTCCGGGGCGGATGAGCAACCGCGGGTGGTGTCTAGTGCTGGAAATCGGTGGCGGTGGGAATATCGGCTTTGGTGATGGAGCAGAGGATTTCGTCGGTAAGGGGAGAGATTCCCGAGATGCGGTTCGCCTGTTTCTCGACCACCATTTCGAACAGATTGCGGACGAAGCGGCCGTTTCCGAATGCCTTGTCCCGGCGCTCGTGGAAGTAGGTGAAGATGTTGAGAAGCTCGCGCCGCGCCTGGGGGGTGACAGTGAACGATGCGTTGTTGGTGAAGATGGCGAAGATTCGCAGCAGCTCCTCGGGCTTGTAGTGATCGAAGTAGAAATAACGTGAGAATCGCGACTTGAGACCGGGGTTCGAATCGATGAAATCCTGCATTTCATCGGGGTAGCCTGCAACGATAACCACGAGCCTGTCGCGGAAATCTTCCATTCGTTTCAGAAGGGTGTCGATCGCCTCCTGACCGAAATCCTTGCCGGCATCCCGCGGGCTCAGCGTGTACGCCTCGTCGATGAAGAGGACGCCGTCCATCGCCTCCTGTACCAGCTGGTCCACCTTCATCGCTGTCTGGCCGACGTAACCGGCAACAAGGCCTGCACGGTCGGTTTCGATGCAGTGGCCCTTCTCGAGCATACCGAGACACTTGTAGACCTTTCCGAGATAGCGGGCGATGGTGGTTTTTCCGGTTCCCGGCGGCCCGTAGAACACCGCGTGCTTGGAGAAGGGGGTTACCGGAAGGCCGCGCTTTTCGCGCTCCTTGTGCACCTTGATCAGGTTCACGAAGGTCGCAATCTGGCCCTTCACCTTCTGCATGCCGATGAGGCTGTTGATCTTCTCCATCACCTGCTCGAGGGTCTCTTCCTCCTCCTCGGCCGGTGCGAACTGCACCCGCTGCTTGACTGCAGCCGCCTGCGTATCCTCGCCCTCTGCCGCGCTCGCGCCGGTGTCGCCGTAGATCAGCTCGCGAAGCTGCTTTATGCGGCTCTTTTCGTCGTCGTTGACCGTTCCATCCGCCTTGATGCAGACCTGGGAGTAGTTGTAGAAGGCGCTCGCGACACGGTCGAAGTGCGAGGAGTTCTGGCGCGAATCGTAGAGGTGAAGGTACTGCAGGCTTCGCAGCAGCTTGCTCGACTGCGAGGTTCCGGCCTTCCGGATTTCGTTGGAGAACTGGTCCCAGTTCTTGAGAATCGCCTTTCGATGGCGGAGCGGCGGGGTGTCGTACCGGAACAGGTCGATGATGAGGTCGCGGTCCTTGATGATGTGCTGTTTCAGCGGCATCAGGACCATCGCCACAAAGAGTCTGGATTCCTCGGGGATGTCGTCCTCGGAGCCCAGAGCGTGGTAGGTGATGAACAGAAGGTCGTCGGTGAGCTGATTCAGGAAGAGCGGTTCGCCGTTGAACTGCTTGTAATCGTTCACCGTGAGGTACATCTTCTTCGCTTCCGAATAGAGAAAGCGCAGATTGGCAAGGCGGTCTTCTCCGCTCACGATGGGGCGGGAAGTGGTCTCGTCCGGCGAGCGGTCCTTTCCGTTCCCGTTGCCGCCGGAGCCGGCGGTATGGACGGTGGCCACGGTCTTGAGCTTGCGCAGCAGGTTGTCCACGAAGGACTGTACCTGGATTCCGTTCCCGGTGGCGGTGAGCGTCGTGGTTCCGCCGCGCTGCTGGAGAAGGAGCTGGACGGTGGAGAATCCCTTTTTGGTTTCCACGCCCTCGAGGGTCTCAAGAGCGATGTTTTCGGGCGCGGCGGTCGCGCTGCCGTTGGAGACGAAGAGGAGTCTGCGGTCGGTGAGACAGAGCAGGCCCGGCGCGCCGGTGCCCGAACCGGTGATCACGGTCCCCCGGTAGAAGCCCTCCAGGACGTCCTCGATCTGCTCGTCCTCATCGAGAATGCGGTTGAGCGATCCGAGGAGATTCTTCTTGAAAGATACGTGCAGCCAGTTGGTGATGAGATTGAGCTGCGATTCTATCTCGTTCTGTAGCGGCATCCCTGGCGTCCTCGAACGGCCCCTCCCGTCAGTTCGACGCCGGCCCGCGGCGGCCGGCCGGGCAAATCGCCGTACTCCTTAAATAAACCATAATTCGGCGTCTTTTTCCAGCAGTGGCGTGCGCATTGCGTCGCGCATGCTCCACCTTGGGGCAGGGAATATGTTATCTTTTCGATCGGGAAGGAAAGTGTGACGAAATCGAGAGATCTATCGGTCGACGACGCGCAGGCCGGCAGGGCGGCGCGCCCGCAATCGGCGCCTCCGCTGTCGGGGCCGGCCCCCTCGGCACCGCCGCTGGAAGCGGCGTCGGCGGGAACCGCTGCCTCATGGGCTGAAACCGCCACGCAGCCGCGGCCTGATGCGCGCAAACAGCTTCAGGAGATGATGAAGCGGCGAATACTCGTTCTCGACGGGGCGATGGGCACCATGATCCAGACCTACCGTCTCACCGAAGAGGACTTCCGCGGTGCCCGTTTCGCGGACCATCCCTCCTCGCTCAAGGGTGACAACGACCTGCTCTGCCTCACCCGGCCGTCGGTCATCGGGGAAATTCACCGCCAGTACCTCGCCGCGGGGGCGGACATTCTCGAAACCAACACCTTCAACGCCAACCGGATAAGCCAGGCAGACTACGGCATGGAGGACTGCGTCTATGAAATGAATCTGGCCGGGGCGCGGCTCGCGCGCGAGGCTTCGGACGAGTACTCCGGGATGACACCGGAGAAACCGCGTTTCGTCGCAGGCATCCTTGGTCCGACCAACAAGACGCTCTCGCTCGGCCCCGACGTCCAGAACCCCGGATTCCGCAACATCACCTTCGATGAGCTCGCGGCAGCCTATCGCGAGGCGGCGCAGGGGCTTGTCGACGGCGGGGTGGACATCCTGATGATCGAGACGATCTTCGACACCCTCAACGCCAAGGCCGCCATCTTCGCCGTTCTGTCGCTTTTCGAGGAGCGCGGATTCCGTCTCCCGATCATGATCTCGGGCACCATCACCGACAGGAGCGGCCGCACCCTCTCCGGACAGACCGTTGAAGCGTTCTGGTACTCGGTCCGGCACGCCGAGCTGCTGACGGTCGGGCTCAACTGCGCATTCGGTGCCGACCTACTGCGGCAGTACGTTGAGGAGCTGTCGCGCGTTGCGACCGTTCCCATAAGCACCCATCCGAACGCGGGGCTTCCGAACGAGTTCGGCGAATATGATCACACGCCGGCCTTCATGGCCGGGGTACTCAAGGAGCTCGCGCTGGAAGGGGCGGTGAACGTCATCGGCGGCTGCTGCGGCACGACGCCCGAGCACGTTCGCGTGATGGCGGAGGCGATCGCCGGGCTGGCACCGCGGCAGGTTCCCGAAGACCTTCACATGTCCAACTTCAGCGGACTCGAGCCTCTGGTAATCCGGCCGGACATGCGCTTTGTCAACATAGGCGAGCGGACCAACATTACCGGCTCTGCGCGGTTTCGCAGGCTCATTACAGGCGGCCAGTACGAGCAGGCGCTCGAGGTCGCGCGCGACCAGGTGGAAAACGGGGCACAGATCATCGACATCAACATGGACGAGGCGATGCTCGATTCCGAGAAGGAGATGGTGGCCTTCCTCAACCTTCTCGCCGCCGAGCCCGATATCGCGCGCGTTCCCGTCATGATCGACTCCTCGAAGTGGACCGTCATCGAGGCTGGACTGAAGTGCATTCAGGGAAAGGGCATAGTGAACTCGATCAGCCTCAAGGAGGGCGAGGAGCCCTTTCTCGAGCATGCGCGGCTGGTACGCAGGTACGGCGCCGCGGCCATCGTCATGGCCTTCGACGAGAAGGGACAGGCGGACACCTTCGAGCGCAAGGTTGAAATCTGTACGCGATCATACAATATTCTCACCGAGCGCGCCGGTTTTCCGCCGGAAGACATCATCTTCGATCCCAACATATTTGCGATCGCCACCGGCATAGAAGAGCACCGCCACTACGCGGTCGACTACATCCGGGCGACGGAGGCCATCAAGGAGTCTCTGCCCTTTGCGCGCGTCTCCGGAGGCGTCAGCAACATCTCCTTCTCTTTCCGGGGAAACGACGCCGTCCGCGAGGCGATGCACTCGGTATTTCTGTTTCACGCGGTGAAGGCCGGCATGGACATGGGGATAGTCAATGCCGGGCAGCTTGCCGTCTACGACGACATCGAGCCGGAGCTCCTCGAGGCGGTGGAGGATGTGATTCTCGACCGGACCGACGATGCGACCGACCGCCTTCTCGACCTTGCACAGACGGTCTCCGGCGGCGGACGCGAGCGCCAGGAGGACCTCTCCTGGCGCGAGAAGCCGGTCACGGAGCGGCTCTCGCATTCGCTTGTGAAGGGGATCACCTCCTATATCGAAGAGGACGTGGAGGAGGCGCGGCAGTCACTTCCGCGGGCGCTCTCGGTTATCGAGGGCCCGCTCATGGACGGCATGAACGTGGTCGGTGACCTTTTCGGCTCGGGAAAGATGTTCCTGCCGCAGGTGGTGAAGAGCGCCCGCGTCATGAAGCAGGCGGTCGCCTACCTCCTTCCCTATGTGGAGGCGGAGAAGGGCCTCGGGAACTCACCGGAAGGAGCATCGAGCCGCGCCGATGTCGCTACCGAAACGGGAGCAGTAACCCGGCGCGCCGCTCAGGCGGGCGCGAAGGGAAAGGTGCTGCTCGCGACGGTGAAGGGCGACGTCCACGATATCGGAAAGAACATCGTCGGCGTGGTACTCCAGTGCAACAACTACGATGTGGTAGACCTCGGGGTCATGGTTCCCTGTCACGACATCCTCGAAGCGGCCAGGCGGGAAAATGCCGACATCATCGGACTCTCCGGCCTCATCACCCCCTCGCTCGAGGAGATGGTCTACGTAGCTTCGGAGATGGAGAAGCAGAACATCGGACTGCCGCTCCTGATCGGCGGAGCCACCACCTCCCGCATCCACACGGCGGTGAAGGTGGCACCGGCCTACTCGGGGCCGGTGGTGCACGTGAAGGACGCGTCGCTCGCAGTCGGCGTGGTGGGAAAGCTCCTGAGCGACGAGCAGCGCGATGCCTTTGCCGCGCAGGTGCAGGAGGAGCAGGCGGAGGAACGGCGCAGGCGCGACGCGAAGATGGACCAGGCCGATCTCCTTCCGGTCGAGGAGGCGCGACAGCTTCGCTTCGATCCGGGCTGGGACCGCGTCGATCCTCCGGTGCCGAAGAAGCTGGGCACCACCCTCTTCACCGACTATCCGCTCGACGAAATCGCGAGCTACATCGACTGGACCTACTTCTTCGTGGCATGGGAGATGAACGGCAAGTACCCTGCGATCCTCGAGGACCCGGTGGTCGGCAGCGAGGCGCGGAAGCTCTTCGACGACGCACAGGCGATGCTGGACCGCATCGTCTCCGGAAAGCTTCTGCACGCAAGCGGCGTCGCGGGAATCTGGCCGGCGAACTCCACCGCCGACGACAACATCGAAATCTACGCCGACGAGAGCAGGACCGAGGTGCGCGCCGTCATTCAGACGCTGCGGCAGCAGCGCCGCAAGGAGACCATTCCCTACTACCTGTCGCTCTCCGATTACGTGGCGCCTAAAAGCTCCGAGGTCGCCGACTATATCGGCGCCTTCGCAGTTACCGCCGGCGTCGGGCTGCACCAGATCGTCGCAGGATTCGAGTCGCAGAACGACGATTATTCCGCCATCCTGGCGAAGATCATCGCGGACCGGCTCGCCGAGGCGTTTGCAGAGTGCCTGCATGAAAAGGTGCGGCGCGAGATCTGGGGATATGCGCCGGACGAGGCGCTCAGCCGTGACGACTTATTGAAGATCAGATACGCTGGCATCCGCCCTGCGCCCGGCTATCCCCCCTGCCCGGACCACACCGACAAGAAGATCATTTTCGATCTGCTCGACGCGACCGGACAGGCCGGCATCTCGCTGACCGAGAGCTGCATGATGGTGCCCGCCGCGAGCGTGTCGGGCTACTACTTCTCGCTCGCCGAGTCGAAGTACTTTTCGGTAGGGAAGGTCGGCCGCGACCAGGTCGCAGACTATGCGGCCCGGAAGGGGATCGACGTCGCCACCGCCGAGAAGTGGCTCGCCTCGACGCTCGCCTACTGAGCGGGTGGTTCCGCGGCGGGAGGGAGCGTTCGGCAGAACTCGATGAAAAGCCGCAGCGGCGCGGTCAGGTGCTTTCCTCTGCGAAGCAGCATCGAAAGATCTCGACGGAAATCGACCCCCGGCAGCGCCACGGGGAGCAGGTAGCCGAGCTGCAGCTCCCGCTCCACCGCGAGGCGTGAAAGGCAGCCGTACCCGAGGCCGGCCTCCACCGCCTTCTTGATGGCCTCGGTGTGACCCAGCTCCATCCGGACCCGTACCGGTATCCGCGCCTGCGACATCGCCCGCTCGAAGACCTCCCGCGTACCCGACCCGGCCTCGCGCATGATCCACTCCATCTGCTCCATTGGTGGCGGCGGGTCGGTCCTCCTCGGACCGGAAAAGGCCACGAGCTCGTCCGAGCGCCAGTACGCGGCATCGATCTCCTCCCGGTTCACCGGCCCCTCCACGAAGGCGATGTCGATTTCGTTGGCGGTGAGCCGCGACGCAATCTCCGCCGTGTTCGCAACATCCAGCGTAACGCCGATCCCCGGCTCCGCCGCGGCGAAGGCGCCGAGAAGACCCGGCAGCAGGTAATTTCCCACCGTCGTGCTTGCCCCTGCGCGGATCCTGCCGTTCCGACGCCCGCCTGCGCCCTCGTTCTCTATCTCCTGCGCCTGCTCGACAACTGCAACTGCACGGGGCAGGAGCGCTCTGCCCTGTTCGTTGAGCAGCACGCTTCGCGACACCCGGTCGAAGAGCTGCCCGCCTATCGCAGTTTCGAAGTCGGAGAGCGCCATGCTCACTGCCGACTGCGAAACCCCCAGCTTCTCCGCCGCACGGCCGACATGTCCAGTTCCAGCCACCGCCGTGAAGATCTCGAGCTGTCGCAGCGTGATATTCATAAGAATTACTGATCCTTACGTTAAGAATATTATACTTTACTTATATAACAGGATGAGTATTATGGCAAGAACGGATGAACAGAGGGGAAGGAATAGTGACAGACAGAAAGAAGCTGACCGGTACCATTGCGGGTGTTGCGCTTGCTGCGGGAGTAGCCGCCGTCGGGTACGTGGTCGCACGCATACCCGCGGTTGCCGCGCTCCGTTTTTCGCCGCTCGTCATTGCCATAGTCGTCGGCATGCTCGTAGGGAACTTCGGCGCCCGTTTCTTTCCGGAATCGATGCACCGGGGAATCGCCTTCTCACAGAAGCGGATACTCCGGTTCGCGATCATCTTCTACGGGTTCAGGGTCACCTTTCAGGAGATCGCCGGCGTGGGTGGGGCAGGACTGATCGCGGACATCGTCATGCTGAGCACCACCTTTATCCTCGGAACCTGGGCGGGCCGGCGCTTTTTCGGGCTTGACCGCGACACCGCCGTGCTCTGCGCAGCCGGCAGCTCGATCTGCGGCGCGGCGGCGGTGCTGGCTACCGAACCGGTCGTCAAGGCGGAGCCCTACAAGGTCACCGTAGCGGTAGGCACGGTAATCGTGTTCGGCACCATTGCCATGTTCGTCTATCCGCTGCTCTACCGCATTGCCGGGATGGGGCCGCTCGCCTTCGGAATCTACACCGGCTCCACCGTGCACGAAGTGGCCCACGTGGTGGCGGTGGGAGGCGCAGTGGGCCACGGCGTTGCCGCCACCGCCGTTATCGTGAAGCTCACCCGGGTGATGCTGCTCGCACCCTTTCTGCTGATCCTTAGCGCGGTTCTCGCAAGGCAGGAGAGGTCACACCTTGCGGCCGCGGAGCCGGCGCTCGAGGCGGCATTCGCGGCGAAGGAACCGGTCGCGATTATGGCAGGAGACGACCGTTCCGGGCCCACGACGGAGACCGGACCCTCGCGCAGCGCCGGAGACGTTGCGCGGCGGAGCGCGATCTCGATTCCCTGGTTCGCCGTGCTGTTCGTCGCGGTTGCCGGTTTTCATTCGCTCCGGCTTCTGCCCGCGGGCCTCGTTGGAGGCATCAACGCGGTCGATACCTTCCTCCTGGCCACCGCGATGGCCGCGCTCGGCATCGATTCACGGGTCGAGCGTTTTCGCGGTGTCGGCGCGGGGCCGATACTCCTCGGCCTCACGATGTTCGGATGGCTCGTGGCGGGCGGCTATCTGATCAACCGGCTCGTCGATCTGCTCATCCGGTAGCCCCGGCCGTCGGCCGGCAATCCCATTCGTCGCGGCAACTTCGTCTGAAACGAGCGCAGGCGCGCGATGGTCTCCTGATTGACGTTGCCGTGTTGAAAATGGATATCGCTGACGGTCAGTTTTCGATTTCGCCGTGCTCGAGGAAGCTGTAGTAGGCTCGCTCGCTGAAAACCAGGTGGTCGAGCAGCGGGATGCCGAGCGTTTCGCCGGCGGCGCCGAGTCTGCGGGTGACCTCCCGGTCCTCGCTGCTCGGATCGACGTTGCCGCTTGGATGGTTGTGACAGACGATTACCGCGGCGGCGCGGTCGGTTACCGGGTCGGCGAACACCTCCCTGGGGTGGACGATAGTCCTGTTCACCAGCCCTACCGAAACAACCCGCACCGCGCACACCTCGTGAGCGCCGTTGAGGGAGAGGCAGATGAAATGCTCCTGCTTCCGGTCGGCAAAATGGCGGACAAGCGGAAGCACGTCCGCCGGGAAGGCGATGCGGCGTCTCTCCGGACAGAGCTGCCGCCGCGCAAACTCCACCGACGCCGAAAGCAGCGCGGCCTTTGCGCTGCCGAGCCCGGAGACGCCCTGGAGCCCTTCCGGGGTAATCTTTCCCGAAAGGCGATCGATTATCGGAAGCACCTCACGCGCGAGAGAGTAGACGCTTTTCCGCCGTGTTCCCGTTCCGAGCATGATCGACAGAAGCTCGTGATCAGAAAGGCGCTCCGGCCCATGCGCGCGCAGCTTCTCTCGTGGTCGTTCCGCTATCGGCAGGTCTTCCATTCGCAGCAGTTTCGTGGCCACATCGCACCTCCGATGAAAACAACGCCCGTTTGACGCGGCCGCTTCACGCGCGGCGCCGGGCACAAAAAATGGGCCCGCCGATTGCGCGGCGGGCCCGATACTGCTGTGCAGCGAGCGGCGGTCAGGGCTGGAAGACGCGGACCGTCTCGATCTTTCCGTTGGCGATCTTCCAGTAGCCGAAGGTGCCGGAAACGTCGCCGTTCTTGTCGAAGTCGACCGGACCGGAGGCCCCCACATAGTGGACCGGCTTTCCGGCGTCGATGAGCTGCTTTGCCTTGGCCCATTGCCCCGGGTAGATGTCGGTGCCCGGTCCGTTGGCTACTGCGCGCAGCTGGTCGCGGACCGCGGTGCCGTTGTTCTTACCCGCTTTTTCGAGCGCCATTGCGAGCACGAACGTGCCGTCGTATGCGGTGTCGATGTAGGGCTGCGGCGGAAGCTCGCCGTACGCCTTGTTGTAGGCATCCTTGAACATCTGTGCCGAATTGCTGCTCGCCAGCGCCTCCGGAGTGGTTCCGATGGAGCCGTTCAGGTACTGCGCTCCGACCGCGGAGATGATCTTCGGCGACTTCATGCCGTCGGTGAAGATGAACTTGGTGAAGTAACCACCTTCGATGGCCTGCTTCAGGATGGTGATGCCGTTCTCGGGATAGCCGATGAGGGCAAGCGCCGTCGCGCCTTTTGCTGCGGCCTTGGCAAGCTCTCCACGGTAGGATGCGTTACCCGGATCGTAGGCGACCTGTGCGGAGACCGTGCCGCCCTTTTTCGCGAACGCATCCTTGAACGCGTTGGCAAGTCCCTCGCCGTAGTCGTTGTTGATGTACATCGTTCCGACGTTCTTGATGTTGTTTTCCGCAACGACCTCGCCGAGCGCCACTCCCTGGTAGGCGTCGGAGGGAACCGTGCGGAACAGAAAGTCGTTGTCGTCGAGGCCGGTGATCTTGGGAGAGGTCGACGCCGGCGAGAGCATCGGTACTGATGCCGAATCGGTCACGCTCTGTGCGACCGGAATGGTAACGCCGCTGGACATGGCGCCGATAATGCCGAAGACATTGTCGACAGAGACCAACCGCTGGGCTGCGCTGGTTCCGGCCTGCGGCTTCGTCTGGGTGTCACCGACGCTGACCGCGAGCTTGCCTCCCAGCACGCCTCCCTGGTTGTTGATCTGATCTACGGCAAGCTTCACGCCCTTGAGCGACGCGTTGCCATAGACCTGCAGGTCACCGGTGAGCGGAAGCAGCGCGCCCAGATTGTAGGTCTTGCCGGATGCTGCGCTCGCTGCCTGCATCGACTGATTAGACGAGCTCGACGACGGCTGCTCCGTTGATCCGTTCGCAAACAGGGAAACCCCTGAGAAAGTGAACATCACGGCGATAGCCGTGCTCACAACCGCGCGGCGCGCGGCTGAGCTGAACAGGATGCTCATAGAATCCTCCTATAGAACGTTTTTTTTAGCAGCATCCCCCGAGGGGGATTACTTCTATTGCTCTCCATTTTCAATTGCGGCCTCCTTTGCTCCTCCGCCCGGTTTGCCCCCGATCGGTTTCGGCGGACGCTCGGGAAAGATCCCCTGAGGCCGCAGGATGAGGATAATCTCGAGGAGCAGTCCGATGAGAAAAATGCGCATTGCCGCGGCCCGCGTATCCCAGCCCGCCGGGAGCAGGGATGTGAGGTAGTCGGTCGCCGACCAGACGCCCCAGATGATGACCGCGCCGCCGACAGCGCCCAGATTGTTGCCGCTGCCGCCGGCGATAAGCATGACCCAGACCAGAAAGGTGCCGTAGATCGGATCGAACGCTTCGGGGCTTACGAAGCGGTTGAACGATGCGTAGAGGACCCCCGCGATTCCCATCGCGATCGAACCGACGACGAAGGCCTCCACGCGGTACCGCAGGACGTTCTTTCCCGACGCGAGCGTCGCCGGCTCGTTGGAGCGGATCGCCCGGAGCACGCGGACCCAGGGCGAGCGGTACAGCCGCTCTAAGGCGAAGTAGATGAGCACAAGGATGACGATGACAAGGGCCAGAAAGGTGATGGAGCTTCCGCCCGGGATGAGGTTGGCGAGCGGACGGGGAATGCCGGCGATTCCACGCACGCCGTCGGTCACCTTGTCGGCGTTGGTAAGATAGAGCCGGAGGGTTTCGGCGATGCCGATGGTGGCGATGGCGAGATAGTCGCCGCGAAGCTTCAGGGTGAGAAGGCCGATTATCACTGCGATGAGCGTGCACGCTATGACCGAACCGATGATCGCCGCGATGAAGGGTAGGTTGAATCCGCCGAGGTAGCTCGTGCTGTTCGGGGTGGTGAGGATCGCCGTCGTGTAGGCGCCCACTGCGAAAAATCCGGCGACGCCGATGTTGGTCTCTCCGGTGTAGCCCCACTGGACGTTCAGTCCGAGCGCGAGGATCGCGTATATTCCGGCCATGGAAAAGAAGAAGATGAAGTAGCTGGCAAGTCCGCTTATATGCATCAGCGCTTCCCTCCCAGGATGCCGTAGGGCCGCACCAGAAGCATGAAGATCATGATGATGAATCCTATCGCCGGTTTGTATCCCGGGTCGAATACGATGGTCGACACCTCCTGAGCCACACCGATGACTATGCCGCCCAGGATCGCTCCGTACAGATTGCCGATGCCCCCGAGGATAGCCGCCGCGAAGATCGGCAGGAGCAGGTTGAAACCCATGCGCGGATTGAGCTGGGTGTCCGCACCCAGGAAGACGCCCGCCGCCGCGGCGAGAATCCCGGCTATGACCCAGGTCCAGACCACCACGACGTCGGTGTTGATTCCGGTGATCTGCGACAGGCTCACGTTGTCGGACATGGCCCGCATCGCCTTGCCGATCTTGGTGCGGTGAAGGAACAGATGGAGCAGGGCGACAAGCAGAATCGACCCGACGATGATGGTGACCTCGACCGGCTGTATCCGCAGCCCGAAGAACTTGTAGGGGAGAACGATTCCCGACTTGTAGACCTCGTTGTCCGGGCCCCAGACGATTTGCGCGAGGCTCTGCAGCATGAAGGAGACACCTATCGTGCTGATGAGCATGATGATGGGCGTTGCCTTTCTCAGTTTGCTGTATATGAGCCTGTCGATTACAAGTGCCAGCGCCGCCGTGGCCGCCGCAGCGAGCAGGAGCGTGAGCGGCAGCGGCAGCCGCAGCGTGACGATCCCGAAGAGCCCGACGTAGGCACCGATCGTCATCATGTCGCCGTGAGCAAAGTGCGAAAAACCAAGGATCCCGTAGATCAGCGAAACACCTATCGCCCCGAGCGAGATAATGCTGCCCAGGACGATGCCGTAGATCACAAGTTGTACGACGTTAAGCAAATTACCTCTCTTCAGCCACCAAGAAACATTTCGGCAACCTCTTTATTACTTACCAGGTTAGGACCGGAGTCCTCGAACCGGTTTGTTCCCATTACGAGAACGTATCCGCGATGAGATATCTGAAGCGCCTGTCGCGCGTTCTGTTCGACGAGAAGGATGCTGACGCCGCTCGAATTGATTTCCTGAATTTTCTCGAAGATCACGTCGATGAGCGCCGGCGAGAGTCCTGCAGAGGGCTCATCGAGCATGAGCAGGCGGGGGTTGAGCATAAGCGCCCTGCCCATCGCCACCATCTGGCGCTGTCCGCCCGACATCGTGCCCACCGCCTGGCGGCGCCGTTCTCTGAGAATGGGAAACAGATTGTAGACGTGTTCGATATCGGCCGAGATGTCGTCGTTTCGGATAAAGGCGCCCATCTCGAGATTTTCCCGGACGCTGAGCGAGGGAAAAACGTTTGCCTCCTGCGGAACGTAGCAGATCCCTTTTCGGACTACCTGATCGGGCCGGAGCCCGGTGATGTTCTCACCGTTGAATCCGATGCTGCCGGCGCGGATGGTGATGAGCCCGAACAGCGATTTCATCGCCGTTGATTTTCCAGCCCCGTTCGGGCCTACGATCGATACGAACTCACCCTCGTCCACGCGAAGGTTGACGCCGTGAAGAACATCTACGGCACCGTAGCCGCCGTGCACATCTCTGGCGTCGAGCAAAGCTCCCAAAAAGTCGCCTCCTTAGATATTGCCTCCGAGATACGCTTCGCGGACCCTTTCGTCGCTGCGGATATGCTCCATGCCGCCCTTTGCGAGGACGCGGCCCTCGGCCATCACGACCACCGGATCGCACAGCTTCGTTACCAGGTCCATGTCGTGCTCGATGACGCAGAAGGTGTAACCGTACTCGCGGTTCAGCCGCATGATGTCTTCTGCCAGCTTCTGCAGAAGGGTGCGATTCACGCCGGCGCCCGGCTCGTCGAGCAGTACCACGCGGGGATTGGTCATCATGGTGCGGGCAAGCTCCAGCAGCTTCTTCTGCCCGCCGGAGAGATTGCCGGCGAGCTCATTGCGCAGCCGGTGAAGGCTCACAAACTCGAGCACCTCCTCCGCGCGCTTGCGCAGCTCGAGCTCCTGTTTCTTGACCAGCTGAAAGGTGAAGAGCGAAGCAAGTATCTGTTCGCCGAGCTGTCTCGACGGTACAACCATGAGATTCTCGAGGACCGTCATGCGGTCGAACTCGTGAGGGATCTGAAAGGTGCGGACCACGCCGCGATGAAACAGCCGGTGCGGCGACATGCCGGTAACGTTGTGTCCGTCGACGGTGATCTTTCCCGCGTCCGGTTTGGTAAATCCGGCAATGATATTGAAGAGCGTGGACTTGCCGGCGCCGTTGGGGCCGATGAGGCCGGTGATCGATCCGGGCGGGATCTCGAAGCTGCAGCCGTCTACCGCAGCAATTCCGCCGAAGTGCTTCACAACGTTCTCGACTGTAACCATCGAACCTCCGACAGCCCGTTCGTGTATGTATTGCTGACTGTCTATGTAAGAATATGGCTACTTACACGGCGCGTCAACCGCAAAAAATGCCATCACACGAAATTGTTGGTTGATTTTACATTATCTACATATATGTAATGATGCCCGTTCCGGTCGCCATTACTGTTCCGGACGGGCTCCAAAGCCCACTTTTTCCGGAGGCGCATTTCCATTTCCGGGCTGTCGTGCTATGCTTAAAGGGATAATTGAGCCAGACATAGCAAACTTTCCGTGACTGCTTGGGGGGACTATGAACCGCACGGGTCTATCGAGGGCACTGTTCACTATTCTGATTTTTGGGTTTCTGGGTGCGTACGCTTTTGCAGGCGGCGGTCAGGAAAAACCGACGCAGCTCAACGTTTCCAAGACACCACGAGTCTACATTGCGCCGAAGAATCCGCAGTCGGGCAACACCAGCCTTAAGCTGCAATCCGACATCGTTCCCGGTCCTGGTAAAGTCATCAAGAGCTACTCGTTCAACGTGTACGACACCCAGGGCAACGTGGTATGGACGAAGTCGGAGACCCAGACGCAGAGCCGGGGCTTTTTCGGCAACCTGTTCAACGTCGGAGAGAAGCCCCAGATACCGATCAAGACGATTCAGGATCTCAGCTGGCCGGGAGTCGACAACAACGGCAACCCGGTTCCCGACGGCGACTACCTCTATCAGCTGTCCATTACCGATGACTCAGGAACAACCGACAAGTCTCCTCCCTTCGCGGTCACCGTCGACAACACCGCTCCCACCATCGGGGCGGTTACACCGGCTTACAACATCTTCTCTCCAAACGGCGACGGTATCCGTGACACGGTTCCGATCAAGCAGAGCGGCTCCCGCGAGGTATCCTGGCACGGCCTGTTCAAGGACAGCTCGGGCCAGGTGGTTCGCGAATACAAGTGGGACAATCCGGTTCAATACGATCCGGCGAAGCCCACCGCCCAGAAACCTGAAGACGACAGCTCTCCGGTCGATTTCAGCTGGGACGGAAAGGACAATTCAGGCAACGTAGTTCCCGACGGTGACTACACCTATACACTGGTCGGCAAGGACCGCGCGGGCAACACGGCGCAATCGACGCCGGTAACCATTACCGTCTCGAAGAAGGCGGGCAAAATGAGCCTGAAGGCGGACAATCCCGCCTTCTCGCCGAACGGCGACGGAGTCAAGGACAGCACCAACCTGCTTCCCACGGTCACCGACCCGGTCGGGCTCATGGAGTGGAAGATCGAGATTTCCTCGAGCGCGCGGCCTGACCGTGTGCTGCGCTCGTTCAGCGGAAAGGGCAATCCGCCGGCCTCCATTACCTTCGACGGCAAGGACAACGACGGACTCGCGCTTCCCGACGGCAAATACACCGCCGTGCTTTCGGGCACCTATCAGAACGGCAACATCACGCAGGCGGAGCCCTACGATATCACGATAGACACCAAGGCGCCTCAGGCGACCATCTCGGTGAATCCCCAGGTCTTCGGCGGCAAAAATGGTCCCACAACCACCGTCAACCTCCAGGCGGACTGGAGCGTGGACTGGACCGGCGTGGTGCAGTCGCCGATCGGCACCGCGGAGATTTCCGCTTCCCAGGCCGGCGTCACCCAGAACGATTTTCCCTACGCCTGGAACGGCAAGGATCTGAACGGCAACGAGCTCCCTGACGGCAAGTACACCATCTACGTCTACGGAACCGACGCTGCAGGAAACCGCGGAGAATCGAACCACGTCACCATCGGCAAACTCACCGGCCCGACGCCCGTGAGCGTCTCCCTCTCCGGAGATACGCTCACCCGGAACGGTCCGGTTGAGACATCCACCGTCACGATCAATACCGACCTGAAGGTGAAAGACTTCGTGAAAAGCTATGTCCTCACCATCAGCGACAGCAGCGGACAGCGCGTCTACACCAAGACCTCGCAGTCGGCGCTGAGCGGCGTGACCTGGGACGGCAAGACAAACGCCGGAACCCCGGTACCCGACGGCACCTATTCTGCGAAGCTCGAGGTCATCTATGAAAACGGAAACGACGAGACCGCGACCTCTTCGCCGATAACCGTGAAGACGCTTGCCAGTCAGGTCGACATCGAGCCGACCGCCGGCGGACTCTCGCCCAACGGCGACGGCGTCATGGACACGCTGACCTTCAACCTCTCGGTCAACAAGACCGAGGGACTCTCTTCGTGGATGGTCCAGTTCGTCAACGATCAGAAGGGCGTCGTCCGTACCGTGAAGGGCGCCTCCGCGCTTCCCGCGACGCTCACCTGGGACGGCAAGTCCGACCTCGGCTTCGTTGTGGACGGCACCTACCATGCGCGGCTCACCGCCACCTACTCGAACGGCCTCACCGCCCAGTCGGACTCCAAGAAGTCCTTCGTGGTCGACACTACGGCGCCCACGATCAACGTCGGCGTCAGCCCGTCACCCTTCTCTCCTGATGGGGACGGCATAAACGACACGGTGACCATTTCGATGAGCGCGGCGAGCGCACTTGCGAACATCAAGTCGTGGACGCTCGACATCATCGACCCGATGGGCAACAGCTTCATCAAGTTCGACGGTGCGGGGACCCCGCCGCCGTCGATTACCTGGGACGGCAAGTCGCGCAGCGGTGAGCTCGTGCAGTCAGGCCTCGATTACAGCGCGGTGCTGACCGTCGTCGACGACTATTCGGTCACCGGAACCGGCAGCGCCACCGTGGCAGTGGACATCCTGGTGATCAAGGAGGGCGACAAGTACCGGATCCGCGTGCCGAGCATCTACTTCGGCCCGAACACTTCGGACATGTTCCTCGTTGATCCGCAGCTGCTCGAGAAGAATCTGGAAACGCTGCGCAGGCTGGCGAAGATCCTGAACCGCTACGCGAAGTACGACATCCTCATCCAGGGCAACGCCGTAAGCGTCCTCTGGTACAATGCAAAACTGTCGGATGAGGAGCAGACGGAAACGCTGATTCCGCTCTCCCGGGCCCGCGCGTACGAGGTGATGAAGGCGCTTGCCATCCTCGGGGTCGACCGCAGCCGGATGACCATAGAGGGTCTCGGAAAGAGCAATCCGATCGTGCCCTTCAGCGACCTGCAGAACCGCTGGAAGGACCGCCGCGTAGAGTTCATACTCTCGAACCCGCAGGTGAAGCAGTAGCCACCGCAGGCGCGCCTGCAGCCCGCGCCTGCCGACGTGCGAAACAAGGACCTTACTTACCGTTCGGCCCTGTTTCGCACTGGCGCGGCACGCTCCGGCTTGATGCCCGGGCCTTGACGTCCGCGCCAAGGGCCGGTAATCCACCCCCACGGTCAT
>CAZNYW010000031.1:1442-21289 GCA_964577375.1 uncultured Spirochaetales bacterium | reverse complement strand
GCCGCTATAGTCGACCGAAACGCAACATTGTTTGTTAATGCACACAGCATGAGGAGATAGTATGTCTAAGGCCCACAGGGGAGCAGGAATTCGCAGCACGGTGAACCAGTCACGGGGAACCTGCCCGGTCTGCAAACGGTCCGGAATCAAAGTGATGTATGAGCACCAGATCGGCGAAAAGAAGGTAAACATCTGCAAGCCGTGCAGGGCCGCGCTTGCTCATGGCAGGAAGAAAGAGTCCGCTGCTGCTGCCGCCGCCGCACCCGCAGCTTCTGCCGCACCAGCACCAGAACCTGCAGAAGCGTAACCGGTTCGTCGCGTCGTCGCAGGGACGGGGCACGCAGCGAACGGATTGCAGCCGGCGGATAAGTCGGCTGTGACTCGTTCGAGGCGCAGGCCCCGTTTTTTTTTCGAAGGAGGAACCATGCCGGCACTTGCGTCACTCGAAGAGCTGCGTTCGGTCGATGAGGAGCTGAAGCGCCTGAAGGAGCTGTATCCCGATGCGTACGGGATGTTTTCGGCCTTTTTCAGGAAGTTCCGGGCTGTCGGTTACAAGAACATCGTCAAATTGATGCTCGGCGAGACCACGCCTGAGAAGCTCAAGGGCGAGGGCTGAGGAATAGAGGGAAATTCGGTCCGTGGTCGCCGCGCTGCAATCCTTTCACCTTACCACTGCCGGATGGCTGATCGTCGCGGCTTGCGCACTTCTCATCGGGATCAACAAGACCGGTCTGAACGGTGTCGCCATGTTGACCGTGCCGCTCATGGCGGCCGTTTTCGGCGGCAGGGATTCCACCGGGGTGATCCTCCTTATGTTTCTGGTGGGTGATGTCTATGCAGTCACCTACTATCACCAGCATGCGCAGTGGCGTTATCTGGTGAAGCTGCTGCCGTGGTCTCTCGCCGGGATCGTTCTCGGTGTTCTCGTCGGCAAACATATTTCCGAGCTGCAGTTCCGCCAGCTTCTCGCGGTTGTGATCATCGCGGGCGTGGTGCTGATGGTCGTCCAGGAGATCCGGGGAAAACCTATACAGGTGCCGGAAACCTGGTGGATGGGGGCCCTGCTCGGCATAGCGAGCGGCTTCACCTCCATGGTTGGAAACGTAGCGTTCGCCATCATGTCGCTCTACCTGCTCTCCATGAAGCTCCCGAAGAACTCTTTCATCGGAACCGCCGCGTGGTTCTTCTTCATCGTCAACGTAATGAAGCTTCCGTTCCATATTTTCGTGTGGCACACAATCTCCGCCGGGCCGCTCGCGCTCGATTTGATCATGACACCGGTAATCATCGCCGGTGCCCTGCTGGGCGTCACCATGGTCCGACGCATTCCCGAAAAGCCCTACCGTATCATCATCATTTGCGCCACAGCCGCAGCCGCCGTAAAACTCATCTTCTAGCCGTCATGCCGCCAGGTCTCCCGGGCCGATGGTTCCTGCAGGTCGACCCGCTATCGTACGCCCCTTCCGCTGTATTCACGGTGCCTGGTCATAGATCCCGCTGTCGCTGAGTGCCCGGTAGATACGATTACTTCGATCAGCCAGACTGCGGTAGATAGCGTGATTCTGCGCGTCGGGAATGTAGGTTTCCGGGGCTTGTCCTTCGGTGGCCAAACGGTAGGCGTCCGCGAACGTCGCAAAGAGTCCGACAGTTCGCGCGGCCGACATCCACGCTCCGAGCGCAGTTGCCTCACTTTCCGGGGGTCGGATAACGGTCTTTCCGAACAAGTCCGCCTGGATCTGGTTATAGAGGCGATTCTTTGCCAGCCCTCCGGCGCTTCGGATGACTCCCGTTTCGCCGGAAAGCTGTTCCATGACCGCGATATTCTCCGCCGTCTCGGCTGCCAGTCCTTCGAGAATGGCGCGTGCCATGTCTCTCCGGGTGGTCCCCAACGTGAGGTTATAGAATAGCCCGCGGGCATTCGGGTTCCAGTGCGGCGCGCCGGCTCCCTTGAAATGAGGGAGAAGCAGAACGCCATTTGCGCCTGGCGGTGACGCGGCGGCGTCCGCATTCACGTCGGCGAAACGGTCGGATCTTGCATCCATCCTGGCGGGGTAGAACTGATCCGCGAACCAGCGATATATCGTACCCGAAGCGAGCAGCCCAGCTTCCAGCACGTAAGCGTCCGGCACTGCCGCCGCGCCACAGAAGAGGCGCATGTGCCTGTCGAGCACCGGTTGGGCGGAATAACGGAGCACGTATCCTCCGGTTCCGGTGTTCACCACCAGGTCTCCCGGTTCGAGGAGACCCATTCCGAGCGCAGCGCACGACTGATCACCCCCGGCCGAAATGACCGGAATTCCCGCCGGAAGTTGAGATACATTGGCCACCGCCCGCTGTAGTGTTCCGACTATTGAGCCGGGTTCGATCAGATCGCACAGCAAGTGCCGATCGAGTCCGTAGAGCTTGATGAGATCGTCGTCCCAGTCGCGCGTTTCGAGATTGAAAAGGCCCGTCCTGCTCGCGAGCGAATGGTCGGTGCGAAAAGTTCCGGTCAACAGGTAAAGAACGTAGTCCTGGATTCCTGCCAGCTTGTGAGCGCGTCGGTAGATTTCCGGCCGCTCTTCTCTGAACCAGCGCATCTTCGGCGCCGAGAACACCGATGATATGCGCAGACCGGTCTTTTGGAATACTGCGGCAGTGTGTTCCTGCATGTCGCGGCACATGCGGTCCGTCCGCTGATCTTGCCACATGATTGCATCGTGAAGCGGTTCGCCGGCCGCATCGACGGGGATGACCGAGGACCGCTGCGCGGTGACGGAGACCGCCGAAAGATCGAGCCGAAACGCTTCCGCGGCATTCGCGCAATCGGCGAGCAGCTCGAAGAGGAACTTCTTCCAGGTGTTCGGCGACTGCTCGACTCTTCCGTCAGGGAAGTAGTGCGGCGGATTATCCCGCTGGCTCACGTAGCGCGATCGCCCGTCTTCGTCGAAGAGGACTGCCCTGATGCTGGTCGTTCCGATATCCACCGTCACTATACCTTTCGTCATTTCTTGCCTCGTGTTGCCATCATACGATCAAAAGGAACAAATAGAAAGTGATTCTCGCATGAAACGGTCAAGAAACACTTGCCCACAGCCGTGAAAACGCATTATAGTGTGACTACCGAGGGAGAAGACATGGCATCCAGCTCAATCTCGTACAACAGGCATATGCAGATTCTCGACTTGTTGAAGAAACGTGGCGTGGTGAGAGTTGATGAGCTGAGCGACGTTCTCGACGTATCGGTGGTCACGGTGCGGCGAGACCTGGACTACCTGAACGCCCGCGGATTCCTCGTGCGAACGCACGGCGGCGCCACCGGCCCAAAAGACCAGCCTGCCGGCATCCCGGAGAGGGATTTCACCGAAAAGGATGTCGTCAACATCGCCGAGAAAGAGCGGATAGCCCGGAAGGCGGCGGAGTTGATCTCCGACGACGAGATTGTTTTCACGAATAGCGGTTCAACAGTCGCCCTCTTCCTCCGAGCGCTTCGCGGAAAGCGTGTGCGGGTTATCACGAACAACGCCGCCGCGATCGAGAGCCGGCTTGACCCCTTGGTCGAGCTGATGATCCTCGGAGGAGAGTACCGCGAGCAATCGCGATCGTTCGTCGGAGAGTTCGCTATCAACACACTTCGTGACATCTACAGCAGCAATACGATCCTCGGAACTAACGGGCTCAGCCTTGAGCGGGGCCTTACCACGACAGTCTACCAGGAGTGCGCGGTCAACCAGGCGATGATCGAGAACACGCACGGCAAGGTTATCGTTCTGGCAGACAACTCCAAGATGGATCGAATCGCAAATTTTGTGTCCGCTTCACTCGACCAGATCGACATTGTAGTAACCGACGACAAGTGCCCCGAACGGTTTGCGAACGAACTCGAGTCGATGGGTATTACCGCTTACCTCGTTTAAGCCGCTCATCCGCCTGGGTCCCTGCGTCCCTCCCCGGGATCGAGGGGCCGCGGCGCAATATGGAGTCTCTGCGCGCCACATCGGTTAAAACGAACAAATCAATCACAGAATCGACACTATACCGATCTTTGCGATAATTTAAATCAAAACGAAAATTATTCTTCTTGCGTTTTGACTGAATCCATGGTAGGATTCGAGAATCACGAACTACTACCGATGTATTGCCCTGCTTATGCCGGGCAACAACCACTACCCAGGAGGTATGTCATGAAACTTCGCACAAGGGGTTTGGCCGTCGCTATGCTGCTTCTGGCCGCAGTCTTCGGCTGGGCGAGCGGGGGCAAGGAAGCGCCGTCCGGAACCTCGGGCCAGGGGACCGCAGCGCAGGGATTCAACTGGAAGCGGTTCTCCGGTACTACCATTGTCGTCTGTTTCCCGAATCACCAGCACTACAACGCTGCTGTACCGCTTATACCGGAGTTCGAGAAGCTCACCGGTATCAAAGTAGAGCTCGACCAGTTGCAGTACATCAAGATGCACGACAAGGAGCTGCTCGAGATGAGCAAGCCGCAGGGGCAGGGCGACTACGACCTCATTACCATCATCAACGCCTGGAAGGCCGAGCTTGCCAACTCCAAACTGGTGCAGCCGCTCGATCCGATGCTCAACGATCCGAATCTTGTTCCGCCCGATTACGATTTCGCCGATCTCATTCCCAAGTACGTCGAGGGCGCGGGTGCAGTTGGCGGCGCGAAGATCTATCTTGGCGGCCCCGGTTCCAAACTCTACGCATTGCCCTTCGGTACCGAGACCAGCATGCTGATCTACCGCAAGGACATCTTCGACAAGTATAACCTCAAGGTCCCTACCACCTACGGTGAGCTCGTACAGACTGCCAAGTTCATCACCGAAAAGGAGAAGGGGAACGGGATCTACGGATTCACCATGCGTGGACAGGCCGGCCACCAGGCGGCACACGCATTCCTGCTCCATGAGAATCCGATGGGAGGCAAATGGTTCAACGACAAGTGGGAGCCGGAGTTCACCAGCCCCGAAAACATCGCAACCCTGAAGTTCATGAAGGAAATGCAGCAGTACGGCCCTCCGGGAATGAGCGGATTCGACCAGGACGGCGAGTTCCAGTCATTTCTTCAGGGCAGTGCAGCGATGTACCTGGATGCCTCGGTCTTTGCGCCGCTCGCCCGTGACCCGTCCAAGTCCAAGGTTTACGACAAGCTCGGATACGCGATGCATCCCAAGGGCAAGGTCATCTCGACGGAGATGGGCGGATTCGCCATCGGCATTCCGACCAACGCAAAGAACCCAAAGGCCGCCTTCCTGTTCATGATGTGGCTGACAAGCAAGGACGTTGCCAAGCAGATCATGCTCAACGGAGGTGCTCCCTTCCGTAAGTCGACGCTCGAAGATCCGGAGCTCCAGGCAAAGTACCCTGAGTACAAGATCCTTGCAAAGACCATCCCTTACATCAACGCGGATTGGCGACCGATTATTCCTCAGTTCAACGAAATCGAGAACATTCTCGGTATCGCCGTGAACCAGGTGCTTACCGGCGCGAAAACGCCCGAAGAGGCCATGCAGGGAATCATGGGCCCGGAGCGCGACCTCATGGTCAAGTACGGGTATATCAAGTAACAGGTTATTCTCGAGAGTTCCCGCGGCCGGAACGGCCGCGGGGTGCGCTCGTAACCTTAATGGAACGCTCTATGCGGACAATCGAATCGATCCGAACTCGAAGCTCGTACCTCTTCCTGCTGCCGGCGACGTTGATCGTGCTGATCGCTCTGTTTGTTCCCATCTATTCCGGGCTCCGGATCAGCTTTTTCGACTGGAATTTGCGCGATTTTACCAAGCAGCCGGTTCCGCTTGGCTTTGGCAATTTCGCGGAACTTTTCAGGGACCAGAATTTCCTCATCAGCATCAGGGTGACGCTTGTTTTCACCCTGAGTGTCGTCGCCATCGAAATGGTGCTGGGCACCGCCTTCGCACTCCTGCTCGAGCGGGGCGTGACGGGGGTGCGCTTCTTCCGGACAATCTTCGTCCTGCCGATCATGATCGCGCCGGTCGTCGTCGGGATCGTGTGGAAGTTCCTCTACAACACCTCGTACGGAGTCATCAACTATCTGCTCGGCCTTCTCGGCGTGAAGCCGATCGAGTGGCTTGCTGACCCCGCCGTGGCTCTGCCCGCGATAATCATCGCGGACGTGTGGCAGTGGACGCCGTTCGTATTTCTGCTCGTTCTCGCGGGTCTGGCGGGGATTCCGAAGGATCTCACCGAAGCCTCAGTCGTCGACGGTGCAAACTACTTCCAGAACCTGTTCTTCGTGAAGCTGCCGTCCATCGCGTCGGTGCTCGGTGCCACCGCGATCCTCCGGCTCATCGACGCGTTCCGGAGCCTCGAGGTGATCTACAATCTCTCCTACGGCGGACCGGGCGTATCGACGGAGGTGCTCTCCCTGCACCTGTACAAGACGGCATTTGTGGATTCACGGCTCGGACTCTCGTCGGCTATCGCCGTCGTGTTGCTTCTGCTCATCGCCATTCTGTCGATTCCCATCATGTGGCGTGATCTCAAGCGCGAGCGAAGGTGAGGAGGTAGACCATGACACAGAAGGCTCGGTCGGTGCTGTCGTCGGCTATCCGGTTTACGCTGGTAATCGTTGCGACGGCGGTCTGTCTTTTCCCGGTCTACGAAATGGTCACGACCTCGCTCAAGCTCGAGGTCGACGCATTCACCGTGCCGCCGAAGTGGCTGTTCATTCCGACCTTCGAGAACTACGTAGCGGTTCTGGAAAAGGCTGGATTCTTTCGCTATTTCGTGAACAGCCTTATCGTGGCGGTGAGCTCCACCGCCACCAGCGTATTCGTTGCTGCCCTTGCGGCTTACCCGCTCGCGAAGAACAGGTTTCACGGAAAGCGCGGGGTGCTTGGCGCGACGCTGTTCCTGCGCATGATTCCGCCGGTGATACTCGTAGTCCCGGTGTACGTCTTCTTCAACTCCATCCGGCTGTCGAACGGACTGGTTTCGCTGTTCATCGTCTATACGGCGCTGAATCTTCCGTTCGCCATCTGGATACTGCGCACGTTCATGATGGAGCTGCCCTACGAGCTCGACGAATCAGCGTTCCTGGACGGGTGCTCACCGTTTTCGGTCTTTCTGAAAATAGTGCTTCCGCTCACCACGCCGGGTATAGCCGTGGCGAGCATCTTCTCATTCCGCCTTTCGTGGAACGAGTTTATTTTGAGCCTGGTGCTGACAAACCGCAACACGCGGACGCTCCCAGTCGCCGTGTCGCTCTACATAACCGACACTGGGACCGAGTGGGGCAAAATAACTGCGATCGCGACGATAATTGCTATTCCTGCATTCATTTTCACCTTCACTGCCGCTCGAAGCCTTATCGCCGGGCTCACGGCAGGCGCTGTGAAGGGATAGTCTCGTCAGCAGATCCGGGACGACGTTGGAGGAACTGATATGGATAGGCCGATGCTTCAAGTGGCACTCGATCAACTGGAGCTCGCTTCTGCGCTCGAAGCGGCCCGCATTCTCGCTCCGCATGTCGATGTGCTAGAGGCGGGAACGATCCTTTGCTTCGCGGAGGGCGCAAAGGCTGTGAAAGCGCTGCGGGACGAGCATCCTGAGCACATCGTGCTCGCTGATCTCAAAGCCGCCGACGCCGGCTCGACACTTGCCGAGATGTCATTCTCGCGAGGCGCGACCTGGATGACCGTTATCTGCTGTGCACCGTATGCGACCATGGAAGCCGCATTGAAAGTTGCCAGGAAATACGGCGGTGATATCCAGGTGGAGCTCTACGGCGAGTGGACATTCGGGCAGGCGGCTGACTGGCAGAAGATGGGGCTCACCCAGGTGATCTATCATCGTGGCCGCGACGCTCAAGCCGCCGGCAAGGGGTGGGACGATGAAGATATCGCGAAGATCCGTCGACTGGCGGAGCGCGGATTCGCGGTGTCGGTAACAGGCGGACTTGTTCCCCAGGATCTGGGACGCTTCACCGGCATCCCCGTAAAGTGCTTCATCTCGGGCCGATCGCTTTACGGCGCGGAAAGTCCCGTGAAGGCGGCGAAGGAATTTCGCGCCGCGATCGAACAGGAATGGCCATGACCGACCTTTCGCTGTCGGTGCCCCGGGTCGGCGCGGCGCTCACCGAGCGAGAATTGATGCTCGGGCTGTATGAGAAGGCGCTGCCCGCCGGCATTGACTGGCATCGGCGCCTCGAGCTTGCCGGAACACTCGGGTTCCGGTTTGTCGAGATCTCAATCGACGAGACCGATGATCGGCTCGCACGTCTTGGCTGGTCGAAGGGCGAAAAGCGGCAGCTCCGCGAAGCCGTGGCGACCACCGGTGTTGCCGTACCGTCAATGTGCCTGAGCGGCCATCGGCGGTTTCCGCTCGGCAGCCATGATCCGGCGATCCGGAACAAGGCGCTGAAGATTCTGGAAGATGCAATTCATTTTTCGGTCGACGTGGGAATCCGGACGGTGCAACTTGCCGGGTACGATGTCTACTACGAGGAAGGAGATGAGCAGACACGCGCCTGGTTTATCGACGGCCTCCGCGCAGGACTCGAAATGGCGTCGCGGGAACAGGTCATGCTCGCCATCGAAATCATGGACCATCCGCTCATTAGCTCGATTGTGAAGTACCTCAATATCGAGAAGCACATCAAGTCGCCGTGGCTGCGGGTTTACCCTGATGTCGGGAACCTCAGTGCCTGGGGAAACGACGTAGCAGAGGAGCTCGAGCTTGCGATCGATCAAGTGGTCGCCATTCACCTGAAGGAAACCATTGCAGTCACCGCGTCGTTCCCCGGACAGTTCAAGGAAGTTGCGTTCGGGCAGGGTTGCGTCGATTTCGTTTCCATCTTCCGGCGACTTGCGAAACTCGGCTACCGTGGCCCGTTCACGATCGAAATGTGGACGGAAAAGGCGGCCGACGCGGTCTCCGAGATCAAACGGGCGAAAAAATGGATAACCGAGAAGATGGAACAGGGCGGATACCTCTGCAGGCGTTGAGCCGCCGGACGTGAGCGAAGAAAGGAGCAGCAAGATGAGCAAGATCGAAGAGATTACAAGAGATACCTGGATTCTGAAAACCTTCCCCGAGTGGGGAAGCTGGCTCAACGAAGAGATCGACCAGGAGGTGGTGACGCCCGGGACCTTCGCCATGTGGTGGCTTGGCTGCACGGGCATCTGGGTGAAATCCGAGGGTGCCGCGAACCTCGTCATCGATTTCTGGGTCGGGAGCGGGAAGAGGACGAAGTCAAATCCACTGATGACGCCGCACCACCAGATGCAGCGAATGGCCGGGGTGAAGAAACTCCAGCCCAACCTCAGGGTGTCTCCTTTCGTACTCGACCCCTTCGCCGTCAAGAATCTCGATGCGGTCCTCGCCACTCACGACCACGGTGACCACATCGATATCAACGTTGCGGCCGCAGTGCTCAAGAACTGCGACCCGGACGTTCCCTTCATTGGGCCCGCTGCCTGCGTGGAGCTGTGGAAAAGCTGGGGAGTTCCCGCAGACAGATGCAGAGCGGTTCGCCCTGGAGATACCATCCGGATCAAGGATATCGAGATTGTTGTCCTCGACTCCTTTGATAGGACAGCCCTTGTTACAGCGCCTGCGGATGTCAGCCTCAAGAACAGGATGCCGCAGGACATGGACCAGCGTGCGGTAAACTACCTGGTGAAGACTCCAGGCGGCAGCCTCTATCACAGCGGCGATTCGCACTATTCGAACTACTTCGCGAAGCATGGCAACGACCACAGCATCGACGTCGCGCTAGGATCCTTTGGAGAAAACCCGCGCGGAATCACCGACAAGATGACCTCCGTCGATATCCTCCGCTTTGCAGAAGCGCTCAAGGCGAAGGTGGTCATTCCCATTCACCACGACATCTGGTCAAATTTCCAGGCGGATCCGCGCGAGATCCTGGTGCTGTGGGAGATGAAGCGGCGACGACTTCAGTACGGATTCACACCCTTCATCTGGCAGGTGGGCGGCAAGTTCATCTATCCGGCGGACTCGGAAAAGATGGAATATCACTACCCGCGCGGCTTCGATGACGCGTTTTGCAGTGAAGATGATCTGCCATTTCGTTCGTTCCTTTAGGAGACTGCGGCCAATACTGTTGACGGCGTGTCCGCTCCCGGCGCGCCACAAATGGCGATAAGCTCCGGCGGCCGGGATTTCGGCCCGGCCCCGAGTGTTCCCGCTGTATCCTCCTGATCTGCACGCTCTCTCTGGCAACTGTCATCCACCAATTCTCAATCTGTCTCACCTTGCGGAATTGCTGCCAGCGTCAATGGGCACGACAGCGCGAAGTTGCCCACACCGGCAAGACCAGGTTTTTCTTGACAACTGGAATAACTAGATTATAATTAGGAAATAATCTTGTGGCGCCACCGTAAGAAGGACCCTGCGCGAAAGTATGAACGGAAACAAGAAGACAAAAGTCTACGAGATCCTCAAGAGACGAATAATCGCGCTCGACATGCCTCCCGGTTTTCCCATCAATGAAGCGGATCTGGCGCGCGAGCTGGGCATGAGCAAGACACCTGTTCGCGAGGCGCTTCGGCAGCTCGAACGCGACGGCCTCGTCGAAAACATCCCGGCGCGGGGATCGACGGTATCCCACATCACGTCACAGGAAGTGAACGACGTTTTCCAGATCAGGGAGATTCTTGAATCGGGGGCGGCGCGTCGAGCTGCCGCACTCGGTGGCAACGAAGAGCTATTACGCGAATTGGCGGAAGACCGAAGACTGATGAGCAGCAGCGATACTGTCTCGGCGCTCGTCGATGAGTGGGGCAAATGGGAAGACGTGCACCTGTCCATTCTACGGTCCCTTCAGAATCAGACGCTCCTCGACATCTATTCCGGTCTCGTAGATCGAATAACGAGGATTCGCAACTTCTACGGCCGGCATCTCGCCACGCGCCGTTATCAGGATATTCTCAGCGAACATGCCGCGATTCTTGCCGCGATATGCGAGCGGGACGCGGACCTTGCGGAACGCATGATGCAGCGGCATCTGCACAACGCGAATATTTTTCTCAACGAGCTTAATACACCGGTAAGGAAGTGAAATATGACGCACGTGTACACAGAAATTGAAAGACCGGACAGGAAGCTCATCGATCAGTTCAGAACTATTGGTGTGGCCACCGTTTACGAAGCTGCCGGCCGTCTCGGTTCCATCGACCCGATGATTCGTCCGCTCGCGAGAGGCATGCGGATCCTCGGGCCGGCGGTGACGGTCCACTGTCACCCGAAGGACAACCTGATGCTGCATAAGGCGCTGCAGGTGGCCTGCGAAGGAGACGTGATCGTCGCCTCGGTTGACGGCTACTTCTACGCAGGTTACTGGGGTGGCCTGATGACCGGGTCCGCGATAGCGCGGAAACTGGGCGGACTTGCGATAAACGGGTGCGTTCGTGATACCGGGGAAATCGTGGAAATGGGATTTCCGGTCTTCTGTCGAGGCGCATGTATCCGCGGCACCACGAAGAACGTGCTGGGAACGGTGAACCATCCGATCCTCTTCGGCGACATCGTAGTGAACCCGGGTGACCTCATCCTCGGCGACGACGACGGCATGGTTGCGGTTCCGAAAGCCGATATCGAGAGGGTTCTCGAAGCTTCCCGGAAACGCATCGACAAGGAAAAGGACAAAGCCGAGGCGCTGGCCTCCGGGACGAGCAGTGTGGAGCTGAACAGGCTGGACAAGGTATTCGAATCGCTCGGTCTGGTTGAGGCAAGAGAGTGAAAATCAGCGTTGCCAGCCTCAAAAAGGTAGTCACAACTGTCCTGGCGTCCGTTGGCGTAGACGAGGCGGAGGCTCAGGTTGTCGCCGAGAATCTTGCGAAGGCGGAGTTGCGCGGCATCTCGACGCATGGAATCAACTTCCTTCCGATGATCGTCGAACGCATTGAGAAGGGACTGGTCAAGGTTCCAACAAAGGTAACCCTGATATCCGAACGGGAGGCGACTGCGCATCTCGACGGCGGCAACGGCCTGGGCCAGACTGCCGCTACCGAGGCGATGCGGCGGTCAATTGCCAATGCGAGGAAATACGGGACCGGCGTAACTCTCGTGCGAAATACCAACCACGTGGGGCTGCTTGCTTTCTACACCGTGATGGCAGCCTCCGAAGGCATGGTCGGAATCTGCATGTGCAACAGCGCGCCTGCGATGGCGCCCTGGGGCGGCGCAGAAGCCTTCTTCGGAACGAATCCGCTTTCAATCGCCTGTCCGTCGGGATCGAAACATCCGGTCGTGCTCGACATGTCGACGAGCGTGGTCGCGCGCGGAAAGATCCGGAGGGCGGCGAGGCTCGGCCAGTCCATTCCGCTCGGCTGGGCGCTCGATTCGAACGGATCGCCGACGGACGATCCGAAAAAGGCGTTGAACGGCACGCTTCTGCCGATCGGCGGGCCAAAAGGATACGCCCTCGCATTCTTCGTCGATCTTCTAGGCGGGCTGCTTTCCGGATCGAAGTACGCACGGGAGGTCAGCACTTTCCATCAGGCGATCAGACCAACCGGTGTGGGACTTATGAGCCTGGCGATAGATATCAGCAGGTTCATGCCGCTGGAAATGTTCGACCAGCTCCTTCGGGAGCATATCGTCGCAATTCGTGAATCGGTCCGGGCAGAGGGGGTAGGGAGAATCTACCTTCCGGGTGAGATAGAAGCCGAACGGGAGGAGCGTTCCGCAGATCAATGGATCGAAGTGGACGACGCTGTTGGCGACGCACTTGAAAGACTTCTCCGCGATAGACACCTGCAGGTAAGCCTGAGCGGCGCCCTCGCAGATTAGGAGCATTTCTCTTGTTCGAGGTAAGGAGCTGACAATGGGAAAGACTGTTGCGGTCCATATAAAGGACGTGAAGGGAGAACGACGGGATCCGCCCCGGACATCGTGGGTGCTGGTTTCTGAGAAGACGGTCGGAGCAAAGAACCTTGCCGTCGGGATCAACGAGACCGCCGCCGGGAGCATGGTACCGGAGCACGAACACGGCGACGAAGAGGAGGTGATGCTCTTCCTGTCCGGCCGGGGGACCTTCGTTACCGAGGACGGCGAAATACCGATTGAACCGGGCGTATGCGTCTACAATCCGCCGGGCGGTAAACACAAGATTCTGAATACGGGCGATGAGGTGTTGAGATTCGTCTGGATCTACTCACCGCAGCTTAAGAGTCACCGGAAATAATCCGCAGAACGAGAAAGGAGCAGGAGAAATCATGAGTAACTGGAAATTCCCACCACAGGGTGGTCACATGGAGAAACCCGACAAGATCTACTACCAGACGATGACGAAGAAGGACGTCGAGGAGCGCCTCAAGGTAAACGACATCCTGCTCATTCCGTTCGGATCAACCGAGAACCACGGGGACTCACAGCCCTTCGGCGAGGACGTGTTCATCGTAACGAGAATGTGCGAAATGGTCGCGCAGAAGACAGGCTGCACTGTTGCCGAGCCAATGTGGTACGCATCGCATCCGTTCGCGCACCTGGGCCAGACCGGGACCGTTCCCATCCCTGATGACGTCACCTCCGCGGTTGTCCGCTCGATGATCTCCGGCTACTGGAATGCCGGATTTCGCAAGCAGATTCTTATGAGCAGCCATGGACAGGAGTACATCATTCCGTCGGCCATCCAGGAATGGGCCAAGAAATACCAGGTTCCCGCGGTAATCATCTTTCTCGACGTTATGAAGATCATGGGTGATGCACTCAAGGACAAGGCGCACGGCGGGCCGTTCGAGACTCCGTTCCGCCACGGCGATGAAGCGGAAAACTCGATCTGCCTCGCGCTCTTTCCGGAGTTCGTGCAGATGGAGAACGCTGTCGACACCAAGACCTGGGGCTTTTTGCCGGAAGGGCACATCGACAAGGGCGGTGATATCTACAACTACCCCATACCCGGCCAGAGCCACGTCGGCGGCGGCGGCGTTGAGTTTGCGCTGTATCCGGAAGGAGTGCTCGGCAAGCCGTCGCTTGCGAAGGCGGAGAAGGCCTATAAGGCGATCGAGAACTACCTTGACTACATGGTCAAGCTCCATGACGATATCCGGGCGAAGTTCCCCCCGGGTGTGCTGCCGGATGCCAAGTACATGACGCAAAGGAGCCAGGAGGAGATTGATCTGCTGCTCAAAGGGCCCGACCGGGGCGGCAGACACATCTACACGGTTGCATGGCCTTCGTAGGCGGCAATATGCCGGCGCGAGCGGAGGTGCGACCTGTAGTTCCATCGGGCGATTGTGAAGCGTTGCTTCACTTAGACAATCTTTGAAGGAGGCGTGAAGATGAAAAAAATCTTCGCTACCATGACCATTTTGGTTTTTGCTGCAGCGGCCGCGATGGCCGGCGGCCAGAAGGAGGCGCCAAAGCCGCCCCCGACAACGACGGGGTCCGCCCAGCCGGGAGCGATTATCCTCAAGCTTGCGCACGCGGACTCGACTAACCCCTACACGTCGCGGAAAGAGGATCAGGCTCTCGCATTTGCGAACCTGGTAAACGCACGCAGCAACGGTCGAATCCACGTGGAGATCTATGGCGCCGGCGCACTCGGCGGCGAGAAGGAATATGTTGCTTCGGTAAAACAGGGCTCGATTCAGGCGGGCATCGCATCGGGTGTCATGTCGAACTTCTTCAAGCCCGCCATGGTAACCTCGATTCCCTACGTCTTCCCATCCGCCGACATCGCATGGGAAGTGCTTGACGGACCGTTCGGCCAGAAGCTTTCGGATGCATTTCTGAAAGAGACCGGCATGCGCAACCTGGCGTTTGCTGAAGTCGGCTTTCGCAACTTCACCAACAGTGTCCGCGAGATCAAATCGCCTGCCGACATGAAAGGCTTGAAGATCCGTGTACAGGAAGATCCCATCTATACAAACATGGTGAAGGGACTCGGCGCGAGCCCCACCCCGATCGCCTGGCCCGAGACCTATACCGCTCTCCAGACGCACGTCGTCGATGGTGAGGAAAATCCGGTTTCGACCATTCTGTTTGCCAAGTTTGCCGAAGTGCAGAAATACCTGACGCTTGACAAGCATGTGTACGGCGTCGACTGGTTTGTAATCAACGAAAAGTTTTACAAATCCCTTCCGCCCGACCTGCAGTACATCGTCAGCGACTCGGCGCGAATCAGCGCAACTGTCGGGCGCGGTGTCCAGCAGCTGTTGTCGGCCGTCGGGATTGGACAGCTCCAGTCTGCGGGCATGAAGGTTTACGTACCTTCTGCTTCCGAGATCGCCCAGTTCAAGGATGCCACCCAGCCGCCGGTTCTCGACTGGCTGAAGACTCAGATCGACCCGTCGTGGATCACTGAAGAGATGAACGCGGTGAAGCAGGCAACCGCGGAGTCTCAGAAGCTCGCGCAGTAACGTAACCGGTCAATTAGTAGCGCGGAAGAGGGGGCGATGTCTGCCTCCCTTCTCCGCGTTCGACCTCCGGTCCACAACGGAAGTCCCCCGGGAGGAGCAACAAATGTTCATGCGAAAGTTCTTTCGGATAGTTGATGCCCTGACAAACAGCATGGTGTACCTGTTCCTGTCGGTAATGGTGCTGAACACGGCGGTCAGCGTCTTTTTCCGGTATATCGTCAATAACTCGATTTCCTGGTCTGAAGAAGTATCGCGCTATCTCATGATCTGGCTTGGTTTCTTCGGGATGAGCCTGGCGACACGTGATCGCGATCACGTCAATATCACCTTCGTGGTTGGTCTGATGCCGCCGATGGCACGCCGGGCGATCCGGTACCTGGCGGATCTCGTCGTTGTCGTATTTCTGGCGATTCTGATCGTCACCTCCGTTCGACAGATCGTCGGATCCGCCGGCGAGACAACAGCAGCACTTGTCATTCCGATGGCGATTCCGCTGGCATCAGTCACGGCGGGTGGATGTCTAATGCTCTTGCAGGCAATTAGACGAACCGTGTCGATGGTTCGCGAAGATATCGCGGCGCGACAGGACTGAATACCGAAACGCAAAAGAGAGGAGCGCTATGCTTATCAGCGTCGGCATATTTCTAGTCTGTCTTCTCATAGGGGTTCCGATCGCATTCAGCCTCGGCGCGGCGTCGGTCACCTTCCTGGTAGTCCAGGGGGGCATTCCCCTGGAGGTCATCGCGCAGCGTATGTTCAACGGACTGGATTCGTTCCCTTTCATGGCGATTCCATTCTTTGTCCTCGCCGGAGAGCTGATGAACTCAGGCGGTATCACAAAGCGCCTGGTCTCCTTTTCAGACACCCTCGTAGGGCACATGAAGGGTGGACTGGCGCATGTGAATATTGTCACCAGCATGTTCTTTGCCGGCATCACCGGATCCGCTATTGCCGACACGTCGGCAATAGGATCGATGCTCATCCCGGCGATGGAAAAGGAGGGCTACGACTCCGATTTCAGCGCGGCGGTCACCGCCTCCTCTTCAGTCATCGGACCGATCATTCCGCCGAGCATCCCTATGGTCATCTTCTCGCTTCTGAGCGGGACCTCCGTTGCCGCACTCTTCCTTGCAGGTCTCGTTCCCGGTGTGCTCCTGGGGTTCGGTCTGATGATAGTGACCTACTTCATCGCGCGGAAGCGCAATTATCCGAAGAAATCGGGTATGCCGAGCATCCGCGAGATTCTGGCGGCGTTCTTGCCGGCGCTTGTACCGCTGATGATGCCGCTCATTATACTGGGCGGCATTCTTGGCGGCGTTGTAACGGCCACCGAAGCGTCGGGCATTGCGGTGGTGTATGGGCTGCTGATCGGGCTGCTGGTCTACCGCAATATCAGCTTGAAGAAGATTATGGAGATCTTCATCTCCACCGCCAAGACCGTCGGCGTGGTTTTTCTGGTCATCGCGTGTTCGAGCGCGTACAACTGGATGCTCACCGTGGCCCAGGTCCCGCAGACGATCACCAGTTTCGTGGCGCAAACCTTCACCAGCCCGCTGCTGCTCCTCCTCGCGATCAATGTAGTGCTGCTCTTCTTCGGGACGTTCATGGAAGGTACCGCCGCAATGATTATCACGGTACCCATTCTCATGACCATGACGGCTCCGTTCGGCATCAGTCCGGTAATGCTCGGAGCGATTGTTGTTCTGAACCTGATGATCGGACTCATAACGCCTCCCGTGGGGCTCTGTCTGTTTGTGGCGTGCGGAATCGCGAAGATAACGGTTGAAAAGCTCGTACGAGCAATCTGGCCTTTCCTGCTTGTTGAGGTTGTGGTACTGCTTCTGGTGACCTACATTCCGCCGATAAGTCTCTTCCTGCCGCGGCTATTTGGCTACATCAGATGAAAATGCGGTTGAGTTGCTTCGGATTCATAAGGGATCTCGATGATATCGCTGCGGCCGGGTATGACTGCGCCGAGCTGCATGTCAAGGAGATAATGGGATTCGATGATACAGATTTCGGGAAGGCATTGAAGCGGCTCAAATCCTGCGGGATCCCGGCGGAAGTCTTCGACAATCCGATACCGCTCGAGTCCCGAATCGCCGACCCGTCGTTTGACCTCGCCTACTACCGTGACTATCTGCGGAAGGCGGCGGACCGGACCGCGGAAATGGGTGCCCGCTATTTCGTGTTCGGAAACGGAAAGGCGAGGAGTCTCCCCGCTGAAGGGGACATTGCGGGTGCGCAGGAGAAATTCGACCGGTTTTTCACGATGCTCCTCGAGATCACCGCGGAGCACAATATCACGGTCCTCATCGAACCTCTGGGGGAGAGGCTGTCGAACATCGTCAATAACCTCCCGGAAGCGGCCACCTTTGTCGCGAAGTACGGCAGGCATAACCTCAAGACCTTCGTCGATTACCGCTACATGGTCGAGCTCAACCGGCCGCTCGATGAGATAGAGCGGTACGAGCCCATCATAAAGCACGTGCACATCGACAACCCGTTGACCACCTTCCCGGAGCGACTGATTCCCCGGCTTGACGACGGGTTCGATTACGCGCCGTTCCTGAACACGCTGAAGAAGATCGCGTACAAAGGGATTATTTCCATCGAGGCTTCCGTGTGGAAGGATTTTCCAGAAGAGATAAAGACCGGCATAGAGTTCTTCGCCGCGCACGGAATCGAGCCGTACCGGAGTTTGGGCAGGAGTAAGGTATGAAAGCACTGGTGTACCACGGACCCCGTGATCTCCGCTATGAAGAGATCGAAACACCGAAGCCGAAGAAGGGCGAGGTTCTGGTCAAGATCAGGTCGGTCTCGATTTGCGGATCAGACCTTTCCGGATACAAAGGCGGCTCGGCGATGCGGGTGGCGCCGCTGGTGATGGGGCACGAGTTCTCCGGAGAGATCGCAGGACTCGGGCAGGGTGTCGAGGGACTGTCGGTCGGGGACCGTGTCGGTGTCGTCACCAACCTCTACTGCGGAACCTGCCAGGATTGCCGCGACGGGCTCACCAATATCTGCGACCAGCGCTTCATCATCGGCACCACCATGAAGGCGGGAAGCTACAACGGGGCGATGGCGGACTACGTTATCGCACCTGCAGAGAAGATCATGCGTCTGCCCGACCACGTGTCCTTCAATGAGTGCGCGCTGGTGGAGCCGCTTTCGATCGCACTCCGGGCGGCCAAGCATGCGGGAGATCTCACCGGAAAGACAGTCGCCGTTTTCGGCTCAGGTCCTATCGGCTTGCTCACGACGATATGCGTCAAGATGTTCGGTGCGCGGCGCATCATTGCCATTGATCTTCTGGACAAACGCCTCAAGATGGCGCAGAAGTGCGGCGCAACCGACACCGTTAACTCCGCCGACAACGTCATGGAGGTCACGCAGAAGATGACCGGCGGGGTGGGCGTGGACGTGGTCTTCGATGCCGCCGGCGTTGCCGCAACCATCAACACCGGCATAGACATTGTGCGGAACGGCGGAACCATCGTCATGATCGGGCTGGCCTCCCCCACCTTCGAAATCGAGTACAAACACGCGGTCGCCAAGGAGCTGAAGCTCCAGGGGAGCTACATGTACACGAGTGAGATGAGGGAGGGTCTTCAGCTCATCATCGACGGCAAGGTGAACGTCAAACAGATCATCACCTCGGAGCTGCCGATGTCGAAAGGCCCTGAGATCTTCGAGGAGCTCGCCACGGGCAAGTCGGAGGAGATAAAGGTCATTCTTACCAACAAGTGATACGCAGAGCGAAAAGGAGTGAATCACGATGAAACTCAACCACTTAGGCTTTGTCACACGAGACCTTGAGAAAACGGTCAAAGGATACCTGCAGATGGGATTCGTCAAGGTCCATGAGGATGTAAAGCACCATGAACCGAAAAACATGTACGTGCAGCGCGTCCGGCTTGGCGAAACGATAGTCGAGATCATGCAGCCCGCCGATCCATCCAAACCTTCGTTCGCAGGCGAGACCCTTGACGCGTCTAAAGCCCCCGTTGTTCTTCAGCACCTCTGTTATGACGTGGAGGACATTCACAAGACTGTGGAAGATCTTATGGCCACGGGTGAGTATGTCATCCACGAGCCGATCACGAGCGGCGTATTCCAGAAGAACCAGATATGTTTCCTGCGCCACAAACAGCTTGGGTTGATTGAGTTCTTTGAGTGGCCCAGGACCTGACGGCCCCTATTCCGGATGGGAGTTGGACCCGCGATGGACACTAGAAGCGAAAACCGAAAAGTTGGATTTCTTCATACAACACCGGCGACGATTGGTATGGCAGATCGATTCATGGCGACCTACATTCCCGGCGTCGATCCCGTGCACATTTACGACGGAAGAGTGAAGATCGACAATTTCAGATCGCCTTTAGGAACAACTCCCAAAATAAACCTGTTGAGGTGGGCGAACCTGGCAAATCAGCTGGAGCTCGCAGGATGCGAGGTCATCGTCTCCTGCTGCAGCCTGATGCCCAGAGCAACGGCTTTCGCGAGCAATGTGGTATC
>CAZNYW010000031.1:0-1342 GCA_964577375.1 uncultured Spirochaetales bacterium | reverse complement strand
GAACATCGACGAGCTTTCAGAGAAGGGAGTTGATTGCGTATTGATGGGGCAGATTCCTTTCGCGCTGATGGATGAATCCCTGCGCAATCGCTCGGGGAAGGTGCCGGTCTTGTACGCCGGAGCCGACGCGTTCAGGCGCGTTAGGGAGTTGTTGTCTCCATGAGTGTTGAAAAACTGGAGTTTGTCGAGCCGTTTTTTTCGGTCAGCTATGTTCGGGACGAGAAAGAATGCGCGATCGGCAAAAGGAGCATCGTCTTCAATCTCTCGAGGGAACCGATACGTGTGAACCATCAGATGTTGGGGTTCTACAGATCGGCAGTATTCACCAACATCACAATTTTCGATGTTGTCCGATGCCTGGTGATCGAAGACTTCGAACGCAACACGGACCACGAAGCGTTGTTCGAGGCAATCAAGAAGAAATGGACACTTGTATACGAAGCGACGAAGGTCGAGCGACACCGGGGAGTCGAGCTGTGGCGGTCCGAGAAGATCAAGCTCGGCGACACCGAAGTCAACATGTGCTACGCAGCTTCGATTCCGCTGAACGTCGGGCTCCACCGGACTCACTGGGGGGATCGTCCATTCCGGGAGGTGCATACCCAGATTCTGGGCTACGGAGAAATGCAGCAATACCGGGAGTCGGACCTGGGTACTCTCTACCGGGCGGATCCAATGGCGCCGGGTTGCACTCATGAGCCGATGTATGACGAGAACTGCGTCTATCCCTGGCACCAGTACGAAACGGTAACGAAGGCGATTTTCATGGCAACCGAGATGCGGTTGAGCGATAAGGAATACGAAGAGATTCAAAGGCGCGTGCAATAACGTTGTTCGCAGGGATCGGCCGCGAAAGGAGAATGAGTATGAGCGAAACCACACGGTACAACAATTTCATAGGCGGCGGGTGGAGGCCGCCCAGCAGCGGAAAATACTCCCCGGACTACAATCCCGCGGACGAGAAGGACCTCATCGGGGAATTCCCGCTTTCCTCGAATGAAGACGTCGACGAGGCGATCAAGAGCGCGAGCGAAGCCTTCGGTCCCTGGAGCAGGATGCTTCCGGGTGAGCGGGCGAAGTACATCGAGAAGTTCGTTGCGCAGCTTTCGGAAAACGTTGAGCGGGTGGGAGCGGCGATCTGCCGCGAAGAGGGAAAGACACTCAAAGAGGCGCTCGGTGAGCCAAAGCGGGGCGTGGTGGAGTGCAGCTACTTCGCCGGAGAGGCGCAGCGACTTACCGGAATTACCATGCCGAGCGATCGCAAGGGTGTCGTCAGTGTAGCCAATCGTGTGCCCATCGGCGTGGTGGCGGCGATATCTCCCTGGAATTTCCCGTTCCTGAC
>CAZNYW010000030.1:0-50182 GCA_964577375.1 uncultured Spirochaetales bacterium | reverse complement strand
GTCATCGACCCGCCGCTGGGGCTCATCGTTGCCTCTGCGTAGGGCACGCCGTCACCGATGTTGATGCGGGAGTTCATGTTGTCGGCATAAAGATATACCCGGGCATACTGGACGACTGTCGGGTCGACCTGCGCACGGCTCGCTGACTTCAGATTGATGGTGATCTTCCCCGCCCCGCCTTGCGGGTTCCAGTAGCAGGAGGCGGTCAGCAGTATCAGCGCAACCGCGACTCCTGCCATGAGTGCATTCTTTGTGTGGGTGGTAGTGTGCATATCATCTCCCCTTCCTCTTTAGAAGGTAACGGTAATCGATCCGTAGCCGGCCTGACCGCCCTGGCCGCCTCCGCCCAAAGAGCCTCCGGGAGTGCCGGGAAGCTGCGTGCCGGTATCGTTATCGAACTGATCGCTCGGATCGTTGGGCGGGCTTTCACCGTTGGTTTCGCTATTCTGTCCGTGCTGGACATACAGAAGCTGACCGAGCCGGTTGAAGAAGGCAACGGTGCCCTCGTTGACGATGAGGACATAGCCGTTGAAGGAGAACTGGGTGCCGCGCACGGCTGCTGTAGAGATCGGGGAGCGAATCTGGAAGTCCTGCGGCGCACCTGAGGCGCTTTTCACCGATGCCTGCACGCGGCCGATGGGAAGGGTAAAGGAGGTGGAGATCCTGCCCTGTTGCTCGATAAGCTGATCGAGGCGCATACGGGTGAGCTGCTGGACAGTGACGGTGGAGAGGCCCATTTTGAGGACCGCGGTGGAGTTGAAGCCGGTGGATATGGTAGTGCCCTTTTCGACCACCGCGCCCTGGGTAGCGGCTATCCAGGTGCCGCCCGGCGGAAGGAGCTCGACCCTGCCGCGCATCTCGCTCACAACCGCTGTAATCTGAGCCGATGCAGTAAGCGCCGGGATGAGCGTCACCGCGGCGGCGAACACCAGGAACAGGCTTCTCCGGGTCATATGACCACCTCCTGATCTTTCTGTCAAAAAGTCAGTACGCCGTTCAGTGCGGTGCGAAAGCTGACCGGTTCGCCGGCTGGAAAGGGCTGGCCGGAACCGGAGTTGGGGAGAAAAACGCCGCCTGAAAGTTCGAGGCCGAAATCGGAATAGGGCCGAACCCGCAGGTATGCGTCAACTTCACTCCCGATGTAGGGTCCACCCACACCGGGCACTGCGCCGCCTGCCGACACGTTCTGTGTCGTTACCGGACGGAAGAAGCCGAATGCTTTCACTTCCGCCTGGAACGTGCGAAGCCAGTCCGACGTTGATGTGCTAAATGGCTTTATAGAAAAGTTTACCCCGGCACGTATCAAATTACCAAGCTGGGGTGCATAAACGATTGCGTAGTTGGTGTCCTGGCTGATTGGGACGAAGGTGGTCGAGGTGCCGTTTGTGTTTCCCTCGTTGTAGTCGGTGGCATCGGGGTCACCCGAGGAGAAGAGGCCTTCGATTCCGAAGTGGCTTCTCATGAACGACGGGTAAAGATCGAACTTGAGCCCGGCGGCATAGGCAAGGATCGGCCGGTACTCGTAGGAGTTTCCGGTCGGGGAGTTCGAATCTGAGACGAAGCTCAGCGTCGATCCGGTATTGAGATATCCGAAGGCGTTATAAAAAAAGGTCGGCGTAATCGGGCCGCCGAGCTGGAGGCCGATGTACTGGGTATCAAGCAGGCCGCCGCGGTTCGGGTCTTTTGTCTGTTCGCCCTGCTTGATTACCTGGTCGCCGAGGTGAAGGTCCTTCTGGTAGACGAGGTCCAGGCCGAGCGTCTGAAACGAGAACAGCTGCGGAAAGGTCAGGGAAAGGGACCCGACAAGGCGCGGGGAGCCGAGCACGACGCTGCTGAGCCCTTCGTTTACCGTGTCGAGATGCGACATGATGACGGTGGAGTTCGGTTTCAGCAGAAGCCCGGTGTACCCGACGGTCAGTGACAGATCCGCGCCGGGATATCCGAAATCGAGTCGTGCCCCGTCCATCCGATGGTTGAGGACATAGCCGGTGATGTCGGTGCCGACGAAACGGCCCGCCAAGATGTCCAGACGCGCAGGTCCCTTGGGCACGTTCGTGATGGTGGTATCGAGGTAGAGAAGGTCGACATCGAACAGATAGTAGCGGTCCAGCGTGAACTGGTAGCTGCCCTGGGCGTAGAACTTCGAGATCGAACCGACAGGCGCAGACAGCCAGGCGGTGAGCGTGTCCTGCTGGTCGAGCTTCACCGCGGTGCTCAATGAGTCCCAGTAGACGCCGGTCTTGTTGTTCAGACTGCCGCCGAAATCGAACGCGCCTACGGTGCCGATTGTCCCCACTGTGAGAAGAAGCAGAACAAGAGTTCGTACTGCTCTTTTCATTAATGCCCCCTGCTATCGAGGAAGGTGCGAAGGATATATATTACCTGCGAACCGGAGATGCTGTCGTTTGGTCCGACATCGACCGGGCTCCACTTGCGATAGACAACCTCGCGTGCGGCGTAGCGCGGTCCGGGGAAGAGGTGATAAAAGATACCGCCGGGAACGCCGAAGGCTTTCATGAGAACGTAGGAGTACTGACCGAAGGTGATGGGATCTTCCGCAGTCTTCTGTTCTTTCAGCCACCCTTTGTCATTCACGAACTTGACAGCGGCTTCCACGTCTGCATCCTGAGAAATCGAGTTGGCTGCGGCAAGCACGAGATAGACACTGTTGCCGAATGTTGCCTGCCTCTCGGAAAGCAGGATGTCGAGCACTGAGTTCGATTGAGCGGCGAGCGGAACGGCCAGAAAAGGCAGTGCAAGACCGACGGAAACAAGGACTTTCAGAACCCGTAAACGCTTCTTCGTCATATGTTTCTCCTGGGACACGTACTGCGCGATATAGTATACTTGCACGGTCTGATTAATGCAATGAAGGGGGCAGTATGAAAAAAGGCTGGGGATTGACCATCCTGATACCGGCCGCCGTAGTCGTAATCTTCATCGTCATCAATCTGATTCCTACCTACCAGACCACCGAGTATCGTCTCTACGATGCGCTTCTTCACATCAAACCGGCTGTTCCGGAAGACAAATCGATTCTGCTTCTCGACGTCGACGATCTGTCGATCTCGAAGGTCGGAAGCTGGCCGTGGAGCCGTGACAAGATGGCCGAAGGCCTCGAGCTTCTCACCGAGTTTGGTGCGCAGGCGGCGACGTTCGATATTCTCTACGAGCAGACCAGCCCCCTTGCGGTGAACGCAAGCATCCTCAAGCAGGACATTCCCGATGCGTTTCAGAGCCAGTTTCAGACTATCAATCAGAACGTGAGCGGACTGTTTCAGGCGCTCATGAACGGTCAGATTTCCCTTCACGACGCGCAGGACTATGTCAAACAGCTCGAAGGGCTGACCGATCAGGCGAAGCAGCAGCTGCTTTCCCAGGTGAACAATATCGTCCGCGACAATGATCTGTATCTCGCGAATGCGGCCCGGATGTTCGGACATGCCTATTTCACCGTCACGCCCAGCGATAGCAAGGAACCCGGGGTAACCGACCAGCAGCGGCAGTACGCGATTCAGCACTATGCGCTGACCAACCTCACCGTAAAGAACGACACGCTCATTCCCAGGGCGACCGACATCATACCGATCATCCCACCCATCCTGCAGGCGGCCAGGGATCTGGGCTTTCCGCGGGTCGAGGTCGACAAGGACGGCGTGCGGCGCCGGATCTTCCTACTCTACCGGTATGATAAGTCCTATTTTCCGCAGCTCATTTTCGGGCCGCTGCTCGACCTGCTTCAGGATCCGAAGATCACGGCGACAAACCGCAGCATCGTATTGAACGATGCAGTTTTTCCCGGCTCGGAAAAAAAGACCACCGTCACCATTCCGCTCGCGACCGACGGAAGCATGCTCATCAACTGGCCCCCGAAGACCTTCAACAACAGCTTCCGTCACTTTTCCTACTACAACGTGATCTACCACGACCAGCTTTTTTCGGATCTGATTCACAATCTGAAGACCATGCAGCAGGCGGGCTACTTCTCGGTCTGGACGGGATCGACGCCTCTGATGCAGCCCTACACCGAATCGGAATCGATTAGAAACGAGCTCTTCATGGACCCGACCGATCAGAAGCGGCAGGCCTACCGAGACGACCGCAAGATGTTCCTCTCGCAGGTGGGAGAATATCTCAATGGTTCCGCGGAGAAGGATATCCAGGAGCAGATCGATGCAGTGCTCGCAACGCCGAATCTCGCTCCCGATCAGAAGAGCTACTACGAGGGGCTCAAGAGCGATGTGAGCTCATTCTTCGGGAGCACCCGAGACATCTACAAAAAGCTCACGGACCTGAGGGCGACCCTCGCGAAGCAGTTCGCCGGCGCCTTCGTCATCATCGGCTGGACTTCGACGTCTACCACCGATATCGGCGTCAACCCCTTCGACGAAAAGTACGTAAACGTCGGCACCCACGCTTCGGTATTCAATACCATCATGCAACGGAAGTTCCTCGACAACACGCCGTGGTGGGTGGCGATCATCATCGGTGCTGTCTTCGCCTTCCTCGTGAGCATCGTCATCCGGAACATGAGCGGAGGACCGTCGATTGCGGTCGGCCTGGCCGCCACGCTGGTCGTTATCATAGGAATATCGCTCTACTTCATCTACTCGGGAGTTTACATCAACCTCCTGACCCCGACTGCTTCGGTTGCTCTGACCTTCATCTCCCTGACCATCATCAAGTTCCTGCGGGTCGGCCGCGAAAAGGCCTTCCTGCGGAACGCGTTCAACCACTACCTCTCGCCCGACGTCATCAATCAGCTTGTCGACAATCCCGACGCGCTCGCTCTCGGCGGCAGCCGAAAGGTAATGACCGCGCTCTTCACCGATGTCAAGGGTTTCTCGACGATATCGGAATCGATGGATCCGGAGGATCTGGTCAGACTGCTCAACCACTACCTCGGCGAGATGAGCGACGCGATTCTCAATGAGCGGGGAACCATCGACAAGTACGAAGGCGACGCCATAATCTCGTTCTTCGGCGCGCCGATCGAGGTCGGAAACCATGCGGTGAACGCCTGCCGCGCGGCTCTCAAAATGAAGGAGCTGGAAGCGGTAATGAACACCGAATTTCTCGAGAAGAAGGTGACACCCTCGCCCCTTCTCACCCGGATCGGCGTCAACACGGGGGAGATGGTCGTCGGCAACATGGGTACCCTGACGCGCATGGACTACACGATGATGGGGCACAACGTGAACCTTGCTTCCCGTCTCGAGGGCGTCAACAAGCAGTACGGTACCTGGATCCTGCTGAGCGAGGCTACCTACAAGGCGACCGATCGCGTCTTCTCGATCCGAAGGCTCGACCGCGTACGCGTGGTGGGAGTCTCCGAACCGATCAGGCTCTACGAGCTGATCGGAGAGCGGGAGGAGATCGACAAGGATGAGGCGATCGTCCAGAAGCTTCGGATGTTCAACACGGCGTTGAACCTTTTTGAAGAGAAGAAATACGCCGAGGCGGAGAAGGAGTTTCGAAAGGTAAGTGAGCAGTTTCCGGACGACGGGCCGACCCAGTACTATCTCGATCGCTGCCAGGCATTCAGGAAAAAACCGCCTGCATCCGAATGGGACGGTGTTTTCAATCTGAGCGCGAAGTAATATCAAGCGAGCAAAAAAAAAGTAGGTGAGGGCAATGAGCCCTCAGCCTACTAAGTTGTCTCCGGACCAAGCAACGCAGGATCCGGAAACCACCACCACGGAGTGACAGTGAAGAGCAGTTGCGCATTCACTATCATACCAAACCCACATCCCCATATTAGTATTCATTATGTTTTCAGTCAAGAATCAATTTCAGGGAAATCTGCCGGTTGATTTGCGGCAGATCTCACCGGTTCCGGCTTGACCAACAGGGTGCGCGAGCCTATCGTGGTGGCCATGACGCAAAAAACGGTGCCCTTCTCGCTCGAGTTTGCGGGAAAGCTGACGGAAAAATACCCCACGCCCTTTCATATCTACGACGAGAAGGCCATTCGTGAGCACGCGCGCCGTTACCAGCGCGCCTTTGCCTGGGTCCCGGGCGGATTCCGCAATTTCTTTGCGGTGAAGGCGCTGCCGAACCCTGCAATCATGCGGATCCTCCGCGACGAGGGCATGGGTTTCGACTGCAGCTCACTTCCGGAGCTGGTTCTCGCCGAGCGGGTTGGGGCGACGGGCAACGACATTATGTTTTCCTCCAACGACACTCCCGCGGCCGAGTATCGAAAGGCGGCTGAGCTTGGCGCAATTATCAATCTGGACGATATCTCGCACATCGACTTTCTTGAAAAGCATGTGGGGCTCCCGCAGCTCATCTGTTTCCGCTACAATCCCGGCCCGCTCAAGCAGGGAAACGCCATTATCGGCAACCCGGAAGAGGCCAAGTACGGCTTCACCCGCGAGCAGATGATCGAAGGCTACCGGATGGCGAAGAAGAGGGGCTGCACCCGTTTCGGCATCCACACCATGGTTGCGTCCAACGAGCTCAACCCCGACTACTTCGTCGAAACCGCGCAGATACTGTTTGATCTCGCCCTCGAGGTGCTGGAAAGGAGCGGCGCGCGCATCGAGTTCGTCAATCTCGGCGGCGGAATCGGCATCCCCTACCGTCCCGACCAGACCGCGGTCGACTACGAGCGGGTGTCGACGGGCATCCGCAAGCTGTACCAGGAGAAAATCGCCGGAAGCGGCCTCGATCCGCTGCGGATAGTGATGGAGAACGGCAGAGTGATCACCGGACCCTACGGGTATCTCGTCAGTCGCGTGATCCACCGCAAGAGCACCTACAAGGAGTACGTCGGCCTCGACTCGAGCATGGCCAACCTCATGCGTCCGGGCATGTATGGCGCCTACCATCACATTACCGTGCTGGGAAAAGAGGGAGCGCCCGCCGATCACACCTACGACGTGACGGGTAGCCTGTGCGAGAACAACGACAAGTTCGCCGTCGACCGCAAGCTTCCCGGGATCGAGACGGGCGACCTCGTTGTCATCCACGACACCGGTGCGCACGGGCATTCGATGGGCTTCAACTACAACGGAAAGCTTCGCTCGGCCGAGCTTCTGCTCCGGGGCGACGGCAGCGTCGAGCAGATCAGACGCGCGGAGACGCTCGAGGACTATTTCGCTACACTCGATTTGTCCGGCAGGTAGTGCTCGCTCAGGTCCAGGTCTCGACGAGGCGATTGTAGAAGTCGGTTTCGTTGGTGCTCTTGTATCCGTCGAGACGTGATATTTCGTCGATGCGCTGCAGAATGAGCTCGCGTGCCTCTTTGCGGGTCACGGCGGCCGCCATATCCCAGAACTGACGGTTATCGCGGACAGATGATTCGAACTCCTCGAGGCATTCATCCAGATCGCGGAAGTGGAACTCGTCCCGGAGCTGATTCAGGCCGGCAACCTCCTCGTCCTTGGCATAGCCGTCGGCGAGAATCATGCCGCGCAGGCATCCGGCGAAGAAGACTTTTTCGGCATGTGTCAGGTCGCCGATTCGAAACATGGAGCGAGGACTCCTATGTCGCGGCTGCGAGGCCGGTCCAGGACTCGTCTGCGCCGCGGCGATAGTCCTGAGCGTTCCTTCCCTCTACGCGCAGGATGGCGTTGCGAAACGCGCCGCACATCATCTGTTCGATATCTTCGGTACAGGAACAGCGAAGAAGCTCCGACCGGAACAGGTCGTTCCGCACGAGTGATACGAGCGAGGAAAGGATCCGGAGGTAGTCCATCGGCATTCCCGGGTGGGTCGCGACGACGAAGAGCAGATGGACGGGTCTGCTGTCCACCGATTCGAACTCGATCCCTTCACGGCTTATTCCAAGCGCGATCCGCGGTTCGTTGACCACCTGAACGCGTCCATGGGCAATCGCCACGCCGTGTCCGAAGCCGGTAGACTGCAGGTTTTCACGCGTGATCACCGCATTTTCAAGGGCCGCGAGATCGAGGCCGGATACGGAGCGAAAGACCGGCGTGTTATGTATCACCTCTCGGATAGCATCGAACTTGTTCGTGCTTTCGAGGTTCCAGATTACCGAGCCGCTCGAGAAAAAGACGCTATGATCCACAAGACATAACCCTTACCTTTTTTGAAAGGTCCATTTTATTGAATTAAACTTGTACTGCTCACGTGCAGGTAAGTCAACCGCCGGGTGTAACAATTTCGACCTTTCTGATATTCTTCGCGGTAATATGCGGGTGGAGGTAGCTTACAAGGCTCACATTCCCGACGGGCGCGCGAAACGGCTTCTCGATCGCCTCAGGATGACCTGCACTTCGGATCTCCGCATGCTCGCGATCATCGACTCCTATCTCATCAATCACCAATCCTACACGCCGCAGCTGCTTGCCGACGTCTTCCTCGATCCGGTTGCGCAGAATCTGAGCATCGATACGCCGCTGCTCGACGAGGTTGCCTGGCCGTGGAACTTCGCGGTGGAGGTGCTCTACCGCCCCGGCGTTACCGACCCGGTAGGGGCGACTGCGGCAAAGGCGCTCTCTTCGGCGGCCGGCACCGACAGCCGGACGCCCGAGCTCCGCTCGGCGGTCATCTACGTGATGCAGCTTCAGGGCGGCGACCGCAAATCGCTCGAACGCGTCGCGAGCGCGCTGCACAATCCGCTCATCCAGCAGGCTCGGACGATCAACAGGGAGGAGTGGAGCGCAGGCACGCGGTTTGCAGCGTGGTACCCCGCACACATCGTCGAGAGTCCCGACAGCGTGGAAGGCTACGAGCTTTCCCGCATGTCAGCGGGACAGCTCGCAGAGCTTTCACGGGATCGGCTTCTTGCCCTCACCGTCGAAGAGATGGAGGCGATTCAGGGCTACGTCGCCGATCCTTCGGTGAAGGAGGACAGGCGGGCGAAGGGGCTCGGGATCGAAATCACCGACGTCGAGCTCGAGATGATCGCACAGACCTGGTCCGAGCACTGCAAGCACAAGATCTTCAATGCGGAAATCACCTACCGGGACGAATCGGTCCCCGACGCCCCGGCCGAGGTGATCTCATCGCTCTTTGCGACCTACATCCGCGCCACCACCGACGCACTTCGCGAATCCAGACCCTTCCTCAAATCGGTATTCCACGACAACTCCGGTGTGATTTCGTTCGACGAGAACAACCTGATCTGCTTCAAGGTAGAGACGCACAATTCTCCCTCCGCTCTCGATCCCTACGGTGGCGCCATCACCGGGATTGTCGGCGTCAACCGGGACATTCTCGGAACCGGAAAGTGCGCCCGGCCGCTGTGGAATACCGATGTTCTCTGCTTCGGCTTTCCGGATACTCCCGAGTCGGAGGTTCCCAAAGGGCTTCTTCCGCCCCGGCAGATCATGGAGGGCGTGCACCGCGGAATCATCGACGGGGGCAACCAGTCGGGCATTCCTGTGGCTGCCGGCGGATTTCTCTTTGACGAGAGCTTCACCGGGAAGCCGCTCGTCTTCTGCGGGACCGGAGGCATCCTTCCCGCCTGGGTCGGAGACGAGGAGGGCTGGCAGAAGCAGATCGAGCCGGGTGACTTCGCGGTCATGGTCGGCGGCCGGATCGGCAAGGATGGGATTCACGGCGCGACCTTCTCCTCACTCGCGCTCGACGAAGCATCGCCGACGTCGGCCGTACAGATTGGTGACCCGATCACGCAGCGAAGGATGACCGACTTTCTGCTCGAGGCACGTGACCGGCGGCTCTTCCGCGGCATAACCGACAACGGCGCGGGAGGGCTCTCATCGTCGCTCGGCGAGATGGCGGAGACCTGCGGCGGCGTGCACGTGGACCTCGACGCCTGCCCGACCAAATACGCCGGTCTTGCCGCCTGGGAGATCTGGGTATCCGAGAGCCAGGAACGCATGAGTCTCGCCGTTCAGCCCGAGCGTCTCGACGAGCTCATAGCGCTTGCCGAGCAGCGAGACGTGGAGGCCACCGTTGTAGGGCAGTTCACTTCGAGCGGTTTCATCGACATCGACTATCACGGAAAGCCCGTCTGTCACATCGGCATCGAGTTCCTGCACCGTGGACTCCCGCAGATGCGCCTGAACGCGGTGTGGCCCGGCCGTACGGCCCCGCCGAAGCCGGGCGGCGGCGCTGCGCCTGACGGCGACAATTCGCCGGGCGCCGACGCAGGCACGCTCAAGGCGCTCGTCCTGGCGGTGCTGGCGGATCCGAACATCGCCTCGAAGGAGGAGCTCGTCCGGCAGTACGATCACGAGGTGAAGGGACACTCGGTGATAAAGCCCTTCGCCGGGGTCGAGGCGGATGGACCGACCGACGGCGCGGTAATCACACCGGTCTACAGCTCGACCCGCGGCATAACGGTGACGCACGGGATATGTCCCCGGTACAGCGACTACGATACCTATGAAATGGCCCTCTGCGCGGTCGACGAAGCCTACCGCGCGCACATTATTCTTGGCGGCGATCCCGAGCACGCGGCGGCGCTCGACAACTTCTGCTGGCCGGACCCGGTTCAGTCGGCCGATACGCCGGACGGCGAGCTCAAGCTTGCCCAGCTTGTCCGCGCCTGCCGGGGCCTGAAGGACGCCTGCCTCGCCTACGGCCTGCCGCTTGTCTCGGGCAAGGACTCGATGAAGAACGATGCACGCGCGGGCGGCCGAAAGATCTCGGTCCGGCCCACACTGCTTGTGAGCCTCTTCGGTGTGATTCAGGATGCCCGGAAGGCGCTCACTACCGATTTCAAACGGCCCGGCAGCCTGCTCTACCTTGCCGGTGAGACCAGGGAGGAGCTCGGTGGAAGCGCGCTGCAGCGTGTGCTGACCCGTGGCCAGGCAGGTGAGCGCGCGCGGAGCTCGGAGATGGCCGCCGACGTCATGACCTCCAACGCCCGGCACCTCGCCGACGAGGCCTTCTCCCGCGTGCCTGCCGTACAGCTTGCAGGCGCGCTTTCGCTCTACCGCGCTGTCGCCTCCGCCATCGACGAAGGACTCCTTCTGTCGGCCCACGACCTGTCAGACGGCGGACTCGCCGTGGCGGCCGCGGAGGCTGCGATCGGCGGAAGGCTCGGCGCCGAGCTTGATGTTGCCGCAGCGGCTGCCGCAGGCGGATTTCCCGGGAACACAATGACGGGTCTGTTTTCCGAGTCGCCTTCGCGGTTCCTGATCGAGGTCGACGAATCCCACGCGAAACGTTTCGAGGAGCTGATGAAGGACAGCCCGGTTCGCCGTCTTGGCCGGGTGACGGCGGTGCAGGAGCTTCGTTTCCTCCTTCCCGAGGAGCTGGTGCTCCCGGTCGACGAGCTTGCCGCTTCCTGGAAGCGGACGCCCGGGGCGATTGCCGGGGGTGCGGGGTGGTAGGTGTCTGCATAGTAACCGGCTACGGAATCAACGCCGATGAGGAGCTTTCCGAGGCATTTCGCCGTGCAGGCGGCTGGGTCCGTGAACACCATTTTCACGACCTTCTTGCCGCCCCGGCGCTTCTGTCCGGCTACCGGATTCTCGGAATCCCGGGAGGCTTTTCCTTTGGTGACCATCTGGGGTCGGGGAAGGTGTCGGCCCTTCTGCTGCGGCGCCGGCTGCTTCCCCACATCCGCTCCTTCGTAGAGTCCGGTGGACTGGTGATCGGAATTTGCAACGGTTTTCAGGTGCTCGTGAAGAGCGGCCTGCTTCCGGACCTTCAGGGAAAACAGCTGCCTGAAGTGTCGCTCGTTCATAACGATTCGGGTGTTTTCCAGGACCGCTGGGTGACCGTGCGGGCCAACGAGGCCAACCGTTCACCCTGGCTGAAGGGCCTGAGCAGCGTCGAAGTTCCCATCCGGCATGGAGAGGGGCGGTTCGTCACTGCCAGCAGCGCCATCAGGCGGACACTCACGGCCGCGAACCTGGTTGCCTTCACCTACATGGGCGGGAATCCCAACGGATCCGAGGATGCGATCGCGGGCATCACCGACCGGACGGGCCGGATCCTCGGAATGATGCCCCACCCTGAGGCATTTCTCTCGCCGCTCAACCACCCGACGTGGACGAGGGGGCCGGCGGACTCCGGACCTGCGCAGACAATCTTCCGAAACGCGGTGGAATTTGTCGGGGATAAGGGAATCAAGTAAGTTAGACCGTGACGGGGCCGGTGGAACGGCAATCGAATCGTTCTCCGTCGTGACGGTTTGAAAAAGGCCACTGGTTGGCGTAGTATGTTTCGGTAGGGAAATTATGCTGGTGGAAGCTGAAATCTGGACAGTCGCGCGAACAGACAAGGGAAACGCGGTTCTGGTAAAACCGCTCGAGTCGGAGCGGGCCGTCCCGATTTTCATCGGCCAGCTCGAGGCGCAATCCATCCTGATTGGCCTCGGCAAGGTTCCCATGCCGCGCCCCCTCACTCACGACCTTTTTCTGAACGTCCTCGAGCAGCTCCAGGTGCAGATTGAACGCGTGGAAATTACCGAGCTCAAGGACGGAACCTTCTATGCACGAATCCTGATGAAGCAGGAGGGAAAGGAAATCGTCATCGACTCCAGACCTTCCGACGCGCTCGGGCTTGCAGCACGGCTCCACTGTCAGGTCTTCATCTCGGATGCGGTAGTGGAAGAGGCCGGGATCGAGATAAACCTGATTACTGAAGACGAAACCCAGGTGGTAACCGAGACCCCGCAGGACAGCGAGCGCGGTCGCCTCGAAGAGGAGCTTGCAAAAGCCATCGAAGAGGAGAACTACGAAGAGGCGGCGCGCATCCGCGACCGCCTCAACCAGCTTTGAGCTGCCTGCCTACTGTCTGGAGGAGACAACAGGCGGCACCGCAGCGTCCGAGTACTTTCTGGTAAAGGGCGTGAGCGGATTCACCACCATATAGTAGCGATTCGAAGCATTCCACAGAATAAAACCGCTTGCATGCCCCTCTTCGAGGCCCGTCAGCTGATTGGTGAGATACTTCCAGTAGGTGGGAGTGTCGAACTTCAGCTCTCCGCCGAGCAGGAACGCCTGCACATAGGGCCGTATGATCGCCCGACCGCCGACAATATCCTCCGCCCTGCGCGAGCCTTCGTTGTAGATGAACTGAGCGCGGTCGAGATAGGTCATCTTCTGGTAGAATTCCCTGCTGAAATGTGACGGATAGAACATCGGACAGATCACGTCGACATAGTGCGACAGCGCTTCGATGTCCTGCCCCAGGTAGACGGTCCGGTACCAGGCGTTGAAGCCATATACGTCCACACTGATGGGAACGGTGAGCGCGTTTCGTGCCTTCTTCAGAAAGGCTGAAAGCGCCGCGACCCGGTCCATCCCCTCCGGCTTGTAGTGCGAGACAATCTCGGAGACGTTGCCGTCGGAGGGAAAACGGATGTAGTCGAACTGGATCTCGTCGACCCCGAGATCCTGCAGCTCCTTCGCGATTGCGATGTTGTAGTCCCAGACGAACTCCGAGTAGGGGTCGGCCCACCACTCGACCTGTACGGTTCTGGTTTCGGTCTCCTTCTCTGCCGTCTGGTCGCCGGCCTGCGTCGTCTGTGTTGCGTCGGTCGAACCGCTGTCTTTTGTCTCGACCGGCACCTGCTCCTGGCGGAACACTCCCCACGGTTTGCCCGTCTTCGAGTCCCAGAGCGCGTACTTGTGATTGTCGTAGTTGTAGAGCTCACGGTCCTTGAACACCACCATGCGGGCGATCACATAGATGCCCTGCGCGTGCGCCTGGGAGATGAGGTATTTTGCGTCGAAGAGCGGGTGGACCGCTCCATCCTCGATCGCCGCCTTGACGGAGCTCTTGTAGCGCAGGTAGCCGAAATCATCCTTGAAGTCGACGACGATGCTGTTGAGCCCCTCTTTCTTCGCAAATGCGAGGAAGGCAGGCAGGTTCTCTTCCCGGGCGCTGTAGGGTGACAGATAGAATCCGACACGGTTGGATGCCCGCTTCAGTCGTTCCTCGGCTGCGGCGCTCCCTGCAGAACCTCCCAGGGGAGCCTCACCGGTGAGCCCGGGACCTGACTGCCGGGTCGGAAGCGACACGAGGACACCGTTCGGTTTGTCCGAGTCGAGGCGCGTCGCGGTCTGCGTAGACCGGTCGTACCGGTATGAGCCGTACCCGTATCCGAGACCGAAATCGATGATGTTCGGGTTCGACCGGTCGTAGGTGATCGAGGTAACCTCTTCCCAGAAGCCGGCACCTCGGTAGAAAAAGTGCAGTGACGGTGTGTCCGAAAGCTGTTTCCAGCTCCTGCCGAGATCGGTGGTCTCGTAGAAACCGTCGAAAGAGGTACCTACGAGCATCGCGCTGCGGTTGAAGGGAGACAGATCCACGGCCGTCAGCTTGACGTTTCGATTGATCTGATCCTTTATCGGAATCTCCCTCCAGGTGGACCCGGCGTCCTCGGAGAGGTAGAGATTGTCGGCCGTCGTGGCCGCGATACGAAGGGGGGCGGCGGAATCCGCGCCGTAGGAGAGCAGGCGAGAGCTGCTCGGCAGCGGAGTGCAGTCGGACCAGGTCGAACCCGCGTCGCGTGATACCTGCAGTGATCCGGAAGTACCGATTCGGTACTGCGGCGGCTGAAGCGCGGGAGCGCGCTCGGCCGTAACGCTGGAAGAGGGTTGCGAGCTGCCGTTGTCGCCCGGCTGAGCCGAAGAGCTGGTCAGCTTTGGTGCGACGAGCAGCACAACCGTCAGGACCGCCACCATCGGAATCGCTGTGCCAACTATACGATGCGTTGTCTTGCGCTGAATGGTGTGCCTCCACGTTTGCGGCATTCTACTATAACGCCGCCTTCATTTCTACACTTATCGACAATCCGGCCTTCTGCCTTTTCACTTGAGCCCGCGAACCCTATTATGTAACACAAGAGGGTGTGAAAATGCAGTTTCCAGAGCTCACACGTTATTTCACCGGCGTTCTCGTGCCTGTTTCGGCACTTCGGTCACGCCGCAGCTGCGGAATAGGCGAGTTTGCAGATCTCACCCTCTTGGGCGACTGGTGCAGCAGCGTCGGACTCGATCTCATACAGATTCTTCCGGTGAACGACACCGGTTTCCAGAGCTCTCCCTACAGTGCGTTGAGCGCTTTCGCGCTTCATCCGGTCTACTTGAGGCTCGACGACCTTCCCGAGCTTTCGGATTCGGCGCCTTCGGAGCTGGCCGAGGCAGTGACGGAACTGCGTTCACGCTTCGAACAGGCACCGCGCGTGCAGTTCTGGTCGGTTCTCGCGGAGAAGCTGCGGATTCTGCGCAAAATCTTCGATGCCCGGGCCGATGCGATCGGAGCCGATCCTGCGCTCCGGGAATGGATGTCCCGCAACCCGTGGGTGCGCGAGTATGCGGCTTTTCGCCACCTGAAGGACCTTTTCGAACAGCGGCCGTGGACAACGTGGTCCGGATCGGAGGAGAGCCCGAATCCATCTTCGCCAACCTCAACCGATGCTCTCTGGAACAATCCGGGTGCGCGACCCGCCCTCACCTTTCACAGCTGGGTTCAGTTTCGCCTGGAAGAGCAGCTTCTCGAGGCATCCCGAAGACTGCAGGAGCTTGGTGTCATGCTGAAGGGCGATCTGCCCATCCTGATGGATGAGGACAGCGTCGACGTCTGGGCTCACCGTCCCTTTTTCAACATGAAGCTTCGCGCCGGTGCGCCGCCGGACATGTTTTCCGAGCACGGACAGAACTGGGGATTTCCAGTCTATGACTGGAGCGCGCTCGCCGCAGACGACTACTCCTGGTGGAAGCAGCGGCTCAGACAGGCGGACAAGTTCTACAACGCATATCGCATCGATCACGTGCTTGGGTTCTTCCGGATCTGGTCGATTCCGGCGAAAGACGAGAGCGGAACGATGGGATACTTCTTTCCGGCAAACTACATAGGAACAGACGACCTTGAGCAGAGCGGGTTCGACGGCGCGAGAATTCACTGGCTTGCCGAACCGCACGTTTCCACCGAATCTCTCGAGGCCTTCTTCAAGGATCGTACGCAGGAGATCAGATCCCTGTGTTTCTCCCGGATCGGCGAAGAGAATTTGTTTATATTCTCGGATTCAATCCGGGGCGAGCGCGACATAAACGAGCTACCGCTTTCCTTCGAGGAGAAGGAAACCCTGTTGACCATCTACCGGGACAGGGCGCTTATCCGCACCGGAAGCGACACCTTCGCCCCGGCCTGGAAATTCCGCGAATGCAGCCGGTACGCGCAGCTTTCCGAGGAGGAAAAGGAGCGCTTCGAGGCGCTGGTAACAGAGGCAGGCGCGGCCTCCGAAGCGCTCTGGGAGGAGCACGGCAGGCGACTGCTTTCGTTCATGAACTCCACCGTGCCCATGCTCACCTGCGCAGAGGACCTCGGCGTAATACCCGAAGCGGTGCCGCGAGTGCTCTCCGCTCTGGAAATTCTCGGTCTCCGAATCCCGCGCTGGGCGAGACTCTGGGACAAAGAGGGGGAACCCTACGTGCCGGTGGCGTCCTACCCCTATTACACGGTCTGCGCCCCCTCGGTCCACGATACGACGACGATGCGGGAGTGGTGGAGGGATGAACCGAGCCGCGACAGGTTCTGGAGCTCCCTCGGCCTGGAAGGAAAATGTCCGGAAAGCTACGACGAGCAGACGGCGGCGGTTGTAAGCAGGGCGATACTTCGCGCGGGGTCCGCATTCTGCGTGTTTCCGCTGCAGGACCTCTTTGCCCTCAGCGGCAAGCTTCGCCCGCTGGACCCTTCGGACGAGCGGGTAAACGTGCCGGGGACCTACAACAACATCAACTGGACCTACAGGATGCCGCTTCGGATCGAGGAGCTCTCTTCGTACGAGGACTGGAACCGCGCGGTTCGCGCTCTTGCAGAGGAGCGAAGGGAGAGAAACCCGAAGCAGCAGGATCCGCGAATCGCATGACTGCCGGCGACAGGAGGACAGATGAACAGTAAGCAGGCGCAGCAGAGCAAAGGACCTTTCCGCCCGGTTCGGTTCTCCCGAAGCGCACGCGACCGGTACGGCCTCGAGGAGAGCATGTCAACGGACATTCAGTCCTCCCGCGAGATTGCGGGCGCGATAAACAGGGTTCGAGACGCGGTGTTGAGCCCAGAGTCGGCAATTCAGGTCTCGACCGTCCACGCCGCGCAGCTGCTGCACGAGGTATACCATCATCTGTTCGACCTCTATGGCCGGAGCGCGCTCGAGGGGATGCCGCTCTTTCAGCGTATCCTGGAAAACGCGGAGGCAGCGCTCGAGGAAGAGACTGTGACCGAGACCCTCCGCCAGTTTCATGCAGAGTTTCCCCCGTCGTCCGGGCCGGAGGCAGCCGCAGAAGAGCCGGGTGTAACCTCCACCGTCCCGCGCCGCCTTTCGATTTTTCAGGAGCTCTTCGTCGTCTGGCTTCAGAACGAGAATCCCGCACTGAAGCGGCTCTCCGACCTCTTCGGTGACGAGCAGCTTCGCGCGAACCCGGCATACGAAAAGCTCGCAAACGCAGCGCTGGCCGTAGCGCAAGAGCTGCCGGCGCTCGGAGACGACGACCGGAACCTTGCGGAGTTCCTGCTCGAGCCGACCCGAAGGCACCCCGGCTCACTCGAGGAGCAGCTGCGCTTCATCCAGGAACGCTGGGGAAGCGTGCTTGGTCCGCTGCGGATGCAGCTCCTCCGGGGGATGGACCTCTTCCGCGAAGAAAACAAGGGCATGTTTGCCGGACCCGGTCCGGGCGAGTCGCGCGTCTACCACTATGGTGGAGAGGAGGAGGTGGAACGATTCAGCCCCGATCGCGACTGGATGCCGAATGTGGTTCTTATCGCCAAGAGCACGCTTGTGTGGCTTGACCAGCTTTCGAGGGCTTACAGTCGCGAGATTCGCACTCTGGACGCAATTCCCGACGAGGAGCTCGACCGACTCGCCCGATGGGGCTTTACCGGTCTGTGGCTCATCGGATTGTGGGAGCGAAGCCGTGCGTCCCGGACCATCAAGCGCCGGATGGGAAATCCCGAGGCCGAGGCCTCCGCCTACTCGCTGCGTGCCTACGAAATTGCCGGAGAACTTGGCGGATGGCCCGCGCTGGATAACCTGAAACAGCGCTGTCTCTCGCGCGGGATTCGGCTCGCGAGCGACATGGTACCCAACCACACCGGCATCGACAGCGCGTGGATGGAGCAGTTTCCTGACCGCTTCGTGCAGCTCCGCGAGCCGCCCTTTTCGGGTTACACCTTCAACGGCGACAACCTGAGCAGCCACCCGGATGTCGGAATCTACCTCGAAGACCACTATTACGACCGGACCGATGCTGCGGTGGTCTTCAAACGGGTCCACTTTCCTTCCGGGGACACGCGCTACATCTATCACGGCAACGACGGCACCCACCTGCCCTGGAACGACACGGCACAGCTCAACTTCCTCAATCCGGAGACGCGGGAAGCGGTTCTCGAGACCATCCTCCACGTGGCCGAGACCTTTCCGATCATTCGTTTTGACGCCGCCATGACGCTTGCCGCACGCCACTACCAGCGGCTCTGGTTTCCGGAGCCGGGATCAGGCGGCGACATTCCCTCGCGCGCCGAGCACGGTCTCTCAAAGGAGGATTTCCGGCGCGCGATGCCGGAGGAGTTCTGGCGCGAGGTGGTGGACCGCGTCGCCTCGGCGCTTCCCGATACGCTTCTGCTCGCCGAGGCGTTCTGGATGATGGAGGGATACTTTGTCCGGACGCTCGGCATGCACCGGGTCTACAACAGCGCCTTCATGAACATGCTCAAGAGCGAGGAGAACGAGAAGTACCGCCAGACGATCAAGAACACCATCGAGTTCGACCGGAACATTCTCGGGCGTTTTGTCAATTTCATGAACAATCCCGATGAGGAGACCGCGGTCGCGCAATTCGGCCGGGACGACAAATACTTCGGTGTCTGCACCCTCATGGCGACCATGCCGGGACTTCCCATGTTCGGCCACGGGCAGGTTGAGGGGTTCAGCGAAAAATACGGAATGGAATTCCGCCGCGCCAACCGCGACGAGGAACCCGACGTGGCGCTTGTAGGACGTCACGAACGGGAGATCTTCCCGCTTTTTCGCCGAAGATACATCTTCGCGCACGTGGAGAATTTCCTGCTCTTCGACCTCTACCGCGACAACGGTACGGTCAACGAAAACGTGTTCGCCTACTCGAACCGCTTTGGTGAGGATGCCGCGATCGTTCTGTACAACAACTCGATGGAGCCCGCGTGGGGATGGATCCGTCAATCGGCGGCCTACGGCGTCAAGGAAGATTCCGGCAACCGTACGCTCGTTCAGACCGATCTCGGCGATGCGCTCGCGCTCCACTCAGACGACCGTTTCTACTGCCTTCTTTTCGAGACGAAGTCGCGCAAATGGTTTGTGCGAAAGAGCAGCGAGCTGCGCGAACAGGGTCTGCAGATCGGGCTTTCCGGCTACGAGTGTCAGGTCTTCGCCGACATCCGCGAGGTCGAGGATGACGAGGCCGGGAGCTACGCGGCGGTCGCAGCCCTTTCGCACGGTGCAGGAATCGGTGACCTCAATCGCGCGCTGGAAGAGGCCTACCTCAAGCCGGTGTACGAGCCGCTCGACTCCCTGACCGCTCCTGAACTGCTGCGGAGCCTCGTCGATCAGCTGCGCTTCGGCGCGACCGGCGAAATCGACCGGGACGTCGCGATCCCCCCGGACTACCTGCCGCGCTATCGTTCGTTTGTGGAGGCCGCGGTGCAGTTTGCCGACGTCGGCAGCGAAGCGGGCGTTCCGGCGGACAGGGCCGCGGCGCTCTTTGCGGCGGCCGCGAGGGTGCTCGGCGGCGGGCTTCCCGAGGGTGAACAGGTGGTAGAGGCAATTGCCGGATGGCTCCTGCTTTCGCCGCTCAAGCTGATTGCGCCGGGGCGCAATCTCGTCGACGAGTGGGCGCTCGCGCGGAGGCTCGCCGGCAGAATGGACGAGGTAATCGGCGCCGCCGAACGTCCGGGCTGGCACCCTGAGGCCTACGCCGCCCTGCTGCGCGCAATTCTGAACCACGAGGACTGGTACGAAAAGCTCGACAATGCCGGCCCCGACACCGGCCGTGATGCATCACGCAGGGCGCTCGAGCTGCTATTTGCCGATCAGGAGACATCACAGATGCTCGGCGTCAACCGGTTCGAGGGAGTTGTGTGGTTCGGTCGGGAGGCCTTTCAGTCGCTCACCCACGCGCTGCCGCTGGCGGCGGCCGTGCGGTTCATGGCGTCGGGCGAAGCGAACCAGGACGCCCTTGAGACTATTGCCTCCATTTCGTTTCACTGGCGCGAGGCCGAATCGGCATCCGGATATCAGCTCGAAAAGCTGTTCGCCGCGCTGAGCTGACCGCGGACGCCATCGTGCGCGCGCGGCCGAGAGACTTCGCAACAACGATTTGCTTGACCGGGCGAGTGCTGGAAGATAGTATACCCAACTATGGAGCGACATGTTCTTATCGCCGGCCGGGGCAGCGCAGTGCTCGAAGCTCTTGCGCAGGAAGCGCTGGATGCCCAGGAGCGGATTCTTCGCACGCTCGACGCCGGTCAGGACAAGCCGCAGATCGCCGAGTCGCTTGCGCCGTCAACGGCATTCACCATCTGGAACCGGCGCTCTCCCCTGTCTGCCCGTTCCGTCGTGATCCGGGCGACAAATGTCCTTGAAACGATCGACGAAGCCTATATCATCTACTCGTCCCCCGACGAGAAGTTGCTTCCTTTCCACGAACTTTCGCCCGCGGACATAGAGCTCAAGATCGATTCCGATGTAAAAGGATACATCTTTCTGGTGAAAGAGATCGTTGCACAGTTCTCTCGGCAGCGGAGCGGAACGATCTCCCTGGTGCTCCAGCACCCGACCGCCCCATTCGGTTCTCCCCTGGAAGCTGCGGCCGCTGCATCTTTTCGCAGCGTCGGCGAACAGCTTTTCGCCGCCTACCAGAACGAACCCTTCGTTCTCCGCGGTTTCGAGTCTACCGCGTCGGACCTGAAGGAGTTTGCACGGTACCTGGTTGCTTCGGGTCGCGAAAAGTCGGACCGGGCGAGGGGCAGATGGCTCCGCTACAGCGGGAAGAGCGGACTCTTCTCATTCGGAAGGTAAATGGTCTAATGTAACCGTCATGAAAATCTGGATGCGGTTTCTCGCCGGTGGTGTGATTGGTGTGCTCCTGGGGCTTTATCTTCCGCTCTACGGAGGTGACACGCTCGACCTGTTCAAGTTTCTTGCGACACTGGTGTTGAACATCGGCAAGTACGCCGTTTTCGCGATGGTCTTCTTCAGTCTTGCATCCGGGGTCCGTGAGCTCAAGGAGGAGCGGGCGGTCTTCACCACGATCGGACGCGCTGTGCTCTACATTCTCGCTGCGTCCGCTGCTCTTGCCTTTCTCGGCGCGCTGAGCGTCACGATCCTTTCTCCGGAGCGTGTTCCTATTGTCGTCCAGGAGGCGTCAACGCGGCGGCTGCCCACGATCAAGGCGCTGCTCCTTCTGGTGTTCCCCGGAAACGCGCTGCAGACGCTGCAGCTGGAGGATTTTCTGCTTCCGCTGCTGGTGCTTGCGCTGATAATAGGGCTCACTCTCAATTCTGACGGGCTCTATTCCTCACCGGTTACCGACCTGTTCGACTCGCTTTCGCGCGTGCTCTACCGAGTAAACAGCGTCATCTTCGAAATCGTGGGAATCGGTTTCATCGCGCTCGCCTCCTACTCGGTGCTGGAGCTGCGCCAGCTTGGCGACATGGAGCTTTTTCGACAGCTGTTCATTACGGTGATCTTCACCGGCGCCGTGGTAGTGCTCGTTCTGATTCCTCTTGCCGTCTATTTCCTCGGGGGCCGGCAGAATCCGCTGCAATTCCTCCGCGCGATGCTTGCGCCCGGGCTCGCTGCGCTCTTTTCGCGCGACGCCTACTTCTCGCTCGGAATACTCACCCGCGTTGGAAAGGAGGAGCTGGGTGTTCCGCGCAAGTCCGGATCGATTCTCTTTCCCCTGAACGCCGTCTTCTGCCGAAGCGGTACGGCAATGGTAACGGCGATTGCCTTCATTGTGGTGCTGCGGTCCTATTCCAGCCTGGAGGTTTCACTCGGGCAGTTCCTCTGGGTCATCCTTTTCACGTTTCTGACGTCGTTCATGCTGGGCGCCGTGCCCGGTCTCGGCGTGATGGTTTCGCTCTCACTGCTCTCGCGCCTGTACGGACGCGGACTGGAGGACGGCTACCTGATTCTGCAGGCCGCCGGTCCGATCCTGGTCAGCATCGGCGCCCTGCTCGATGTAATGGTATCGGGAACGATCGGGTTTCTGCTCGCCGGTCGCATGCGTGCTCCGGTGGACGCTCCCATTCGCAGCGGCGTGTGATCTCGCGCTAGAGAACGAAACGAAGAAACAGAACTCCCGAGACCAGCATTTGATCCCAGAAGGGAACGGATTCGCCGTCCCAGAAATGGAAGATCGGATAGAGACCTCTCAGCGTGATGCCGAACTGAAAGGTCTTCTGGAATTCATAAAGCAGTGAAGCCTGAATCTCGGGATACAGAAATCGAAGCGACTGATACATGTAGCTCGTTATCGCGCCCCGGTCCGGATTTCCGTACGACAGCGTCGGGATCCTGAAAAGAAGCGACGGCGAGATCCCGGCGCTGATGCTGAGCGAGCTGCCCACGTCCCAGGTGAGCAGAAACGGCAGGCTCACCAGCGCGTTCAGCATCAGAACCGCATTCGCGCTCTCGATCTGGGTCGGCACAACCTTGCCGCTTGAGGTTTCCGCGTATTGAATGCCGAAAAGATCGAGCGCCGGACGCCACGTGAGCCGGGACGAGAGTGGAATTCCAAAGTCGATACCGACGGTGCCGGCAAGCGGGCTCACATCGCTGAACTGCACCGGCTGCCCGCTCGAGTCGACGGTGTAGCCGTTGCCCACCCAGATCAGGCCGCCGCGCGCTTCAATATCGGAGACGGAGAGCGCCCACGCGCCGTCGGCCGCAGCAAGCAGCAGGAGGCCGAAAAGCAGGGCGGGGATCCCCGGGCGGCGGTGCAGCAACGCGGGAGGGGTGCTAGATGCGCTCATGCCCCAGAGTATACCACGCACGCACGTCGAAACAATGCGGGTTACAAAGCTCAGTATGCCTTGGCGAAGATGGCGACATTGCGGGCCGGCTCTCCGCAGACGAGGCAGCGTTTTCCGCCGGCTTCCTTCTCGTTGTCGAACGGAAGGACGCGAATCGTCGCCTTCGTATCCTCTTTCACCTTCGCTTCGCATTCGGGGTTTCCGCACCACGGCGAGCGTGCGAAGCCGCCGGTCTTCTCGCCCTCGAACATCCCCTTGAAGGTCTCGTAGCTGTCGACTTCGAAGGTGTTGTCGTCGCGAAACTTCCTGGCCTTCTCGAACATTCCGTTCTGGATATCGCTCAGGAGCTCGGCCACGCGAGCCGGCACACGGTCGATCTCGACCGTCTCCTTCACGCCGGTGTCCCGCCGGACCAGGACCGCTTTTCCCGCCTCCATATCGCGGGGACCGATCTCGATTCGGACCGGGACGCCGAGCATCTCATATTCGGTGAACTTCCACCCCGGAGAGTTGTTGTCGTCGTCGTCGAGGATCACGGAGGTCGACTCTTTCAGTCGAGCATGGAGCCTTCCAGCGTACTCGAGCACCTGGGCCTTGTTCTGGTTCTTGAAGATCGGCACGATGACCGCCTGCGTGGGTGCGAGCCTGGGAGGTACTACCAGCCCCGAGTCGTCCGAATGCGCCATGATAAGGGCACCTATCAGCCGGGTCGAGACGCCCCAGGAGGTTGCCCAGACATGATCGAGGCCGCCTTCACTGTTTTGGAAGGTGACGTCGAAAGCTTTCGCGAAGTTCTGTCCCAGAAAATGGGAGGTTCCCGCCTGAAGCGATTTCCTGTCCTGCATCATCGCTTCTATCGCGTAGGTGTTCACAGCTCCGGCAAACTTCTCCGCGTCGCTCTTTGCGCCCGAGAAGACCGGGAGCGCCATGTACTCCTCGGCGAAGGTTTTGTATACGCCGAGCATCCGGAGCGTCTCCTCGCGCGCCTCCGTCTCGGTCGCGTGGGCGGTGTGTCCCTCCTGCCAGAGGAACTCCGCCGTGCGCAGGAAGAGCCGGGTCCGCTTTTCCCATCGAAGCACGTTCGCCCACTGGTTGATGAGGAGCGGCAGATCGCGGTAGGACTGGATCCACTTCTTGTACATGCTCCAGATGATGGTTTCCGACGTCGGGCGGATCACCAGCGGCTCTTCGAGCTGTTCGCCCCCGCCGTGAGTCACCACCGCCAGCTCCGGCGCGAAGCCCTCGACGTGCTCGGCCTCCTTTCTCATGAAGCTTTCCGGGATGAGCAGCGGAAAGTAGGCATTCTGATGACCTGTCTCCTTGAACATGCCGTCGAGGCCGGACTGGATCTTCTCCCACAGAGCGTATCCGCGCGGACGGATCACCATGCACCCCTTCACCGGGCTGTAGTCGGCGAGGCGGGCGCGAAGCACAATGTCTATGTACCAGTCTGAATAATTCTCGGCGCGGGGGGTGATCTGTTCTGCCATGGGTAAACATCCGTAAATTCGAGATTTACGGCATTGTAGAGGCAGCAAATTGAACTGTCAAGATTGAGCAGTTTCCGCTACTTGAGGATGTTGACCGTTTCGACCATGTACCGCACCGTTTTCCCGTTGTCCGACTGGTACTCCTTGTCCACCACGAAAACGAGCGATTTCTCGTCCGGGGAGAGGATGATCTGGCGGATGCGATAGGCGGTTACCCCTTCGCGAATGAATCCGGGGAGGCCGACGGTGAAGTCCTTTGTGGTACCGTCCTTGAGGGTCGCCCTCAGCACTATGTGATAGGAGGCACCGACGGTTTTTCCGGTGGTCTGAGCGCGCTGGATGAGGTCGACGGAGTACCTGTTTCCGGTGTTGAAGTCACGAAACTCGATGTGCGCCTTCGGTTCCTGGCCGTCGACGAGCAGATAGACGATCCTCCCGAGCGCGAGGTGGTCTATGTGATAGCGGTCCACCAGGCCGACATTCTTCTCCAGAAGCGTGTACAGTGCGCCGCTCCCGTCCTGGCCCGGATAGATGTGAACATCGAAGGTCTTCTTCCTGACGCCGTTGGGCTCGAACGTGTTCGAATTGACATTAACAGTGTAGAGCTCGGCAAACGGCTTCATGCCATCCACGTCGAGCCCGTACTGGGAAAACATGAATACCTTTGAATCGGGAGAGAATCCGAGATTGACGAAGACGGCGACGTCGCCTGCCCAGGCTGCGATGCCCGTTATGAGGAAAAGCGCACAGCCGAGGAGTAACCGCTTCATGTTCCGTTGCCTCCATATTCAATATCGAACGGTTTTAACGTTACTGTAGTTTTTTCTCAAGTCCAATTGGTATAATGGGCCATGACGCTCGCATCCCGAAACACACTTCTTCTTCTCGGTATTGTATTCTCATTGATAGTCGTCGGGATCTGCGCGTACGTCATCGCGGTCATCGCCGCGAGCGGATTTGTACCGCTTCAGTCGGACTTCGTGCGCACCGAGCAGTGGCTCATCGTCCACTGGCAGTCGCCGACGGTAAACGTCTTTTGGGTACTCGGCGGAACCTGCGTCAACGTGGTCACCGCCAGTGTCGGCGGCTACCTTCTGCGGCGCTATTTTCTCAAGACTTCGGCCCCGGAGGTCTTCTTCTTCACCGTCTTCACGCTCAGTCTCTGTTTCGAAGGGGTTCGTTCGATCGAGCTCTACTTTCTCTATCTCAATGTTCCCACGCTCTACGGCGTGATCCTTACAAGGGTGGTCTATTTCGGCTACTTCCTTGGCGGATTCTGCCTGCTCGGATCGAGCCTCTACGCTGCAGGCGTGCAGTATCCCAAGTACGCCAATCCGCTCGGAATTGCCGCCCTCGTCTCGTTCGCTCTTGCGTATGTCGTTCCGATCGATTCGCTCGCACCCTACCCCAACCTGCTGTTCAGGATCGGAAACCAGGCCACAACGCAAACCATCTCGCTGGTGCTGGGGCTCCTGACTATCCTGAGTTACGCGCTTGCGGTGATGAACGGCGGAACCGCGGAGCGGCTGCCGATCCTGTTCGCCGTTCTGATGGTGCTCGTCGGGCGGGATCTGCTGTTCTACCTGTCGGGTCCGGTCGGCGTCATCTCGGGAGGCGGTCTTCTTGCGGTGGGTACTACGGTCTACGGAATTCGCAACTACCGGCTCTATCTGTGGATGTGAGGATCGACTCAGAGCGCGAGAATCTGGTTCGCGAGAAGCCCGACGCCGATCGGAAGCAGAAGGTTGTCCAGATCACGTGAAGGAATCATCTCGAGAAGCGTTGCGCCGGCGGCGATCATGGCGGCGTCCCGCGGGGAGCCCGTCATCGCAAGCACGACGAAGTAGACGCTGAGGAAGCAGGTGGTGCTGCCGGCGATGGTCTTGCCGCGCGTAAAGGGAATGCGGGGACCGCCGACCAGCTTTCCGACAACGCTCGAAAGCCCGTCTCCGAAAGCCAGCGCGTAGATGGCGATGAAGGCCGCGGGCTCCGGATAGAGCATCAGCGCGAGCATTGCGCCGACGCCGAGGGTGACCGGCCCGAGCACAAAGTGGCCACGATCACGGTCGCGCGCTGCGATGGAGGTGACGTAGGAAATGATTGCTACCTGCCGCCCGGACAGCCTCAGCAACTCCGCGTATGCATACAGGAGCGTACCGCTCGCGAGCACGGCGAGAGTGAAGCTGATTCCGGTCAGGAGCGCAAGTCCGGGGGTCAGCGCTATCAGCAGATGAATAGTCTTGCGTACGAACTCGGTGCGAAGCTCGGAGGGAATTTCTACGGGAAGACGTGAGACTTCGAAACCTGGAAAGGGCTGGGGGGCCAGAATGCCGGCGCCGGAAATGGATACGCTGCGGAGCGTCCGGGGCTGGAACCGGGACACAAAATCCGATGCCATACTTGCTGCAGTGCTTCGAGAATTGCTTTGCATTTTCTGATCTTCCCTGATATATTCGATGTACATGCCGACGCGCGACGCAGGTCGACACGAATCAATCTTCAACGTAATAGAATAAGCAAGAACAATACCAACCGACGCCGCTAAGTTCTAGGTTTTAAGTCGTTGAATGCTTGGCAGTTAGCCGGAAGCGGCTCTGCACGACCGCGACTATCTCCAGAATTGTATGATTTTCTGTACAAAAAAATTCACATATGACTACGATTTCGCCTGCCCGGGTTCGATGGGATCCGTGTCTGACAGCCGGATTCGGCCCGTGCTATAATTGCCGGCGGAAAACTTGCAGACAATGAAGAAGATCCTGTCCGCCGCTGCCCTCACGCTGGCGATGCTTTCCATGTTCACTGCCTGTACGACCGCTGGCCTCGCGGGAAGCGCAGCGGCGCACCAGAGCGCCGCCCCCGACGTAAGCATCACGTCGACTGCGCCGGGTTCCTCCCATACACAGCCGGGGCGGACGGTGCCGAGACGCACGCAGCCGGAACCGTCACCCGCCCCGGACGCCGGGCAGAATGCTGCTTCCGAAGCCTCCGCAACCATGGACGCTGCGAATGCAAAGCCGGGTCGGCCCGCGCCCGGCGGAATCGCAGCACGGGTGGAGGCGCTTGTCGCCTCGATGAGCGTCGAAGAAAAGGTGGGCCAGCTCCTGATGATAGCGGTGGAAGATCCGCGCAGTCACCACGGACTGTCCACTCTCGATGACCGCTTTACTTCGCAGTTCGAAACGGTGCGCCCGGGCGGCGTAATACTCTTCGGTGACAACATCGTAACAGTTCCCCAGACCATCGCGTTGATCGAGAAGCTGCAGAGCCTGTCCACAATTCCGCTTTTTGTGGCTACCGACGAGGAGGGGGGGCTGGTGAGCCGGCTGAATGCAAGCGGCAGGATTCCCGCGACGCAGGTGCCTAGCGCCTGGACGATCGGAAAGTCGCGGGACCCGCAGCTGGCCTACCGCGCCGGAACCGTGATCGGGAAGGAGCTGTCCGCTCTCGGCCTCAACATGGACCTCGCCCCGGACGCCGACGTTCTCACCAATCCCGAAAACCGCGTAATCGGAACCCGTGCCTTCGGCTCCAATGCGGCGCAGGTGGCGACCATGGTGGTCGCGATGGTGCGCGGCATCCAGGATGAGGGGGTAAGCGCGGTAATAAAGCACTTCCCCGGGCACGGTGATACGGCAAACGATACCCACGTCTCGGCAGCTATCGTGTACCACGACCGTGCGAGGCTCGATTCGGTGGAGCTCGTGCCCTTCGAGAGCGGGATCGCAGCCGGGGTCGACGGCGTGATGACGGCTCACATCGGCCTGCCTGAAGTGACCGGATCAGACACCCCTGCCACACTTTCGCCGAAGGTCGTCGACGGGATACTGCGCCATGATCTGGGATTTCAGGGCGTGGTCTTCACCGATGCGATGAACATGGCGGCGCTCGAGCAGTTTGCTTCCCCGAAAGAGGCGGCCGTAAAGGCAATCCAGGCCGGCTGCGATATCATTCTTCGTCCGACCGACGCTCTTGTCACCTACGACGCCATCCTTTCGGCGGTGAAAACCGGCCAAATCAGCGAGGGGCGGCTCGACGCATCCGTGCAGCGAATCCTCACGCTCAAATACAGGCGGCATCTGTTTGAAGAGCGCCCTGTTCGCCCGTCGGCTGCCGAGGCGATGAAAATTCTCGGATCCCATGCACACCGTTCGATAATGAAACAGATCGTGGAAGAGGCAAAGCATCATCCGGATGCCGGAAGCGGTACCGCGTCCCGTTGACGGCGAGAATGCTTGCGCAAGCCCGGGAGCTTCGCTACAGTCAATGCACTCAGGAGCAACGATGAGAGCACTCAACTTTCCGAAGGATTTTGTCTGGGGTACGGCGACGGCGAGCTACCAGGTCGAAGGCGCCGTCGACGAAGACGGACGCGGCACGAGCATTTGGGATACGTTCAGCAGAACGCCGGGAAAGACGGCCTTCGGTCAGACGGGTGCGGTGTCTGCAGATCAGTACCACCGCTACGATGAAGATGTGGCTCTCATGAAGGACCTCGGGGCGCGAGCCTACCGTTTTTCACTCGCCTGGCCCCGGATATTCCCCGACGGCGACACCCGGCGCAATCCGAAGGGGTTCGACTATTACAACCGGCTTATCGATGCACTGCTCAAGGCGGAAATCGAGCCGCTGGTCACCGTCTATCACTGGGACCTGCCGCAGGCGATCGAGGATGCCGGCGGCTGGCCGAACCGGGATACCGCCTACCGCTATCGTGATTTCGCGGCAGCCTGTTTTGCCGAGCTGCACGACAGGGTCTCGAGCTGGATCAGTGTCAACGAACCCTTCTGTGCAGCGTTCCTCGGCTACCTCGACGGCATTCATGCGCCGGGAATCCGCGACCGCAAACGGGCATACGAGGCCGCGCACCATCTGAATCTCGCGCACGGACTGGGAGTTGAATCCTTTCGGGCCGGAGCCTATTCCGGACGGATCGGGCCGGCGCTCAATCTGGTTACGCCGCGGCCGGCAACGCGGCATCCCCGCGACGTCGAAGCGGCCGACAGAATGGCCGATCAGGCGACGCGTATGTTTCTTGACCCCTTGTGCGGAAAGGGATACCCCGAACGGCACATTCGAGCCTATCCGGAAATAACGCTGCCGGTACGCGACGGCGACATGGAACTGATCTCCCAGCCGGTAGATTTTATCGGGCTCAACTATTACAACGAGAGAGCAGCTGCGTACGATCCGGACGCACCCGAGAAATTCCGGGAAGTACCGCAGTATGCCCCGGTAACCGACATGGAGTGGCCGATAGTTCCATGGGGACTTTACCGGCAGCTGAAGTTCGTCCACGACAACTACGGCGCGCCGGAGCTCTACGTCACCGAAAACGGCTGCGCTATGGCGGACTCGCTCGACGCGACCGGGAACCGCTGCAGTGACGCCGGGAGAATCGATTACCTGTCCGCCCATTTCGAAGCGTGCGCGGCAGCGATCGAAGCAGGTGTCCGGCTCAAGGGGTACTATCTCTGGTCGTTCATCGACAACTTCGAATGGTCCTTCGGATACACGAAGCGATTCGGCATTGTCTATTGCGACTATGTCGACCAGAGGCGAGTACCGAAAGACAGCTACTATTTCTACCGCGACGTCATAGCTGGACACGAGAGCCCGTAACCCCAGGAGGACGCTCATGAGCCTCTACCTGATAGTAGATCTCGCCGTGCTTTTCTTCCCGCTGGTACTGTCGTTCGACAGAAAGGTCGCCTTCTATCGCCGCTGGCCCTCAGCCCTTGTGGCGATCGTCGCCGTTGGCGTGGTGTTTGTCGCCTGGGACGTGTTTGCCACCAGACGCGGAGACTGGTCTTTCAACGCCGCCTACACCGGGACACTCCGGATACTCGGGCTCCCTCTCGAGGAAATACTCTTCTTCGTGACGATTCCCTACGCCTGCATCTTTGTCTACGAATCGGTACGGACCTATCTGCCCGAACATGGAGTGTACATCACCCCCTGGATAGGGTCCCTGATCGGAGTGCTCTTTGTGGTTGCGGGCCTTGCCTCATATACGCGGCCATACTCGTTGACCGTGCTTGTGGTCTGCGGGATCTTCTTTCTCATGGCATCCGCGGTAGCGCCTCACGTGCTGATGTCGAGCTGGTTCTGGATCGCGCTCGGGATCTGCTACATTCCGTTTCTGGTCGTTAACGGTGTCCTTACCGCAATTCCGGTGGTGTCCTACGCGGAGAGTCACATATGGGGGATACGGATCTTCACCATCCCGATCGAAGATGCGGTCTACTCCTTCGTGCTGATCGCTGCCAACCTGATGGTACATATTCTCCTGCGCACGCGTCTGACCGGCGGTCCGCCGACTGCGCCCTCGGTAGTTTGACGAGCGGGGTAGCGCCGGCTAATATGAGCCATGTTCAAGAGCCGGACCTTTCACTACATAGTCGATAGGCTCACCGCCGACCGCGCGGAGGTGATACGCAAGGGCCTCGAGGTACTGACGGGGGTCGAGGGGGTCCGTGTGACGGTCAACCGCGGCATGGTCGAAATCAGGGCGAAAAAGGACATGGAGCCGCAGGTCCGGCTTGCCTGTGAAGTGGCCGGCGCCCTGTACCGGACACGGGCGGAACTCTGATCTTCCCGGTGCCCTCCCCGCGAATCGGGATCATCGGTGCCGGTCTCGGTGGGCTGTCCGCAGCCATCAACGTGGCGCGCCGGGGTTGTTCCGTCGACCTGTTCGAGCGCTCCGGCGCGCCCGGCGGCAAGGCCGGCTCCCTCACCCTGGACGGATACCGCTTCGATACGGGTCCGTCGCTGGTGACGATGGTCGAGGTCTTCCGGGAGCTCTTCCGTGACGCGGGACGCGACCCGGACGACTACCTTTCCTTTGTGCGGCTTCCAGTCATCTGTCGCTACTTCTATTCCGATGGAACGCGGCTCGATGCCCATTCCGACGTCGACCGGTTTGCCGATGAGGTACAGAAAGCAACCGGTGAGCCGGCCGACAACGTGCGGTCGTTCCTGCGTTACTGCAGAAGGATCGACGAGGCTTCAGGGGATCTCTTTCTGCGGCACAGTCTGCACGACGCTTCGACCTACCGCTCGCCCACCTTCAGACGGTCGCTGCGGATGCTTGCTGACATCGATCCGCTGCGGACGATGGACCAGGCGGTCGGCAGTTTCTTCGGCGATCCCCGGATACGGCAGCTGTTCGACCGGTACGCCACCTACAACGGTTCGGATCCCTTCAGGACTCCGGCCACGCTGAACATCATTCCTCACGTAGAATACAATCTCGGCGCCTATGCAATGGCGGAGGGCATTCACTCGATCCCGCAGGCCATGGTGCGTCTTGCTGTCGAGCTCGGCGTGAGATTCCACTACGATTCCGAGGTCGAGTCCATAGTCACGCGGCGGGACGGGGCCGGGCGTCCGCCGTGGCGTGTCCGGGGTCTTCTTGTCAACGGACGAAATGAAGAGTTCGACGCGGTGGTCTCAAATGTCGATGTCACCCTCACCTACAGAAATCTGCTGCGGGACCGCGAGGCGCCGCTGCTCCTCCGTTACGAGCGACAGGAACCCTCCTCTTCCGGCGTGGTCTTCTACTGGGGAATGCGGGCGACATTCCCCGAGCTCACCGTCAACAACATCCTCTTTTCGAGCGACTACCGTCGCGAGTTTCGTGCCATTTTCGGGGAACGCCGACTGCCGGAAGACCCGACCGTCTATATAAACATCACCTCGAAGATTTCGACAGGGGACGCGCCCGCCGGCGGTGAGAACTGGTTTGTCCTGGTCAATGCTCCCTGCGACCGCGGGCAGGACTGGAGACGTGCAGCGCAGGAGCTGCGTCGCACCGTTCTCGCGACGATTGCATCACGCCTCGGACGGGATCCTGAGCCGCTGATAGCGGCCGAAGATATCATTACGCCGCGTGAAATCGCCGAACGGACCGGCTCATACCGCGGCAGCCTGTACGGAATCAGCTCCAATAGCCGACTCGCAGCATTTCTTCGCCATCCAAACAGGTCGAAGCGGTACCCGGGTTTGTATCTTTGTGGTGGAAGCGTTCACCCGGGCGGAGGAATGGCACTCGCTGTGCTCTCCGGCCGGATTGCTGCCGAACTCGTCGCCGGAGACCTTGCGGCGACAGACCAGGCAAGGAGGCGTGCATGACCGTCGGGTTTATGCGTGAAACAACAGAAGGAGAACGGCGTGTCGCGATGGTACCGGCACAGGTCCCGTCCCTCACAAAGGCGGGCTGTGCGGTTGTCATGGAGAGAGGCGCCGGCGATACAGCGGGATACCCCGACCGGCTCTATGAGGAACGGGAGGTGAAACTCCTGGATTCTGCCGACGAGGTGATCCGCGATGCGGACGTGCTGCTCTGCGTCCGCGGTGCCCGGGCGGCCGCTCGCGCCGACGGCAAAGACGGCGACCTTGCCTGCCGTCTGCGGGAGGGGCAGACCCTCATCGGGCTTCTCGATCCCTACGGACCCCACGACTCGTTCCGGTGTCTCGTCGACCGCAAGGCGACGGCTTTTTCGATGGAGCTTATGCCGCGAATCACGCGCGCGCAAAGCATGGACCCGCTTTCCTCGATGGCAAATCTTGCAGGATACAAGGCGGTGCTCCTCGCGGCCGACCGCATGACCCGGATGTTCCCGATGATGATGACCGCAGCCGGCACCGTGGTACCGGTCCGGGTTCTCATAGTCGGCGCCGGCGTCGCGGGCCTTCAGGCGATCGCGACGGCACGGCGTCTCGGAGGCGTGGTAAGCGCCTACGACGTGCGTCCTGAGGTCAAGGAGCAGGTGACCAGCCTCGGCGCCCGGTTCGTGGAAATGGAGCTCGATACGAGCTCTACCGGAGGCGAGGGAGGGTACGCGCGCGAGATGGACGACGAGTTCTACCGCAGGCAGCGCGAGCTCATGAGCTCCGTCGTTTCAGAGTCTGACGTGGTAATCACGACCGCATCGGTCCCCGGCAAGAAGGCTCCGGTGCTTGTAACCCGGGAGATGGTCGAAAAGATGAAACCCGGGTCGGTCATCGTCGACCTCGCGGCCGAACGCGGCGGAAACTGTGAGCTGTCGGAACCGGGCAAAGAGGTCGATCACGCGGGCGTCACTATTATCGGACCGGTCAACCTTGCCGGCGAGCTTGCCCACACCGCGAGCCAGCTCTACGCGCGAAACATCGCCAACTTTCTCCTTTCCATGGTGAAGGATGGCGAGTTTTCGCCGGACCTGAACGACGAGCTTGTAACGGCGACCCTCGTAAGCCGCGGCGGGGAAGTTCCCAATGAATCGGTTCGAACCACGCTGAAACTATAGGAGACACCCATGAGCCTAATCGGAGTCATCACCATATTTGCACTTGCCGTATTTGTCGGTTTCGAAGTGATATCCAAAGTTCCTCCTATCCTTCACACGCCGCTGATGTCGGGATCAAACGCCATTTCCGGAATCACGCTGATCGGGGCGCTGCTTTCCGCCGGCGGAGAGCGCACAACTCTCACCCTGATACTTGGACTCATCGCGATCATCTGCGCCACGATCAACGTCGTCGGCGGCTTTCTTGTGACACACAGAATGCTCGACAAGTTCCGGAAGAGAGGCGACTGATGAGCGAAACGCTGACAAATTACGTCTATCTGATTGCGGCTATTCTCTTCATCGTCGGGCTCAAGGGACTGAGCCATCCCCGCACCGCCGTGCGCGGGAATCTGCTGGGCTCGGTCGGGATGCTGCTTGCCGTGGTCGTCACATTGCTGAGCCGCCAGATCGTGAGCTACCCGGTTATCATCATCGGCCTGTTGGCTGGTTCCGCCATCGGCGTGCTGCTCGCTCTCCGGATCCAGATGACGGCGATGCCGCAGCTCGTCGGGCTGTTCAACGGTTTCGGCGGCGCCGCCTCCGTGCTGGTCGCGGGCGCGGTGCTCATCGGCGTCGTGAACCTGGCTTCCGCCGGAACCCCGCCGCCGGATCTCCAGTTCACGATAGCCACCGCGGCATCCGGGCTGATCGGCGCGGTTACCTTCTGGGGAAGCCTCATTGCGTTCGCAAAACTGCAGGGGATAATGACCGAGAAACCGCTGCGCTACACCGGTGAGCAGGTGGTGAAGGTGATAGTTGCGCTCGCTGCGGTAGGTGCCGGAATCTGGGTGATCTTCGAACCGGGCAGGACCGAGCTCTACTGGCTGCTCGTGGGAATCTCATCGCTTCTCGGCGTCCTGCTCGTGATCGCTATCGGCGGGGCCGACATGCCCATCGTGATCGCGCTCCTCAATTCCTATTCAGGCATCGCGGCGGCGGCAACCGGTTTCGTGCTGAACAATATCGTTCTGATAATTGCCGGGTCGCTCGTCGGAGCCTCGGGAATAATACTCACGCGGATAATGTGCAAGGCAATGAATCGTTCGCTGGCGAACGTGCTCTTCGGTGGTGTCGGCGCGGTGGTTGAACAGGCTGAAGGCGAAGAGGACATGTACGCCGGAAAGGTGAAATCCACCTCCCCGGAAGAGGTCGCGCTGGTGCTGCAGACCGCGCGCCGCGTGGTGATAGTTCCCGGGTACGGGATGGCGGTTGCACGCGCGCAGACGGCCGTCAGACAGCTGACCGAGCTGCTCGAGAAGAACGGCGTCGAGGTGGAGTTCGGGATACATCCGGTAGCCGGACGCATGCCGGGACACATGAACGTGCTGCTCGCGGAAGAGAACATCCCCTACGACAAGCTCAAGGAGATGGATCAGATCAACCCGACATTTCCGAGCACCGACATGGCCATCGTGATCGGGGCGAACGACGTCGTGAATCCGCTTGCACGCAAGGCTTCCGGCACTCCGATCGCAGGCATGCCGATCCTCGACGTCGACAAGGCGCAGACCGTGGTGGTTATCAAGCGCAGCCTGAGCCCCGGATTTGCCGGGATTCCGAACCCGCTCTTCGCGGCGGACAACACGCTGATGCTTTTTGGCGATGGCAAGGATGCCGTGGAGAAGCTCATTTCCGCCTACAAGGAATAGGCAGGGGCCGGTGCCCCGCCCGCGGTCGGCTCCGCTGCGCGGCGTATGACATCGGTCCGAGCGGTCAAAGGTCGCCCAGGCAGGTTCCGATCTCGCGCGCCGTCTGTACCGTGGGGTCCCGTGCCGGGACGAGCTTCAGCTTCCCGGCAACCTCTGCAAGCGGCCTCTCCACCACACAGCTTCCTTCGAGGGCCACCATCCTGCCGAATCTGCCGTCGAAGATCATCTCCGCGGCAGTGGTTCCCAGGCGGGTTGCGAGCACGCGATCCTGCGAGCACGGCGTTCCGCCGCGCTGGAGGTAGCCGAGGACGGTGACCCGGGTTTCCATTCCCGACATCTCCTCGATCGCGCGCGCCACCCTGTAGCCGACCGAAGCCCCGCCGGCTTTCTGCCACTGGCTTTCACGCTCCTCCTCTTTCAGCTTCACCTCAGAGGTGCTCAGGGCGCCTTCAGCGACGACAACGATCGAGAAGGGTTTTCCAAGAGCGACTCGATCCCGCAGATGACTCACGACGCGGCCAATGTCGTAGGGAATTTCCGGAATGAGAATGACGTCCCCGCCGCCTGCGACACCGGCGTAAAGGGCAAGCCAGCCCGCGCGATGTCCCATGGTCTCTATGACCATGATGCGATTGTGCGAGTGGGCGGTAGAATGGAGGCGGTCGATTGCTTCGGTCGCCACTTCGACGGCGCTCTGGAATCCGAAGGTGATGTCGGTACCGAAGATGTCGTTGTCGATCGTTTTCGGCAGCCCGATCACGTTCATCCCGTTTCTCTCGAGCTGGTACGCGGTGCGCATTGTACCGTTGCCTCCGAGCACAACCAGGCAGTCGAGACCAAGGTGCTCGTACGTCGCTCGAACGGCGGCGGGCTTTCGTCTGCCGGCCTCAGTGTCGCGGATGGAGGGATCGATCTCGTAGGGTTTTTCGCGGGAGGTTCCGAGGATGGTGCCGCCGAGGGTGAGGATTCCGTCGAAGTCGGCGGGCTGCATGAGCCGCGCATTTCCTTCGATGAGGCCCCGAAAACCGTTCGCGATGCCGTATATGCGGACATCGCCGCGATTGTAGGCGGCCTTTGCCACGCCGCGGATGGCGGCGTTCAGCCCGGGGCTGTCGCCCCCGCTGGTGAGGATACCGACCGTCAGGCTCGATTTCGACGCAGGCGCAGCGCTCATCTCACCCTCTCCGGTCCTGTGGTCGCGCGGCTACTCTTCGTCCGCGAATTTCTGGGAAATAGTTCGAATAGAGGGCAGTGCATCGAAAAAGGCTTCGAGCACTTCGGGGTCGAACTTGGTGCCGCCCATGTTCCGCATCTCCTCGAGCACCTTCTCTTCGGTCCACGCCTCCTTGTACACCCGGTGCGAGCTCAGTGCGTCGTAGACGTCGGCGATCGATACGATGCGGCCGAAGAGCGGGATTTCTTCGCCCTTCTTACCCACCGCGTTGCCCTTCTTGTCTTTCTTTATGGGTTCTCCGCTGTCCATGTCGACATGGCCGGGATAGCCGGTTCCGTCCCAGTTTTCGTGATGATTCAGGGCGACGAGCTGTGCGATCTCATCGAATTCCGACTGCTTGTTGACGAAGAGTCGCGCGCCAACCCAGGTGTGCGATTTCATGATGGAGTACTCGTCGTCGGTGAAGCGGCCGGGCTTCTTCAGTATGATATCGGAGATGGCGACCTTGCCGACATCGTGCAGCATGGCGGCCATGCGGAGGTTGTCGCGGGTCTTCTGAATTTCTGATTCCGGCACGCCGCGCTTGCGCGCCCAGCGCTCGTAAATTTCGACCGAATAGCCGGCAACGCGGTTGACGTGGGGGCCGGTCTCCTTGGGATCGCGCAGCTCGGCCATCATGATCATTCGCAGGAGGATGGCTCGGGTCATCTGGGCCCGCTGAAGCGCCACGGTCGCGTTGGCTGCAAAGTGCGTGACGACCATCTCGTCGTCGTTGCTGAACGGGACGGCCTCGCCCTTGCCGTTCATCGAATTGATGACCTGGATGACGCCGAGAAGGTCGCCGGTGTTGGACTTGAGCGGCATCGCCAGCGTCGATTTGGTCCGGTAGCCGGAGATCCGGTCGAAACTCGGATTGTATCCGTAGGGCGCATCCTTCGACAGGTGGTATACGTCGGGGACGTTCACCACCTTGCCGGTCGTGGCTGCGTAGCCGGAGATCGTCCTTTCGTTGATCGGAACGGTGAAGATGTTGTAGATGAGCTTCTCGCCGGGAGGGAGCTCCTTCTGCTTGGTATCATTCTGAGCGTAGGATATGACGAGCTCGTCGCCCCGCTTCACGTAGATCGACCCTGCGTCCGCGTTCACGACCCGTCGCGCCTCGAGGAGGATGCGCTCGAGAAGGATATCCATGTCCTGAATCTTGTTTAGCTCGGAGTCGAGGCTGATGATATCCTTTAGCTTCTTGACCTCTGATGTCATTGTCTCAAATTCCTTAAGTTGGCTGCCTGCCTACTTTATTACATCGACATCCACAAGGAATTCATCCAGCATCGGCCAATATATCATTTCCTCCTGTCATTTACAATGCGAAAAGTCAGGTTAAGGACCGAAGGCGTATCACTATGCGGCGGACCGCCGCGGTGAGCACGTATACGCCACCTGCGAGAACGATGATCATCGAACCGCTCGGGAGATTTGCCGCATAGCTGAGAACCAGACCGGAGCTTGCGAGAACCATGGTGATGAGCGCCGACAGGATCATCATCTGCCACAGGCGGCGCGCCAGCATTCCGGCGATGGCGGCCGGAATCGTAAAAAGAGCGATCACCATGACGATTCCGACGATGGTCACGAGCAGCACGATTGCGAGGGCGGTGAGAATCAGAAGCATCAGATAGTAGAAGCCGGTGGGAACACCCCGGGTGGTGGCGTATTCTTCATCGAAGCTCACCGCGAGCAGCTGGTTGTAGAAAAGAATGCCTAGCGTCACCACCACAACGTCCAGAACCGCGATGAGCACAAGATCGTTTCTGGTCACCAGCAGCACGTTGCCGAAGAGGTAGCTCATCGGATCCACGTAGCCTTTGGTCCGCGCTATGAAAAGAATCCCGATCGCCATGCCGAGGCTCCATATGGCGCCGATGACCGTGTCCTCCCGTTCCTTTGCGTACATGCTGACGAGTCCGATGACAAGCGCCGATACCACCGCGGCCAGCACCGCGCCGACCATCGGCGTCAGCCACATGATTCCCCGTGCGCTTTGAAGGTAGAGGCTGAGACCGATGCCGGCGAGCACCGAATGAGAAATCGCTCCGGCGATGTAGCTTATGCGCCTGACCACCACGTAGCTCCCGATCACGCCGAAGGCCACGCTCGAGATAATTCCGGCCAGAAAGGCATACCTGACAAAGGGAATGGTCGGGTCGGAGAGGGCGCGGAAGAACTCACCCATGCGCGTTTCCGTCGGCATGCGACCGGTGATAGAGATCCACTTCATGGTCGACCCGGCGCACGTGTCCGCCGTACAGCTCCTGGATCATGTCTGCGGTAACCGCGGCGGTCGGATGCACCTTCACTGAACGGTTCACACACACCACCCGGTTCACGAGCTCGTTGACGAAGCCGAGATCGTGCGTGATGAGGAGGACTGTCAGCTCACTGCCGAAACGGTGCAGGAGCGCGGTGAGCTGGTGTTCAGCCGCCACATCGACGTTTGCCGTCGGTTCGTCGAGCAGCAGTATCTCCGGGCCGGCCGCCAGCGCGCGCGCTATGAGAAGCCGTTGCCGTTGCCCGCCCGAAAGGTCCGCAAAGGGCCGGTGACGCAGGTCGGAAAGACCGACCTGATCGAGCGCGGAGTCTGCCGCCTCGACGTCCCTCTTGCGGTGCAGGCCGGGCCGGAACGCAACCCGGCCCATGAGGGCAACCTCCCGGACGGTAACCGGGAAGTTGGGATCGAAGGAGGTGTACTGCGGTACGTAGCCGATTCTGTGGCGCGAAGCCTGCGGTGACCGGCCGAAGACGGAAATGGTACCGGCCGACGGCGAGAGCAGACCGAGAATCAGCCGGGCGAGGGTCGTCTTTCCGCCACCATTCGGCCCGATAATCGACACAAAATCGTGTTCGTACAGCTCGAAGGTCGCCTTTTCCAGCACGGGTACGCCGGGGTAGCGGAAATCGACGCCGTCGAAGGCGATCACCTGCTTTTCACTCACCGCTGTCCTACCGTTCGGCGGCTTCGCAGACCAGGTAGCGTTCGTGACAGTCGTCGCACTCCTGCATGCGGTGGTGCTCTGCGAACGCCTCCCAGTGGCGGCGCTGTGCGGGGCTCAGAATGCCGACGCCGTTGCAGACCGGGCAGGCGTTCTCGAGCGCACGCAGCACCGCCGAGCGGATGAACTCCGATCGATTGGGAATCCCGGCGAGCTGCCCTGCAAGCGCCTCGTCCACCTTGAAGGTGATTACCTCGTCCTTTCTTGCCATGACTGCCAACCTCGCAGACAGCATCATACAGTCTCTTGACTTTTCGCCGCTGCAAGGCCACTGTATTACAGAGTAATACCACATGACAAGTAGGCGCTACATCACATCTATTCTCCTCGCGGCGGTTCCCGCGCTCATCCTCTCCTGCGGCGGGACTTCCCGCCCCGAGGATACCGGTTCCGGGACTCAGGCTGCGGCCTCGGCGAGGCAGGGAGAACTTCTAACGGTCGTTGCCGGAATTCTGCCGGCGAGGTACCTGGCTGCGGAGATCGGAGGGACGGCGGTTCGTGTCAGCGTCATGGTGCCGCCCGGCCGGGAACCGCACACCTACGAGCCGACGCCTCAGCAGGTCGCCGAGCTCTCCCGCGCCGAGATATACGTTGCGGTCGGCATGCCCTTCGAAGAGTCGCTGCTGCCCAGGATCACCGCTTCCGCTCCTGGACTGGAGGTGGTGGATCTGCGGCAGGGCGTGGCGCTGCGCCCGATCGACGGCGGCGAGCGCGTGCAGTTTAGTCCGGGCGCGCCGGCCGACGCCTCGCTTGATCCGCATATCTGGCTTGGTCCGCGCGAGCTCGCGATCGAGGCCGCAACCCTTCGCGACGCCTTCACCGCGGCGCGGCCCGCGAGCCGTGCTCTCTTCGATTCCAATTACGCTGCATTCATCCGACGCCTCGATGCGCTGAACGGCCGGATCGCGGAGCTGCTCAAACCCCTCAAGGGGCGGTCGATTCTCGTCTATCATCCCGCCTTCGGCTATTTCGCCGACACCTACGGCATAAAACAGCTTGCGGTGGAGCAGAACGGACACGAGCCGGGACCGCGCGCTCTTCTGGACATAATCAGCCGGGCGAGGGCGGCCGGGGTCCGCTCGGTGTTTGTCGAACCGGAATTCGCCGAGACTACCGCCAAACGAATTGCCCAGGCGCTTCAGGTAAAGGTGGTGGTCATCAATCCGCTTGCGCCGGACCTGCTTGCCAACCTTCTCGCCATGGCCGAAGCGATCTCTGCAGGCACGGCGGCATCGGGGTCGAGCTAGTCAATCGTTGAGCGAATCAGTCTGCCATTGCATGATCTTCCGCAAATTGCGTATAATATCGCCGCATTAGTACGCATATTGCATAAAAATACACATCGCTGCATGGACGACACGCGTAACAGCAGACTCCTTCCACGCGAGAGGACGAATCAAGAATGAAGAATCTGGCTACCGGGAACATCCTTCTGGAACGTTGCACGCTGCCTCCCGAACTGAAGCAGATCCTCGAGCATGCCGAGATCACTATTCCGGAGAGCAGAGAACACCTGCTCGACCTTGTCTGCTTCGACAAGAAGGACGCGAACTGCGAGGTCGCCTACGAGGTGGCGGGCAGGGGCCGGGTGGTCGAGGCCACCGTTGCCCGGTGCAAGAACGGGATCGCCGTCAACTACACCGAGGTCTACATGCGGCGGCGTGATCCGGATGCGATGGTGATCGCCGATTCGTCCCCGACCGACAAGACGCGCTACGCCGACAGGTTCGGTGGTGAATTCGAACCGGTCCGGCAGGAGACATTCAAATGGCTCTCCGAACAGCCGCTCCTGGTCATGCCCTTCCTGTCGGGCGACAAGCACCGCGGCTATCCGACCCTGATCGTCGCGCCGGCGAACGCCGGATTCTTCGTTGCGGGGCTCGCGGACCTGCAGGGATTCATTCCCCGGGAGGAGATTCCCGAAGGTTTTACGCCGCGTGCGGTGATCTACGTGGCGCCCCCCTTTCGTCACACGCACTTCGGTGGCAAACAGGTCGTCATCCACAACCGGCTTCCCGGCATGCACGAGCTTTTTTCCTACAACCTCTATCCGGGGCCGAGCGCAAAGAAGGGTGTCTACGGAATACTTCTCACCCTCGGTGAAGAGGAGGGATGGGTAACTCTGCACAGCTCCGCTGTGAAGTTGATCACTCCCTACGACAACGAGTTCGTGATTCTCCACGAAGGGGCGAGCGGCGGCGGAAAGAGCGAGATGACTCAACAGATCCATCGCGAGCCCGACGGCCGCATTCTGCTCGGCGAAAACATGGTGACCAACGAAAAGGTCTACATCGAAATGAAGGACGCCTGCGAGCTGCATCCGGTGACCGACGACATGGCGCTCGCGCCCGCTTCGCTGCAGCGCAACGGCAGGAAGCTCACCGTGGAGGACGCCGAGGCGGGATGGTTCCTGAGAGTGGACCATCTTACCGACTATGGCACCGAACCGCTTCTGGAAAAGCTTACCATCACACCGCCGCAGCCGCTCATCTTCCTCAATCTGGAAGGAGTGCCCGGTTCGACGATCCTGATCTGGGAGCACGTTCTCGATGCACCCGGAAAGCCGTGCCCCAATCCGCGCGTCATCATGCCGCGCCATTTCGTACCGAATATCATCGACGGCCCCGTGGAGATCGACGTCCGCAGCTTCGGTGTTCGGACGCCTCCCTGTACGCGCGAGAACCCCGACTACGGGATCATCGGCATGCTGCACATCCTCCCCCCGGCGCTTGCGTGGCTCTGGAGGCTGGCCGCCCCCCGCGGTCATTCGAACCCGAGCATCGTTACGCATGAGGGCCTGGTGAGTGAGGGCGTCGGCTCCTACTGGCCCTTTGCCACCGGCAAGATGGTCCGCCAGGCGAACCTGCTGCTCGAGCAGATCTCGGCGACGCCCAGCACCAAGTTCGTGCTGATTCCGAACCAGCACATCGGCGCCTTCAAGGTCGGCTTCAAGCCCGAGTGGATCGCGCGGGAATACATGGCCCGCCGCGGCAGCGTCCGCTTCAGGCCCGGGCATCTGATCGAGTCGCGCCTCCCGCTCCTCGGCTACGCGCTGCCGTCGCTCAAGGTCGACGGGCAGGCCATTCCGAAGGGCATGCTGCGAGTCAATGAGCAGCTCGAGGTCGGCAACGAGGGGTACGACGCAGGCGCGAAGGTGATGCTCGACTTCTTCCATCAGGAGCTCAAGCAGTACTACACCGACGACCTCAACCCTCTCGGCCGGAAGATCATCGATGTCTGTATGAACAACGGTTCGATCGAAGACTACGAAAGCGTCATGATCAGCTGACGCCGGCGCATCGCCCGGCGGCCGTTTCTCCCGGCCGCTGTTTCTCCCGGACGGCACCTGCGCGCAGGCCTATTGAATTGTCCCGCGCGTACCGTTAGCTTTTCCTTTATGGACGATCACTTTCGCATCGGGTTCGTGAGCGGGAAGCTCGGGGACGTGGACGGCGTCTCCCTCGAAGTCGACAAATGGATCGACGCGCTCAACGGTCTTGGCCACGAGGTCTTCACCATTGCCGGCCACTATCGCAACCCCCTCACGAACGTTGCGAAGGATCATCAGCTACAGCTTCCTGCCATCCGTTTTGGTTCCGACAGCCAGCTGCACTACGAGCGCCATTTCTTTCCCTACATGACCAAGTTCCCGCCCCGGGACAACCAGAGTATGCGCGACGAGATGATCGAGCGCATGATGTCCGAAGGCCTCGAGGTGGGCGCGCTCATCCATCAGCAGGTGCAGGACAATGACATCGATGTCCTCATCGGCGAAAACACCAATGCGATGCCGATGACCCTGCTCGGGGGTATCGGCATGCACCATGTTGCGACCGAAAAGCGGGTGGCGACCATCTTCCACCACCATGACTTCTGGTGGGAGCGCAGCCGTTTCAGCAACGCCCATATCGAATCGCTGCTGAACCGCATCATGCCGCCGGTGGACCTCGGGCTCGAGCACGTGGTCATCTCCTCCTACGCGGCCCACATCCTCTCCTCACTGAAACGCGTGCTGCCGCACATTGTTCCCAACTGCGAAGATTTCGAAAATGCGGTACAGAAGGATGACTACAATTCGGACTTCCGTTCACAGCTCGGATTCCGCGATGACGACGTGCTGGTGGTCCAGCCTACCCGCGTCGTGCGACGGAAACGAATCGAAGATTCGGTCCGGCTCGTGGCGGCCTTCGCCGACCGCTTCCCGAAGTACCGCGACCGTCTGCATTACATTATCTCGCTCTACCAGGGCGATGAGCCGGACGAGAACTACGTCGATGAGATCCGCGCGCTCTCTGCTCAGCTCGACGTCAGCATTCACTTCATTTCCGATCGGGTTGCCTCCGTCCGGGGAACCGACAGCGACGGACGGAAGCTCTACACCAACCGCGATGTGCTGGTCCATGCCGACCTGGTGACCTACCTGCCTGCCTGGGAAGGCTTCGGAAACGCGCTGCTCGAGGCGCTTGCGGCCCGCGTGCCGGTGGTAACCACCACCTACCTCGTCTACAAGACCGACATAAAGGTCATCGGGGTGCGGAACATCGAGGTGCGGGACCGATATCAGGACGGCCACCTGGTGATCGACGATGAGGTGCTCGATTCCATTGAAGACGTTCTCACGCACCCCGAAGAGCGCGCCGAGCTGGTGGAGGAAAACTTTCGGATCACGCAACGGGAGTTCGGACTGGAGACCCTTTCGGAAAAACTGGGCGAGGTATTCGCCTCCTACGGTGACGAGATCCGGGCTTCGCGGATGCGCATCCGCAAGAGCAAGGCCCGCTACTCGGTGTAGCGGGCGGTTGCCGGGTCAGCGTTTAGGCGGCTTCGTGCGCCGTCCGCCGTCCTGCGGATGGCCCTTTTCGAATGCCGTTATCTGCGGACGCTGATCATATCTTTTATGCAGAATGATCATCGCGATCACACCTCCCACGAGCATCGCAAAGCTCAGCACCTGTCCCATCGTAAAATCGAATGGGGTTCGCAGCAGCTCAGGCGGCACCTTCGCCGACGACAGCCGGATCACATAGCCGATCCCCTGGTCGGGCTGGCGGAAGTACTCGATAATGAACCGGATGAGACCGTAGCCTATGACATAGGCGCACACCATGAATCCGGGAAAGGTGTCCCTTTTGCGCAAGACGAACCAGAGGATCAGCCACAGGACAATGCCCTCGAAAAACGCCTCGTAGAGCTGGGACGGATGACGTGGAAGGTTGATCAGCTGGTTCGAAAACTCGATGGGGATGCCGGTCTTGTGAGCTACCTGCGTGACCCAGTCCAGGTTGGCCGGATAGCGCTGTGCGTCCGGGAAGACCATACCCCAGGGGACGGTGGTGACCCTGCCCCACAGCTCGCCGTTTATGAAGTTGCCGAGCCTGCCGAAGGTGTAGCCGAGCGGGATGCCGGCGACCAGCATGTCTCCCCACAGCAGCAGATTGAGCTTCCGCACGCGGGCGTAGATCGCCGTGGCGACAATTGCTCCGACCAGGCCGCCGTGGTAGCTCATGCCCTGGAACCCGGTGAAACGCATGTGCTCGTCGAAGGGCCAGAAGATCAGCCACGGCTTGTGCAGGTAGAGCCCGGTAGGATCGTAGAATATTCCGGAGAATATGCGGGCACCAATGAGAAGCCCGATAATTGCCCAGAAGAAGAAGCTCGTCACCTCGTCGGCGTCGAACTTGAGATGTCGGCGCTTGACCTGATATATGAACAGGGCGTAGGTCACGCCGAAGGCGATCAGGTACATCAGGCCGTACCACCGGAACGGCAGTCCCGGAATGATTTCGGGCGAGATCCACGAGGGATATTTGAGGTAGAGAGTCATCGGTCCCTCCTGTCAGGAGTCCTTGATCGGCCGTTCTTCGATGCGTCCGACCGTGGTGTTAAAAACATATGATACCCGCTTCTTCGGTGCCGAAATCTCCAGCATACGTCCGTGACTTTCCAGGGTGGTTCCCGGATAGATAGTACCGCGCACCCGTACTTCCGACTCGAAATGCTCCTCGAAACGCTCCCGCAGGGTGAACAGCCGGACGTTCCGCCTCTCCATGATGCGAAGCAGCCTTGACTTCTCGTGGTAGAGGGCGGTGAGCTCAGGCGCTGCCGGATGATTTTCGGCCTTCCGGATGAGGCCGTCGAGACGGATGATCCCGGCCTTGAGCTTCTCGATCTCCTTCACCTCCACATCCATCTGGTCGGAAATGAGGTAGTTCTGACCGAAGGAGATGCGGGTTTTCACCCCCCGTTCCGACCCGACGTTCGCCGCATCGACGCCGTCGCGGCACTGGATCGTTCCGCCTATGAGATTGCCCTTTTCTCCGGGCATCGCGAGCCTGCCGTTGCATTTCACGCGCGCGTGCATGCAGGCGCTGCCCACAAGAATATCTCCCACCGCGAGCAGCGTCGCCTGCTCCGCAAATCCGATTCGCAGATTCTTCTTGGTGCGCAGCACCGCCTTCCCCGCACCGCGGACTCCGTGGTTGACCAGTATGTCTTCGTCCGAAGAGAGGAGCGAGGACTCGACCCCCTCGCCGACCCGGATCTCCCCCTGGGCCATTACAAAGAAGCCCGCGCGGACGCTGCCGGAAATGTAGACCGGCCCGTTGAACCGGATATTTCCCGTATGTAGATTGACGTCGCCCTTCACCGCATGGGCGGCGCGGATGGATATGAGGTTGTTCTCGACTATGAGCTCGCCGCTCGCCTCTGCCACAAGTGTGGCAACTCCGTCCGCCCGCTCGGTCCGAGCGACGTTGGTCCCTGCCTGGACCTCCGTCGCCGCGTTCGCGGAGTCGGCCGGGACGGTTTTTCCGGTAATATCGAACCCGTCGCGAGCCTCAGCAGCCGGGCGGATGATCTCGGCAATCACCGTTCCGCTCCTGATCGTCGTCATCCGGTCCTGATTGCGGTAATCGGCGGTCCCATCCTCTTTGAGTACCACCTTTCGGTTGCTCGCAAGCGGCACCAGGTACCGTATCTGGTGCTGCCCGGGCCGCACCGGAGGCTCGCCCCGAGCGACCACGACAGCCTCCACCCGTTCACCCCGTGCCGTGAGCGCAACGGCGTGGCGGACCGCGGCGTCGTCAATTCCGGCGGTTACGCCGGCCGCAGCAAGGGCGGCCCGCATCCCCTGTTCATCGGCCGGTCTGCCGCAGCCGACGCGCGGGCTCACGTCGAGGACCGCATTCATGCGATCGGAATCGACCGAGATTTCAACCTTCGCGTCTGCGTCCGTCCGGACGCGAAGAAGGATGGCGCCGCTCTCATCCTTGCCCACATCCAGAATTCCGTCGGCGGTGGCAATGACGACGTTTCGTTTCTGTTCGACGTTCTCGAAGAGTCTGATAGTCGGGCCGCTACCGGGAATTCCCGGAATGGTCTGACCGTAAACGTCCACGCCCGCCTCTCCGACCAACGGCTCGGAGTAGCTGAGAACGCGCTGCTCGGCCTGAACCGGACCTGTCTGCTCGATGAGATTCGCCGGGAACTCGCCCTTGAGCGAGGCGGAAGATTCCGCGCTGGAACCCTGATTCGAGACCTTCTCGATCTGTTCCTCTGTCTGCTGCCGGGAGTGGAAGCGAACCGAAAGCTCGATGACGCCGTCCGCGCCCTTCTGCGGCGCCTTTCCTTCGGCGAGAAGGTAGTCTTTGAGCTCTACCTCGGAGCTGCGATAAAACTGCGTAATCTCGGTCTGTATGCGTTTCTTGTCGATCGATTTCAGACCGGCGGCAGTGATTGCGCTGCCCACCTCTTTGAGCGACAGAGTTGCCGCTTCACCTCGACCTTTGCGCAGATTTATCACCGCGCGCAGCCTATCGGGAGAGACCGAAACCTGTATCAGCGTGTCCTGGGTGCGGGATATGGCGAGCTCCGTCAGCGGCTTGCCATCAGCAACTGCATCGGCGACAAGCTGTGCGATTTCGGCGGCCGGAAGCAGAGCTTCCGAAGGATAGGGCAGCTCCCTGGCTGCGGTGATGATCTCCTCGGAACTCGGCAGAAGGGCTGCCGGGCTGCCGGGAGTGATATCGAGCAGGCAGGTTGCCTGATCTTTCGAGAGGTGAACGTTCCACTCGTGAAATGCAAACGGGATGATTTCCGCCCAGTTCGATCCGTACCGCAGAAATCCAGACGCATCGGCAAAGAGCTCGTCACGCTTTCGATTTATGTTCATGCCGGCGTGAAAAAGCGTGTCCGCCAGCGCTGCGGCGAAGATCGGCCTGCCGTAGATGTCCTTCCCGGCAAGGCCCGGGTCTGCTGCCTCGACGAACGCGAGCTTCTGACCCGCCTCTACCCAGCCTGAGCCTTCCACCGTTGGATCCACATAGACCCGTTCCTGATGGGTTTCGCGATCGACGACTTCGACCGTTTCTTGCCGGGGCGGAAGAAAGGGCAACGGAGACTTCCGTATCACCTGCTTCTTCCGCTTTACGCGCGTCACGATCTCTCGGGTCACGGTAGGTCCCGGTGCGGACGCCAGAAGCTGATCCGCGACGGTGCGCACCTTTTCTGGAACTTCATGTGCGGTCCACACCGGCCGCTCGGGCCTCGGCGAGACCGGTGCCTCGCCCTTCGCAGCGGCGATAGTCACCGCGCGCTCCTTGCCGGCAGCGAGCGGTTTGAGCTTGCGCTCAATCTCATCGCGAGGCAGTATCTCTGTTATTTCTCTGCTTTTGAGAAGCTCGACAATCCGGCTTGCCGACCAGGTCTCGCCGTCCTGCGCGCGTTCAACGGTAACCGATGCCGATCGACCGTCCTCCGCCACGTCGAGCTCTACCATTGCCTGGAGCTGAACTTCGCTTTTGGGACTGGACATCGTGCTCACTGCGAATTACAGACGGTACCCTTGGGCCGAGGCCTTGAGAAGCTTGGACTTGAGGAGTTGATTCTCCCTGCGAAGCTGATTTATCTCAAGCTGCTGCGTCTTCACTGTCTCGACGAGGTCTCCCTGGGTCAGGGCGCCGGTGTGCAGCAGGTCTTCAACATAGTCCATCTTCGCGGCAAAATCAATCTCGGCCTCCATCCCCGCCGCCTCGTAGGCGTCGTCGATCTCTCCTTCGTCGAGCGAAAACGGAGCCTCCTCGTCCTCGCCGAGCTGCACGATCTTGTCCGCTATCCGGTACACCGCCTGTGAGAGCAGTGCGTTCGGCTTGTAGACTACAACCGGAAGCCGTGCCTGAAGCGCGATGTCCTGGATGTCGTCGCGGTAGATGACCCCCAGGTGGTCGACGTCCACGCCGAGGTACTGCTGACAGCTTCGTCGCAGCCGCATCGCCTTGTCGGCATCCTTCGGATCCTCGAGCATATTCAGGACCAGCCGGGGCTGAAAACGTGACATGGCCTCGGCGAACGCTTCATGGCTCGCCGGATCGATCTGACGGATCTGCTCGAGCAGCTTCATGACGTAGACGCGTTGGAGCTGACTGCCCTCCTTCCTTATGTGCTCGAGATACTCCGCCGCCTCGGATTTGCGTTTGAACGCGGTGCCCATGAGGCGGAAGATCACGTTCTTTAGAAAGAGATAGGCGTTGACCGTTGCCGTAGGCGTGGGCGCGGTGATGACTATTCCTCTTCCCGACATCAGGAAGAAATCGAGGATGTTGTAGTTGGTGCCGGCCCCCAGATCCAGGACGAGGTAGTCGGCATCGACCCCGCGGAGCTTCCGGATCAGCGAGCGTTTCTGCCCGGAAGAGAGATTTGCGAGCCCCGGTATTTCGGCATCTCCGGGAATGAAGCGGACATTTTCATAATCGGTATCGACAATCACCTCGTTGAAATCGGCGCCGGGGTGCGAAAGCGCCGTTCCGATTCCTACGGTCATGTTGCTCAATCCGAGTATCAGATGAAGGTTGGACGCCCCAAGATCGAGATCCGCCAGGATCACACGTTTTCCCGCCTGGCCAAGCAAAATGGCTATGTTTGCCGCCAGAAGCGACTTGCCCACGCCGCCTTTTCCGCTGGCGATTGGAATGATCTGCATCTAGGTGTCCTCGACCTCTGTCTCGTGATAGTCAGGGAGACGGTCGTCGTCCGCGGGCTCGGCCGGCGCGTCCTCCCCGCGGTATGTTAGCAGAATCACGAGGATTATGATATCGATGAGGAGCACGACGAAGGGCGCGATCAACTGCAGGCTGGATACAAAGTTGCCGCCGGAAGGGGCAATGAGACTGAGCTCCGGGATCAGGATGACGATCAGCGCGATGCCGGGCACCAGCGTGACGATCTTGGATGCGGCGAGAAGCCGGCAAAGATGGCCAAAGCGGCGCGAGTTCGAACCTATCATTACAAAGGCCATCGCCAGCGCGAGCTGAGAGGAGCCGAACCAGAGTATGCGGATGAGCGATACGCCGCTTCCCGCAGCCTGGCCTGCGAGAGTGAGAAAGATAAGAACGAACCGGATGAGCTCCCAGACGGCTCCGAGGAAAAAGACCTGCCGCGGATATTTCATGGCGAATCGAGTGTACGGCGGCCCGGTACAGGGGTCAATACCGGCGGGAATTGATGTATCAAGAAGCCTGTTGATACCAGGGATCCAGATCAGCAAGCGCATACGCAGGAACTCGAATCGAGGTTCCCCGCTGCCCGA
>CAZNYW010000029.1:46216-50787 GCA_964577375.1 uncultured Spirochaetales bacterium | reverse complement strand
TCTCACGTGTTCGCTCGGTCACCGAGACGAGCATGATGTTCATGATGCCGATGCCACCGACAAGCAGCGATATTCCGGCGATGCTCGCGAGGAGCAGCGTTAGCGTCTGTGATACGCCTTCGACTGTCTTCAAAATGTCTTCCTGGCTGATTACTACAAAGTCGTCGGCGGCGCCCGGGAGGATCCGGTGCCGCTGGCGGAGCAGGGCGGAAATTGACTCCTGGGTGGCCTTCATCTGCGACTTGTCGGCGACGCTGATCGAGATCGTTCTGACCTGCTTCTGTCCGGTGTAGCGATTCATTGCGGTGGTAATGGGGATCAGGACGATGTCATCCTGATTGCCGAACCCGCCGCCGCCGCGGGCGGTCAGAACTCCGACCACACGATAGCTCGCGTTGCGGATCCGGAGCACGCTTCCAACCGGATTCTCCCCGGGGTAGAGGTTGGCTGCGATGTTCTGGCCGATGACGCACACCGCGCGGTGCGCGCGCACGTCCTCGTCGGTAAAGAAGCGCCCGCTGCCGAGCGGCCAGTTGCGAACCAGAGGATAGTCGGCGGTGGTGCCGCTGATGCTGGTATTCCAGTTGTAGCGGTTGTGCTGCACCTGCGCGCGCAGCCCCACCTCCGGAGCGACGCCGGCAATACCGCTGATTTCCGAAGCGATCGCGTTGGAGTCCTCCAGCGTCAGCGTCGGCGCGTTCCCCGTTCCGGTCTGGCTCAGGCCGTTCCGCGTGCTTCCGGGCATCACCGTGAGCAGGTTGCTTCCCAGCCCCTCCACGCGGCTCTGGACGTCCATCTGCGCCCCTTTTCCCACCGACATCATGGCAATCACCGCGGCCACGCCGATGAGTATTCCCAGCGCGGTGAGCAGCGAACGCAGGCGGTTGTGCCAGATCGTCTTTCCTGCCGAGCGGATGTGCTCGCTCAATTCGCCCAGCGTGAAGGAGGTTCGCCGGGGCTCGATGAGCGGAGGACTTTTTCCGGAGACGGTTGTACGTGACGCCGGTGCAGCGGCCGCGTCGGCTTCGGTCTTCAGGAAGGAGATGTCGAGCACGGCCGACCGGGCGGCCGCGATCTGCTCGGTCGGCTGATCGGCGATGATGAGCCCGTCCCGGAAGCGTACGAGTCGGCGGGCATATGCAGCAAGTTCCTCTTCATGCGTTACCAGAACCACCGTGATGCCGGCATTGTTGAGACTGGCGAGCATCAGCATGATCTCACGGCTTCGCACGGTGTCGAGATTTCCGGTGGGCTCATCGGCCAGTATGATGCTCGGCCGGTTGACGAGCGCCCTGGCGAGCGCGATTCGCTGCTGTTCGCCTCCCGAAAGCTCCGCGGGCCGGTGATGCCCGCGGTCGGGTAGCCCGACCGCTGCCAGCAGTCTGTCCGGGAGCCGGTTGTCCGCTGTCTGCGGGTGCTGCCGGCGGTAGGAAAGCGGAAGGGCGACGTTCTCGCGCGCTGTAGTGCGCGAAAGCAGATTGAAGCTCTGAAATACGAATCCGATTCTCGAACCGCGGATGTCGGCGAGCGCGTCCTCACTGAACCGGGCGACGTCCTCGCCGTCGAGCAGATACCGTCCGCTCGTGGGCCGGTCGAGACATCCGAGGAGGTTGAGAAAGGTCGACTTTCCCGAACCCGATGCGCCCATGATGGCGACGAACTCGCCCTCACGGATCGTGAGCGATACTCCGCGGAGCGCCTCCACGGTGGCCTCGCCCATGCGGTAGACGCGTGTGATGTTTTCTACACGGACAACCTCTCTTCGCAGAGCGGAATCGGAGTCCCTGCGCGGGATGACGTCGGTCTCGCTCTTCATCTCAGCGCCCGAAACATGAAATTGCCGCCCGGCGGACCCGACTGTCCGGCAGCCGTTGCGCCGCGATTCGCCACAAGAACCACATCATTCTCGTCGAGGCCCTCGACTATTTCGGTTCTGCTCCCGTCGGTTGCTCCGGTCTTGACCTCCCAGGGAACGACGGCGGTGCCGTCCTGCACGTTCACCCGGGAAATTGTGCCGCTTTTCTGTACTGCCGTGCTGGGAACGGTAAGCACGTTCTTTCGTTCGAGCACGGTGATTTCAGCATCGGCATTCATACCCCAGAGGATTCTGCCGTCAGCATTGGGCACGTTGATCGACACCGCGAGGGTTGTGACATTCTGCGTGGTAGTGGTTTCCTGCGCGAGCGCGCTTACGGTTCCCGTGAGGTGCTCGTTCGGAAAGGCGGCAGGTGTGACGACCGCCTTCTGGCCGATCCTTATCCGGGAGACGTCTGTCTCGTCCACCAGCGCCTGAAGCACTGCGGGATTATTCTGTATGATCACACAGATCGCGTTGGTTGAATTGACCTGATTGGTACCGCTGCTGCTCACCTGCACGACGCTGGTCGCGCTCACGAGGTCACCGACGTTCACGCCTACCTGCGCGACGGTGCCGGCCACCGGCGTCCTGATGCTAGTTGCATCCCAGATTATCTGAGCCTTGCGATAATTGCTCAGCGCGGACGACACGGCGGATAGCTGCGCCTGCATCAGGTCCGCGGTCGGACCCGCCTTGGTCTGGTCGAGGTTGTACTGCGCCCCCTCGAGCGCCGCGTTCGCCGCATCGAGCTGCTTCTGCGCATCGAGCAGCTGAGACTGCGACCCGAGCCCCTCCTTAACCAGATTCTGGGTGCTCTCGAGATTGGACTGTGCCGCCTGGAGCGAGATTTTTGCCTGCCGTACCTGGCTCTCCGCCTGCAGGATGTCGTTGCTCGTCGGGGTTGCCTTGAGAATATTCAACTTCGCGACCTGCGCTTCGTAATTGGATTTCGCGCTTGCCAGGTCGATGTCGAGCCCTGTGGTATCTACGCGTGCGACAACCTGACCGGCGTCAACCGTATCTCCAACCGCGACAAGGACCTGTGTAATCTGGCGCTGCGGGAGGTTGGGGTCGGGTCTGACCGTGGTTGTCGCCGCCGGCTGGAACTGGCCGGAGGCGGGGACGGTGACCGAAATGTCTCCGCGCGTCACCGGCACGGCGACGTAGGCCTGCGCCTGCGCGGCCGAATCTTTTCGAAGCGTGGCGGACGAGTAGATGTAGATTCCGCCCCCGACTACGCACGCGGCAGCGATGATCCAGATCAGTCTCGACCTTGTGGCCATTTCTATTCTCCCATGTCGTTCGCAAGCTTGATGATCGCGAGCTGAAGATTCGTTTTCGCCTTCTGGAGGCTGGTCTGCGACTGCGAGACCGTAACCGAAGCGTTGAGTACGTCGAGCTGGCTCTTGGTCCCCTGCCGGAACTGAATCTCGGTGAGCTGGTACTGCCGCGTCGCAACATCGAGATTCTGCTGTGCGAGATCGACCCGGGCCGCCAGGCTCTTCACCGAGTCATCATCGGCCTGCACCGCCTGGGCGATCTGCTGTTTGAGCTGGTCGATCTGAAGCGCCGTGCTCTGTTCCTGCAGCTGATCCTGCCGCACCTGCGCCGCGACGGTACCGGCGTCGGTGATAGGCACCGTCACCTGAACACCCGCGTTCCAGCTGCTCGAGGTGTCCTGACTGGTGTTCCAGATGTAGCTGTAGCTCACCCCGGCGTTCGCCTTCACGACGGGGCTGGACGCCGTCCTGTTGAAGGTGGTCTGGTAGGAATTGATTCTTGCGGTGAGCATCAGCTGTTGAAGGTCGATGCGCTGACTCAACGCCTTGTCCGTCAGCTGCTGCAGCGACTGGGTGGCAGGGGTAAGCGCCGGCGGCGACTGAACGGAGTAGGTTGTGCTGGACGGTACGCCGATGAGAAGTGAGAGCGACACTCGGGCGTTCTTCAGACTGTTGTTCGCATCGTTAAGATCCAGTTGAGCGGACAGCCTGTTGACCTCGGCCTGCTGCAGATCGACCGCCGTGGCCTGGCCTGCGTCATACAGGGTCTTCGTCTGGTCGTAGTCCCGCTGCCGCTGCTGCAGGATCTGCGTGTCGAGGGAGACCGTGTCCTGCGCCGACGCCATGGAGTAGTACGCCTGCTTCACCTGGTAAACCAGGCTCTGCGCAGCCGACTCTGCGCCGAGTACCTTCTGTTTCAGCGTAACATCGGCAATATCCAGGTTGAGCCGGTTGCGGAAACCGGGGTAACCGTCCCAAAGCGTCTGACTCACCGACGCCGAGATTGTCGTTGCCTGGTAGACCGGATTTGTCTCGCTGATTCCATGAGATCCGGTGAGCGAGAGGCTTGTCGTCGGCGAGGCTGCTCCGTTCGGCACCGCCAGGCTCACGCCGGCCGAGGCGGTGTCCTGCGATACGTAGGGTGCAATCTGCGCGGGCGTCACGGCTGTAGCCGGAACTTTTGCTGCGTTCCCGAATGGCGATTTCCGGCTGAGGCCGGCGTTGCCGCTCACGCCGAGGCCGTTCTGCGCGTGAGTCTGAGCGTTCGCGTTCTTCGCCAGCTCGAGATTGAGGGAGTTTATCTGGCTCTGCAGGCTGGACTGCATGGCGAGATTCACCGCCTGATCGATGGTGATCGCTGACCCCGCCGCGATCGATGCCGCCTTTGGGTTTGCCGTCCCTGTGTTCGCAGCCGAGGCGCTGCCGTCGCCAGC
>CAZNYW010000029.1:3204-46116 GCA_964577375.1 uncultured Spirochaetales bacterium | reverse complement strand
GCCAGCGCTCTGAGCGAAAGCCGCCCCTGCAACAAGCAGAAGTGACACGCACATTGTTGAAATGGATCTCATTCTCTACTCCATCGCCGGTTGGTTACGTTTAGGCTATGGTACGTCCGTGCGAGTCCTGCAGGACATGAACAAAGTATGAAAACATAATAACATTTTGTTATATGCTGTCGCGTGAATTTGTGGCAGGGTCGGTAGCAGGTATCGGCGTTTCGCCGGGCTTCGCTGTCGCGATGTTATCTACTTGCGTGCGGTCTGGTGTGCGCCGGCAAGCTCACCGAAACAGGTCGATTCGGGTATTGTTGCCGGTATCACCCGCGTACCCTTCACGAAGATATTCGTTCCGGTTGCGTCGGTCGAGACCTCACAGGGCTGATCGTCGGGAGCAAGGTCGAGAGTTTCCTGTTCATCCCGGTGGTAGATTTCCCATCCGCCGCCGAAGTCCATGAAGTAGCGGGCGAAATTACGGCTGTGCACGTTTGTATAGTAAAAATTGCCGCCTTCTGCGGTGAGGTTGATCAGGAAATCAATGAACTTTCGACAGAATCTGTCCTTGAAGTAGTCGAACATTCCCGCGCAGTAGGTGACGTCGTAGCTGCGGGGTTCCAGGTCGGTGGTTTTTCCAACAAGGATATTGATCACGTTGAAATTGACGAGCTCGATTTCCACGTTCGGTCTCTTTCGAAACTGCACCCGCTCATAGAAATCGGCAAGCGAGTGAGCATCCATGTCGACGAGGGTGACGTGCAACGGCCTGTCGAGTTCGTGATTGTCGAGCAGCCGCAGAATCTCCTCCGCGGGTCCCGCGCCAAGGCTCAGAACGCGGATTCCATTATCCGACGACTGGTACCGCTTGAGTATCTCCTGGTAGAGAAAGGCGATCCGGTTCACGTGTGCGGTAACCGGTTCGAGGGACATGATGAAGCGGTTCATCAGCTTTCCGAACAGCCCCGACCCGATGGTGGGATCGGCAAAAAAATACTTCACCGTCTCGAAATCACCGAGATACCCGTGCAGCTTATCCATGATTGAAGATGCAAGCGGGGACCGGCGCAGAAAATGTTCGAGGCGGCTGCGGAGGAGCTGCTTGTATAGTTTCAGGTGAGCGGGGTCGATGGAGGGTGCGATCCGGTTCAATTCGGCGATGTACTCTCGAAGCCGTGCAAAAACCGGTGGAATGATCTCCTCGAGATAGAGCCGTTCCTCCTCCGCCGACATCAGGAATCCCTTTGCCTGTTCGCGGTCGAGAACCTCTTCGACCATCTCCAGGTACATTCTCCAGTCCGACACCAGGACCTTGTATTCCGGGCAGATGGGCTCATAGGCGGCGAGCTCACGGTTCTTCTCTCCAATGATCTCGTTCGCGTACATCGCCTTTTCGGTAAGAGAGACTGTGCGGAGCTCGAGAAGGTTGTCGAGGTACTCGACGACGATTTCGGAAGACTCATCGTTCGTTCTGATGATCCGTGCCGCCCCGTCGTAGAGGTGACGGTTGCCCGACCCAATGGAAATTCGAACGGTATCGCCCACCGCAGCGCCGGAGGGCTCGCCTATCGCAACTCTCGCCGAACGGACGTTGTAGTCGATCACCGTACCGCTCGACTCGAGATCGCCGGTGACTATCGTTACACCGAGCTCGATGGAGGGGCGGTGGCGGGGGAGTCGCACGTGCCCGGAAGTGGTGTTGTCGAATCGTTTGCTTTCGAATGAGACCCCGATCCGGTCGCGTCGGGCGTCGAACTCGCTGCGATGGCGGATCACCCCGGTTGCGTGAATGATCTCCTGGGATTCGCTGTTGAGGACGGAGATGTCGGTGAGCCGTACGTTGACCCCGAAACGGTTGTCCGCGCGATCGCAGGCAAATGAGAAGCCGTCTGCGGAAATCTCGATGACCTCGAATTGCGGATCGATGTCGTCAAGCAAACAATAGGTGTGTTCCCGCGTCTTTCGAAGATAGCTACGTTTTTCCGTATCCGGCACTTGTCTCCCCTATGTCCTTTACTTCCAGAATACACCTTCTTCCTGTCTTCTTACCAGTCCAAATAATAAAAGAAGTCAGATTTAATCAAACAGGGTATGCCTTTTCGCCGATAGGATTGGTAGAGTATACGAGAGTATATGTAGGATATAATAGGTTAAGCAGAGACGAATGGAGATGAGCAATCCGTCCCGCAACATGGAGCTCGAGGCCGCATTCCAGGAGGAAACCCGGCAACGTGTCGCGCACGACACCAGGTGGGGCGTCCTCAATACGCTCTTCATGTATCCGCTCTTTATTCCGCTCGATTACCTGGTATATCCTTCGGCCGCCGCGTCATTTCTCTGGATACGTTTCGCAGTAGTTGCGCTCAGTATCGCGGTTCACTTCGTCATGCGGCTGCCCTATCCGCAGAGGCATCCCCGCTTCTTCGGCATTTTTGCCTATCTCTACTGCACGCTTTCCATCGTGCTGATGGTTCACCTGGTTGACGGGTACGCGAGTCCCTACTATGCGGGGATCAACCTGGTTCTGATCGCCTTCCTCTTCATTCTTCCGATGAACGTCGGGGAAACGGCGTTTGTATGTGTGGTTGTCTACGCCTCCTACATCCTGCCCACTGCATTCCGGCAGACGGAAATTGACAGAGCCGTATTCGGCGCCAACAACTTCTTCCTTATTTCGACGATGGTCCTGGTCGTCGTCAGCTCCTACCTCGCGACGGGAATGCGGCGCAGAGAGTTCATGTCGCGATTCGAGCTTGCCCGGGCGAACGAGGAGCTGAAACAGCTTGACGTGGTAAAGAGCCAGTTCTTCGCCAGCATCAGCCACGAGGTCCGGACGCCGCTCACGTCGATCATGGCTCCCATTGACAGCCTTTTCCGGGAGGACGTCGGTCCACTGTCTCCAGTTCAGCGATCGCTCGTCGGCCAGGTCCACCGCAACTCGCTTCGACTCCTCGATCTGATAAACCAGATGCTCGACTTCGCCAAGTTCGACGCGAAGAAGATGAAGCTCCACCTCAAGCGGGTAGACCTCGCGCGGGTGGTCCGCGACCAGGTGAGCCTCTTCCAGGAGGTGTGCCACAGAAAAGGGCTCGCGCTCGACTGCGACGTTCCCAGCAAGGTCCCGGTGGTGTTTCTCGACCAGGAGAAGATCGACCGCATCATATCAAACCTGATTAGGAACGCGGTGAAGTTCACCGAACGGGGAAAAGTCTCGCTCGAAGTGACCCACCAGGAGCGTCGTTCGGCGTTTCTCCCCGGCACCGCTCAGCCGGACGGCCGTCGGAACGATCCATCCGGGCAGCAGACGGGTGAGGAGGTTACCGGCTGGATTGTCGTTCGAGTGCGGGATACGGGGATCGGAATAGCGGAGCCCGACAGAAAGAAGGTCTTCCACCGCTTCCAACAGCTCGACGGCTCTACCACCCGCCGATATGAGGGTACCGGACTTGGCCTTGCCATCGTTCAGGAGTCGGTCGAACTGCAGCACGGACGAGTCTGGGTCGAGAGTGTCGAGGGCAGGGGGAGCACCTTCACCGTGCAGCTTCCGACCAATCTGGAAGAGCTCGAACCGGAGGCGGACATCGACCGCCGCCAGGATGAGCGCCGTCAGGAGGACATCGATTTCGAAGGTGTCGACCGACGCGTCGGTCCGCGAAGGAACGAGGACTACGAAAGGATATCGGTAAGCGATGTCGCACTGATTGAGGCATCGACTCTTACCGACACCGAAGTTATCCGGGTACAGATCCCGCAGAAGAAGTCGAATACGGGGATTCGTGTGCTCTACGTGGAGGACAATTCGGACCTGCGCAACTACGTCGGCCGGATGCTCAGAAGCTTCGGCCATATCGTCACTATCGCCGTCGACGGTCGTACAGGCTGGAAGCAGATTCAGGAGGAGCTTCCGGACATCGTGGTGTCGGACCTGATGATGCCCGGGCTCGACGGGTTCGAGCTGGTGCGGCTCGTGAAGACAACCAGGGAGACCCAGAAGATTCCGATTGTGCTGATGACTGCCAAATCGGAGGTCGACTCGCGTATCGAAGGGCTTCAGATCGGAGCCGACGACTACCTCGGAAAGCCGATCGACATCCGCGACCTCGATGCCCGGATAAACAATATCGTCTCTTCGCGCCGTTTTCGCGACGCGCTCACCCGAGCGGAGGAGCTCGAGCTCCGGATCGACCAGCTTGCCCAGAGCTTTTCCCGGTCTCTCGAGCTGCGCGACGGCTACACGGCCGGACATTCGGACGACGTGCTGATGTACGGGACCATCATTGCCGAAGAGCTCGGAATACCCATGACGCGCAACCTCCGCGACTCGCTTCTCCTCCACGACATCGGAAAGCTCGGAATACCCGACCGACTGCTTCGCAAGGCGGGACCGCTGACGCCGGAGGAGTGGAAGGTGATGAGACAACACCCGCAAATGGGGGCGGAGCTGCTGCGCCAGTTCGACTCGCTTTCGACAATCAGCGAAATCGTCCACTCGCATCACGAGCACTACGATGGATCGGGCTACCCCCGCGGGCTTTCCGGGAGCGGTATCCCGATAGAGGCGCGTATCATTTCAATTGCCGATGCGTGGCACGCTATGTGCGAGGACCGGGTCTATCGCCGCGCCATCTCGCTGGCAGACGCAGTGCGCGAGCTTCGAACCAACAGCGGCACTCAATTCGATCCGGAAATAGTCGAACGGTTCCTCAATGGTCTGGTCCGCCGTGAGCTCATCCCAGCGGACAGCCTTCGCGGAGAGTAGCCAAAGGTCATTGCCGGCCGGTCCCACTCGCAGTATCATTCACCCATACCCAATTGCACAGCCGCAGGGCAGGAGGATCGCTCATGGATACCTGGACGGAAAAAATACAGGTCGCCGGTGACCGCGTAGTGAAGACGGTCAGGGAGCTCGTCAAGGAGGGTAACGTCCGGAAGATAATCATCCGGAAGCCCAACGGCGAGGTCCTGAAGGAGTTCTCGCTGACCGCCGGAGTTGCGATGGGGGGCATTGCGCTGCTGATAGCTCCTATTCTCGCTGCAATCGGAGCAGCGGTAGCGGTGGGCATGAACTACACCATCGAGGTGGTGCGCAACCGCGACGACTCCGACGAAGCGGAGCCGCAGGGACGATGACCTCCGGGAGGGAACTACCGGCGGATCTCAAGAGCTACCGGAGCTTTCTCAAAGACGAGGAAAACGCGGTGCTTATCTACACCGCGCTCGCTGATTCGGAGAAGGACGAAAACCTTGCCAGGGTGTTCAGGATGCTCGCGGGGACCGAGAGCCGTCACGCGGCCGAGTGGCGCCGCAGACTCGAGGAGGCGGGCGAGCCCGCCTCAAAACACCGTCCCGACCTGAAGACGCGGCTGCTCCTGTTCATGGCCCGGCGACTGGGGACGGCGGCGGTGCTGCCAAGCGTGCTCGCCATGGAATCAGCCGGCACAGACGGCTACAGCGGCGTCGAAGGCGCTGAAGGCATGGCCGCCGAGGAGAAGAGCCACGGCAAGGTGCTGCGGGCAATGCGCGCCGTCGCCGCAGACGGCGGCGCCCGCGGCGTCGCAGGCAGCACGCTCGCTCAGGCCGAAGGAAGACATCGCGGCGCCGGCGGCAATGCGCTTCGGGCTGCGGTACTCGGCGCAAACGACGGCCTGGTCTCCAACTTGAGCCTGGTGATGGGCGTCGCCGGCGCAGGACTGTCGACCCGTTCCATCATCGTCACCGGGTTCGCCGGGCTGCTCGCGGGGGCCATATCAATGGCGCTTGGAGAGTGGCTGTCGGTTCAAAGCTCGCGGGAGCTCTACACGCATCAGATCGACATCGAGCGCGCCGAGATCGAATCGAACCCCGAGGAGGAGGCCGAAGAGCTCGCGCTCATCTATCAGGCCCGGGGCATCTCCGAGGAGAGGGCCCGCGCGCTCGCGTCCGACATCATCGCAGACGGTGACGCCGCGGTCGAGACTCTCGCCCGCGAAGAGCTCGGCATTGATCCCGGGGAGCTCGGCGGCTCCGCGTGGGAGGCGGCGATCAACTCGTTCTTCATGTTCGCCGTTGGCGCAATCATTCCCGTCATCGCCTTTCTGTTTCTTTCCGGATTCACCGCCGTCATCACGAGCGTTTGCTTCGCAATGGTCGGGCTGTTCACAATAGGGGCAGTCACGAGCCTCTCCACGAGCCGATCCCTGCTCTTTTCAGGGCTGCGCATGGTGGTGTTCGGCGTCGCCGCCGCTGCGGTGACCTACTTCGTCGGCCACCTCTTCGGCGTCGCGGCAGCCGGTTGATCCTTCATCCGGTTCGGTCGGGAACCGACCTGGGACCGCTTCTGCGGCCACGCCACGCGCCTCGCGCGCGGGAATTCGTGCGCTCCTTGCCTGTCGCCTCCTTCGATCACTAAATTTACTTATCCGCAGACCCCGCCTCTCAACGCGGGGCGCGGATGCTGTAGGAGGCGCGTTGATGTATCCGTTTCGAACGCTGCCCGACCTGTTGCGCTACGTTCGGTCGACATACGACGCGCCGAACGCGCTCAACTATCCACACGAAGGCGGGTGGGTGTCCTACTCACACAAAGAGCTCGCAGGCCGCGTGCGCCATCTCACGCTTGCTCTCGATGCAATGGGAGTGCAGCGCGGCGAGCGCGTCGGTCTGATTGCGCCCTCTTCACCGGACTGGCTCATCATCGATCTGGCGATCCAGTCGGCGGGGGGAGTGACCGTGCCGATCTTCAACAAGATCTCGCCGGAAAGCTTCCGCCACGAAATCGCCGATTCAGGAATGCGCTACCTTTTCGCGGGCAACCCGGAGGAGATCCCGCTCATTCACGAGCACCGGGCGTCATTGAAAGAGGTGATAACATTCTGGTATTCGGGCACCCACGAGCGGTATGACTCGCTGTTCGAAGAGGGCCGTTCCATCGACGTCGACCGGCCCGACCGCTACGCGGAGCTCTGCAACGCGATATCCGACGGGGATCTCGCGACGGTCATCTACACAAGCGGAAGCACGGGTCTTCCGAAGGGCGTTGAGCTCACGCAGCGGAACATCGTCTCCCAGGTTGCTGCAAGCGCGGAGCGTTTTCCCCGCGACTACAGCGACGACACCTGTTTGTCGATCCTTCCACTAGCGCACATTTTCGAGCGCATGGTCATGTACTTCTACATTGCGAGCGGGATCCCGGTCTATTTCGTCGACGATCCGAAGGAAGTTGCCGCGTACATGCGATCGGTTCGACCGACCATCATGACGGTGGTGCCACGGGTGCTCGAGAAGGTCTACACCGCCATAAAGCACCGGGCGGAGGAGGCGCGCGGCATTGAGAAGCTTCTGATCCGCGGAGCGGTTCGTCGGGCGTCGGAAAAGGAGATCGAAAAGCGGTTCTTCGGTCCTCTGGATGCGATCTACCAAAAAGCGGTCTATCCGCGATTTCGCGAAGCGCTCAGTCCGCGGTTCCGCTATCTGATCTGCGGATCGTCGAAGCTCGACCCTCAGATTGCCCGGTTCTTCACCAACATCGGCATCCCGATCTACGAGGGCTACGGTCTCACGGAGGCGTCGCCGGTGATCTCCGCAAACGGTCCCCGGGCAACCAGGATAGGCACCGTCGGCATGCCCTTCCCGGGAGTCGAGGTGAAAATCGCGCCCGATGGGGAGATCCTCGCACGCGGGCCCAACATCATGGTCGGCTACCACCGCAACAGCGAGGCGACCGGCGCCGTGATCGACGATGTGGGTTGGCTCCACACAGGAGATCTTGGGAGTATCGACGACGACGGATATCTCAGGATAAACGGAAGGAAGAAGGAGCTGTTCAAGAAATCCACCGGTGAATACGTTCCACCGGCGCCGATCGAGTACGCACTCACGCAGATTCCCTACGTGGATGCGGCGATGATAATCGCCGACAACCGGACCTACGTCACCGCGCTGCTCTTCCCGGACAGCGACAGGCTCGCCTTCTTCAAGGAACGTTACGGCCTTGCGAACATGACCGACTCTGAGTTTCTAAAAAGTGAATTTTTACATACTAAGACAGAAGAATACATCGACGAAATCAATCGACACAGACACCACTGCGAGTGGATCGAACGGTTCACGATAATGGACCATGCGGCGGCCGTTGAAACCGGCGAGTTGACCCCGAGTATGAAGCTCCGGCGGTTTCAGATTGAGCAGATGTATCGCGACGCGATCGAGGATATGTACTCGAGTATTGGAGGATGGAAATGAATGAACGAATCGCGATTGTCGACGGCGTCCGCTCGCCGATGGCACGCGCCGGAACGGTTCTCAAGGACACCCCTGCGGACGACCTTGGCGCAATGGTTGTGAGGGAGGTGCTGACGCGATCAGGCATCGATCCGCATGAGGTCGACGAGGTCATTATTGGAAACGTCGCTCAGCCGCCGAAAGCGGCGAATATCGCCCGGGTGATCGCGCTGAAGGCCGATGTCCCTTTCGGCGTACCGGCCTACACGGTGCACCGCAACTGCGCAAGTGGTATGGAATCCATCACAACCGCGGCAAACAAGATCGCCGTCGGTCACGGACGAATCTTCCTCGCCGGCGGAGTGGAAAGCATGAGCAACATCCCGCTCATCTTCAACCGCGAGTACACCGAGTTCATGAACCGACTCATGCGGGCGAAGACCGGTTGGGACCGCGTGAAAATCATGGCAGGTTTCAGACTTCGGATGCTGAAGCCCGAGATTGGACTGGTTCAGGGTCTTACCGATCCTGTGAGCGGACTCATCATGGGCCTGACCGCAGAGAATCTGGCGAGAGAGTTTCACATCACCCGTGAGGAGCAGGATGCCTATGCGCTCATGAGCCATCAGCGCGCGATTGCCGCCCAGAAGGACGGCACTCTCGGGCAGGAGATAATTCCGGTGCCCGCCTACCCGGACCTTTCCACGATCGTAACCGAAGACATCGGACCCCGGTCCAACCAGAGCATGGAGGTGCTCGGCAACCTCAAGCCCTACTTCGACCGTCACAATGGAACCGTCACGGTGGGCAACTCCTCCCAGATCACCGACGGCGCGGCGGCGGTGCTGGTGATGCCGGAGTCAGAGGCACGCAAACGCGGCTTCGAGCCGCTCGGCTACCTGAAGGACTACGCCTATGCATCGCTCGAGCCGGAGCGAATGGGGCTTGGACCGGCCTACGCAACCGCGCGGCTCTTTGCGCGCTCGGGCGCGACAATGAAGGACATAGAGTACATCGAGTTGAACGAAGCGTTCGCGGCTCAGGTCATCGCGTGCGAGCGGGCGTTTTCCTCCGACGCCTTCTCGCAGAAGTTTCTGGGACGCGAGCACAAGCTCGGCGACATTGACCGGTCGATCATGAATGCGCAGGGCGGGGCGATAGCGCTCGGTCACCCGGTCGGGATGACCGGCACGAGGATAGTCCTGCACACCCTGAAGGAGCTTCGACGAAGAAACCGGAACACCGGCCTGGCGACCCTCTGCGTAGGCGGAGGACAGGGCGCGGCGCTGCTGCTGGAGGTGGCATGATGAGCGGGATGAGAAGAAACGACGAATCCACCGCAGGCGCTGTCCCGGTAGCCGGTGCGTGGAAACTGGAGACGAACGACGGAATTGGAACCCTGACCCTCGATGTGCCCGGTGAGAAGGTGAACGTGCTTTCGACGCCGGTTATGCGGGAGCTCGACGAGATACTGCGCTCGCTTCAGGCCGGTGCCGACCTGCGGTGCCTGGTTGTGCGCAGCGCGAAGAGTGGAACATTCATCGCGGGAGCTGATCTGAGCGAAATCGCCTCCATAGCGGACGAGACATCTGCGAAGGCAAAATCCTCATCGGGAGAGGAGGTGCTCAACCGGCTCGACGATCTGCCGTTTCCCACCATCGCCGTGGTCGACGGTACGGCGCTCGGTGGCGGGCTCGAGATCGCGCTCACCTGCGACTACCGGATCGTCACCGATCACCCGAAGACGACGCTCGGCCTTCCGGAGTGCTCGCTCGGCATCATTCCCGGTTTCGGGGGCACCTACAGGCTTCCCCGGCTGGTCGGTCTGGTGCAGGCGCTTCCGCTGATCCTCACCGGCAAGCCGGTGGACGGCAAAAAGGCTTTCCGGATCCACCTGGCGGACGCCTACGTACCCAGCGCCTTCGTGGAGGACAGGACCAGGGAGTTCATTGATACCATATCGACGATAGCAGGCCGGCGCGCCCTGCTTCGCCGCCGGCGCCGTCCGCTTCCGGTGCTGCTGCTCGAGCGTACCCCCGTCGGGCGCTACCTGCTCTTCCGCCGGGCGAGACAGGACGTTCTCAGGAAGACCGGAGGCAATTACCCTGCGCCGATAGCGGCCATCGGCGTTCTGAAACGGACCGTGCACCGCAGCCGGCGCCGTTCGCTCGAGATCGAGTGCGCCGCTTTTTCTCTGCTCGCTCCGACTCAGGAATCGAAGAACCTGGTAGATCTCTTCTTCGCACAGCAGCACGCGAAGAAACAGGCGGCGCTTCGCGCTGCGGCGGGCGGCCCGCCACGCCGGACACAGCAGGCGGCGGTTCTCGGCGCAGGCGTCATGGGCGGGCGAATCGCCTGGCTCTTCACCAAGAGCGATATTCCGGTGGTGATGAAGGACATCGCCTGGGATGCCGTGCAGAAGGGCTACGATTCGGCGTTGCAGGTCTATCGCGAGCTTCAGAAGCGCCGCCGCTACGACGAGCGTGAGGTCAATCTCAAGATGCACCATCTGCATGGAGTGCTCGACTACCGCAGCGTCGGCAAGCCGGACGTGGTGGTCGAAGCGGTGGTCGAGAACATCGGAGTGAAGAAGCAGGTGCTTTCCGAGGTTGAGAAACAGGTAGGGGAGCGGGCGCTCATCGTCAGCAACACCTCGTCGCTTTCGATCGAGGAGATGGCTTCCTCTCTCGAGCACCCCGAACGCTTCGCAGGAATGCACTTCTTCAATCCCCCGAACCGGATGCCCCTCGTCGAGGTGATCGCCGGCAGACGGACAAGTCCCGACGCGGTTCGCGACACTGCACTGCTCGCATCGGCGCTCGGGAAGACTCCTGTGGTTGTGCAGGACTGTCCCGGCTTTCTGGTCAACCGGCTGCTCATGCCCTACCTTAACGAGGCGGTGCACCTCCTCGACGAGGGAGTCGATTACACCCGGGTCGACAGACTGATACGGCAGTTCGGAATGCCGATGGGACCGTTTCGGCTGCTCGACGAGATCGGCATAGACATCGGGTACGAGGTAGCGGAGACGCTCAAGGCGGCGTACGGAGAGCGCATGGAGACTGCACGTTTCTTCGATGCGCTGAAAGAGCGGAGTGAGCTCCTGGGCGTAAAGAGCGGCCGGGGCTTCTATCTCCACACGCCATCAAACGGCTTGGGTCACGAACCTGCACCGAATCCGCAGATGCGTGACCTGATCAGAAAGCATGTTCACATCGGGAGCAGGGGAGCGGAGAGTGACTTCGATATCGTTCATCGGCCAGTCATGAGCATGATAAACGAGGCCGCGAGGGCGCTCGAGGAGAAGATCGTGGAGGGCCCGGCGGACGTAGATCTTGCGCTGGTGCTCGGGACCGGCTTTCCGCCCTTTCGCGGCGGGCTTCTGCGCTACGCCGATCACCTCGGGATCAAGGCTGTTCACGACACGCTGTCACGGTACGCGGGGCTGCAGGGCCCCCGTTTCGCCCCCGCCCCGCTTGTGAAAAAGCTGGCCTTCGACGGCGGCCGGTTCTACGCCGGATAGCTAACTGATGGTGGAAAAGAGGCGTGCGTGCGCCTCTTCCACGCCGGTCGGTGAGGTTCGCCTGTTTCTGTGCTCGATCTCTCGCGCTTCCGCCACCAGGTAGGCGAGCGAGGCGAGCTCGTCCTCGGGCAGGTCGCGGTCGGAGCGGCCCTTGATGTAGGCGACCGCGGCAACCAGAGTAAACAGAGAGACACTGAGCTCAGTCATTCGCCTGAGGAAGAACTCCTCCTTTACGATCTCCCTGCCGAAGTTTACCAACCCGTATCGCAAAAGCCGGCGAAAGCTGCGCTCCGAGCGAGCGGCGACGCGGACCGCTTCGTGCAGCTCCGGGCGGTTTTCGTCCATCCGTGACAGTCCGTACCTCCGGGTGAGCCGGCGAAGCACACGCCACTTGCCGAACATTCCCTTTCCCCCAAGCTCCTTGCCGGCGTTGCGGAAGAGGGCGAGCGGCGGGTAGATCGAATGAATCTCGGTTGTCCCCTCGAAGATCGTCGTGACGCGGAAATCCCGCATTCTCTTTTCGTAGGGCTGGGTGGAGAGGTAGCCGGAGCCGCCGGCCGTCTGGAGCGCATCGTAGAGCGTGTCCCAGCAGCGGTTTGTTCCGTAGAGCTTGCAGTGAGAGCTCTCCATGGCAACGTTCATCAGCGGATTGATCTCGAGCAGCGCGGCGGTAAAGTAGGTGATCGCCGAAGCGGCGAATGCGTGCGCCTTCGCGCGTACGAGCTTCTCCTGGATGAGCTGGAACTCGCGGATCGGCGTGCCGAATTGCTTTCTGCTCGCCGAGCGCTGCGTCATGTCGGCGAGCGACCGCTGCATGAGGCCGGCGGATGAGGCGCCGAGCCCGAGCCTTCCGTAGTTGAGAATGTTCATGGCGATGCGGAATCCGTCGCCCGCGGCGCCGATCAGGTTCTCCTTCGGGACACGCACCTCCTTGAAGCGAATCATCGCGGTGGAGCTCACCTTGAGTCCCATCTTGGGCATGTCCTTGCCGACCGATACACCTTCCCAGCTCCGTTCCACAATGAAGGCACCCATGGTCCCCGGCTTCTCCGGGTCCAGCTGGGCGAAGACGGTGTAGCCGCCGGCGTAGTTCGCGTTTGTGATGTAGGTCTTGGTGCCGTCGAGAAGGTAGTGGGTGCCGTCTTCCGACAGACGGGCGACGGTCTCGATGTGCTGGGCGTCCGATCCGACGTTCGGTTCGGTGAGCGCGTAGCCGAAGATCATCTCGCCCGAGGCGGCCCGCGGCAGATACCGTCGTTTCTGCTCGTCGCTGCCGAAGAGCAGAATTCCTTTGATACCGATAGACAGATGCGCGAGCGGAACCAGAACCATCGCCATATCGGAACCCGACATCGACTCGATGACCCGCAGGTATTCGGAAACCGAAAGCCCCAGTCCGCCGTACTCCTCTGCGATGAGCAGTCCGAAGATACCGGTCTTTTTCAACCGTTCGAGGAGATCGTCGGGAATGGTTCCAGATTCCTCGAGCGCATGTACTTCGTAGTCCTTCGTGGCTTCGTGGTAGCTGTCGAGGAAGGCCTGTACCTTCCGCTCGTCGATCCTTCGAAAATCGTGATAGCAAAGCTCGGATCGGAACCTGCCGGCGTACAGCTCCTCGAGAAAACCGTATTGCGCATCGTCCATTGCCACTTCTCTCCTTAATATAAGCAGAAGTTAGCCACGGAACGATGGCAGGGCAATATCGGGACTCCCTTAACTTCCAAGCAGGGCTTCAAGTGTCCTCCGGTTGCGCTCGTTCTGGATGTCGCCGCCCTCGGCGCCGTACATATACTCGATTGCATCACGGTGTGCTTCGAGCACCTTGTAACGGACGAGTTTCATCGACGAGTTGATCATGCGGTTTTCCTCCGAGAAGTGCTCGCGAAGAACCAGAAAGACCGAGGGAATCCACTGCGGGGGAAAACGGTGGGGAACCGAAGCGTCGTCCCGGAAACGGTAGAGCTCCCGGCGCACCAGCTCGACGAGCTCTTCGGGTCCTCGGGGCGCCTGCGGCCCGGTCTCTGCGGCAAATGATTTGAGGACTGCGGAATTCACCGTCACCAGCGCGGTCGTGTATTTGCAGTGATCATTGTAGAGCATCACCTGATCGATGAGCGTGGAAGAGCCGACTATGGCCTCTTCGATGCTCTCCGGGCTGTATTTCTCGCCGTCGGAGGAGATGAGCAGCGCCTTCTCTCTTCCGGTGACCACCAGGAACCCCTCCTCGTCGAAGTAGCCGAGGTCGCCGGTGCGCAGCCAGCCGTCGACAAGCGTTTCCGCGGTCGCGCGCGAATTGCGATAGTAACCCTTCATGACGTTTTCACCGCGGATGCGGATCTCGCCCTTCTCACCGGGCTCGGCGGTGGTGCCGTCCTCCCGGACGATCTTGCAGACCACCGAGGGGAGAACCTGTCCGGAGGTTCCGATCTTGTGGTGAAACCCGGTGTTCGAGGAAATTACCGGCGCCGCCTCGGTGAGTCCGTAGCCCTGATAGACCGGCACGCCGAGCGCACGGTAGAACTGCTGCTGGCCGACGTCCAGCAGGGCGCCGCCGCCGACAAAGAACTCGATCCGGCGGCCGAAGGTGGCGCGGATCCGCCTGAAAATCAGAAGATCGGCGAACCTGTAGGGGAGCCAGGCGCCGACCCTTGTGAGAAAGGGCTGCCGCCGCGCACAGTCGCCCCAGTAGCGGATGCCGGCACGGATCCCGGCGTGAAAGATTCGCGCTGCAAGGGCGCCCTGCTCCTCCACACCCTGAATGATCTTCTTCATGAAGTTGCCGGTGAGCGCTGGCACGGTGAGCAGGAATACCGGATTGGCCTCTCGGAGGTTTGCCGGAATGTTGCGAATTATGGCCATTCCTCCGCCCCGGCCGTCGACAAAATGGATGGTAATGCCGCGTGCGAGAGCGGCGTAGATTCCAACGGTGTGTCCGAAAGAGTGGTCGCACGGAATGACCAGCAGGGTGGAGTAGGTGGCCCTCGGCACATTGAAGACCTGCACCGCATCCTGAACGTTCACCCAGTAATTGCGGTGCGTCAGCATGATGCCCTTCGGATTGCCGGTAGTTCCCGAGGTATAGGAGATGGTGACCACCGTCTCTTCGGAAATCGCCGCCATTCGCGAGTCAAGCTCCTCGTCGACCTCGGCCAAATACTCCGCGCCGGCAGCGGCCAGCTCCGCGTATCCGACGAACCGGTCCGCGGCGACTCCGGAAGCGGCGCACTGAGAGCGGGCCTCCCTGCTGTCTTCGTCGAGGTAGATCAGAAGCGGTGCCGAGGCGAACTCACGGTAGACGCCGAGCACCTTCTGCAGCTGGTTGCGCGATACCATGATTGCTGCGGCCTCGCAGTGGTTGATGCGGAACGGCACCTCTTCGGCAAGCAGCTTGATCGAAAGCGGAACGGAGATGCAGCCCGCGCCGATCACGCCGAGCTCGCCGATTACCCATTCGGGACTGCCGTCGGCGAGAATTGCTATGCGGGATTCGGCCTCGATTCCGCGCGCCACGAGCGCCGAAGCGAAGCGGCGGGAATCCTCGAAGACCTCCCGGAAGGTCCGGCTGTACCATCCGTCGTCGGTCCTGCGAAGTACGTAGGGTACCGATGCAAACTCCTCGGAAGCCGCAGCCAGCAGCGCCAAAACCGTGCGTTTCATACGTCCTTCTTGATCACTATTTGTGGAAATATCGGTCAATGATGCACCAAATCTCTGCAATTCGCAAGCAAAACCTGTTCCTTATTGACAAAGGGGAGGGGTGCGCATAAAGTTGTTCGATGGTTTGCAAGAATATGCAAAGACTTAAGGAGGATTTGTTCATGAGAAAATTGTCTATCTTCACCCTTGCTGCCGCCGTTCTCGCATTCGGCCTCGTGGCCGGTGCTTTCGCCAACGGAACCGGCGAATCTGCCTCGGCGCAGCAGCAGACACTTGTGTACGCGACCACCGACAAGGTCACCCAGATGGATCCTGCCAACGCGTACGACTTCCACACCTGGGAGATCTTCCAGAACATCGATCGGGGACTCCTGACCTATAAACCTGGTACTACCGACATCGTTCCCGGCCTTGCCGAGAGCTACACTGTCAACGACAAGGGTGACCAGTACACCTTCAAGCTCCGCAAGGGGCTTAAGTTCTCCAACGGCGATCCCTTTAACGCGCAGGTGGTGAAGTGGTCGATCGACCGCGTCATGAAGCTGAATGGCGATCCTGCGTGGCTCGTGACCAGCTTCGTGAAGTCGGTGGACGTCATCGATGACAACACCGTGCGGTTCAATCTAGTCGGTCCGACCGGGTACTTTCCCGCACTGATTGCGACGCCGCCCTATTTTCCACTGGACCCGAAGAATTATCCCGCGGACAAGATCATCAAGTCCGTTTCCGAGCTCAACGGCGGCGCGATCGCCGGCCTCGGTCCCTATAACCTCACCTCGTTCAAGCGGGACGAGGAAGCCGTCTTTACGGCCAACCCGAACTACTACGGCACCAAGCCCAAGATCAACCAGATCATTATCCGCTACTTCGCCGACGCGACCACCATGCGGCTCGCGCTCGAGTCAGGCGAGGTGGACCTCGTTTACAAGACACTCAACCCGTCGGACATCAAGGATCTCGAGGCGAATCCAAAGTTCACTACGAACAAGCTCTCTGGTCCCTACATCCGGTACGTCTGTTTCGAGACGTCCGAGAGCGTCTTCAAAGACAAGCGCCTTCGCGAGGCGTTCGCCGCACTCATCAACCGGCCCGAGATCAACCAGAAGGTATACCTCGGTCAGAATGAACCCCTCTATTCGATGATTCCGAAGGGCATGATCTACCACACGGATGACTTCAAGTCTGCGCTCGGTGACGGCAATATCCAGCTTGCACAGAAGCTTCTCACGCAGGCCGGTTACAGCAAGGACAAGCCTTTCACCTTCGACCTGTGGTACACTCCCTCGCACTACGGCGACACCGAAGTCAACCTCGCCCAGGTTCTCAAGAACGAGCTCGAGGCGAGCGGAATGATGAAGGTAACCCTGAAGTCGGCCGAATGGGCCACCTACAAGCAGCAGTATCACAACAAGCAGATGCCGGTGTTCCTGCTTGGCTGGTACCCGGACTACGTCGATCCGGACGACTACACCGCCGCGTTTGCGAGCACCGCCGGGTCGAAGGGAAGCGGTATCTACTTCTCCAACCCGAAGTGGGACGCGCTTTTCACTAAAGAGCAGCAGAGCACCGACCCGAAGGTCCGTGAGCAGGTGTTCACCGAACTTCAGAAGATGTGGACCGACCAGGTGCCGACCGCGCCAATCTACCAGGGAAATCTGTACGTCTTCACCAAACCCAACGTGAAGGGCGTGACGATCGGACCGACGCTGATCTTCAACTACGATCAGCTCTATTTTTCGAAGTAACACGTTGCATTGTGTACACTGTCACCCGGGCTCCTGCCCGGGTGACGTTTTCTGCCTTCTATAAGTCTATGACATGAACCACTCGAGTGTTTGCTGAACAATGAAGGGACTTTTACGCTACATAGTCACGCGCATAGCACTTACCATCCCCATGGTCTTCGTCCTTCTGACCATCGTTTTTGTGGTACTCCGCGTCATGCCGGGGGACCCCGTGTCCGCTTTTCTCGGTGGCCACGCACCACAGTCGGTAATCGATCAGAAGAAGGAAGAACTTGGGCTGAACAAACCGATATACGTTCAGTACGTGAACTATCTCGGCCAGATTGCACGATTCAACCTCGGCAATTCCATGGTTCTCGACCAGACGGTCTGGAGCGCGATCCGCGACAAGCTGCCGGCGACCATCGAGCTCACTCTCTTTGGAATGTTCTTCACCCTCCTTATCGGGGTGCCGTTGGGAGCGTTCGCGGCGCGTAACCGGAGGTCGCCCGCAGATTTCGGGATACGCATATTCGGAAACGTCGCCTACTGCATTCCGGTCTACTGGATGGGGCTGATGCTGCAGCTTGTTTTCGCCGTCTGGCTGCACTGGTTTCCAGTCGCGGGACGGACGGGGGCCCGCGTCGTAATTTCAACTTTCTCAACCACCGGATTTTATGTTCTTGACGCGATAATTCACGGCAACATTCCGATATTGCTGGACGTGCTCGACCACCTGTTTCTGCCGTCGATCACCCTCGGCATCGTTCTGTCCGGCGTCTTCATCCGGCTGACACGGGCAAACATGCTGGATACCCTCAAGGCCGATTTCATCCTCGCCGCGCATGCCCGCGGTGTTCCGGACCGGATCGTCACCTATCGGCACGGCCTCAAGAACGCGTTTGTGCCGATTCTGACCATGCTCGGCCTTCAGTTCGCTATTCTGCTTTCGGGGGCGATTCTGACCGAGACAACATTCTCCTGGCCGGGGATGGGGCGCCTGCTGGTCGAGCGTATATACCTGCGCGACTATCCGGTAGTCCAGGGAGTCATTGTGATATTTGCGATCATGGTGAGCGTGATCTCGCTCATCGTGGATCTTCTCTATGCCCTCATAGACCCGAGGGTGAAGTACTGATTCGGGAGTAGACGGTGAGCGACTCAAAGACCGGCACCAAAGCCTCTCCACCGATGCCTCATTCCCGCTTCTCGCCTGCGGGTGCAGTGGGGATGCTCTTCCGCGGCATCTCCAAAGCGAACCGGACCTACGGCGTCGAGTGGTGGATAATGATCGTCGGAATAGTGATAGTGCTGTTCGTGGCCTACTGCGCGCTCCTGCCGCAGACAATTGCGCCCTTTGGCCCGAATAACCAGAACGCCGGCCCGCAGCTCTCGCCGCCGAGTGCCGCGCACCTTTTCGGCACCGATAACCTCAACCGTGACGTATTCTCCCGCGTCATCTGGGGGTCGCGGACCATCCTCGGGGTTGCTTTTGCTGCGGCCCTGGTCTCCTCGCTCATCGGCATACCGCTCGGGCTCTTTTCCGGCTACGTGGGCGGGGCGGTGGACCGGATCCTGTCGCTGGTGATGGATTCGGTGTATGCGTTTCCAGGGCTGATCCTGGCAATCGCGTTCGCGGCGATGCTCGGACCGGGCGTGGTAAACATCACCCTCGCCGTCGCGGTAATCTACATCCCCACCTATTTCCGGCTGGTGCGGGGCCAGACCCTGCAGCTCAAACAGCAGCTCTACGTGGAGGCGGCCCGATCGATCGGCGCGAAGCGCGGGACTATTCTGTTCCGATATATATTTCCGAATATAATTGCGACGGTCGTGGTTGTCTTCTCGCTAAACATCGCGGACGCAATCACCACCGAGGCAGCGCTCTCCTACATTGGGCTCGGCCTTCCGGCCGGTATTCCCGACTGGGGCATGGATCTCTCCATGGGAAAGAGCTTTCTCCCGTCCGGTGTGTGGTGGATGATCACATTCCCGGGCATGATGATCATGCTCCTGGCGCTGGGCTTTACCATGCTTGGTGAGGGGCTGGCCGAAATCCTGAATCCCAGATTACTCGAAAAGTGAGATCAGACGTGGCCCAACCGATTCTGGAAGTGAAAAACCTCTTCATCGACTATCCGATCAGCATAGGAACCGTGCGCGCGGTACGGGACGTATCCTTTACGCTCTACAAGGGTGATGTCCTTGGCCTCGTCGGCGAGTCCGGCTGCGGCAAGTCCACGCTGGGGCTGTCGCTTCTGCGGCTTCTCAGACCGCCGGGGAAGGTTTCCGGAGGCAGCATCGAATACGAGGGCCGGGACGTCCTCGCGTTCGGCACCGAGGATCTGCGGCTGCTCCGGGGCGCGCAGATTGCGATGGTGTTTCAGAATCCGCTCACGTCGCTCAACCCGCTGTTGCGCATCCGGGACCACTTCTTCGAGACTCTTCGGGTGCACAATGCCTTTACCACCCGGGAGGAGGCGGAAAAGCGGTCCGGGGATATCCTTGAGCAGCTCGGGATCGACCGCAAACGGCTTCACGAGTATCCGCACCAGCTTTCAGGGGGAATGCGACAGCGTATAATGATCGGGCTGGGGCTCATTCTCAATCCGGAGATCCTCATCGCCGATGAGCCCACCACGTCGCTCGACGTGATAGTGGAGGCCGGGTTCGTCGATCTTCTGAAGGACCTCAAGGTCCAGTACAACATTTCGATCATTCTCATCTCGCACAATCTGGCGATGGTCGCGGAGATCGCGGATCGCATCGCCGTCATGTACGGAGGCAAGATCGCCGAAATCGGCACGGCCGAGCAGATCTTCGCGGAGCCGCTGCACCCCTACACCAGGGGGCTTATCGGTTGCGTGCCCAATATCGCCGTGACCCAGGACCACCTTGTCAGCATGCCCGGCTCGCCGCCCGACCTGGTCACGCCGCCTCCGGGCTGCCCGTTCGCCGACCGCTGCCCGGAGGTCATGGACGTCTGCAGGACAAATCCGCCGCCGCTCAAAGAGTACAATCCAGGTCAGCAGGCGGCATGCTGGTTGCATGAGCCGGAGAGCGTCCGCGACGCGCTTTCCCACGGCGAGGCACCGGCCGACGCCGGTCAACAGGTGTGACATGGAAGAGCTGATTCGCGCAGATAATCTGATAAAGAACTTCCCCGTCCAGAAGGGGATCATGGACCTTCTCTTCTCCGGAAGGGGTCAGCAGTATGTTCACGCCGTCGACGACGTGTCGCTCACCATCGGCCGGGGTGAAGTCCTTGGCCTCGCGGGGGAAAGCGGCTCCGGCAAGTCTACTACCGGAAGACTGATTCTCCGCCTGCTCGAGCTGACCGCCGGCAAGCTTTTCTACGGCGGCCGTGAGCTGAGCTCGTTGAAACCGCGGGAAATGCAGGAGTACCGACGGAAGATGCAGGTCGTCTTCCAGGATCCCGATTCCTCGCTGAGCCCGCGCATGACGGTCGGAGACGCGATTTCCGACCCGCTGCGGATACACGGGCTCGCCACCGGAAACGAGGCCAGGGATCGCGCGATAGCTCTGATGGAGCGGGTGGGGCTTACCCCCGCCGGATTTCTCTACCGCAAGTACCCGCATCAGCTGTCGGGCGGCCAGACGCAGCGTGTGGTGCTTGCCCGGGCCCTTGTCACCAACCCGGAATTCCTGGTTGCCGACGAACCGATCGCGATGGCCGACGTCTCGGTTCGTGCCCTCATCCTCGAGCTCATGAAACAGCTGAAGGAGGAGTTCAATCTCACCTACCTTTTCATCACCCACGATCTTGCCACCGCCAAGTACCTCTGCGACCGCGTCGCGATCATGTACCTCGGCCGGATCGTCGAAATTGCGCCTCGCGACGCCATCTTTACGCGGCCGCACCATCCCTACACCAAGGCGCTGCTTCAGGCGGTGCCGGTCCCCGATCCGCGCGAGCGCCGGAAGGATGCGATCCCTCGCGGCGAGATACCCAGTGCGATAAATCCTCCCTCCGGCTGCCACTTCCATCCGCGCTGTCCGTTCGCAATGGAGGAGTGCAAGGTCGGCCGTCCGCCGCTGAAGGAGATCGCGCCGGGCCAGTATTCGGCCTGCATCCTTCCCGCAGACATGGCCGGCATGGACAAGACCTCGCGCTGAGCGGCCCGCGCCCCCCAACGAAAGCCGGCGCGACGTGAGACCGCACAACGAATGACTCCGCGTGCGCCGCGCCCGCGCGATGACGTTGCCGCGTTAAGATGAGAACTGCCGTGATTTTCCCGATCTTCTTGACTTCACGCAATTTGTTATTTACAATCTCAATATCCGAGGCAATTGATCATAATTGTCTCGCCCGTAGATTGAACCCTGGTGGGACAAATGGCGAAAAAAGAGAAGAAGGACAGAAAGGCAAAGAAGCGCAAAGACGATCAGCCGGAAGGCTCTTTTGTTCCTGAGGTCGAGCAGGAAGAGAAGCGGCTATCCGAATCGGTCGATAAGGCGAAGGAAGAGGCTCAGGCTCAGATCGAGGCTGCTCAGAAAGAGGCGGAGCAGCGGATCGAAGCGGCCCGAAACGAGATTCCGGAGCTTGTCAGAAAAGAGCGGGAGAAGGGGCTTTCGTCGGTCGACGAAACGCTGAATCAGTTCAGGTCCCAGGCGGAGAAAGAGCTGGAGGAGCTGAAGAAAAGGGCCGACGCGAACGCCGAGGACGCTGCATCACGGCTGGTTTCCCAGCTTTTCGAAAATGAGGAAACTGCGTGATAAGCAAGATGCACAAGATCGAGATCGTCGGTCCTTCGGCGCGGCTCGACCAGATAGTTTCGGCGGTACAGGAACGGGGCGTTCTCCATATCGAGGAGGTTCCCCTCGCGGAGTACGGCGAGAAGGAGCTCCTGCACCGCGTCGCACTCACCGATGAGCGGCTGAACGAGCGAAGACAGCTCGACGAGCTTCTGGAAATACTCGATGAAGCGGTCGGTCATATTCCGGAACAGGTGCTCGCCGGTCTCGAAGAGACTGAAGCCTACCGCCATGAATACACGCGGTGGCAATCCGAGGATGTCGGGACGATCGGCGTGCAGGCGCGAAGCATGCACGCCAAGGTTCGCTCATTCGTCCGGCGGCGGCACAACGTTGGCGACGACCTTCGAGTGCTCACCTCATACGAAGAGGTCGTTACTTCACTCGCGCCGCTTGTCGAGACCAACGAGCTCAACAAGGACCTCGAATTCGTCGGGGTGATCTTCGATCAGCGCGGCCGGGTCGGCAGGAATCTTTTCCGCGAGGAGATGAACAAACTCACCAACGGTCTGTTCGAGTATTACGAGGCGGACCTTTCGAACAGACGCGTCGCTGCCCTCGTCGGCTATCCTGAATTACGTGCGCAGGCTGTGCGCGCCTTCGTCCTCGAGGCCGGAATCGGCGAGGTGAACGTGCCCCGGTATCTCCGCGACAGGCCTTTCGAAGAGGCCCTCGCCGATCTGGAGCGGGACATTGAATCGCTCAGGCAGAAGGAGCGGAAGCTCGAGGATCAGGCCGACCGGTTCTACCGGGATCGTGCTCCCTCGCTGCTTGCGCTGCAGCATGCCTGCAGAAATCAGCACGCCCAGTACGAGGCGCTTTCCACCCTTGCCACCACACGCTACACGTTCATTCTTCGCGGCTGGGTTCCCGCACGCGACGTGAGCTCGCTGCGTGATCATCTGCAGTCGGTATCAGACGGGCAGGTCGTGATGCGCCGGCTCAAGGTTGGACGGTACGAACGGCCGCCGGTCCTGCTGCTGAACCCGAAACCACTCAAGCCTTTCGAACCGCTGCTGATGCTGTTTCCGCCGCCCAGGTACGGGAGCGTGGATCCGACGGTCTACGTGGGCACCGTCTTTCCGATCATGTTCGGGCTGATGCTCGGTGACATAGGGTACGGTCTCCTCGTCGGAATCCTGGCTGCGTTCATTCCACTTGTGTGGCGTGGCAGCCTGCTTGCAAAGCGGCTTGCGATCGTCGCCGGCTGGTGTGCGTTCTTCTCGGTGGTGTTCGGACTGGTGTACGGCGAGTTCTTCGGGGAGCTCGGGAACCACCTGTTCGGTCTGGAGCCGCTGTGGCAGCCGCGCTTCACCTTTTCCGGTCCCAACACCACCAGGGTCATTCTGACCTACATGGCGGTTTCGATTGCGATCGGCGTATTCCAGGTGTTTCTCGGTCTGATTCTCGGCGTCGTCAATTTCGCGCGCGCGGGCGACAGGCACACCGTCATCGAGAACCTCGCGAAGATTGCGGGTCTCGTCATGGTCATCTTCTTCGTCGGACGGCTCACGAACTACCTTCCGCCGCTCTTCACCTGGCTCGGTTTCGGAGCGCTCGCCCTGTTCGTCGGCCTGATGGTGTTCGACATAGTGGAGAACCCGGTCTTTGGGGCGATGCTGCCCCTCGAGCTGATCAGCACGCTCGGGAACGTTCTTTCCTACGTTCGAATCATGGCTATCGGACTGGTTTCCGTTGTTCTCGCCTTCCTTGCCAACACGTTCGGAGGAATGGCCAACAACCTTGTGCTTGCGATCATAATCGCCGTGCTGATCCACGGCCTGAATCTTGCTCTTGGCATTATTGATCCTACGATACAGGGGCTTCGTCTTCATTATGTAGAGTTCTTTTCGAAGTTCTTCATGACTGGAGGCACGCCATATTCACCCTTCAAAAGGATAGGAGGAGTCGCAGTATGACTCGCAAAACGCGTATCTTTGCTTTTTTTCTTGTCGCATTTCTGCTCGTTGGCGCTCTTGCATTCGCTGCCGACCAGTCCACACCAAACCAGGCGACCCAGCAGGGTAACCAGCGGACACCGCTCGAGATCGGCTTCCTGGCGCTCGGCGCGGCGCTCGCCGTCGGCCTTAGTGCGCTTGGCACCGGAATCGCGCAGAGCCGAATTGGTGCCGCCGGTGCGGGAATGATTGCCGAACGGCCCGAGTCGCTTGGAACCGTCATTGTGCTCATCGCGATCCCGGAGACGCTCGTCATATTGGGATTCATCGTTGCGGTAATCATCCTCTTCACCCTGTAGCGCCGTGAGTGACGACAAGCAGAACGTCGAGAGTCTTCTGAAGTCCATGCGCGAAAAGGCGGAAGCCGAGCGCAAAGACATCCGCAGCGAAGCGGAGGAGAAGCGGAAGGAGATACTCGATAATGCCGATCGTGAGGCCGAGCGTCTGAAAGTCGACGCGGTGAAAGACGTTGACCGGGAGGTCAATCTGGCGATTGCCGGAAAGATGGGCCGGGCGCGGATGGAGGCGCAGAAGAAGGTCGTTCAGACAAAAGACAGAAGCCTCCAGCAGGTGTTCGAGAAGGCGCGGGAAAAAGTAGACGGAATATCAGGCGACGAATATCGAAAGATAATTTCGCGGCTCATACGTCAGGCGCAAACCTTCATTCCGGGCGGCGGTACCATAACCGTTCGAAATGACGACGTGGAGGTCGCGAAGAAAGCCGTTGCCGATCTGGACGGGGACTGGAAAGTCGAAGGAGCGGATGAGGATAAGGGTACGGTAATCATCACCGACCAGTCAGGAACCCGGCGTGTCGACAACGGCTTTCACACACGACTCAAGAGGGCGACGACGGCTCTGCGTGACGAGGTTGCACGGGCGCTTTTCGGCAGCACTTCGAAATCATCGGCATGAGCGACTACGACTACATCAACACCCGCATTCACGCCATGAGCCGCTTTCTCCTGCCGAACGAGGTGTTTCAGCAGATTCTGCATGCGGAAACCGAGGACGTCCTTATCGACGTGCTTCTGGATTCTCCATACGGACCGATCCTTTCGGCGCGTCTGCCGGAGCAGGGCGCCGGCGAGGGACGCGGTGTGGAGGCTGCCGAGGCGGCACTCAGGGACGGGCTGTTCGACACCTTTGCTCACATACGCGAGATAGCGGTCGAGGAGCCGCGCAGGCTGCTGCGGATCCAGCTCAACCGCTGGGACGTCCTGAACGTTATCGCGGTGCTGCGCGGGGTGGTGAAGGGCGTCGAACGCGAAAGCATCGTCGCTTCGATGGTCCCCGCAGGCGAGATCCATCCGGCGCGGCTCTCCGAGCTCGCCGCCGAGCAGGACCCCCGCTCGGTTGCCGACACGCTTGCGACCTGGGGTTTTCCCTTCGCGCAGGGAGTGCGGCGCGTGGTCGAGGAGCTTCCACCGGGAGCTTCCGACCTGGGCGATGCCGAAGCGAAGCTCTACGCCAACTACTATTCCTGGGCTGTCGGCGCGCTGAATACCAGCGAAGGGAGCGAGGCGACGCTTCGCGGCCACCTTCAGCTCCAGATCGATCTGGTGAACATCATCGGCGTGCTCAAGCACGTCGCCTATCAGTCGCAGAAACGGCCGATCGCAGATTTCGAGCCCGTCCCGCACGGGAAGCTGCGCCACGACGTGCTCCGGTCGCTGCAGAGTGCGCAGAGTGTGGAGTATGCGCTGGAGGTGCTCGATCCGACCTATTTCTCGGAGGCGGTCGACCGCGGTGTTCTGATCTTCGGCCAGACGAACCGGCTGAGCGTTCTGGAGCGGTTCTTCGAGCAGGTAGTAATTGAAAAGGGCATGAAGCTGTTCCGGCGGGACCCCCTCAACATTGGTGTTCCGCTTGGATTTATCTGGCGGAAGGTGAACGAGTATCTGAACCTGCGCATGCTGCTTCGCGGCAGGAGATATCATCTTCCCACAAACGCAATCCGTGAGGAGCTGCTTCTTGTCTAAGGTTACCGTAGTCGTACATGAAGACCTGGCGATGGGGTTCGGGCTTTCGGGAGTCGATCTCGCCCCCTGCAAGTCCAACGAGGAAGCGATCGAGACGCTTCACCAACTGGAGGAAGACCGTGATCAGGGAATCATCATCGTGGACGAGGATTTCCTGAATGCGATCGACGAGCGGGAACGCGAGGTGCTGCTCAAGCGGACGATTCCCCTTATTGTGCCGATTCCCGGAAAGCTCGAATGGCGGGGCTCGGAAGAGGTCCCGCAGGACGACTATGTGGCGCGCCTCGTCCGGCAGGCGGTCGGGTATCAGCTGAATATCAACCTTTGAGGAAAACATGGCAGAGGACAGGAACGAGGCGAAGGGAAGCGTAATCAAGATATCGGGACCGACCGTAATTGCCCGGGGAATGGCGCGAGCCCGCATGTACGAAGTGGTGCATGTCGGCGAGGCCGGACTGATGGGCGAGGTGATCCGGCTCGACGGCGACGAGGCCTTCATACAGATCTACGAAGATACCGCGAGTCTCACCGTAGGAGAGCCGGTGGTACGGACCGGCGAGCCGCTGACCATTTCTCTCGGACCCGGCCTGCTCGGGAGCGTCTACGACGGCGTACAGCGGCCCCTGCGCCGCCTCGAGGAGGCATCCGGATCCTTCATCGGCCGCGGCGTCATCGCGCCTCCGCTCGATGAGGAGAAGAGGTGGACGTTCGAGGCTACGGCGAAGGCGGGCGATGAGGTCTCGGGGGGCGACCTCCTGGGAACCGTGAAGGAGACCGACTCGTTCACGCACAAGATAATGGTGCCGCCCGGCGTCTCGGGCAGAATCGCGCGGATTGAGGGCGGCGAGTATACCGTCAAACAGGAGATCGGAGAGCTCGAGGGAGGAGCAAAGCTCCACCTCTATCAGAGCTGGCCGGTCAAGGTCGCCCGTCCCTTCAAGAGGAAGCTCGATTCGGTAACCCCCTTTGTCACCGGACAGCGGGTACTCGACTTTCTCTTTCCCATCGCCCTCGGCGGCGCAGCCTGCCTTCCCGGCGGTTTCGGCACCGGGAAGACGGTGCTCGAGCAGTCGCTCGCCAAGTTTTCGGCGGCCGACGTGATCGTCTACGTCGGATGCGGCGAGCGCGGCAACGAGATGACCGACGTCCTTACCGAATTCCCCGACCTCGAAGACCCGCGCACAGGCGGGAGCCTGATGGACCGGACGGTGCTCGTCGTAAACACGTCGAACATGCCGGTCGCCGCGCGGGAAGCGTCCATCTACGTCGGCGTCACGGTCGCAGAGTATTTCCGCGACATGGGCCATTCGGTAGCGGTCATGATGGACTCCACCTCTCGCTGGGCAGAGGCGCTTCGCGAGATCTCTTCGCGCCTGGAGGAGATGCCCGGTGAGGAGGGATATCCCACCTACCTCGCTTCACGGCTTGCCGCCTTCTACGAGCGGGCCGGAAACGTGGACTGCCGGGGAAGTGACGACCGCACCGGGTCCGTCACCATCGTCGGCGCCGTTTCGCCGCCTGGTGGCGATTTCTCGGAACCGGTGACGCAGAGCACGATGCGGGTCACCGGCGCCCTCTGGGCGCTCGACTCCTCGCTCGCTCACCGGCGCCACTATCCGGCGATCAACTGGCAGCGAAGCTACACGCTTTTTTTCGACGGTCTGGTCGATTGGTATCGCGAAAAAGTACACGAGGGCTGGCAACAAATGCGAACCACGGTCAACGAGCTTCTCGGAAAAGAGGGGGAGCTCCAGGAGGTTGTGCAGCTCGTCGGTCCCGACGCCCTGCAGGACTCCGACCGTTTGATACTCGAAACGAGCCGCATGCTCAAGGACGGGTTCCTCCAGCAGAATGCGATGTCGGACATTGATGCGACCTGCTCGCTCGAAAAGCAGGCGGGCATGCTCGAGCTCCTGCTGAAGTTTTACAACAGGTCGCGGGATGCGCTTTCGAAGAAGGTCTACCTCGACAACATCCTCGAGCTCGAGGAACGCGAAGACCTGATGCGCATGCGTGACATTCCGGAAGACGAATTCTCCGGCAAGCGGGATGAGCTCTCGGGCCGGCTCGACGAGCGTTTTGAAGAGCTCACACAGGAGGCGAATTCACGGTGAAACACGATCCATTACTGCAACGGGAATACACGAGCTCGAGGCGAATCGCCGGGCCGCTGCTCTTTGTCGAAGGAGCGTCGGACGTCCCCTACGGCTCGATCGTCCAGATCGAGTCCTCGGACCAGGGACAGCGAAGCGGTCAGGTCATTGAGGTGTCCGAGGATTTTGCGGTTATCCAGGTATTCGAGGAGACAATCGGGCTCGATATCGTCGGGACGAAGATATCGCTCGTGGACAGGGAAGCTCGCCTGGGCGTGTCCGAGGATCTCATCGGCCGGGTAATGAACGGCTCCGGCAATCCGATCGACGGCCTGCCGCCTGTGGCACCGGTTGCCTACCGGCCCATCGGGGGTGCGCCCATAAACCCGATCTCCCGCGCGAAACCGAACAGCTTCATCCAGACCGGCATTTCCGCGATCGACGGCTTCAATACGCTGGTGCGCGGACAGAAGCTGCCGATCTTTTCCGGTTCGGGTCTTCCCGGGAACGAGATCGCCGCGCAGATCCTGCAACAGGCGAAGGTAGTGGGTGAAGACACTAACTTCGTCGTCGTCTTTGCCGCAATCGGCATCACCCACCGCGAAAGATCCTTCTTCATGTCCGAGTTCGAGCGGACCGGCGCGAGGAGCCGCGCGGTTATGTTCCTCAATACCGCCGACGATCCGACCATCGAGCGCATCATGACGCCGCGCTACGCGCTCACCGCCGCCGAATACCTCGGCTTCGAAAAGGGGTATGAGGTGCTGGTCGTCATGACCGACATGACCAGTTACTGCGAGGCGCTGCGCGAAATTGGAACCGCACGCGAGGAGATACCCGGCCGGCGCGGCTACCCGGGATACATGTACACCGACCTTGCGAGCCTCTATGAGCGCGCAGGCCGCATTCGCGACCGGAACGGTTCGGTGACGCTCCTGCCGATTCTGTCGATGCCCGACGATGACATCACCCATCCCATTCCGGATCTCACCGGTTACATCACCGAGGGACAGATCTTCCTCTCGAGACAGCTCCATCGGCGGGGCGTCTTTCCGCCCATCGATGTATTGCGGTCGCTTTCGCGGCTGATGAACAACGGCATCGGCGAGGGCAGCACCCGCGAGGACCACCGGGGAATTGCGAATCAGCTCTACGCCTGCTACGCTGAAGGGCAGGACATACGAAGGCTCACCTCGATAGTAGGTGAAGAGGCGCTGAGTGATCTGGACCGAAAGTACCTGAAGTTCGCGGATCTTTTCGAGCGGGAGCTGATAAACCAGGGCAGCACGGATCGCTCGATCATCGACACGCTTGACACCGGCTGGCGAATTGTCGGCGTCATACCGCCGTCGGAGCTCAGGCGCCTCAACAAGGATCTGATCAACCGCTACTTCAGTGAGTACATGGAGGACGGCGTAAGGTCGCCGTACGTTTAGGTAGATGGCCGAGCAGATAAGTCCTACCAGAACAGAGTTACTCCAGCGCCGCGGACAGATCCGTCTGGCCGCGCAGGGTGCTAAGCTCCTGCGGGGTAAGCGGGAAGCGCTTGTGAGGGAGTTCCTCGAAGAGATCAAGTCGTTCCGCTCGGACCGCGAGCAGATGATGCGAAATCTCCAGCAGGCCTCTCAGTCGCTGATGCACGCGCTCGCGCTCGACGGCCCGGAGGCGGTGCGATCGGTAGGACTTGCCACCATGCGCGCGGTGGAAATCGAAATCGAGGAGCAGAACATCTGGGGCACGCGGGTTGCGGAGGTGCGGAGCGGCTACGGACTGCGCGATCCGGATCAGCGCGAGTATGCCCTGACCACGGTGAGTGCCCGTATCGATGAAACGGTGAACGAGTTCGAGAAAGCGGTCGAGAGCATCATCCGGGTGGCGCCCCGGTTCCACAAGCTGGGACGGCTTGCCGAAGAGATTCGCAAAACCTCCCGGCGGGTAAACGCGCTGGAGCAGCGTCTCCTGCCGGAATTGCAGGAGCAGGTGAGCTATATTCGAACGGTGCTCGATCAGCGGGAGCGCGAGGATATTTTCCGCCTGAAGCGAATCAAGCAGAAGCGATAGACGACAGGCTGGAAAAGGGGAGAAGAGCAGTGTTACTTTCTGAACTGATTCAACCGGATCTTGTGAGACTCCACATGGAGGCCGTGGACAAATGGGAAGCTATCGAAGAGCTGGTAGACCACCTCATTTCCGCACATGAGCTGCGCCTGACGAACCGTCAGGAGGTGATCGACTCGCTTTTTGCCCGCGAGAGATCGTTGAGTACGGGTCTTGAACACGGGCTTGCCGTGCCGCACGGCTCGGTCGACTGTGTGAGCGACATCCTCGCGGTGATCGGCATCGCGCCGCGGGGTATCCCATTTGAGTCACTCGACGGCAAACCCGCGCGTCTCATCGTACTGCTCGTCATCCCAAAAGGGGCATTCCAGCGCCACGTGCGGACGCTCGCCGGAATTGCGCGCCTCGCGCTCAATCAGGAGCTGAGGGAGCGGATCCTGTCCGCCAAGTCCGAGCAGGAGGTTATGGACGTAATCTTCGAGCTGGAAACCGCCGAGGAAGCCACCGACAAGGGCGAAGCCGAAAGCTGACGACGATTCGCGGCCGCGTCGGACCCTATGCGCCGTCGTGGCTCCGGTGGCGCGCGAGCCTCTGTTCGAGCAGTCGCACCAGGAGCGAAAGCGTAACCGTCATAGTCAGGTAGAGAAATGCAACGATGTTGTAGGTCTCGAAGAACTTGAAAGTCGAGGCCGAATAGACCTTTCCGATCTGGGTGATGTCCTGCACCCCCAGCGCTGAAACCAGCGCTGAATCCTTGATCATCGCGACAAACTCATTTCCGAGCGGCGGAAGAACGTTGCGCACAGCCTGCGGAAGTACCACCCGGAACATTGCCTGCACGCGGCTGAGACCCAGAGAAAGCGCCGCCTCCATCTGCCCGCGGTGGATGGACTCGATGCCTGCGCGGAAGATTTCGGAAATGAAGGCGCTGTATCCGATGGTGAGCGCAAGGATCGCCCGCCACACAAAGTCGAGCTGCCGGATGCTCAAGGGGCCCAGTAGATGAGCCCGGATCAGCGGTCCGATGGCCCAGTTTATGCCGGCCACCAGCGCCGGCGCCCCGACGAAGGCGATGTAGTAGAGAATGACCAGCATCGGAAGCCCGCGAATGATCTCGACATAGAAGGAGGCAATTTCGCGCAGCAGTCGGATCCTGGAAACACGCATCAGGCCCAGCAGCAGCCCGATGAGCACCGCCGCGGCGTAGGCGACGAGTGAGACAAAGACTGTCGTGAGCATGCCCTTGCTTGTGGCGCGGATAATGACCCGGTAGTCGGTGTCCGCAGCGATTCGCCAGAATGCAACGACACCGAGAATGATGAGAGCGAGGAGCCAGTAGGGCATCTTCGCCAGACGGTCGGTGAAGGGAACGAGATGGGAGTTGCGTGTCCGGTCGTTGAAGGTCATGGATGGATCGCAGGAGCGCGCTGCCGGCCGACGCTGAACGCCTGCCCTCCGGAGAGGGTTTCAGCGTCCGGCGTCGCGGCCGCAGCCTTCACGCCGTCAACTGCCGGCGTTGTACTCGAAGAACCACTTCGTATTGAGCTTGTCCAGTGTGCCGTCCTTTTTCATCGACTCGATGGCGGCGTTGAACGGGGCCACAAGATCGGAACCGGGAGTAAAGATGAAACCGAAGTTCTCGGTGCCCAGCGGATCGCCTACCACCTTGAGCTTGTCCGGGTTGGCCCCGATGTAGCCCCGGCTCGAAGCGGCGTCCATCAGCACCATGTCCACGTCCCCGGCTATGAGTGCCTGCACGGCGGCGCCGAAGGTGTCGAACAGCTTGATCCGCGGATTCTGCTCATTGCCGTCGAGCACGTCGTTGACCGCGACGTAGAAGTTGGTGGTGCCGGCTTGCGACCCGATCAGCAGCTTGGGATTGTCTGAGAACTGTTTGGGCGTGGTGAACCGGGTTTCGCCGTGCCGGACCAGCATGAACTGCTGAGAAACCATATAGGGCTCGGAGAAATCCACCTGCTTCTTTCTCTCATCGGTAATCGTGATCCCGTCCATGCCCACGTCAAACTGACCGTTATGCACCGCGGAGATCATCGTGTCCCATGAGGTTACATTCCATTTGACCTTCGCATTGAGCCGTTTCGCAATTTCGTTGACCGCATCGTATTCCCAGCCTTCGGCCTTGCCGCTTTTAGGGTCCACGAAGTTGAGCGGGACATAGTCGTTTCCCGTGACCGCCGAGATCGTACGGCCGTTCAGGTCCGGCAATCCCGAAGTCGCCGCATCCGAAGCCGTCTCCGTCTGCGACTGGGCCGCCGGCGCCTTACTCGGCTGCTCCTTCGATCCGCCCGCCCACGCAAAGGCGGTACCCACGAGCAGCACCACTATCGAAGTGACCAGTCTGGTTCGCAAGTTACGAGTCATCGTGATTTACCTCCATATGTGACGGTGATTCTATCTGCGTCATTATTCGCGGTCAAGTGAAGTCTCTGCTGCCAACAACAATATTGGCAGCAGTTCACATGAACAGCTCGGAAGTCATAAGGTGGACGGCCTGGCCCGACAGGTATACATAGTCCCCCTTCATCTCCACCTTCACCACACCGCCGCGGCGGGAGGCCTGGTAGGCGACGAAGGAGTCTTTACGCAGCTTGCGCTGCCAGTAGGGGCCGAGGCAGCAGTGAGCCGAGCCGGTAACAGGGTCTTCGGGCACTCCGGCACTCGGCGCAAAGAAGCGGGAAACGAAGTCGTAGTCGTCGGAGCTCGATCGTGCGGTTACGATCACGCCTCGCGTATGGATCTTTTCCAGTTTGGTGAGCTCCGGGTCGACATTCCGAAGGACCTCCTCGGATTCGACTTCGATGATATAGTCCATCCGGTTCTTTCCCGTATACACAGGTTTGACATTGAATGCGTCGGCGATGAGTGGTGAGGCTCTCATCGGCTCATCCTCCTCGCGAGGGAACTGCATGGTGATCCAGTCATCCTCCTTCGTGGCTTTCAGCACGCCGCTTCTGGTCTGAAAAACGGCGGTCGACCCGGGTGGAAGGTATGCGCGTTCCCAGAGGATGAAGGCGCTTGCGAGCGTGGCATGTCCGCAGAGGTCGACCTCGACCTCGGGGGTGAACCAGCGCAGATTATGGCCCCCGGATGCCGGATAGAGGAAAGCGGTCTCGGCAAGGTTCATCTCGGCGGCGATGCTCTGCATCGTGTCCGCGGGGAGCGGAGCGCTGGTGATGCAGACTGCTGCCGGATTTCCGGAGAAGGGTCTGTCGGTAAATGCGTCTACCTGGTAGATTGTCATGATATCTCCGCCGGCTATGGAACTACATTTGGTTTGGCCTGTCCGGTGGCCGTGATTTACAGATCAAGGGGAACTTCGATTATCCAGCGCGTTCCATCGCGGAAGTCGCCGCCTGCGCGTTCATGGCTGAGTGATGCGCGAAGCTGGGCTGCGAGCGCACGTATGAGCTCGGTTCCGAGCGATTTGGATTGCGCGACATCAAAATCGGGCGGCAGGCCTCTGCCGTTGTCAGAGATGTCGAGGGTGAGCTGCGTTGCGTTTCCGCGGATGTCGAGACGGATGATCCTGTCTCTTCGCGCTGCCTCCTCGCCGAAGTCGGCGTCGAGAAGCGGTGTGTCGGAGAAGGCGTATTTCATGCTGTTGGAGATGAGCTCATTTATGATGAGTCCGCAGGGGATGGCGCGGTCGATGTCGATGAATACGTCTTCGGTGGAGACTTGAAGCTCGCGCGACGCAGGATGGAGATTGAAGGCGTCGAACGTGTGGCGGGCGACGGTCGACAGGTAGACGCCGACGTTTATCCGGGAGAGGTCACTCGAGCGGTAGAGCACCTCGTGAAGCAGCGCCATCGCCTGAACCCGCGTCTGGCTCTCCTTGAGAAGCACGTCGGCCTCCGAGCTGCCGTCGCCGCTCCCGACCCCGCGGCGAGCGCTTTCGTCGGTGATTCGGCCTCGCTGAAGACTGATCAGGCTGATGATGACCTGCAGGTTGTTCTTCACGCGGTGATGTATTTCTTGAACAAGGAGCTCTTTTTCGCGAACGGACTGGCGCAGCTGCTCTATGAGGACGGCTCTTTCGGTCGTATCCTGAACGGTTCCGAGGATCCGGACGGGGTTCCCGCGGTCGTCGCGCACCAGTTTTGCCCGCGAGAGCACGGTACGAAGCTCGCCTGTGTCTGCGGTTCTGAGCCTGAACTCCTCACTGTAGTCCCGGTCTTCCGAAATCAGCAGCCTCAATGACTCGTCAAGCCGGCTCCTGTACTCGGGAAGGGACTGCTTCTGCACGATGTCGAGCGGCACGAGGCCGGTGCTCCCGCTGAGGCCGTAGATCTTCTTCGCTTCCTGAGAAGCCCAGATGAGATTGTTTGCCAGATCTATTTCCCAGGTTCCGACCCGTGCCACCTCCTGTGACTGCCGGAGCCTTCGTTCGCTCTCGGTGAGCTCCGACTGTCTCTGATAGTCCTCGCTCACGTCACGGAACACCATAATGACACCGGTGATGTTGCCGGCCCTGTCACGGATCGGTGCGCCGCTGTCTGCGATCTGCCGCACCGTGCCGTCCTTCGCGGTTAGAACGGTATGGTTCGCGAGGCCTACAATGGTGCCTTCAGAAAGAACGCGAAGCACAGGGTTTTCCGCGGCCTGCCCGCTCAGGCTGTTGTGTATCACAAAGACTTCACTGATCGCCCGGCCGATCGCGTCCTTTTCGGTCCACCCGGTGAGCCGTTCGGCGATGGGGTTCATTGCGGTGAGATAGCCGCGGCCGTCGGTCGTGATTACCCCGTCGCCGATGGAGTTAAGGGTTACTCGCAGGTTCTCGTTGACACCGCGCAGCGCGTGATTCATCCTGCGTCGCTGCAGGAAAAGGAGCGACATTGTTATCAAAAGAACGAGGGTCGCGATGATCACAGCGGTTCCCGACCAGGCGGTCAGGGGGTAGCGGGTGTAGACGTTTTCGGGCCGGCCAATCACAAGCGTTTCGGCGGGAAGGGTTCGCTCGGCAATGTGGAAGCGGCGGAGCACCGAATAATCGACGACGTAGCGGTTTACGTCCTTCGATACCGGAGGGATATCGGCCGGAGGTGTGCCTGCGAGAATCCGGACGACAAGATCGGCCGCCATGCTGCCCATCTGGTCACCGCTGTTGACCTTTCCGCCAAGGACTCCGAGGCCGAGATACATATCGTGGATGACATAGACGGGCACCGGTGCCGCGCGGGCAATCGCAGGTACAGCGGTTGTCATTGGAAAGTAGGTTCCGTTGCTGTCACGGAAGAAATCCTCGTACAGCACCGCGCTGCGGGCCGGCAGCCGGCTCAACTCATCGAGTACCTGCGTGTAATTCAGGTCCTGTCCGTTGTCTGCGAACTGGAAGGTAAGCTGTCCGGAGTATCGCGCCGAAAGGGCGTGGACGCGTGACCGGCTCTCGAGGCCTGTGGTCGTGCGGTCGGTGATCACGTAGACGGTCTGCAGATCGGGCTGCAGCCTGCGCATGAAATCGATTGTCGCCGCATCGTCGCTGTTGCCGGTAACGCCCGTGATGTTGCTGCGTCCGGCGATCGCGGCAGGGAGGAAATCGTTCACGCCGCAGAACACTACGGGAAGATCGCCGAAGAGCGACTGCTCATGCGTGAGGATGTAGTTGTAGGCGTTGTCATCCGACACCGCGATGAGATCGATGTGCGTATTGGCGTACTTGAGTCTGTAGAGATCGGTAATGTGGCCTACGTAGGTCCCATCCGGTCCATCGTAGTAGCGTTTCGTGTCCATATATTCGATGAACACTTCGGCGAAGGGATAGGTCGCAAGGACCCGCTGCCGGAAAGCCGTTGTGAGCGCGTCCGTCCAGGGGTAGCCGGGATGGTATGAATTGATGAGCAGCACGCGTGGGGAGTCAATGGTCTGGGCGCCTGCGGCGGAGGCGAGAAAGGCAAACGCAGCAATGCAGACAGGGATGAGCGCCGACCGTCGATGCCTTCGCTGCGGGCCGGCCGCTGCTCTGCGCTGGGACCGTTCCATAGGGTGGTGCAAAAAAACCCAAACTCCTACAAAGCAATGTTACTTATATTGTGTTTATTCTCGACATTCTGTCAATCGAGCGAGGGGTCGGCGTTCTCTTCGATCTCCGCGGAGAGTATGACCACCTGATCGCTGCGGACGCGCAGAAAGCCGTTGGCGCCCACTCGATATCGATGCTCGCCGGAGTCGTCCAGGACGCGGAAAGTAGAATTGTCGGCAAGTCGGCAGACCATCGGCGCGTGGGCGGAAAGGATTCCCAGCTCGCCGGTGACCGCCCGAACGTACACCGCCGTCACCTTCTTGAGCTCGACCTGCGTAAGCGGTGAGACGAGCGTGCACTCAAGCATTCTGGAGCTTCTCCGCCCGTTGTACTGCTTCGTCCAGCGTTCCCACCATGTAGAAGGCCTGTTCGGGCAGCTCGTCAACCTCGCCGGCGACTAACGCCTGAAAGCCGCGCACGGTCTCTGAGAGCTCCACGTAGCGGCCCGGTATGCCGGTGAAGTTCTCGGCAACAGCGAAGGGCTGAGAGAGGAACCGCTGTATCTTTCGCGCCCGGTTCACGGTAAGCTCGTCCTCCTTGGGAAGCTCGCTGATACCGAGAATCGCCACGATGTCCTTGAGCTCGTTGTAGCGCTGGAGAATCCGCTTCACCTCCTGCGCGGTGTCATAGTGCTCGCGGCCGACGACGGCCGGGTCGAGGATGCGCGAGGTCGAGAGCAGCGGATCGACGGCAGGGTAGATACCCATTGCCGCGATCTGTCGCGATAGCACGCTGGTCGCGTCCAGGTGCGTGAAGGTGATCGCCGACGCCGGATCGGTGATGTCGTCGGCCGGCACGTACACCGCCTGGATCGAGGTGATGTAGCCGCTCGTGGTCGAGACGATGCGCTCCTGAAGCCGGCCCATCTCCACGGCGAGGGTCGGCTGATAGCCGACCGCCGAAGGCATGCGGCCGAGCAGCGTCGACACTTCCGATCCCGCCTGAACAAAACGGAACACATTGTCCATGAAGAAGAGCACATCCTGATGCTCTTCGTCGCGGAAATACTCGGCCTGAGTCAAAGCGGTCAGCGGTGTAATCAAGCGGGCGCCGGGCAGCTCTCCCATCTGTCCGAAAACCAGCGCAGTCTTCTCGATGACGCCGGACTCCTTCATCTCGAGCCAGAGATCATTTCCCTCGCGCGTCCGTTCGCCCACGCCCGCAAACACCGAGATGCCTCCGTGCTTGGTGGCCATGTTGTGGATGAGCTCCATGATGATGACGGTCTTGCCGACGCCCGCGCCGCCGAAGAGGCCTGTCTTGCCGCCTTTTACGTAGGGCGAGATAAGGTCGATGACCTTGATGCCGGTCTCGAAGACCTGATCCTGCGGATCGATATCCTGAAAAAGTGGCGGGTTCGCGCGGATCGGATGGTGCTTCACCTTCGCGAGCGATTCGCCGTTGTCGATCGTCTCTCCAAGCGCGTTGAAGAGTCGGCCCAGGGTCTCCCGTCCGACCGGGACCCGGATCGGATTCTCGGTGTCCCGCGCCTCGAGTCCGCGCTTCAACCCTTCGGTAGGCGACATTGCGACGCAGCGGACGATGCCGCCCTCGATCTGCATCGACACTTCACAGACAATCTTTCTGCTGGTTCCCTCTTCATCGAGGATGATCTCGATGGCATTGCGGATCTCCGGTATCTCGTCGGGGTCGAACTTGATATCGACTATGGGTCCTATAACCTGAACGATTCGTCCGCGATGGTTCATTTCACTCTTCCTCTCGGTTGTGGCGCTCCTGTATGGACCGCAGCACGTCGAAGGCGCTGACGATCTCCGAGAGCTCCTGAGTAATTCTGGTCTGGCGAGTCTTGTTGTATTCGAGCTGGAGCGCATCGAGCATCTTCGATGCGTTGTCGTTTGCGTTCTTCATGGAGAGCAGTCGGGCGCAGTTTTCACCGGCGACGGTCTCCCAGTAAGCACGTTCGAGCGAAGCCCGCAGATAGGCAGGGAGAAGTGCCGGCATGAGCAGCGACGGCTCGGGCTCGAAGAGCATGTCGGTCTGCAGTCCGGCGGGCTCCCGGTTTGCCTCCTGTGATGGCCGCGGTGCGTCGGGCGGGAACACGCGCAGCACTATCGGCTTCTGCTCGAGGATGGACACAAGCTCGTTGAACACAAGGTATACCTCGACGTCACCGCCTTCGATCACGGCCTGCGAAAGGCTTTCGGCAAGAGGCGCGATCTGCGACGCGTACTCCTTTTCGGGTGCCGGGATGTGGTCGAATTCCCGCTTCAGGGCGTAGGACCATTTCGAATTCCTGCGGCCGACGAGCGTCAGTGAAACCGCGGTTTCCGGCTCCGCCGAAAGCTCGCCGAGGAGCTTCTGCAGCGTCGAGAGCACCCGCTCGTTGAAGGCGCCGCAGAACCCCTTCTGTGAGAGGACCCCGACCACCAGCCTGCGAGGCGGACTTCCCTCGCCGGGTCGCAGCCGCCAGTCCTGCTCGGCCGCCGCGGCGGCCTCGTCGAAGAGCTCGCGAAACAGAAGCTGGAAGCGCCGCGCCGCCGTGGCGTTGGTGCGGGCCCGGTTTATCTTTGTCCGGGTTACCAGCTCCATCGCCCGCGTCACCTTGCGGAGATTGGAAATGGTGCGGATGCGCTCCTTAATCGCGAGAAGCTGCGGCATGCAGAAAGTCCTCGGTAAAGCTCTTAAGAAGTCCGGTCAGCTCGTCGCGGATCTCCTGGGTCAGCTCACCGGCCGTGGAGATCTTTTCGACGAGCTGCGGATACTTCGCGTGCACGAGCGCGACGAGGCGCGACTCGTAGTCGCGGATGCGCTCGGTCGGTACCGTGAGGAGGAAATCCTGCGACCCGGCGAACAGGCTGATAACCTGCTCTTCGACCGCCATCGGCTGCTGTTTGTCCTGCTTCAGAAGCTCGACCATCGCTGCGCCTTTGGCAAGCTGGCGGATGGTCTCCGGGTCGAGCTCGGAGGCGAACATCGAGAAGGCCTCCTTCTCACGGTACTGCGCGAGATCGATTCGGAGGCTTCCGGAAACCTGCCGCATCGCCTTCACCTGCGCATTGCCTCCGACGCGCGACACCGAAATTCCCGCGTTGACCGCCGGCCGTATCCCGCTGTTGAACAGATCGGCCTCCAGAAAAATCTGGCCGTCGGTGATGGAGATTACATTCGTCGGGATATAGGCCGAGATATCGTTCCCCTGCGTTTCGATGATCGGCAGCGCCGTCATCGACCCTCCACCGAGCGTCTGCGAGAGCTTTGCGGCCCGCTCGAGGAGCCGGGAGTGCAGGTAGAACACGTCACCCGGATAGGCCTCGCGGCCCGGCGGCCTTCTCATGAGCAGCGAGATATTGCGATAGGCCGCGGCATGCTTGGTGAGATCATCGTAAATGACCAGGGTGTCGCGATGCTTCTCGTACATGAAATACTCGGCGATCGCGCAACCTACGTAGGGGGCAAGGTACTGCGTCATGGCAGGGGCGCTCGCGGGAGCGTTCACGACCACCGTGTGCTTGAGCGCATCGAAATCGCGGAGCCGGTGAGTGAACTTTACCACCGTCGATTCCTTCTGCCCGATCGCAACGTAGACGCAAACCACACCGCTCTTCTTCTGATTGATGATGGTGTCCATTGCGAGAGTGGACTTTCCGGTCTGCCGGTCCCCGATAATGAGCTCACGCTGGCCCCGCCCGATGGGGACGAGTGAATCTACCACCTTGTATCCGGTCTGCAGAGGTACGCGCACGGGCTCCCGTTCGATGACTCCCGGTGCCGTCCGTTCCATAGGGTAGTAGGCCTCGGTACGATACTGGCCGCGGCCGTCGACCGGCTGCCCGAGGGCATTCACAACCCGGCCGAGCAGCTCTTCGCCGACACCGATGTTCATGACGTGGCCGGTCGGCTTCACCCAAGCACCCTCTTTCACCTTGGTGTGGTTATCGAGAATCGCGCAGACCACCTCTTCCTTTTCGAGGTTGAAGACCATCCCGAAGATCTTGCCGGGAAATTCGACCATCTCGCCCATGGACACGGAAGCCATCCCGCGTATGCGCGCTATCCCGTCGGCCGACTCGGCAACGACTCCCGCCTCCTCGGTGCGCGCACCGAGCGGCAGCTCGTCTATCCGACGCTGAATGGAATCCAGGAATGAGGTATCGATAGTCATATGCTCTCCGAAAGCATGGCGGTTCGAATCTTCGAAAGATCGCCGCGCACGCTGAGATCGATCATCCGGCCCTCGATCGAGATGAGGAGACCCGCGAGAAGGTCGTGATCGACAATGTTCGTAACAAAGACCCGGTGGCCGCAGAGCTTCTCCAGGTGCGAACGGATCCGTGTAAGATCTTCCTCCGTGAGTGGAACGCACGACGAGACGTCCGCAAAGCAGACACCGAGCTTCTCCCGGACAGATCGGCGAATGTGCTCGACGAGGCGCTCGTAAATCGCGATGTCGCCGTTTTCCCGCAGACGCTCGATCAGTGCGGTGAAAGGCCAGTCGAAAAAGGGAGCGATCAGTGTTTCCACGAGCGCCGCCTTGGTTTCGGCAAGCACATGGATGCTCTCCAGCGTGTCCTGAATGCGGCGGTTCTCGCTGCACATCATCGCGAATTGCGCCACGTCATTGAGAAACTGGTCGAGCTCACCGTTCTGATGCAGGCGGTCGACCAGACTTTCGACGTCATAATGGTAGTTTGTCACCCTTCCTCCGCCTACAGCTTGTCGATCCGTTCGAGCTCGCCGATCCGTTCGCTGATGATCCTGCGCTGCATCTCGCTGTCTATGCCGGTGCGCAACACACGCTCGCAGGAATGAAGCACGAGCTGGGTGAAATCCTTGCGCGTCTTTTCGTAAAACCCCTCTTCCAGTTTCGCGAGGTCCGCTTCCCGGCTTCGCCGGAGCTCCCGGATTTCCTCGAGCGCCTTGCGTTCCTGCTCGGCGTAGAGGATCCGCGCTTTCTCGCGCGCCTCCAGAAGGACTCTCTGCTCCTCCTGGCGAATATGCCTCATCTGCTCTTCGAGCTGCGCGGCGCGATCCTCCGCTTCTGCGAGCCGTTTCTCGGCGTCGGCGAGGTTTGACGCGATGGTTTCCCGGCGGGTCCGCATGATGTTTCGAACGGGCGGATAGACGTAGCGCTGGATTACCACAAGCACGATGACGAACGAGACGAGTGTCCAGACAACCACCCCGGGATCAAAATGAAACACGGCTATGCCTCCGGAGCACCTACTGCTTTGTCACGAGCAGGATGCTGATGACGAGCGCGTAGAGTACGATCGCCTCGATGAAGGCGATGCCGATGAACATGAGCGGGCGCATCTTGTTGAGAATCTCGGGCTGTCTTGCCATGCTCTCGAAAATCTTGGACATGAGAATACCGATCCCGATTCCACCGCCGAGCGCGGCGAATCCGATAGCGACGCCGGAGCCAATGTAGGCTCCCAGCAGGTTCAAAGTGTTCATGGTAACCCTCCGTTTTATATCGGCAAATTCTATTCTTCGATCCCTGCTTCCAGGCACTCGCTGACGAGCACGGCCGAAAGAAATGCGAATATGTAGGCCTGAATGAAATCGATGAAAATTTCGAACAGGAATACCACCACCGCACCGCCGATCGACATGATGCTCACAGCAATGTTCTGGAACAGGACCACAAAGCTGATTATCGTGACCAGCAGAAGATGATCGCCCATCATGTTCGCAAAGAGCCGGATCGCGAGCGAAAAGGGCTTGAGCAGCTGGCTGATGACCTCGATAGGGAACATCAGGATCAGGAGCGGGCCGGTCACGCCCTCGGGGATAAGGCTCTTGATGAAACCGCCGACCCCTTTCCTCTTGAGCCGGAGAAAATTGCCCACCAGGAAGACAAGCACGGCGAGGGCACCGGTCTCGTTGATATTGCTCGTTGTGGCGTGCGTTCCGGGAACGATTCCCACGAGGTTGTTGAACAGGATGAATAGAAAGAGTGTAAGGAAGTAGGGCGTCCACGGCTCGGACTTGAGCTCGGTAGGCTCAATGATCTGCTTCTCGACGAACTCGACCGTGTACTCGATTATGTTCTGAAGCGGCCGTATCGGTACTATTGTAATCCTGCGCGTACCGAGGAGCAGGACTGCGAGAAGCAGCGCCGATGCAATGAATATCCAGACGATGGTAGAGCTGATCGAAATATCGATGGAGCCCACGTGAATTGGGATGTAGACAACATCCTCCGGAGTCACCCCGTAAACCTCCCGCGTGAGTTGTGAACGAATGCAGCAGACCGAAAGCAGTCCGAAGCAGTCAGGCTATGAGTTGCCCGAAGTCTGTCCCGGTTCCTGCGGACCTTTTCCGTCCTTGGGCTTTGAATCACCGTTGTCGGACATGCTTTTCCGGTACAGACGCACGAGTTGCCAGGCTTTGAGGATCAACGCGGCAAGAAGGAACAGCCCAAGAAATTGTGCGCGTGTATTGAACAACCTGTCGAGTGCGTGACCGATCAACGCGGCCGCAATGACGAGGATCGTGGACTCGAAAATCCAGTTAACGAACTTCCGATCTATACGATTCATTCACTTCGACACTATACCCGGCAGTCACCCTCTGTCAAGATGGAGAGTTTGGATGTCTTGAGGTGACCACATTTGGGAACCATTAGGATAATATGAGAATTTGCCTGCAGCGGTAATGCCCGGAAAACCGGGTAGCTACACCAGGTCGGCGAAGCGCGATCCCGTGATGCCGGCGAGAACATCGGCTGAGACCTCGATCTGGAGTCCGATCTTTCCTGCGCTGACCACTATGGTCTTCTGGTCGCGGGCGCTTTCGTCGATGTATATCGGGTAGTCGCGCTTCATTCCGATCGGCGAACAGCCTCCCCGTACATAGCCGGTGAGCTCGGGAAGCCTGTCGGCGTCCACGAGCTTCACGCTTGCCGCACCACAGGCTGCAGCAGCCTTGTCCACATCGAG
>CAZNYW010000029.1:0-3104 GCA_964577375.1 uncultured Spirochaetales bacterium | reverse complement strand
GCCGCCTGTCCGTCCCCCGCCGCCGACGGTGACCAGCGTCTTGAAGAGCCGGTCCGGTTCCACGCCGACCTTGCGCGCAACCGACTCTGCATCGTTGTGGCCGTCCGAGGGGTCGTAGGTGTGCACCTGATATTCGGCGTGCCGGGAAATCAGAATTCGAATAGCGTTGGTTTTTTCATCAGCCATGACAAAAGCAGTATAGACCAAACGGCTGGCTGTAATGTAAGTGGTGCTACAGGTACGCTGCGAACAAATCCACATCAACCCTACTCATTCGTGAACCAGGTACCAGGGAGTGAATCATGAAGAGAACGTTACGTGCAACGTCCCTCGTCTGCACCGTCATACTTGTGGGCGTAGCACTTGTCGCCTGCGGCAATTCGAGCTCGAAATCCCAGGCTGGAGCGTCGACGAAACTGAAGGACGGTACCTACCTTGCCACCTACAGCACCACCGACGCTCACGGCTGGCAGGAGTTCGTCCAGGTCAAGGTGCAGGGCGGCAAACTGTCTCAGGTCACCTTCGATGCCGTCGATGCGAAGGGCAATCTGAAGACGAACGACCAGAACTACAACACGACGATGAAGAAGGTGGCGGGCACCAACCCCATCGAGTACACGAAGAGCCTTTCGCAAGCGCTGCTCGCCAGCCAGCAGGCACCTGTCGACGGTGTCACCGGCGCAACCGAATCGAGCAAGGACTTCAACGTCCTTGCCGCGGAGGCCATAAAGGCGGCTCGGAATGGAAACTCGACACCGGTCGTACTTCCCCAGAACGCCACCTATACAGCGACCGGGAAGGCGAGCAAGTACGGCTGGATGCCCTACGTGCAGATCACCTTCACCGACATCCAGATCAGCGGCGTGACCGTCGACCAGGTGAAAATGGAGAACAACAAGATCACCGCGCGCGAGAGCCAGGACCAGAGTTTCCAGGACCAGAACAGGAAGGGGACGGGCAAGAGCATTAACGACGTGTTCAGCACCCTCGAGAGCGAGCTTCACAAGACCGGCGACCCAAGCAAGGTCGATGTGGTCACCTCGGCCACCGAGATCTCCAACCAGACCAGAGAGCTGGCGGCGCAGATCCTCGACAGCCGGGTGAGTGTTTCGCCCGACGCCATCACGAGCGCGATTTCAGCAAACGGCAAGTAACGGCCCGGAAGCCCAACGAGTCATCGCCGTCCCCTACAGGGCGGCGATGACCTTCTGCAGCTTTCGGCGTATCTCTGCAGCGACTTCGGCGAGCGCGGAGTTGTCAATCGCCTGCATGGAAGCGACCGGATCGACCGCCGAAACCTCCACGGACCCATCCGCCTTTTCCTGCACAATCACGTTGCAGGGCAGCATGGTGCCTATCCTGCTTTCGATCTGAAGCGCTTTGTGAGCGAAGGGCGGATTGCACGCCCCCAGGATCAGATAGCGGGGAAAATCAACATCCAGCTTCTTCTTCATCGTCGCCTGAACGTCGATTTCGGTCAGGACGCCGAAACCCTCCTCGCTCAATGCATTTCGCACCATCTTTTCCGCTTCGGCAAACGGCGTCTTCATAGTTTTTTCGAAGTAGTATTTCATGTAACCTCACTATATATAGAAAATCTAATATAATAAGGCAGTGCGGTCAATGTGAGTTCCGATTTCGTTCCTCTATCAGCTTCTTGATCTCGTCAAACCGCTCCCTGGTGATCGGGAGCCTCTGGACGAAGATGGCGGAAATGAGAAAGAAGAGCCCGGGACCGATCCCGAGGAGGATTCGAATGCCGGTCACCGCAGTCGCCGGCTGCACAACTATCCCGGATGCCGAGGTTGTCTCGATGTAGCCGAAGAGGCCCAACAGTGCCGAGGCACCGGCGATGGCTACGGCAGAGGCGACCTTGTAGAGAAACATGGTGATCCCGTAGAAGGCCCCTTCGCGGCGCACGCCGTTGTGATATTCGTCGATCTCGATCACGTCGGGAACGATCGAAAACGGAATGACCTGACTCGCCGAGATTCCTACCCCGGCAAGCGCGGCAACGATGATCACCAGCGGCAGATCGCCCACAGGTACGAAGAGGCAGACAAACAGCGCGGCAGTGAGGTAGAAGGCCGCTGCAATGTAGGCGCGCCGCTTGCCGACGCGCGAGCCTATGGCGATCCACAGCGGGGCCGCGGAAATTGCGACCACCAGCGGCACAGCCATGATGACGAAGGTGAGGCTGTCGGGCACCTGAACCACGTGTTTGAGGAAGTAGATGAGAAGGGTCTGAATGAGATCGAAGCCTACCATGTTGAAGAGGAACATGGCGAGGACAAGACGGAACTCGCGCAGGCGGACGATGGACCGGAAGGTCGCAACGAAGCCGGCCTGCATGCCGCCGGAGGACGAGGTCACCCTTTCGTGCGTGCCGGCGAAGGTCACCACGAGCGATGCAGCGATCACGACGCCGAAAACTGCGCCCATCAGCGGGAAGCTGCGCACATAGGCGGGCTTGCCCGGAAAGATAACGTCGACGATCAGCATGATTCCCGCGGCGGCCACCAGCGTTCCGACGAAGGAGAGCCCCATTTTGTATCCTGCGATGCTGGTTCGCTCGTCGTAGTTCTGGGTGAGCTCGGGCAGCATCGAGTTATAGGGAATCGCTACAACGGTGAACGCCGAATTGAAGAAGAGCGTCACCGCGAGATAGTAGATGAAAAGGTGAGCAGGGTCGTGCGAGGGCACGAACCAGAGCAGGAGAAATGCAACGCCGAAGGGAAGGGCGCCGGCAAGGATGAAGGGGCGGCGCCGGCCGAAGCGAGTGCGCGTGCGGTCGGATATTATCCCCATGAAGTAGTCGGTCACCGCGTCCCACAGCCGCGCGATGAGAAGGATCGAGCCTGCAGTCGCCGCAGGGACGCCCGCGACGTCGGTGAGAAAGAAGACAAAGTAGAATCCAATGCCGCCGTAGGCGACATTGTTTGCAAAATCTCCAAGTCCGTACGCGAGCTTCTCGCGGACCGATACGCTGTAACCGCTTTTCATCTTTTCAGCAGACAAGACTACCCGAAAATCGCAGACTCACCAAGCTGGTAGTATCAAGAAGCCTGTTGATACCAGGGATCCAGATCAGCGAGCGCATACGC
>CAZNYW010000028.1:0-51131 GCA_964577375.1 uncultured Spirochaetales bacterium | reverse complement strand
CACCGAAGGCGTTGACCATCGTGACGAACGGTGCGCCGCTCATGCCCCAGCCGGGAGCTCCGCGCATCGTCATGCCGACAATGCCCTTCGCCGGATCGTTGATCTTCTTGGCAAGTTCATAGATCTGATCCCAGGTGGGGTGCTCGGGCATCGTGAGGCCCTTCGCGGCAAAGAGCTCCTTGTTGTACATGGTGAACGAGCTTTCGCCGTAGAACGGCATTGCATAGGAGTCGCCGTTGAGCGCGAGCGACTGAACCATTCCCTGGATCTGGTCGGGGCGGTCGTACCATTTCAGTTTCTCGGGCGAAAGCGCCTTGAAGTAGGGCTCCATATCCTCGAGCCAGCCGTTTTTCGCCCAGGTCTGAGCTTCATAGGGCCCGATCACGAAGATGTCGTAGGTCGTGCCGCCGGTCGACGCCTCAGTTGTCAGCTTCTGGCGAAGGTCGTTTTCGGGGAGAACCGCGAGATTCACGGTAACGCCCTCGGCTTTGTATTTGCTCTGCGTGAGCTTTGCGAGCGCCTGGGAAATGGGGTTGTTCGGAAAAGCCACGTTCACCGTGACAGGCTGACCTGAGGCAGCTCCCTTCTCCGAGCTCCCGCCGGCGAACACCTGCGCGCCGCCTGCCAGCAGCAACACAAGACCGATCGCCGCAATAGATAATCGTGGGACTCTCGTCATCTTGATCCTCCTTGGAGAACTCTTACCCGGTTTCACCGAAACCGGTCGTCGGGCTCTGAGTAATCGAACTTCTCGCCCTGACGCTTCACAAATTATCACCCCTGCACTACGATTTGTCAACATAAAAATTTACCAATTGGTAAATAAATTCATTGCAATCCCCCGATAATTGGTGTATATTGACGGGATATTGTGCCCCGGAGGATCGGCAGGAACCTCGAGTGAAGTACGAAGAGATCTACCGCGAGCTTCAGCAGCAGTTCGATCAGGGAAGGTGGAAGTCCGGGCAAAGATTTCCAACCGAACGGGAGCTCGCCGAGCAGTATCACGTCTCAAGGCCGACGATCAGCAGGGTAGTCAACCGTCTGCGCGACGCCGGCCAGGTCCGACGGGTGATCGGGGCGGGAACCTTTGTCATCATCCAGGACGAGGACGCGATCCAGCACCGTACATTCGGTCTTTTTGTGCCCGGACTAGGCAGGGGCGAGATTTTCGAGCCGATATGTGCCCGAATTGCGGAGCGCTCGCACGAGTTCAATTTCTCGCTCGTGTGGGGCAGCATGCCTGCGGCGCCTCTGGACGACTATCACCGTCTGGTCGCCACGGTACGCCGCTTCATTGACCGGGAGGTGGACGGTGTCTTCTTCCAGCCGATCGAACGGGAAGCGAACGCCGCCGATACCAATCGCCGCATTATCGCCATGCTCGATGAAGCGGCCATTCCGATCGTCCTTCTCGACAGCGATTATCTCGGTTATCCCGGGAGGAGCGAGCACGACCTCGTCGGGATCGACAATTGCCGCGCTTCTCACGTGCTTACGACTCACCTGCTCGAGACCGGTGAGAAGCGGATCGACTTCCTGCGCCGCCCCTTCGCCGGCGGTTCGACCGTGCGAAGGCTTGCCGGATACCGCGAGGCGCTCGTGGCGGCCGCGAGTACCGGACCGGATCCGTCGTTCGAGCATCAGGGCGATCCCCAGTCGATCGACTTCATCCGCGGAGTCCTCGACTCCGGAGCGCGCGCAATCGTATGCGAGAGCGACGAAACCGCCACGCTCGTCCTGCTTACGCTCGAGCAGCTTTGTATCAGGGTGCCGGAGGAGGTCAAACTTGCCGGATTCGACGACGTGAAGTACGCACGGCTTGCGCGCGTACCGCTCACGACGATGCGGCAGCCGTGCGATGAGATCGGAGACAATGCGGTTCAGGCGATGTGGGCGAGGATCTCGCGTCCCCGGATGCCCGTGCGAACCATCAGCGCCGAGGCGTCGCTCTGCATCCGGGAGTCAACCGGTGGAACGGCGGTATGAATCCGGGACCGCAGGAAGGCGGCCCCGTCAGCATACAACCCGAATGCAGTCAGGCCATCACCTTCGAGGAGCCCGCGTTCGTGAGCTCCTCGTCGAAGCAAACCGCGACCTTGCCGCATTGCCCCCCCGCCATGAGCTCGTACGCTTCGGAGCACCGGTCGAGCGAAAAGCGGTGCGTGACCAGTCTGTCGGGATGGATTTCCCATTCCGAGAGCTTTTCGACGAGCTCTTCCATACGCCAGATGCTGGTTACCCAGGAGCCGTAGATCGTTTTCTGACCGTGAATGATGTCGGGACTGGGATTGAAGTTGAAGGTGCCGCCCTCTCCCACCAGGGCCACTTTGCCCCATTCGCGCGTCGCGCGGACGGCGAGCTGCCTGGCAGCGTCGTTCGCCGAGCAGTCGACGGCTCTCTCGACACCGCTGCCGCCGGTGGCGGAAAGCACTGCATCGACCGTCGCCTCCTTCCCGAGCAGCGCGACGTCGACAAGACCCAGCTCCTTGGCGAGAGAGGTGCGGGTCTCGGCTACGTCGGTTCCGATGATCCTCGAAGCTCCCAGCGCTCTGGCAAGCATCGCGGTAGCCAGTCCCACGGGGCCGAGCCCGGTGACCAGCACGCGGTCGTTACCCGAAATTCCAATCTTGGAGAGTGCTTCGTAGACGGTGCCGAATCCGCAGGCGACCTGGGCGCCGTCCGTGTAGGTGAGGTTGTCGGGAAGGAGCACCAGGTCCTTCTCCTCAGCGAGCAGGTATTCGGCCATGCCGCCGTCACGCTGCCAGCCGTAGGCAGCGCGGAGCGGGCTCGAGCAGCTGATCATGTAGCCGCGGCGGCAGTCGTAGCAGACTCCGCAGCCGGAGATGTGATAGACGATGACGCGGTCACCGGTCTTGAACCGCCGCATGCCTGGGCCGGTGGAGATGATCTGGCCGCAGGGTTCGTGTCCCGCGATCACGTTCTGATATCCTTCCGGGCCCTTCCCCAGGTGCTCGCGGTAGATCGCCCGGATGTCGCTTCCGCAGATCGTGGAAGACTTGACCCTGATCAGGACCTCGCCGTGCCGCGGTTCCGGAACTGGAAACGTGCCCATTTCGACCGTACTGTTACCGGGCAATTTTGCTCCAGTCATACTCTTTGCCATGGTGGTGCAACCTCCCTCTGGGCTGTATTGTGTTTCAAACAGTATGCCAGCAACTCATCCGGCCAGCAAGTCCGGTTCGAATTCATAGGACGGGAGAGGCCGATACGCGCGCGCGGCGCGGCGTTCCGGTCTCGAATCCCGCATTATAATATCTCAATGGAAAGGAGCTCCGTATGGACAGTGTGATGGAAGGGAGATCGATTCTCGATCGGTTCAGCCTGAAGGACAGGGTTGCGCTGGTGACCGGCGCCGGACAGGGTATCGGACGGGCCTATGCGCATGCGCTCGGTGAGGCGGGGGCTGCGGTCGCGATCGTCGATATCTCGAAAGAGGCTGCCGAAGAGGTTGCTCACGAGCTCACCGGCAAGAAGATCGACGCTATAGCCGTGACTGCAGACGTCACCAATCCCGAACAGATCGAAAGGATGGTCGACACCGTTGTGAACAGGTGGGGAAAACTCACGATCGGGGTCAACAACGCCGGGATCGGCCAGTGGGTAAACGCAGAGGATGTCTCCCCCGAGGTCTGGCAGAAGATCATGCGGCTCAATCTCGACGGTGTGCTCTACTGCGCTCAGGCGGAGGCGAAGGTGATGCACAAGGCGAATTACGGAAAGATCATCAACACCGCCTCCATGTCCGGGCATATCGTCAACATGCCGCAGAACCAGACGCCCTATAATGTATCAAAGGCGGGGGTGCTTCATCTGACCCGGAGTCTCGCTGGTGAATGGGCGAAATACGGCATTAGAATCAATTCGATAAGTCCGGGCTACACCAGGACGAAGCTGGTGGAAGACCTGATTGCGACCCCCGAGGGGAAGAAGATGCTCGACGCCTGGCTGCCGCTCATTCCCATGCACCGCATGGCCGACGTGACCGACCTCCAGGGTGCGGTTGTCTATCTGGCATGCGAGGCAACCGACTACATGACGGGAGCCGACCTGGTTATCGACGGCGGCTACTGCGTCTGGTAATCTGGAACGAGCCGGGAGGTACTATCAGATGAAAGCGCTGGTACTTGAAAAGAGGGGCGAGCTCAAGCTTCGGGAGATGGAGGTGGAAGAGACTCTGGGCCCGAACGACGTCCGGATAGCATTGAGAAACGTCGGAATCTGCGGCAGCGACCTGCACTACTACACGCACGGAGGGATCGGTTCCTACATCGTGCGGGAGCCGATGATCCTGGGCCACGAGGCCTCCGGGGAGGTGGTGGAGGTAGGAAGCTCGGTGAAGGATCTTGCAAAGGGCGACCGGGTCTGCATGGAGCCCGGGATACCCAACAGGCAGAGCCGCGCCTACAAACTGGGAATCTACAACCTCGATCCCGAGGTGGTGTTCTGGGCGACGCCGCCGGTGCACGGAGTAACGCGGCCGACCGTGGTGCATCCGGCGGATTTTACCTTCAAGCTGCCGGACAACGTGAGCTACGAAGAGGGAGCGCTGGTCGAGCCTCTGGCGATCGGCGTGCACGCGGCGAAGAAGGCCGAGGTGGAGCCCGGTGACCTGGCGGTGGTGATCGGGGCGGGAACGATCGGACTGGTGACGGCCGCCTCGGCGCTCGCGGCCGGCTGCAGCAGGGTCGTAATAGCGGACGTCAAGCAGCCGAAGCTCGACATTGCCGCACGGCTGGGAGCGGTGACGCCGGTCAACGTGGAGAAGGAAGATCTTCAGAAGGTGGTGAGCTCGCTGACCGGCGGATGGGGGGCGGACATCGTGTTCGAAGCGAGCGGAAACGCACGTGTTGCGGCTCACCTCTTCGACACGCTTCGGCCCGGAGGCCGCGTGGTGTACGTCGGGATGCCGGTGGAGCCGATAAGCTTCGACATAACCGCAGCACAGGGGAAGGAGGCGACGATCCGCACGATCTTCCGGTATGCGAATGTCTATCCGCGGGCGGTACAGATGATCGCATCGGGAAAGCTCAAACTGAAACCGCTGGTAACCGAGACCTACGATTTTGCCGACAGCATCAAAGCCTACGAGTACGCGGCCGATCCGAAGCCGACCACCGTAAAGGTGCAGATCAAGCTTTAACGGAGAAAAGAGCGCCGGCCGGGCGACAGGCCGGCCGGCTACTCATTTCGGTACCGCACTTCATACAGATCCTTCTCGAGCCGGCGTGACATCTCCCGGGCCGACTCCTTTGCGAGGTTGGTGAAACCGGTCTCGAGCTCCTCTTCGGACATGTCTGCCAGTGCCGTCGCGGCGAGTACGTTCCCGATCGTGGGCCCGAGTCCGAACATCTGGGGGCTGGCGTCGCTGGATTGTGTCATCGTTCGCCGCCACACCAGGTCCCGGCTCCGCTGGTCGTATATTCGCGCGGTCGTCTTGATTCGCAGTTTGACTGAGCCGTTGGGCGAATCGGCGTGAATACCGTATTCGTTTATCTCCAGGTCGAGAAGATAGTCGGCCTCCTGCGGCGAATCGGTCATCCTTGTTGCAAGCGCCGTGGATGAGCCGTAGAAGGTCTCCTTCAGCACGATCACCGGAACGTTCACCGACACCAGCGCTCGCCGCATTTTGCCTTCGGCCTCTTCGGCGGAGGCTGCTTTGGCGAAGTTGGTGCCTATGTTGAGCACCGCCGCAAAGGGCAACTTCGGATTCGCGTGAACGAAGTAGAATACGTCCAGCTTCGGCTCCGGCGGCAGGCGCATGTTCGCTGCAAGCGACCTTCCGTCGAATTGATAGCGGTCGAGATGATTGACCGACGTACAGGAGATGAACGCCGCGCACATGGCGAGCAGGCAAGCCGCGCCGGCCCAACGCAACGTTGCACGTGATTCTGATCTGTGCATTTGCATCCTCACCTATTCAACACCACGATCGCGGTTTCCTGTTACCTGAACCTAACCCTCCGGGTATGATATCATGTCGTGTCGGACACGAGAATCGAAGATATCGAAGGCGGGGGTGTCGATGTGAAGTCCATCTGTATCTTTTGCGGATCTTCTCTTGGAATGACGCGCAACTATGCGACCGCCGCGAAGGAGGTAGCCACCCTGCTGGCGAAACGGAACATCCGCCTGATCTACGGAGGCGGGAGAGTCGGGCTCATGGGCGTGATCGCAGAGACCGCGCTCCGTGCCGGCGCGTCGGTGGTCGGCGTCATGCCGAAACATCTGATGGACCGCGAGATTGCTCACGACGGACTCACCGAGTTGCACATTACCGAGGACATGCAGCAGCGCAAAGCGATGATGGGCAGGCTGGCCGATGGATTTCTCTGTCTTCCCGGCGGCTACGGGACTCTCGAGGAGGTTTCCGAAGTGCTGAGCTGGGCACAGATCTCCCTCCACTCGAAGCCGTGCGGCTTTCTCAATACCGATCACTACTTTGATTCTCTCTTGTCCTTCTTTGACGAAATGGTTGACGCGGGGTTCCTCGCGCCGCAGAGCAGACGGCTCGCCCTCGTAGCCGATGAGCCGGAGGCGCTGCTCGAGCTGGTGGAAGAGGCGACCCCGCAGCGCGTGGAGCGCTGGACGCCGGGGTGAACTACGCCCTTGTAGCAACGCTCGGTCCTGCCACCTCCGGGCCTGATGCCTGGCAGCGGCTCCTCGATGCCGGGGCTACCTCTTTCAGGCTGAATACCTCACACCTTACATTAAGCGAGCTCGAACGCTGGATGGATGCGCTCCTGAGCTTCCGGAGTTCGGGAGGTGCCTACCGATCGCTCATTCTCGATCTCCAGGGGAGCAAGTGGCGGCTTGGCAGTTTCACTGCGGAAGCTCTCGCTGAAGGAGACGAGCTCACTCTCGTCTGTGAGCCGGACTCGCGCAAGCGCGGCGTGCTCCCGGTCCCGCACGAAGACTTCTTTCGCGCGTCATACGCCGGCGGTTCCATTGCACTGAACGATGCGCGCGTTCACGCAGAGATAGTCCGGGTCGGCGACCTCTCGGTGACCGCCCGCGTCACCCGGGGAGGAGAAATATCGGCCGGAAAGGGAATCACTCTTCCCGCGGCCGACTATCGCAGCGAACGCCTGCTGCCAAAGGATCTACAGATTCATGAGCGGACGCGTAATCTCGAGGGCATCGAGTATGCGGTCTCCTACGTTCGGGATGCACAGGAGATGGCGAGGTACCGGAAGCTGCTCGGTACGGGCCGGCCGCTTATTGCGAAGCTCGAGCGGCCGCAGGCGATGATCGAGGCGGACGCCGTGGCCACGCACGCGGATGCGGTGTGGGTATGCCGCGGCGACCTTGGCGCGGAGCTCGGGTTGACGGAGATGGCCGCCGCCGTATCGCGTTTCAGCCGCGATATGGGCCGTATCAGGGTGCCGGTCTACATGGCCGGACAGCTGCTCGAGCACATGACTCACAGTCCGCAGCCGACACGCTCCGAGGTTTGTCACCTGTACGATCTTCTTGTCTCCGGGTATCTGGGTTTTGTTCTTTCGGACGAGACTGCCGTTGGAGGTTATGCCGCTGAGAGCTGTGCCGCGGCGGCCGCTTTTCGGCGCTGAAATTCGTGCTGTTTACCTGAAACGTGCAGAAACGCTTACCATTGTGCTAAGATTGATAGTATCCGTGCAGAAGGCGCGCACGCGTTCTCCGGATCAGCGCGTCTGTCGGCTTATCATGAGTTTCGGGGGTGGACCAATGAAAGTACGAAGCGTTCTCGGGCACATGTCCCTATTGGCCGTGTTGCTGCTGCTTGCAGCCTGCGGCCAGAAACCGGGCAATACTGCTGGGAATGTGACCCCCACGCCGGGCGGAGGGGGCAACGGCAGCAGCGCAACCGGCTCCTCCACGGCGGGCACTTCCGCCAGTCCCGAATACCTGCAGACGCAGGTTGTCTTCACCACCGGAGATGTCCGGGTATTTCAGGCCTCCAAAGGTGCAACAAAGGTTTCAACAACCGGCACCGCATCCGCGCCGACGGCAACAACCGCCGAGATAGGCATGCTGCTCAACCCCGAAGACCGCATAGTGGTCGGGCAGGACTCCTACTGTGAAATCCAGTTCGGCAATCTCGCGGTAACGCGAATTCAGGCAGACAGCGACGTCGTAATTGGATCACTCTCCCCCGCAGGAGCTCCCGACGGAGCCACGGTCGCCCTCACGGTAGGCTCGGTTGTCTCCAAAGTGAGAAAGACGGTCGAAGGTGAATCGTTCCAGGTGCGAACCCGCGCCGTGACCTGCGGCGTCCGTGGTACCCGTTTTGCCGTCTCTTCGGCGGACACCGGAGACACAACGCTCGCGGTCAGCGAAGGAACGGTTGCCGTCACGCCGCCGACCGACCAGGTAAAGGAAATGGAGGCCGAAGCGCAGAAGGTCGGGCCCGACGCAACACAGGCCGTGGACAAGGTGGCGAAGTCGCTGCCGATGGTCACCGCCGGCTATCAGCTTGTCATTACCAAGAAAGAGGCCGACGCGATGACCGAAAAGGTTCAGACTGTCGCCGAAAATCTGAAGGCAGTCGCGGCGGCACCGGAAGCCGAAAAGCAGCAGAAGGTCACTGCACTTGCGCAGTCGGCGGACACGGCAACTCGTACCATGCCTGCGGCAGTACCTGTGGCGGCGACGCTCGACCCGCAATCGCAGGATCTTCTCAAGCATGCCGACACGATGGAAATAAAGCCGTTGCCCGCGCCGCCGGCTTCAACCGCGACCGCCGAACAGACGACTGCCGCGGCGCCGGCCCAGCCGAAGGAGCAGGCCAACCCGCCGACGGTGGCCGCCAAACCGGCAACCGCCCCCGCGACAGCCCCCGCTGCCGTGGCCGCACCGGCTCCCGTGCCGGCGCCTGCCGCCGCTCCTCCGGCCACACCGCCCCAGACGCAGCAGAAGCCGGTCGAGACTCCAAAGGTCGCTGCCGCTCCTCCTGCAGCAACGAAACCGGCCCCGGTACCTACCGGGACGCTTTCCTTCTCCGTTTCTCCTTCGGATGCGACGGTGCGCGTCGACGGAAAGAGACTCGCCGGTTCCGGCAGTCCGGAGTTCCCGGCGGGAACCTCCGTGACCATCACCGTAGAGCGTGCCGGCTTCAGCGGCACGACAATGAAGCGGGTAGTGGGCCAGGGTGCCAACACCGTGTCGGTCGCCCTCGAGCCCAGGCCGATTGAACGGATGATCGCGGTTGGCTCATCCGGTATCGTCGGCGGTGAGGCCGACGGCGGGGGTGTGGCCTACGTCGCGGGTGCCAACGGGGGAATTTCCGCGGTGCAGCCGGACGGCCGCGTTCTCTGGACCGCTTCAACCTCCAACACCGGCAATTCGAGCTCGATACCGGTTGCAGGCGGCGGCTACGCGGCGCTTTCCGGTACTCAGGAGTTTGCGGTCTTCAATTCGGCGACCGGAGCTGCGGTCTACCGCATGACACTGAACGGCTCCACCGCTCATCCCTTCGGGCAGCGGGCCGCGTTCGCAAACGGTTTGTTCTACTATCCGGACACAACCGGAATCAGCATCATCGACCCGCGGCAGAAGGCAGTTACCGGACAGATCGCGGTGCCATCCGGAATCTGGATGACACCGGCGGTCGTGCGAGGCACGCTTTATGCCGTGAACCAGCAGGGAAGTCTCTACGAGATCAATCTCGGAACCTCGAAAATAACCAGCACCATTCCGACTCAGGCGCTGCAGCCGGTCGGCTCGACGGTGACGATTCATGGAGACCTCGCGGCCTTCGCCGGCCGTCGGGGAACGGTCGTCTGCGTCAATCTGACCTCGGGTTCCGTCGCCTGGCAGCACGATCTCGGTTCGTCCGGCGGGTCGGTCTATTCCGACATTCTCGCAGGCGCTTCCGACGCATTTGTCTACGCCGGTTCGCAGATCCACGCGCTTTCCTGGAAGGACGGCAGTCCCTCGAGAGCTCCCATAACCGATGCCGCGACACCGCCGGCGCTGGTCGGCGGAATGCTCGTCTACGGTGCCACCGACGGGACCCTCGCTGTGGTGAGCGCCTCCTCCGGGAAGGAGCTGTATCGCCTGCCTCTCGACGCAAAGCCGTCCGGGCGCCCCGTTGTCGACGAGCGCCGGATTCTGGTGCCGACCGCATCCGGATCGGTCGTTGTGGTGAATGCCGACGGGCTGGCCGCAGCGGCGGGCTCGAACTGATGGTGGGTCGGTGCCGGGTTCGGGTCCGATCAAGACACCTGTGGGTATTGCCCGCCGCTCTGGTACTGCTCGCCGGATGCGCGAGCCTGCCGCAGCCGGGCGCGTCGGCCGACTCCATGCTTGTCCTGGTCGCCGACCAGCCGGTCGCCGCCGACAAGGCGCGCCCGCAGTCGGACATCGTTGCCTTTGACGGTCCCACACCTGTCCGTTGGTCGATAAATGATTCCGGCTGGCGTTTCCACACGCAGCGGGTCAAACCGGGAACCTACCGGTTCGTCGGCAGGACCGTACGGTTTTCGAACGGAAAGACCGAGGTTCTTCACTCCTATCGACCTGATACCTTCACCGTTCCTGCCTCCGCGGTGGTTCTGCTTCCGCAGAAGTTCATTCCGGCTCCCGAAGCCGCCGGGAACGGCACCTCGTCGACCGGTGCGGCATCTCTCAACGCGCCGACCGGTGTAGGTCAGGTTGAACCTTCGGATCAGCGCCGGGTCGCTCAGACTCTCTCGAACGACATCTTCATCGCAAAATGGGGCGGGCGAAGCGCCTACGGCTTCGGACCATACACACCCTTTCCCGACATCGCCCATTCCAGGATCCCCTTCCGCATAACGAGTGATCCGCCTGCAGGTGAGATTACAATCGACGGACAGGTGTGGGGCAAAGCTCCGCTCGACGTGCAGTTGACGCAGGGAAGACACTTCGTGCGGCTCGATCTCAAGGGATATGCACCCGACACAAGCTTCATCGATGTGGGCCCGTCGGGCGGTTCCCGGCGGTTTTCGCTCACCCGTGCACCGGAGAATGCCGCAGACCGTGTCGGACCCGTTGATCTGGTGCTCGGGGCGTTCCGCAACCTCGGCAAGGCCCAGGACAGCTACCTGAGCGATGTCTTCCAGCAGTCGCTTCATCTTGCGCTCACCCGGGCCGGCCTGCGACTGGCGGCGCCGAACAGCGCCGAAAATGCGAGCGACGCGCCGGCCTTCGGATTCGCCGAGCGCGCAGGCGCGCGGATGGTGGTGTCCGGAGACTACCGTGTATCGGGCGACGAAATGATCGTCCACGCCGTGCTCTACGATACCCGCACCAGACTGGTGAAGGCGAGCACGCTCTTCGACGAGAAGACCGGTCTGAGCGTCTTCGACTCCATAGACAGGATGAGCGCCGATTTTGTCTCGTCGGTAACGAAGGTGCTGCCGAGCGTCGGCCAGAGTGTGGTCAAGGAGCCGGTGCTCACGCCGTCGCAGATGGGCTTCAGCGTGCGGGTGAACGAACAGGCGGTTGTGCGTCAAAGATCGGAGCGGCCCTTTATCTTCGCGATCGGGCCTGAAGCAGAGGGCACTATGGACCAGGTCTCCGATTCCAGCGGCGACAGCAATAGCAGAACCAACGGACCGGGGATCGGCCTTCGAGTCAGCCTGAACGCGCCTCTTGTCGGTGATCTCTCGCTTCTGGTCGCAACCGCGCCATCCATCTATCCGCGGAGTACCTACGGTCCTGAATGGGACTTTCCCCTCTATGTCGGCCCGGTCTACACCTTTTCACAGTACCGGCGCGACCTCTATCTCGGGCTGGTTTCGAGCCTCCATTTCGTTCCACGGGCAACGATAGAGGTGAACAATACACCCTACGATTTCGGTCCCTTCTGGTTCGCCGGAATCAACGTCGAAACGGGGATCCGTTTCTACACCTACCGGAAGATGTCGGCCCTTCCTCAGTTCTGGGGCCTCGGGCTCACGTTCGGAATCTACGGGGTCCGGTTCAACTGGGACCTCTCGAATCCTGTCGGTTACCATCCCGAGCTCGGACTGTACGCCAACTGGGGGACACACCTATGAATCGGAACTGGACCATTTCGGGGCTCTTCGCGGTACTCCTCCTTTCAGCAGCCCTCCCCGCTGTCGCGCAGCAGGATATCCAGCCCGCGCGGATTCCGCAGCGGGTCTTTTTCGAGCCGACGCCCTCCGGACTTGCGGAGACGAATCCCACCCTGTCGCAGCTACCGGAATATCTCTACACCGCGCTCGCAGCCATTCAGCCTATTGTGAGGGTCACCGACAGGACGGCGGCCAATTCAACGGTCGCGATTTCACGGTCCGGCAGGTCGATTGCAGCCAGTCTCGAGAGCGGCGGCGAAACGCAGGCGACCGAGGAGCTTTCCGGCGTACCCAACAACCGCGCGATTGTCGATTTTGTGGATCAAACTGCAAAAAAATTCGCGCCATTCCTCCAGTTCGTGGAGCCGAAGGTTGTCAAGGTTGCAGGTCCTGAGGCGGAAAAGACCCGTTCAGCTCAGGAGCTGATTTCTACCGTACAGCTGAAGGACCGGTACGCGAAACCGTTCGAGATGACGCTGTGGGGAGCCGGTGTTCTCACCTTCGCGTCCGAAAGCGGCAACAATTCGCGCAGCGAAGCGGCCTGGAACGGACTCCCGGCATCATTTGACTTCAGCTGGTTTCTGAACCGTCACTTTGGCGTGGTCGCTTCCGTCTGGACCTACTTCGGCGAGAGTCTGACCTTCGGCGACGTGTCGAACGGCGGTCCCGGATATGTCCGGGGATTCTTCGCGCTGCCGGGGGTGGGCATAACCTACCGCACTGTGGGACGGCTCTTCGCCGAGCTGGGTGCGATCGCCTATGCCGGATACGGTCACATTACCAACATAACCTCGCAGACGATCGGACGCGATCTCGACGGGAACTTTTCTCCCTTCATGGCGCCGGGCGAATCGAAATCGATCTTCTACCCGCTGGTGTCGCTCTCCTCGAGCCTGGGTTACAGCATATCCCCGAGCTTTGCGCTCCGGACGAGCATCGAGCTGAGTTTTACCCCGGCGAGCTTCTATTCCGACTCGACGACCTCCTACAACAGCTTTGTCTATCCGGTCCACGGCAGCGGCATCTTCTTCCGGCTTTTCTCGCTCGGCCTGTCCTACCGTTTCTGAAAAGCAGCCAGGATTGCCCCCGGCCGCGGACCCTCAGTACGTTAGTACCCATGAAACAGAGAAAACTTGGTTCAAGCGGCATCTCGGTGTCCGCAATCGGTCTGGGCTGCATGGGCATGTCGGAGTTCTACGGAGCTTCGAACGATGAGTCTTCAATTAACCTGATCCACAGGGCGATCGACCTCGGCATCAACTTTTTCGATACTGCCGATATGTACGGCGTGGGACACAACGAGATACTGCTGAGTCAGGCGCTTCGCGACGGCAAACGGGAAAAGGTGACCATCGCGACCAAGTTCGGCAACATGCGACGGGTCGACGGCGCCTTCCTGGGTGTCAGCGGCAGGCCGGAGTACGTCAAGGCGGCGTGTGAAATGAGCCTCAAACGGCTCAATACCGATGTCATCGATCTCTACTACCAGCATCGCGTAGACCCCGATACCCCTATCGAGGAAACCGTTAGTGCCATGGCCGAGCTGGTGAAGGAGGGCAAGGTTCGCTATCTCGGGCTCTCCGAGGCCGGGCCGGAGACCATTCGCCGTGCTGCAAAGGTCCACACCATCACCGCGCTCCAGACCGAGTATTCGCTCTGGACCCGTGATCCGGAGGACCGCATACTTGCGACCTGCCGGGAGCTGGGAATCGGCTTTGTCGCCTACAGTCCGCTGGGGCGAGGCTTTCTGACCGGTCTCATCAAGGATACCAGCCAGCTGGGGGAGACCGACTTCCGCCGGCATAATCCGCGAATGACCGAAGAGAACATTGCGCACAACCGGGCGCTGGTCGAGAAGGTGGAGCGGATGGCGGAGCAGAAGGGCGTAACCGCCGCGCAGCTTTCCCTCGCCTGGGTTCTTTCTCAGGGAGAGGACATAGTCCCGATCCCCGGAACCCGGCACGAGCAGTACCTGCGCGACAATGTGACGGCCACCGAGATCCACCTTTCTCCGGAGGAGCTTTCGACCCTGGGCGGGCTCATACCGGTGGGGGCGGCCGCGGGTACCAGGTACGATGCCCAGGGCATGAAGCGTGTCGGGATCTGAGCATCCCGACGGGGCGGAGGAGTCGGACCAGGCGTCGCCCCGGCCGGGGCCTTTGAAGCTCTCACGCTACATCTCCGACGCCGCCCGTACTCCGCCCGCGCTCGCCGACGGTGTTCCCCCATGGGAGTACACCGCGAAAGCGGCGGCTCTCATTTCGGAGCTTCTGATGCGACTATCCAGCCATGAGTTCCGGATCGAGGGAGAGGCGGCGATATACCGTACCGCCCGGTTGGAATCCGGCGTGGTGATCCGTGGACCGGCGGTTCTGATGCCGGGCTGCAGCATCGGACCGAACACCCTCCTCAGGGAGGGCGTATTCGTCGGGGAGCGTGCGCACGTCGGTTCCTCCTGCGAGATTAAGTCGAGCGTTCTCTTTGCCGGCTGCGCGCTTGCGCACCTCAATTATGTGGGCAACTCCCTTGTCGGAAGCGGAGTGAATATCGAGGCCGGCGTGGTCATCGCGAACCATTTCAACGAACGTACCGATCGCGAAATCCCCGTAGTAATCGACGGGCGTCGCGTGCGTACAGGTGTCGAGAAATTCGGTGCTCTTATCGGCGACAATTGCCGAATCGGGGCCAACTCGGTAACGACTCCCGGGACGCTCCTTTCGCCCGGAACGATCGTTCCGAGGCTCACGTTGGTCGACCAGGTTGCCGGGCTCGGCGCAGTGTGAGATAATCTGCTCCAAGGTGAGACAGATGAAACGACACATGGCGATATTGGCGCTGCTTGTGGGCACCCTGCTGGTTATTTCTTCCTGCAAGACGATGTCACGCGCGGATCTGACCGCAGAGATGGATGCCTGGGTCGGACAGACCAAGCAGGCACTGGTAGAGAAGTGGGGCAAGCCCGCGGAGACCGTTTCGGACCTTCACGGCGGCGAGATCGTGAGGTACTACCGTCTTGCGGGCGGATACGCGACCATCAATCCAAACGAGAAAATCAACGGACGCGATCGACATCGCAACGTTATCGTCCAGACTCTCTACATAAACCAGGACGGCATCATATACCGAGCGTTCTGGCGGCAGCAATAGCAGCCGCCGCAGCCATGACGGCGGCCGGTGGGACTACAGCCTAGCGGGCGGAGGCGTCGTAGCTCCAGGATGGAACCTTGACCGCGATCTGCCCGGCGACCGGAACTACGTCGGTGTAGTGCAGGTACCTGCCCTTCTGTGTCCGAATGGCGACCTCCACCGAAATCTTCTGCCCTGAAACAGCCGCGAACGGCTGGGACTCGAACCTCAGCGTAATTTCTGCCGGGCTGTTTCCCGGCTGGCGGACCTGAACCGCCGCGAATCCCTGCAGGAGCACATCGTTCGAGCCCTCCGGCCGGACGGTGATTGTTGCCTGAGAACCAACCTCGTCCTTCGCGTCCCGTACATCCTTCCAGACATGCGGATCCACGCGTAAGCCGTCGGCGGTAACCGTGACTACGGTGCGAACCGTCTGTAGCTGCCGCGGCTGTGAAGCGGCGGGCTGCTGCTGAGGCGGCACCTGCGCCACGGGAGGCTGCGCCTGCCGCGGTGCCTGGCCAACCGGCTGTTGACCGTGCTCTCGCTCGGAGGACTGCTGACCGCCGTTGCCCCGGTGGTCACCCGACTGCCCCTCACCGTGGCCGTTGCCCTCCTCGTTCCGTTTCTGCTCGGCCGGCGGGAGCTGACGTGTAACGGTTACCGTATAGCGGGAGGCAGACCCATTTTCCGCGACCACCTGGATTACCAGGATCCGCGGATTGCCCGGCTGGAGCTGAATCGACTGTGCCGAGTTGCCGACAGGCCGTCCGTCCACCGTTATCCGTGCGCGGGAGCTTTCGGCTATCGGGAAGAGAGAAATGCGGTTCTGCGAGGTGGGGACGCTGATGGCATAGGCCATCCGCTCGGGTGAGAACGCCGGTGTCAGGTGTCCGCCCGCGACCACGATGCCCGAGAGGCGGGAGTTGGTCTCCTTCGGAGCCGGCTTCACCGGCGCAGCCTCCCGCGTGACGTTTACACGATAGAGCCTCTGTGAGCCATCCTGTGCGGTCACCACCAGGTCGACCGAGCGGGTCCGGCCGGCCGTCACGGGAACGGTGAAAACCTTGCCGTCCGCCGCGGTCCCTGATTGTGAAATTGCGCTGTCGGAGGTCGTCACCGACGCATAGGGACTCGCCGTCTGAACGGTGATGTTTGCAGCCTGAGCCGATCCGGGGATCGTTACGCTGTAGGTAGCCGTCCGCGGAGAGAAGGCCGGGGCCAGCCGGCCCGGCGCGACCAGCAGCGCGGTGAGTTCGGAATTGCTGTCGGGCGGGCCACGCCGGATGCTCAGCGTGTAGGCGAGAACCGACCCATCCTGCGCGCTAACGTTGACCGTCACCAACGCCCGATCCGTTCCGGCAAACCTTACTCTCGCGCCGTCGGCGGACGCCGGGTTTCCATTGTACTGGGCGCCTCCGAGCGCTACCTTCGCGACGGGGCTCTGCGGCAGTGCCACGATCGTGAACTGTTGCGAATTGTAGGGTACGTCCACGTTGTAGTAGAGCCGGTTGGGATTGAACCGGGGAGTGATGTTCGATCCCGGCAGCTGAAGATCCGCAAGAGCGTTGTTGCGGTCCGGCGCGGCCCGGGTGATGTTCACCGAGTACTGCGAGGCGCTGCCGTCCTGCGCGGTCACGATGACCACGAGGGTGAGATGGTCGGTGCGGGAGAAATCTATCCGGGCGCCGTTTCCGGTCCGCGGATCTCCCTGTGCGGGTATCGACGCAAGACCGCTCCGTGGTGTCGGCGTCGCAAACGATACGGTGGCATACCTGCTCTGCGGAACCGCGCGGACTTGCAGCGACTTCGCCGAATAGGGCACCTGTGCTGAGTAGCTCAGACGGTTGGGGGTAAACAGCGGGGTGAGGCCCGCGTCCCGTATACCGAGGGACCCGAGGGTCGAGTTGGTGTCCGGTGCACCGCGTACTATCGTTATCGAGTACTGGGCGGTGGAGGTCTGGTCCTCTGCAGTCGTCTGGATCGGCACTGTCAGGCGATCCGTCCCGGTAAAGGGAACTGCCACCGAAGCGCGCGATCCGCGCACCTCACGTGCGCCGATCGACATCCCCTGCAGATGAGCGCTCTGTGCCGCCGCCTCGATCGTGACCTGAGTGCTCGCATAGGGCACCGTTGTCGTATAGCTGGTCGTGTTCGGATTGAAGGGTGGATCGAGAGGTGTTCCGTCAGCGACCCGAAGCTGCCCGAGCAGCGCGTTTCGCTCCGCTTCACGGACGACCACGCGGTAGAGCCAGGGCTCATCGTCTTTTGGAACCTTGATGGAATAGAGCACCGGCGACTGAAAGTTGTTCGGGGTCTGATTGTTCTGCTGGACGACGGTCGCGCCGGAGGAAATCACGCGAATTGACGCTTCGGTGTTGAGCGAAAAGGTGGCAACGAGATTCGACGTGTCGGTTCCCGGCGGAACCACCGCCTCTATCAGCTTCGGATCGGAGCGCTCGTTGATCTGTCCGGTAACAGGGCGCGCCAGTCCGGGATTGTACTCCGGGAGAAACGCGAAGGAGTCCACGGGACCATGCCCGCGGCCGAAGAGCGTCCGGCACCCGCTCAGGGCGGCCAGTATGAGAATGACGGCTCCGACGACACCGATTAGCTTTTTCACGATATCCTCCCTAAATAGTGCTGCAGTGCAGGATAACTGGCTGAACCGCTTTCGCGCAAGGAGATGCGGCACTCTGTGAATTATAGCGCGCCTCACGCAGGTTGCGTGCCGGCTTTTCAGCTTTTTGAGCCCGCCCACAGGACGCCTGCAGAAGCCTTGACCTTTTAGCGCCGGCGGTCAATTCTTACAGCTCACATGACACCCTTCCACGCAGCGCGCTTTTCGAGCTTTGGTCAGCGCGTTCGTCTTCGCTGGCATGCCGAAGGCGGCTACAGTCAGCTTCTCAAAATTGCCGTTCCGCTCATCCTGTCCAACGGAGCTTTCGCCATTCAGGAGTTCGTGGACCGGGTGTTTCTGGCCTGGTACTCGCCGGAGGCGGTGGCGGCAGCCACACCTGCGGGTATCCTCAGTTTCCTGTGCATGAGCCTGTTCATCAACACGGCCGGCTACATCGGGACCTTCGTCGCTCAATATCACGGGGCCGGGCGGGACGAGCGGGTCGGCCCCTCGGTCTGGCAGGGAATTTACCTCTCCATCGTTTCAGGAATCCTCCTTTTGCCGCTCATTCCCGCTGCCCCGTGGATCTTCAGGATCATCGGGCACGGTGCCCGGGTCGCCGCCTATGAGACGGTCTATTTCCGGGTGCTCACAGCCGGCGCCGTCTTTGCGGTTGTGAACGCGGCCTTTTCGGCCTTCTACTCCGGGCTCGGCCGGACCTGGCCGGTGCTCTGGGTGCTGCTGGGCTCCACCGCGGTGAACATCGTACTGAACTACCTGCTGATCTTCGGAACAGGCGGCTTTCCGCGTCTCGGCGTTGCCGGCGCGGGCATTGCCACCGTCATCGCCGAAGGTGTCGCCACCGTGATATTTGCTGTGCTTGTCCTTACGAGAAGGGACCGGAAGGTCTATGGGCTCCAGGACGCCAGGGTCGATCTCAAGCTGTGCGGGCGGATAATCCGGTACGGCGTGCCGAGCGGGCTGGGGATCATGATCGACGTGACGGGCTTTACCCTGTTCATTCTAATCGTCGGGCGTCTCGGCACCGCCGATCTTGCAGCGACCAATATCGCTATCAACATCAACATGCTCGCCTTCATGCCGGTGATCGGGCTGGGCATCGCCATTTCCGTCCTTGTCGGCCAGCACATCGGCGACCGGAACATCGAGCGGGCCGAGTACGCGACCTACTCGGGCATGCACATCGCTCTTTTCTATATGATCTGCATCGGAGCCGCCTACGTGCTTCTGCCGGATCTCTTCCTTCTACCCTACATGGTGAATTCGGATCCCTCCCTCTATCGCAGCATCGGCGACGCGGCGCGCACTCTGCTGAGGTTCGTTGCGCTCTACTCGCTCTTCGATGCGCTCAACCTGAGCTTCAGCTCGGCGATCCGCGGCGCCGGCGACACCCGCTTCGTTGTGGGTGTTGTTGCCGCGCTCGCATTCGGCGTGCTCGCCATTCCTACCGCGGTGATGCTGCTTGTCTTCGGGTGGGGGATATACGCCGCGTGGAGCGCGGCAACGGTCTACGTCTGCCTGCTCGGCATCGTATTCCTTCTGCGCTTCCGTCATGGCGCCTGGAAAAAGATGAGCGTCATCGAGCCGAGCCTGTCGTGAGGGAATCGAGAGATCGAATCGTTACATAGGGCCGGTATCCCCGGCTCCGCGAGAGTTCGTAGGCCGAGCGGACCATCGCCGGATCGGTTCCGTAGTCCACGGTGAACACCGGTTTTCCCGCCTCCTTCACCCAGTCGAGCAGCGCGCAGCTGTAGGCGACTTCCTCATCGCTGTTTTTCACTTCATCGCCACTGAGGCCGTAGAAGAGATCCTCCTTCTCGATGGCATCGATGACATCGACGTATCGTGGATGGGAGGCGAGCCGTTCGCCGTTCTGGGGAATGATGAGGAATCCCGGTTTCCGGGCCTTCGCGTAGTCGGATATCGCGGTCACGAAATCGATCATCTGCTCGGCCGCGTCCGGATGGGACGGCTCGAAGTACTCGAACCCATCCACCACGTCGAGCAGAACTCCGTCAAAGCCTGCTGCGATGATCCGGTCGAGATAGGCATTGGGTGAGCCGAAGATGATGCTCTTCCAGCCCGGAAGCCAGTATTTTACCTTGTAGTTGCCCTTCCAGTTCGGATTTTCGCGGTCAAGCCAGGAGGGATGAAACAGCTTCCACCATGGGTTCCAGTAGTAACGGTAATCCTCGGCCTCGCCGATGCTCAGGTACGCGATGAGCGTTCGCGTGCCCCCGCCGGGCATTCGTTTCATCTGTTTCACCTGGGACCGGGTGAATGCCCCGTGTGCCGAACCGTCTGAGGAGTAGTCGATCACCATCATTTCGAAGGGCGACGAGGCGACCCTTGCCGGAACGATACCCGCAAGCCAGAACGCCCAGGAATGGATTGAATCGAGGCCGCCGGCGCTCACCGGAAACGCTGCGGCGTAGAGGATGACTGCGGCTGCGATCGCACGCCCCGGAGACATCGTTCGGGTTTCCCTCACTGCACTGCACTGCACTGCACGGGCCGGCTACTGCTGCGTTACACCCACGGGTATGTAGATCCAGCCGTAGGGCGTATTGCACACGATCGTTCCCCCGACGGTGAACTTGATGTTGTTGCCCTGGATCGCATTCAGGGCGAAGCTCAAGGTTTTGCCAACCGAGTTTTCCATCGTCAGCGTCACCGGGCCGCTTCCGTTGGCGGGAATGGCGCTCTCCTGCCTCGAGTGGAGCAGCGTGTAGCGCTGTCCGTTCAGGTCGATGTAGGAGTCGACCGAGTCGACCGACATGTCGAAGTCATTGGGGTTGTGCATGGACAGTCGGACCGAGAACTGCCGTCCGACGGGCGATCCCTCCGTGCCTTCGAGACTGAACGTCGGGATTTTCGGAATAGGAATCGTGATCTCCCGCGAAAATCTCACCGGGGCGAACCCTGACTCGACCGAAGGATAGACCGTGCCGTGGAACCCCACCCGAAGCTGACCCTCGGCAAGGAGGGCAACGTCCTGGGCGAGTATGTCCTTCATCGAGATCTGGAAAGGAATGGTGACCGTCTCGTTGCCTCTCGGATTCGTTCGCTTCATACCGGTGAAGGTGTCGCTGAAGATCGGCTTGTCGAAGAGGGTCGCACCGTAGTCGGTCTTTTCGAAATCGAGCGGGGCGCGCATATTGTTGATGATGAAGACCTTGGCCTGGAACTTGATAACGTCAGGGGTCAGGACCGTCGACCTGAAGCTCGAGACGCGCACGCTCGGCGCAACCGGCACAACCGGTCCCTGGCTCGCGCAGCTCGCCATTCCCAGGGTGGAGAGAACTATCACGACTGCCGTTCCGAGTATCATCGGAAGCGGACGGATTCGCTTTGCGGATTGGATCATCGTGGACCTCCTGTGCGATCATCCGGGCGACCGCCGAAAGGATGGAGATATTTTATATTCGTACACTGCGGGCTGTCAACGTCAATCGCCGGGAGTGGAATTCACGGCGGGCAAGGAAAAAGCGCGTGGACGTACGGCGCCTCCCGTACCATACTGAAAACAGGACGGTGATATGGAAACACTGTTTGACAGGCCATGCCTTCTCGAAGCGGTACTCGGTCGCGGCGTGGTCTCATCTTATGAAGCGGCTCGCCTGAAGCGCGGCACCGCGCTCTGCCTGAGCGACAGGTCGTGCGGGGATCCGGTCTACCTCTACTTCAACGGAGGCCTCGTTGGTTCGGGGGAGGTGCTCATCGTCGACGACCTGTTCTGCGTCCGTGTCGAAGAGGTAACCTGGAACGAGGCTCCGCTCACCGTGGCCGCCGGCCCGGAGCTGGTCAGCGGGACGCTGGAAACCCGTGTACGCCTGGCTTCCTGCAGCTACACGTTGCGGGAGCTCCGCGAGCTCGGTCGCTTCGGCATCGTCTCCTTCGGCGTGCCCTATCGGCGGCAGAAGGGAGCAGAGCTCCTTGTCGCCGGAATGCGCACGGCACTGGGGACCGTCTGCGCCTACCAGGAACAGTGGGCATTCCGCGTGGACGAGACGCTGCTCAAGGGCGGCCCGAGAGAGACGGCCACCCTTTCCGGAGCCGTGATCGCCGACCCTCATCCGAACCTCATTGCATTCGATTTCACGCGGCCCGACAAGTTTTCGCGGGAACAGATAAGAAATCTTGCGCTGATCCATCAGCGATTTGCCGCTGCTCTGCGGGAGCTCGATCCCGGCCTGAAGAACTGCCGGCTCGGCAAGCTGGATCAGATGTCCTACAGCGAGCTTCCATTCCCGGGGTCGGACCGGATATCGGTTGCAATGGCGGGAACAGGCTCGGCGGTGGCCGAAAAGAGGTCCGACCGGAGCTACTTCGCGCAGAGCGAACAGGCGGAGATGCAGGTGCCCGCCGCACAGGCGCGGCTGGTTGCGCAGGAGGCGCGTCGCCTCCACGAAGCCTCACCCTTCGACGGAATCCTGTTCTTCTATCGGGATACGGGCATCTTTTCGGAGCTTCTTCACTCCAGCGGAAGGCAGGAGCTCCTCCGGACTCTTGGCGAATCCTGGAAGCTGCGGCTCCGTGCGCCGCGGCTCAAGTGGCAGGATCCCCCATCGTCGGTCGAAGATGCTGTTTCTCTCCACGAGATGGCGCTCACTGCCGAGCTGACGCTTCCGGGCCGGAGCGAAACACTCACGCTCGTCTACCCGGCCGCCAACCTCGGCAAGATCCTTCATCTGCTCGCCTGAGCGTCTACAGCGCCTTCGCCCGCAATCTTTCCAGCGCCCACTGCGTGTACTTGCGCACGCGCCGCTCCGGGTCCACCTGCAGCGACTGGAGAATGTCGGCCCCGTCGTCGGTTTCGAGCCGTTCCAGAGCCTTCACGACCTGGACGCGAACCTCCTGATCGGGGTCTCGCGCGGCCTGAACGATGCCGCGGAAGGCTGCGCTCGTTCCCACCAGCGCGAGGCTGGCCGCCGAGTCCCGACGGATCTCCGGGTCGCGGTGCGTCAATTTGCGGATCGTCGCCTCCACATACCCCATCTCCTCGAGGATCTGTGCGACGTGGGGCCGCAGTGACCCTATCTCCTCTCCGAGCAGACCGAGCATCGCCTCCTGTCCGGCCGTTCCCATACGATGAAACGCGAGCGTAAGCCGCTCACGCAGAACGGGGTCTGCATCCTTGAACTTGTCGACCAGGTAGCGCAGCTCGTGCGATCCGGTCTTGCACGCAATAGCGTCCAGCGTGACGTCCTCTATCTCCGCGTGCTGCGCGAGAGCATCGATGAGAAGATCGGTGGCCGAGTCTCGTTCGGAAGCGCCGAGCCCGGTGAGCACTGCCTGTTTTACCGAATCCACCTCGTTCTCGTCGTCGAGGATCTTTCGCAGCTCGGCCACAAGCTCGTCCGATCCCGCACGACCGATCGCGGTTGCCGCCGCTATCCGCACATCCTCGACCGGGTCCCGCAATCGGTCCACCGCGAGGCGAAGCGAACGGGTGTCTCCGAAAAGGACGAGGGCGGAAATCGCTGCCGAACGCACGCTCGGGTCGGCGTCGTCGACTGCCGGCCGGATCAGCTTCAGGAAATCCTTCTTTTCGGTAGAAGGCAGTGAGATGATGACCGCCGCACGGACCGACGCGTCATGTCCCTCGACAAGCCGCGATACCGCCGCGTCGAACTCCTTTCCGTGCACGTTCGACAGGTTGGCGGCAAGCTCCTGCGCCGGATCGGGCGACAACAGGTAGAAATGCTCGAGAACAAAGTCGAGCAGGTAGGGGCGGTTCATTGCTGCGAGGGAGCGCAGCGCGTCGACACGCACCTTTCGCGCGATGTCCCCGCGGATATCCTGAACGATGTCGATGAGCCGCGGCACCACCAGGCGGTCGGGAAGCCGGACCAGCAGCTCGACAAGGCCCTCGCGGGCTGCGAAGTCCACGTCACGAAGCAGGTTCAGTGCTATATCGGCGAAAAGCTCCTCGCCGCGGGCGGGAACGTGCTGGAGCATCTCATTCACCTGTTCGTATTCGGTCTTGCGGGCGAGTATCTCCTGGAACAGCAGGCGGAGGGCGTCATCGTCGCCCCGCTGCTCGATGCACCGCAGCGCTTCGGACCTGAGCTCCTGCAGATGCTCAGAATGGGGCAGTCCGTGAAGCGCGCGATCTGCTACGTGCTGGATGAGCGTTCGCGGACCGTGCGTCGTCAGAAGCTTCAACGCCATGAGCAGCGTGCCTGCGCTGTTGCTGCCGCGCGCTTCAGCGATGAAATCGGTAACATCAACCTCCGCGGCATGACGCAGCAGCTGCAGGTGTCGGTCGAAGGCGGGCCGGTCGCTCAGATCGGCGTTCGCCATCATCCGGGCAAGGACCCCTTCGCGCAGCAGGTAGCGGGCTGCCGAGGCGCGGAGCTCGAGCTTGTCCTGACCCAGAGCGCCCAGAGCGAGGTCACGGTCGGTCTCGGATCCGGGCGTCAGCAGATCGAGCACGTGCAGCGCCTCGAAGCTCGCGAGGCTTCCGGGGTCGGGATGATAGCGGTCGGGGAATTCCTTCTGGATGCGGTCGCGCGCCGCCTTGCGAACTGCAAAGACCGTATCCCGCAGCACCAGATCATAGAGAGTTTCGTAGAGACGATCGGCATCATCGGCTGCGAACGTCGGCACCACGAGACGCCGGATCTGGAAGGCGCCGTCGTTGAATGTATCCCAGAGAGCATTTCGGGAGAGCTCGCTGTTGTCGTTGAGGATGATGTTCACCGCAAAGTGTCGCACGCGCCAGTCGGGGTCGCCCGTCATCTCCCGGATGCGGTCCACCGATTCCTGGAGCAGCGAAAGGGCTTTTCTTCCGTCGAACTGGCCCCCGTCGCCGGCCCTGGCCATCTCCCGGAGTGAGAAGAAGGCGTCCTTGCCCTCGAACCACTTCAGAAACCGGTCTCCCTGCCGGGGGTGGGTCACCGCAAGCAGAAAGCAGGGCCAGAGGTCTTCGCCGCCTCCGAATGCGAGCACGCGGCGGAAGTCTCCCGAGCGCGGACGCCGGGAGAGCCGCTGCACCCACAGGTGGGTAACGCCGATCTGGTGCGGAATGGCAGCGTACTCCTCCTGCCTGTTCGCAGTCCGCTCGATGATGCGGGAGCGGCGAAGCAGCACGTTGTCCGGATATCGCTTGCGGAATGCCGCGAGTTTTTCCTTGCTGCCTCCGGCCGTCTCACGCAGCCGCGTCATGAACCGTGCGCGGGAAACGAACCACAGAACCACTACCGCCACGATCCCCAGCAGTACGATGCCTGCGATCAGGTAAATCCACCACCCCAGCCCGGTCAATCCTGCTGCCATGTGAGCCTCCTTTCTCTCGGCACTTTTCCGTTCGCCTATTTGACGCGTTCGAGAACGCTGAATATCGGAATCGGCTGAGCTTTGCCTTTTACAGTCACCGGCTTGAGCTGTTTGAGCTTGAACCGGTCGCCGATGAGGTCCCTCGTGTCCTGCGTGATGATAACCTCTCCACTCTTTGCCACGCCCTCGAGGCGCGCGGCCACGTTGACCGTGTCGCCGATAACCGAATAGTTGAGCCGCCGGAAGCTTCCGAGGTTTCCCGCCACCAGCGCGCCGGTATGAAGCCCCATACCCACCGTCAGTTTCGACGCTTCGCCCTTGAAGAAGGTTCGCTGGCTGCTCTTGATCAGCTCCTGGATTTCCAGAGCCGAATGGACGGCCTCGACAGCATCCTGTTCTTCGGATTGCATCGGAACGCCCCAGATAGCCATGATCGCATCGCCGATGAACTTGTCGATAAATCCTTTGTGGCTGATGATGATCTCGACCGCTTCACTGAAGTAGGCGTTGAGTACCTCGATGATGTACTCGGGCGGTTTGTTTTCTGAAAACGAGGTGTAGCCCCGGATATCGCCGAAGAAGACGGTGGCATTCTTCTTGTCGCCGCCCGGCTTCACAAGCTCCGGGTGCTTCATCAGGCTGTCGACTACATCGGTGGAAAGGTAGCGGGCAAACATGTCCTTGATCTGACGCCGCTCCTCGACAACGATTTCGAACTTGCCCTTGAGAGCCCGTTCCGCGGTCTGGTCGGTAAAAAGCAGGGTCAGTCCTTCCAGTTTGCCGCGCGAGGCGCGCAACGGGCTCACATTGAGCGAGAAATCGAGGGAGCGCTCTTTACCCTGGTAGATACCTTCTATACCAAGGATCTCGATATTCTCATTCCGCGCCTTGCGGATCGCGTTGAGCACCGCCCTGCTGATCGATTTGTCGAACACCTTGTCGATGGGCTCTCCGATCGCCTCATCGGTGAGTGAGAGCCGTTCGCGGGTTGTCTGATTGAAGTAGCGGACGGCGCCGCTCTCGTCGGTGGTGATGAGAAGATTTGTCATCGACGAGAACACATTTTCCTGATAGCGCTGGAGCAGCGCGATTTCGTTGAGACGCTTCCGCAGTTCGTCGTTGAGCCGGGCGTTGTGGAACATGTTGCCCGCCATCTTTCCGAAAGAGTCCAGAAAGGTGAAGCGGTCCCGGTTGAAGTAGATCGGCTCGTGCGAGTTGAGGATGAGGATGCCGAGCTGGGCACGAGGGGTGGTAAGGGGCAGTGCGATTCCGCTCTGCATGCCCGCCACGAGAAAGATGTCGGAAAAGTAGGAGTCTTCAGCGCTGCTCACCACGAGCGTTTCGTCGCACTCGCGAACGAAGGAGACGAGATCCATGTCCCCGGGGAGCGATTCGGGCACGCCGCCCGCGCCGCGACGGTAGAAGAGCACAAGATCGCTTTCCGGATTCTCGGGATCCTGGTAGAGATAGAGCGCCGCGAGATCGGAACGCGTGATATCCAGTGCCTGTTCGACGAGAACTGAGACGAGCCCGTTCAACCGCCGCTCACGGCTGAGCATTGAGCTTGCCCGAACCAGTTCATCCAGAGCGCCAGTGGATTGAGCGACCATAATCCCACCACCCCGGTCAAAGACTTTTGTAAAGTATAGATGCAGACTCCGCTAAAGTACAGACTCTACACGTTGCTGCGCAGTCCCGTGAACCGCCGATTTTCTGTCGTCCCGGGTGCAACCTTTTGGCTCAGTTGGCCGTCGTACCTCTGTTGGGGCGGGCGACTCCGCGGCCGCGAACGGAAGCGCCGTCGAATGCACATTTCGTAGTAATTGTGTTAGTTTAGGCACATCACCGGAAGTAGACCATCGCCGACGGTAAGACGACGGCACGAAGCGAGGATCTGAATGCATATCGGACACGAGACCGCCCTCGAGATGTACAAGAACATGTTTCTGGCGCGGAAGGGCGAAGATCGTCTGATGGAGCTCTATCGCGAGAGCCTGGTGCGCGGTACTGTAACTTCGGGAGAGGGAAATGAGGGAGCGATCGTCGGCGTGACGTCCGCCCTGAATCCGGAAACCGACGTCTGCAACTTCATGCAGCGGGACTTCGCCGGCTATCTTGTCTGGGGAATATCGCTCTTTCACCTCTTCAACCACTACCTTGCGAACGAACAGAGCTCCACCGGGGGCAAGGACGGAAACGTTCACCACGGTGTACCTTCGCGCGGGCTCCTGCCGATGGTGAGCCATCTCGGCGTGATGCTCCCGAACGTCACCGGGGCAGTCTATGCACGGCGAAAGAAGGGTATTCCTGCCGTGGGTGTCGCGATCATCGGTGACGGCGGGACGAGCACCGGTGATTTTCACGAAGCGTTGAACATCGCATCCGTTCTCAAAATTCCGGTGCTTTTTCTCATCGAGAACAATCACTGGGCCTATTCCACTCCCACGAATCACCAGTTTGCCTGTGACGATCTCTCGAGCCGCGCCGCCGGATACGGAATCATGGGCAACAAGATCAAGGCGACAAATGCCATCGAGGTGTACGAGACCGCGAAGCAGATTGTCGACGAAATGCGTGAGAATCCACGGCCCTATCTGCTCGAGACAGTCACATACCGGCTGGTCGGACATGCCGCCTACGATACCGCCGACTACGTTCCGCAGGAGGATCTCGACCGGTGGCGCGTCGAAGATCCGGTGCAGGTAATGCGCAACTACCTCGTCTCGACCAAAGCGATCGGCGCCGATGAGCTCGATCGTACCGAGAAGGAATGGGTGGAATACGTCTCCTCCGAAGCGAACCGGGCGATCGGGCTTCCAAAGGTCGATCCGAAGAAAACAGACTGGTCTCCCTACAAGGAGATGAACGATGGCTCCGGGAGGACGCTGCCCTCACGTGATCTCAAGGACGTCACGCCGGTGCAGGCGGTCAACGCGGCTCTGGACCTCTCGCTCGAATACGATCCGTCGGTGATTGTCCTCGGCGAGGACATTGCCGAGTACGGTGGTCCGTTCAAAGCTACCAAGGGGCTTTTCGAAAAATACGGCAGGGAGCGCGTCCTGGACATGCCGCTCGCCGAATCAGGCTTTACCGGCTTCTCGATAGGCGCCTCGGCGATGGGGCTGCGGCCGATCATCGAGATGCAGTTTTCCGATTTTTCGACCGACGCCACCACCCAGATCGGAGTCAACGCCGGAACCTACCACTTCCGTACCGGTGAGTCGCTCCCGTTCACGATCAGGATGCCGACCGGCGGCGGACTGAACTACGGCCCCTTTCACTCGCAGGATCTCGAAGGAATGTTCGGAACCTTCCCGGGGCTGAAGATCGTATACCCCACCTTTCCCGAGGATTTCTTCCATCTGCTTCTGGCCGCCATCTACGATGACAATCCGGTCTTGTTTTTCGAAAGCAAGTTTCTCTATCGGCGCTTGAAGGGCGACGTGCACTTCGACGGCCGTATCGAGAAGCTGGGAAAGGCCAGAGTGAGAAAGGAGGGAGAGAATCTAACGATACTCTCCTACGGCGCGATGATGCACGAGTGCATTGCGGCGGCAAATCAGGTGGAGAAGGAGCGAGGCGTCTCGATCGAGCTCATCGACCCCCGCACCCTCAAACCCTTCGACTGGGATACGCTCTCCGCCTCCGTAGCCAAAACACATCGGCTGCTCGTGGTACACGAGTCCTGGCGGACAGGAGGGCTTGGAGCCACCATCGTTTCGGGTGTCATCGAACGCAACTTCTTCGATCTCGACGCGCCGCCCGCACTCGTGACACCACCCGATACGCCGGTTCCTTTCGCTCCGGAGCTGGAAAACCACTACCGGCCCAACAGTAACATCATTCGCGAAAAGATCATCGAGCTGCTCAATTACTGACGAGGCCCGGCAATCGCCGGGCCTCCGATATTATCGGTCGATTTCATCGGGCGATGAAATCGGGTCGAAGGATTCGCAAAGGGGACGAGGATGGACAAAGACAAGGGTACATTCGTGGCGTCAATACCGATGCCGTTCACGGGTGAATCGATAGTCGACGGTATACTTGTCAGCTGGCACGTGAAACCGGGCGACAGGATCAAGAAGGGTCAGCACATTGCGGACATCGAAACGGAGAAATCCACCTGGGATTTCGAAGCGCCCTGCAACGGCGAGGTGGTGGCATTGAAGTGTGACGAGGGGGATGTGGTGGATGTCGGGGCGGCACTCCTCGAGGTCAGCACCGGAGACGCGGACGTGAAGCACCTGGAGAAAGGGGCTGCGGCGGCGACAAGCGCCCGCGCGGGAAAAATCGGTTCGGGCGGCGACGGCTCGGCGGCACGGCAGGCGATCGTCGAGCGCCATGCGCAGGAAGAGGAGACCGGAAGATCCCGTTTTCGAAGGCTGAGCCCGCGTCTGAAGAAGATGGTAACCGACGCCAATATCGGAGAGGCGGAGCTCGCGCGGATCGAGGCCAGCGGCCCGGACGGGCAGCTCACCGCCGCCGACATCGGCACCTACCTCGACGAGCTCGAGGCGCAGGAACAGGCTTCCGGCGGGGTCCTCCGATCCTGCTATGTCCGTGGCATAGGGACCCACGTGCCTTCGAAGGTCGTAGAGAACAGCGCCTTTCTCAAGGACTTCACCGACATCAACGAGAACTACATCGAGAAGGTCACCGGCATCCGGCAGCGACGCTGGGCCGAAACCGAGACCACCTCCGATCTAGCCGTGCTCGCTTCCCGAGCGGCCCTGGAAGCATCGGGCATCGATAAACGGGACCTCGATCTGATTGTCGTCGCGACCACCACACCCGACATGCCGCTGCCGGCGACCGCATGCGCGGTGCAGCAGAAGCTCGGATGCACGCACATACCCGCTTTCGATATCGCCGCCGCGTGCAGCGGCTGGCTCTACGCGCTGTCGATCGGGCGCCAGTACGTTCAGACCGGCGTCTATCGCAACGTCCTCGTCATTGCAGCCGAGGTAATGAGCAAGTTCACCGACAAGACCGATCGCGCCACCGCCTTTCTGTTCGGCGACGGCGCAGGCGCGGCCGTCCTCTCGAGCGAAAAGGGACCGGACAGCGACCATCGGCTCAGTCACCTCATCCTGGAGGCGGACTCCAGCGGCTACGACATCATCGACCGCAAGGCGGGCGGATCGCAGCTGCCGCCGGGAAGCGACGTGGATGACGGAGCAGAATACTGGTACATGGACGGCGGCCGGATGTTTCGCGGTGCGGTGACCGCCTTCAGCGACATTATCGAATCGGTCGCCCGGGACTCCGGGATTGCGCTGGAAGACTTCGACTGGGTGGTTCCGCACCAGGCGAACCAGCGGATCCTCAAGTCGGTCGCGCACAAGCTCAAGGTTCCCATGGAGCGGTTCTTCTTCAACATCGAGAAGTACGGCAACACCTCCGCTGCGTCGATCCCGCTCTGTCTCAAAGAGATGGAGGCAAGCGGCCGCCTCAAGCCGGGACAGAAGGTGCTTCTGTGCGCCGTGGGCGCCGGCCTTACCATCGCGGGCGGAGTCCTGACCTGGTAGCGGGAGGAAAGTTGGAACCCCTTATCATCCCCGGTATCCCGGGGCATCTTCGCTGGCACAATGAACCGAAAAGCTTCACTGCGGGCGGCGGCGATATGCTCGACATCGAAGCGGGAGCGAAGACCGATCTTTTCCTCGATCCCGCCAGGGGGATCGGCCGGGGCCCCGGGACCGACAGCGCACCCGCGGCGCTGTTCGCGACCACAGACAGCAACTTCATCCTCAGCGCAAAGGTCGAGGTCGACTTCTCCGCCACCTTCGACGCGGGAGTGCTGCTGGTGCGGGCGTCCGGGGAGCGCTGGGCAAAGCTCTGCTTCGAGTACTCCCCGGCCGGAAAGCCAATGGTTGTGTCGGTCGTCACGCGCGAAGTGTCCGACGACTGCAACTCGGTAACGATCGAGCGCCGCCAGGTCCGGCTTCGAATTGCCCGCCTGGACCGCGCCTTTGCATTCCACTATTCGGAGGACGGCCGAAGCTGGAACCTCGTGCGGCACTTCACCCTGGGCGATCTCGATCAGCTTGAAGCAGGCTTCCTCAGCCAGTCACCGACGGGAAGCGGTTGCGCGAGCCGTTTCAGCGAGATCAGTTATCTTGCCTCGAAATTGAAAGACATTCGAAGCGGCGAGTAGATCGCCGCAGTCAAATATCTCGCATTCACAAATCACTGTTCACGGAGGTCGTGGTGAAGAGCAGCAGGGATAGTTTTCGACTTGACGGGAAGGTCGCGATGGTGACTGCCTCTGCACGGGGAATCGGCCGTGCCTGCGCTCTGGCGCTTGCGGACGCGGGAGCAGATGTCATCCTCGGGCTTCGTTCACGCGAAAGCGGGGCCGACGTTGCGCAACAGATCGAGGGCATGGGCCGCCGCGTATTGCGTGTCCAGATGGACGTTTCGCGGACGGCGGAGATCCGAAGTGCCGTCGACGAAGCGGTTTCCCATTTCGGCCGTATAGACATCCTCGTCAACAATGCAGGCATCGGCGTGCCCGCGCCGGCAGAAGAGGTGCGCGAAGAGGATTTCGACAACACTCTTGCGGTGAACCTGAAGGGGACCTTCTTCACCGCACAGGCGGTCGGCAGGGTGATGATACGGCAGAAGGGCGGGCGGATAATCAACATCAGCTCGCAGGCCGGCTTCGTCGCGTTGCCGACCGAGTCGGTCTACTGCATGACAAAGGCGGCCGTTTCGCACCTCACACGCTGCCTCGCGCTCGAGTGGGCCGAGCACAACATCATAGTCAACGCCGTCGCGCCCACCTTCATCGAGACCGACGGTACGAAGAAGTGGCTCGATGATCCGAAGTTCCGCGCGTCGGTCAAGGCAAGGATTCCGCTCGGGCGGATCGGAACCGTGGACGAGGTTGCGCAGCCGGTGGTGTTCCTCGCCGCGGGCGCCTCATCGCTTGTCACCGGCGCGACCCTGATGATCGACGGAGGCTGGACCATACAATAGAGCGGGTTGACAGCCGAGCCCTCGTGGTGTAGGTTGGTTTTAAAATCAACCAACCTCGGAGAAGCCGCCTGCCGAGTTTGTCACGGGAGCAGATATGAAGTATGGTCGATTCGACGATGCCAGACGCGAGTACGTCATCGAGACGCCGCTCACGCCTTTTCCGTGGATAAACTACCTTGGCAACGCAGGTTTCTTCTCGATAATCTCCAACACCGGCGGGGGATACTCGTTCTACCGTGACGCGGCGCTCAGGCGGCTTACGCGATTTCGCTACAACAGCGTCCCACCGGAAGAGGGCGGTCGCTTCTTCTACATCAAGGATGGGAACGAAATCTGGAACCCGGGCTACGCGCCGGCCGGCACGGAGCTCGATTGGTACGAGTGCCGGCACGGTATGGGGTACACCTCCATCGGCGGCGAGAAGCGGAACATCCGGGCAAGCGTGATCTTTTTCGTTCCGCTCGGCGCAGACGCGGAGGTCCAGCTACTCACGGTCGAAAACCGGTCGGGCGAACGGCGTCACATCGAGCTCTTTTCCTGCGTGGAGTTTGCATTCTGGAATGCTCAGGACGATGCGACGAACTTCCAGCGCAACCTCAACATCGGCGAGGTCGAAGTCGAAGGACCGGTCATCTATCACAAGACCGAATACCGCGAGCGGCGGAATCACTTTTCGTTCTATTCGGTGAACAGCCGAATCGACGGGTTCGACACCGACAGGGAGAGCTTCCTCGGGTTGCGGGGCGGATTTGCAGAGCCTGCGGCGGTAGCGGACGGACGGGCGCGCAACAGCGTCGCAGACGGCTGGTCGCCGATCGGCTCTCACTGGCTCAGCCTCGACCTGGCCCCGAGTGAGTCGCGGCAGCTTGTGTTCATCCTCGGCTACGTCGAGAATCCGGAGAGCGAGAAATGGGAGAGCCCCGGCATTATCAACAAGTCGCGGGCGCTCGACCTGATCGGCCGGTACGATTCGGCGGAGAAGGTGGGGCGGGAACTCGAGCGGCTGCGGGAGTTCTGGAACGAGCTGTTGTCCCATCTTACCGTGCGGACGGGAGAGGAGAGGCTCGACCGCATGGTAAATATCTGGAATCAGTATCAGTGCATGGCGACCTACAATATCGGCCGCAGCGCCTCCTACTTCGAGTCGGGGATCGGGCGCGGACTGGGATTTCGCGATACGAATCAGGACCTGCTGGGTTTCGTGCACCTGATTCCCGAACGCGCGCGGGAGCGCATTCTCGACGTTGCGGCGACCCAGTTCGAGGATGGGGGCTGCTACCACCAGTATCAGCCCCTGACGAAGCGCGGGAACAATGCCATCGGCGGCGATTTCAACGACGATCCGCTGTGGCTCATTGCCGCGGTGTCGGCCTACATCCGGGAGACCGGCGATTGGGCGATCCTCGAAGAGCAGGTGCCGTTCGACCACGATCCTGCGAAGGCTGAATCGCTTTTCGAACATCTGAACCGCTCGTTCGACCACGTGACCAGCAACCTCGGGCCGCACGGACTGCCGTTGATCGGGCGCGCCGACTGGAATGATTGCCTAAATCTCAACTGCTATTCCACGCAGCCGGACGAATCCTTTCAGACTACCGCGAATCAGAGCGGACGCATCGCCGAGTCCGTCCTTATTGCGGGGATGTTCGTCTACATCGGACGGGACTATGCCGAGATGGCGCGGCGAACCGGAAGAGTCGAGCGGGCGCGATCGGCCGGGGAGCGGATGGCGGCGATGGAACGGGCCGTTGTCGCCCACGGCTGGGATGGCGAGTGGTTCCTGCGCGCCTATGACGGGAAGGGTGCGAAGGTCGGTTCAAAGGAGTGTGCCGAGGGGCAGATCTTCATAGAGTCGCAGGGGTTCTGTTCGATGGCAGCCATCGGCGCGGCCGAGGGATACCCGAGGCGGGCGCTCGATTCCGTTGCGGCCCGTCTCGATACACGATACGGCATAATGCTCCAGCAGCCCGCGTTCACCCGCTACTACCTGGAGCTCGGGGAGATTTCCAGCTATCCGCCTGGATACAAGGAGAATGCCGGCATCTTCTGCCACAACAATCCATGGATCATGATAGGCGAGGCGGCGCTCGGCAACGGTGAGCGGGCGTTCGAATACTACCGAAAGATCTGTCCGGCCTACCTCGAAGAGATCAGCGAGCTTCACCGCGTGGAACCCTACGTCTACGCGCAGATGATCGCCGGCAGGGACGCAAAGCGTCACGGCGAGGCGAAGAACTCGTGGCTCACCGGAACCGCCGCCTGGAACTTCGTGGCGGTTACCCAGCATATACTGGGGGTCCGGCCGGGATTCGACGGACTCATCCTCGATCCCTCCGTGCCTGCCGATTGGTCCGAATTCGAGGTCGAGCGCCTCTACCGCGGCGCGCGCTACCGGATCCGGGTCCGGAATCCGGAGCGACGCTCAAAGGGGATTCGCCGGCTCGAGGTAGACGGCAAAGAGGTCGATTGCGGCGCGGTACCGCTCGCAGCTCCCGGCGCCGTCGTCGTGGTAGATGCGTGGATCTAGCAGCAGGTCCCGGTCTGACGGTGGACTTTGACGCAACATGCCGATAATAATAGCGTTATGGACCTTGATCGTTTCGATAATCTCGATATCGTTCTGGTCTGCGGCCTGCCCGGCTCAGGGAAGTCCCATTTCTCCCGTTCCTACTTCAATACTAACGACCGCAGGCGGATCAACCGCAAGGAGCTGCGCAGGCTCATCTACGAGATGACCAGTTTCGGAGACCCCTGGAAAGAGGAGTACTTCAACGACTACGACGAGACGCTGGTGAAGCATGTGGAGCGCAAGATGGTGGAGCATTTTCTCCAGGAGCGTCTGCCGATTCTCGTCGACAATACCTCGACTACTATCGAGTCACGGCAGTACTATCTTGGCGTTGCGCGACAGGCCCGGAAGACCATAGGCGCCATATTCCTCAATGTGCCTGTTCAGAAATGCCTCGCCCGAAACCGGAGCCGGGAGGATCAGATGTCCGAAGGCATACTAGTCAACCTCTACGCCGGACTCGAGCTTCCTTCGAAGGCCGAGGGCTTCAACGAACTGTTGATTCTGCCGGACTACTGAAAGGGGAGAAGACAAATCCAATCGACGAGTTCGAGACATGTCAGAATCCCGAGATGAGTCCCACGCCTTCACGCCGTGGAAGGCCACGCAATCCCATATCAGAAGCACGGTTCTCTCTTTTGGACGCCATCCGACCGGCCTTCAACGCTGGGTGGGATACAGCGGGGCGGTAACCTCGCTTCTGGTCGGAGTTCTCAATTTCATCACACTCCATTGGTACGAAGGCTTGTTCGCTCTTGCCGCATTCTCGAGTTTCCTGGTCTGGACTCTCCTTCTTTTCAGTCTGATCTTTGCCCTGACTGCGCTGTGGCCTTCGAAAATCAGCGGCGGAATCCACGTTGCGGTGTTTTACGTCGCGGCTTTCCTTGGCGCAGAAACTTCGACGCCGGGAGATGTCACCTCGGCGATAATGCTGATCCTTGGAGTACTGCTGCTCTTCGAGTACGAGCTGGGGACCACGGCCACCATCGTGGGCCTGCTGATCGCTCTGGCCACCTATCCGGTCGGACTGCTGATCGGTTATGGCCACAGCAGCATGGCCATCGGGGTCTCAACCGGGCAGGCGCTGCTCTTCATCGTGGACCTCGTGCTCTGCTTTGGGCTGATTTTCTGGCGCCACATTCTGCGTCGACGCGACGAGGCGGCATTTCTCGAGGCACGGGTCGACGAGCGCACCCGCCAGCTCGAAGCTGCACTCGACGAACGGACGGTCATGCTGAAGGAGATCCATCACCGCGTAAAGAACAATCTCCAGATGATCGCGAGCATGCTTGAAATGGAGGCGCGCAAGGTCAGCGAACCGGTGCTTCGTGAGTCGACCGAGACATCGATCCGGAGAATCCACGCGATGGCGCTGGTCCACGAGGTCCTCTACCAGTCGAATCCCCTTCACAATATCGAACTCGACGACTATGTCCGCAAGTTGAGCCGGCACATCCAGCTCGCGGTTACGCGGGGGATACGCATCAACGTTGCCGGCTCCTCTGAGACCGCGGCCCCACCCGATTTCGCGCTCCCCTTCGGGTTGATTCTCAACGAGATCGTTACCAACGCGTGCCGGCACGCGTTCCCGGGCGATCGCGGCGGGAACATCGATGTTGTTCTGAGCCGAAACGGCGGTATCCGTCTTTCGGTTGCCGACGACGGCGAGGGGCTTCCCGAAGGGTTCGATGTTTCCACCGACGGCGGGCCTGGTCTCTCTATTGTGCGATCACTTGTGCGGCAGCTTTCCGGAACCCTTGCGGCCGAACCAAATGGTCATGCAGGCGGAACGGGGCCCGGCACCCGGTTCATTGTCGATCTTCCGCTCAAAACCGGCGGATAGGATCTGATCAGAAGCGCAGGAAGCTCGCAAAGTCCTCGACGGTTTCAAAGTACCCAACGCAGTGCTGTTCCATGTAGGCACGGATGGCCGGTATCTGGTGGCCCCATCCGGCACCGGCTACGGAAACGCCGCTCGCCTGTCCCATGAGAACTCCCGGCTTCAGATCGTCGAGAATGATCGCCTCTTCGGGATCGCAGCCGAAACGTGCGAGGGCCTCGAGCGCCGGCCAGGGATGCGGCTTGCGCCGCGAGGCATCGTGGTCCCATCCGAAGATGAGGTCCGGGATGAACGGATCTTCCGGCGAGGCCGAGCGATAATCGCGTTCAATGAGGTCCCTTTCTGAATGAGAAACCACCGCGATCTTTCCGCCCTGCGAGCGGAACTCGCGGAGCAGCTCGAGCACTCCCGGATAGAAGTTCGGAATCCGTTCCGACGTGAAGCCGCGCCAGATCTCGAACTCCTGCAGGAGCTCCTCCTTCGTGAGACCCAGCTCGTCCACGAGAAACCCCATTACGCCCGGGTCGAAGTTCTTCTGGAACCATCCGTCGAGTGATATCGCCGGGAGACCGGGCCGCAGCTTTTTCATCATCTCGAGGTGCGCGGGGTAGTGTATTGTTTCGCTGCTGTCGACGGCGGTATCGTCGTGATCGATGATCAGGCAGGCGTAGCGGAGCTTTGTCATGCTGCCATGATGAAGGGCTCGCACTGCGGAGTCAAGCAGAGGCGCGAAGAACTTCCGCGAGGGTCTCGATTGCCCGGCGGATCACCGCTTCGCCGCTCATCGTGTAGTTGAGCCGCATGGTAGCAAGGCCCTTGCCGGGCTCCGTGTAGAAGTGCCGGCCGGGGACGAACGCGACGTTTCTCTTCACCGCCTCGCGATACATGGAATCGCTGTCCGATCCCTCGGGGCCTTCGGCCCAGATGAACATTCCGCCCTCCGGCCGGGACCAGCTGAAGCTGTCGGGAAAGAACTGGTCCATCGCCGAAAGCATGGCCTCCTGCCGCGGCCGGTATATCTCCACGATGCGGGGCAGCTGACGCTTGAGGTAACCACCGGCGATGTACTCGGCGGCGAGCGCCTGATTAAAGGTGCTGGTGTGCAGGTCGACGCCCTGCTTGCTCAGAACGAGCCAGCGGTCGATCGGCGGCGGGGCGAGGCAGAAGCCGATCCGAAGGCCGGGTGCGAAAACCTTGGAGAGGGTGCTTGCGTAGAGAACGTTCTCCGGAGCAAAGGTACGTATCGGCGGCACCGGAGCACCGCGGTACCGCAGCGCTCCGTAGGGGTCATCCTCGACGAGAAGGGCGTCGTGCCTCACAGCGATCTCCGCTATGCGCCGGCGCCGATCGACCGGGATGGTCCGGCCGGTCGGATTCTGAAAGGTGGGCACGAGATAGACGAACTTCACCGGATGGCTCTCGAGCACCTCTTCGAGGGATTCGGGAATGAGCCCGTCGGCGTCGGTCTGCAACTCCACGTAGGTCGGTTCGTAGGGATTGAACGCCTGGATGGCTCCCAGATAGGTGGGCGCCTCTACGGCCACGACGTCGCCAGGTGCGATGAGTATCTTTCCAATCGCATCGAGCACGCCCTGAGAGCCGCTTGTCACGTAGATCTGCTCCGCCTCTGCCGGGATCCCTCTTTCAGCAAGCAGCTCGACGAGCGCCTCGCGAAGCGGCGGGAAGCCTTCGGTCAGATCGTACTGAAACGCTCCGGCGCCAAAACGGCGGATCACCCGTGACGTGAGCTCCTCCATTATGTCGAGAGGAAAGCTCTCGGGGGCCGGAATACCGCCGGCAAGTGATACCATTCCGGGAGCCGAGACCACCTTGAGAATTTCGCGAATTGCACTGGCGCCCATCTGCGAGGTGCGCGGTGCAAGAAGTCGTTCGAACAAACTCCTGCCTCCTGAGATTGATGAATCATTACAGAAAAGCGGTCCCGCGGGAAGTGGCCCGACTTGCCCGTTTCTGTTGCCGAGGGTACACTTTTCGAAGACCCTCCCGGCCACTGCGACAGCACGCGAATCAAAGGTGATGAGGTAATGCAGAAACTGATTATCGATACCGATCCGGGGCACGACGATGCCATCGCGATCTTTCTGGCGCTTGCCTATTCCGAGCAGCTCGACCTGAAGGCCGTCACCACCGTTGCCGGAAACCAGACTCTCGAGAAGGTGACAGGCAATGCGCTCAAGCTCCTGAGCTATGTCGGACGGCATGTGCCTGTGGCGGCGGGCGCGGCAGCGCCGCTTGAACGCCCCCTCGAGACCGCGGCAAGCGTCCATGGTGAGAGCGGACTTGGCGGGGTCGAGCTTCCGCCGCCGGACTATGAGCGGCTCGACATCGACGCGGTGAGCCTGATGCACCGGCATCTGCAGGAGCCGGGCGACAAGCTCACCATCGTCTCAATCGGACCGGAGACAAACCTCGCCGCGCTGCTCCGGGCCCATCCGGAGGTCAAGGAGCAGATCGGGCTGGTCTCGCTGATGGGCGGCGGCATTTCGCACGGCAACCGTACCATGGCGGCGGAGTTCAACATCTACACCGATCCCGAGGCTGCGCGCGAAGTTTTCCAGTCGGGAATACCGCTGGTCATGAGCGGCCTGGACGTTACCGAGAAGGCCTTCATAGAGGAACGGGAAATCGATGCGCTTCGGTGGCGCGGGAAGGCTTCGGCGCTGGTAGCCCGGCTCCTGGAGTTCTACGCCGCGGTCTACCGGACGCGCGGTATGGGCGCGCCGGTGCTTCACGACCCCTGTTCGGTGGCCTATCTCATCCGGCCCGAGCTCTTCGAGGCCGAGGACTTCTATGTCGACATCGAGACCCGCGGCGAGATCACGCGCGGCATGACGGTGGCGGACCGGCGGCCGGGACGATGGCAGGAGCCCAACGTCCGCGTCCTTCTCGATGTCGACAGGCGGGCGTTGATGGAGCTTCTCTTTGAAGGGCTTGCCCGGCTGGACCGGGAGCTCGACGATACGGAAGGGAACTAGCGCGAAGACCTGAGATAGGAGAGCTCGGGAGGAAGCGCAAGATTGTTTCCGAAGTCATCCTCCCCGTAGTTCTGTTCCGCAAGCAGCGCGATATCCATGAGTACCCGGCGGTCGCCTTCGAATCTCACCATGACCTCGAGCTCGAGGTCGACCTTGCCCGCATTGAGAAGCTTCTGAAGACATTCAGTAACGCATTGCTGAGGCGGAATCTCGGGGGAAATGGAGATCCCCTCGAGCGACAGAGCCCGATCGTAGAGGATCAGTTTCTGCTGCTCGAAAAGCCGTCTGGCGACCGCGCGGACGAGCTCCTCGTTCGATCTACCCTCGGCAAGCGGCTCGCTTTCGAGCAGCCGGACCGCTTCGGTCACTATGTTGCGCCGCTTCTCCGCGTTGAGTTTTTCATTGGCGCGAAACAGATCGAGCGGGATCGAGGCATCGTAGGACTCATCTCCGAGCTTCATCTGTACCTCTGCGCCGTAATGACGGACGATCCGCGCGATCATGGTGGTGGGCCGGACATGGAAGCCGCGATAGCGCGGGATAGGGACCTCCACTGAGCCGGGCACAGAGTATCGGTGAAGCATGCGGCGGCAAAGTTCCCGGGTCTGGTCGGTATAGACGTCGGCGTAGTGGATCGAATACTCGACGAGCAGCGTGAGAGTCTTCGCCGGATCAACGGTTCCTGCCGCGATTTCGGACTCCGGGGTCGAGGTAGTGATGCCTCTCACCGACTGATGGCGCTCGTAGAAGTGGCACAGACTTGTCGCGGTTTCGAGCAGATGATAGACGACGGTGATGTGTCCCCGCAGCACCGGCAGATCGGAATCGACCGATTCCAGGTTTGTGTCTGCGACGTAGGTATCGTAGCGGGCCTGCAGACCGTGAAAGGTATCTTCGAGCTTCCGGATCTCTTCCTCGTTGATCGGATCGGGAACGAGCTGATCGTAGCTCGAGCGGTCCTTCCCTCGAACCCGAAGGAACCTCCCACCCTCCACGGCGTTCAGGACTGCGGTGGAAAGATAGACGACGGTCTCCTCGACCGAGCGAAGGCTCTCGCGGTCACAGTCGTCGGGAAGAAAGCCTTCGGGCAGCCGCTCGTTGTAGATGGCGGGCTCAGGCACCGACGCGCGGAGCGGAATGTTCAGGGTGGACGACTGGTCTCGAAGTCTGGCCGCGAACGCATAGACCATCCGCGCGGCGAACTCGATCGCCTCCCTGGTGGCGGTACCGAAATCCGGGCTGACCGGCGGCAGACGGTACTTCGGCAGGAAGAGCCTTATGTGAAGGAGCTTGTAGCCCACATCCGAAAAGACCTTTATTGCTGCGACCGAGGAACGAAGCTTTCTCCAGGCCTGATTGCGGCGTGCGCCGTAGGAATCGAGAAGCTCCTCCGTGCGTGCGGCGTGCGAATGGAAGTCTCCCAGAAGCGGACGAGTCCAGAAGCTTGTGAGAAGGGCGGGATCGCGATACTCGTCTCGGTCGGTTACAAGCTGCGCAAGCGAGAGAAGGTCGGCGGCACGGTCTGCCACGATTCCAACGAACTCCTCCCGGCTGCTGAAAGATACGCTCATTGAGTTCACGCTACGCGTGCTGCGTGAGGGTGTCAAGCGTCCGCTTGAACGCGGCGCGGACCATGGCTACCTTAGGGGCATGGCAAACGAACAACAGCAGTATATTCCGGGAAGCTGCAATATCGGCCCGGCCGAAACGCGACAGCGCATGCAGGCAGGGTGGATCGGACTCGGAATCACCGTGGTGCTCTGGGTTCTGCTCATTGTGTTCCGCGTAAACGGACCATGGCGGCTCTTCCTCTTTGTTCCGGCCGCGCTGGCTGCCACCGGCTTTCTGCAGGCGGCCTTCCATTTTTGCGCCAATTTCGGAATGCGCGGCGTGTTCAATTTCGGCGACCAGGTGGGAAGGGTGGAATCTGTTACCCAGGCGAAGTATCGTCGCAAGGACCGCATGAAGGCCCAGCGAATAATCTTCTACTCCGCGATCCTGGGGGTCGCAGTCGCGCTCATCGGATACTTCACTGCCTGATCGCCGTGGTATACTTGTGGTGAGGCAGGGGGTCGATATATGCGCACGTTGCGGACCTGGATCGCCGCTTCTCTGTTGCTTTTTGCCGTCGGTGCACTGCAGGCGGAGCAGTTGACCGTCGATTTTGTCGACGGGCAGCTCACGCTCCGGTCCAACGCCGGGTGGACGCAGCTCGATGCGGGGACAAGGATCCCGAGCACATCCATTGTGCGCCTCGGTGAGTTCTCGGTAGCGCAGCTGTCGGGAACGGATACCACCATCCTGTTGAGTCAGAATGGTCCGGTCGACCTGGCGACGGTTCTTCTGCTCGCGCGGAAGAATCCTGCACGGAACGTCTTCTCGAAGATGGCCAGTGCGATCGACGGAATTCTCCTGTCATCCGATAACAACGGCTCGACGAGCGGCTCCGTTTCCGCACCTTCGCATTCCTCCGGATCCGGCTCGGTTCTGAGCGCCCGCTCCGCCGACAAGTCACTCGCATTCGACGATTCACCGCCCTTCGTCGACCCCTCGGCTCAGGAGGAACAGCGCGCATCCGAGAAGGGATACTCCCTGCTCCGCGATAAACGGTTCAAGGAGGCGGCCGACGCCTACCTCGCAGCAGCTTCAAATGCCGCCGGCAACGAGCAGTCCCGGCTCACCTTCCTTGCGGCATTTGCAACCGCCGCATCGGGAAACGAACCGGCGGCGCTCGGCCTGTTGCTGCGGATTCGCAACGACGAAGCGCTTGTGGCGGATCCTTCCTACGTGCTTCTTCGTGGATCGCTTCTCATGGAGTCGCTTCGATTTCTCGACGCCCTGCAGCTTTTTGCCAGGTATGACCGTACGCTGTCCGGCGCAGAGCCTTCGCCCGAAGTTCAGAAGCTCGACGCGCTCTGCCGAAAGGCAATTGGCCAGTAGATAAGATGGATGGACGCAACCGCGCCGACGTGAAACCGGGACTGAAAGTGTCGATCGTTCTCAAGAGAGACCAGCCGACCGGGAAGCTCACCGAAGGGGTCGTACAGGATATCCTCACCAATTCGGCTCACCATCCGCACGGCATCAAGGTGCGGCTGCAGTCCGGAGAGGTCGGGCGCGTCAAGCAGATCCACGGGTAGACGCCGGACTTCAGGGGCGGAGCACCAGGTAGAGCACCGGCAGAACCACCACGAGGGCGAGCGTCGTCGTGATCCACGCCGAATTGGCCAGGTCGAGGTCGAACCCGTAGAGCGCCGGCGGCACCAGTGCATTGAAAGCCACCGGCATCACCGACACGATAACCAGGACATTGAAGGCAAGCCCGTTTGCCGCTCCCTGCAGCCCGACGAGCATACCTGCAGGAATCATCACCGCCGGCACCACCACGAACTTGATCGCCATGATGAGCGGAATCTCGGTACGGTAGGCGCTGACGCGCCCGATGTATAGCGTAAGCCCGATCGAGAAACCGAGAAGACCGGCGAGCACCGGGATCATGACGGCGGCAACCGCATCCAGAAGCGCCGGCGTCGGGACGTGGAGGAGGTTGAGCAGGAGTCCCGTTGCGATCGCGAGAATCGGAACGACGAGGTATGGCTGTTCGCGGATCGGCGACCGGAGCGCGGGCTCTCCCGGCTGCCGGGGTCCGAGGCTGATCCTGCGCGACAGGGGGAATCCGATCAGATAGTAGGAGGCGGAAACCAGCATGTTGAACAGCTGGACCAGCGCGTACCCCGCTGATCCGTAGAACACGAACGCGATAAGCCCGCCGAACGTCAGAATGTTGGTGAACATGCCGCAGGTGAAAACCGATGCGGCCCGCTCACGCGGAATCCTGAACAGGCGGCTGACCGCGAGCGCCGCGCCGCCGCCGACAACCAGCGAAAAGATGCCCAACACCGGCAGGAAGAAGATGCCGCCCGCGTCGATGGGGAGCTTCCAGAAGGAATCGATTACCGGAACCGGATTGAGCACGAAAATGGCGAGAATCTTGAGCCGGCGCGAAAGATTGGCCGAAGCGCTCTCACTGAGGGCGAACCCTCCTACGCGGGCCCGGCGCAGAAGATAGCCGAGCACCACGCTGCCGATGCTGACACCGAGGATGAACAGTATTTTGGCCATTTCGGAAGCACTGTAACCCTTTCGAAGCGTGTGCGGCAAGCCTGAGCACTTGCAGCAGTGCGATTGATTTGAGGCAACGTCTCCCGAAATGAGTCACAGTCGCGCCGCGCCAGTGCGAATCGGGATCGAGCGGTAACCGAGATTTCGATTTCGCACGTTGGCAGGCGCGCGACGGCGTACCAATTTGCGTTGCCGCGCCATGGTGAGAACTGCTGGGCCTCTCAGCCGGAGGTGACGTGCGGCCCAACCTGGCGTATCATTGAACGAGCGGAGTTTCGCTACCACGACAGAGCAGCCGATATCGGAAGAAAAGGAAGCCACCCTCAAACAGCCGCGTGCCGAGCCGTTTCGAATGAAGCAGCGCGACCGGCACTCGATCGAGCTCAAGTTCCGATACATGCTCGACTCCGAGCGCGCGGACCGCCGCAGCACCTACGACGTCAACGTCTACTTCTTCTTTCCCTACTCGTTCAACATGAACTCCGGCTCATACGACCGCAACGAGTATAACGATGATCTGAAGCTCTATCTGCGCTTCAATACGCCGCCGCTCAAGGTGCGCGAGCTTCTCGACAAAGGCTCCCGCATCTCTCCGCTGCGCGGTTTCGAGCGAATGGTGCGGGCGGCCGATTCCCGCGTCACGCAGCACGTGCTCATGATAGACGAGCACCTGTCGCCTCCTGATAGAGAAGTACGCGTCCAACCTGTACAAACAGCTGCGAAACAGTGGCGAGGAGAAGCTCGGGCGCTTCATCTCCCGCGTCATTGCCAAGGAGATCCGGTACCGGGAGCGCGTCGGACACCCCACCGTCATCCGCGGCAGGCCTGAAAAGGCGAAGCTCGAGGAGCACATCCTGTATGCGGCGGCGGCCGGGATTTCGATGATCTTCGCGACCTCCATCGCCTTCCTCGGCCAGTCCACTTTCGGGAGTCTCACCACCTCGCTCTTCCTGCCGCTCGTCGTGAGCTATTTGCTGAAAGACCGGCTCAAGGACGTCTTTCGGGAGGTGTTCCGCAAGTCGGTCAGCAGGCGCTTCTTCGACCGGACCGCGCGGCTATACGATGCGCGGCATCATGAAAAGCTCGCGACGGTGAGCGAACGCGCCTCCTTCATCGGGAAGGAGAGGATCGATCCGTCGGTTATCGCGCTGCGGAACCGGGGCACCTTCGAGCGGGCTCTCTCTGGAGTCTCCGGCGAGACCGCTTTCGAGTATCGCAGGCGGATTCGATTGAACACAAAGACGATGCGGGGGATCCATCGTCGCATCACGGGTGTGGCGGACATCACAATCATAGACCTGGGAGGATTTCCCAGGCATCTGGCTGCGCAGGGAGGACTGGTGCCCGTTCTCTCGGAGAAGAGCTCGGTTACGCTCCACCCGGTCAAGCGTATCTATCACCTCAACCTTGTGGTCCAGATGCTGAGTGGCGGCGACAAAGAGCTCTACCGGTACAGGCTCATCGTGAACGCGAACGGCATAGCGCGCGTGGAGCCGGCGGGAACCGACTCCCTGGTCCCGGACGCGGAAGGGGAGGCGTAGGCGCGGGAGTCGAGCGGCTGCTCGCTCAGCCTTCGAGGTCGAGCAGCCTGTCCGTCTCTTCCCGAAGCGTTTTGCGGGCCACCGGGTCGTAGGCCTGCGCGAGTGCCCGGTCCTCGCGCTGCATGTAGAAGTAGCTTCCGGTGACGCCCTCCATCTCTTCGGAGGTGATCAGCCGCATGGTGGCGTTGACGCCTTCCTTGACGCTGTTGGTGGGAGGAAAGCGGCCGGTCACCATCTTCGTCGGCATATAGGTGGCGGGGTGGAGCGTATTCGCCGTGATTCTGTCGCCGCGAAGCTCTTCGGCGAGATCGAACGTAAACATGATCTGCGCAAGCTTCGACCTGCGGTAGGATACCCCGCCGTCGTACCGGCGCTTGAGCATCAGATCCTCGAAGTCGATCTCTTCCTGTCCTGCGGACGCGACGTTGACGATCCGGGACGGCGCGGCCGCCTTGAGAAGCGGCAACAGCTTTCTCGTCAGCAGAACGTGGGAAAGGTAGTTGACCTGGAAAACCAGCTCGAAGCCGTCAGGGCTCTCCCTCCGGTCGTCCATGTAGATACCGGCGTTGTTCACGAGGACGTCGATCCGAGTCTGCTCCCTGCAAATCTGCTCCGCCATGGCAAGAACTTCGGACAGTCGGGAGAGATCGGCCCGGTAGAAGGCGATCGATGCTTTGGGCGCAGCCTTTCGAAGCTCGTCGACGGTCGCTCTGCCCCGATCGTCGCTTCTGCCGTGCAGAAGCAGCGATGCGCCGCTGCGCGCGAGCTCTGCTGCGATCGCACGCCCGAGTCCGTCGGTCGCGCCGGTGATCATGATGGTCTGTTTCTCGATCGGTTTCACGTGGATGCTCCTTCGCTCGCGGAAAAACTTACGGCCGTTCGGCGGCCGGCGGCAATTCCCCCGGCAAACTGCCGGCGACATTCTATAGGCAGCTATTCGTCGTCGTGCGAATCTGCGGCGTGCCGACGTCGCCCGCTGAACCGCGCGAGCGATTTGAACCGCTGCGAACAGTCGCGCGACACGACCAGTTTCTCGCCGTTGCCGGCGGGAAGAGGTCCTTGCGATAGAAGAGCGTCTCCCACTCGGTGACGATCGGCACCGCATAGATGCTGTTGTTGAATGTCACAGCATCCACGGTCGAGGCGGGAAAGTCTTTCCAGTCCCAGGAAGCGTCGGCATTCTTGATGTAGCTGTCGAGGAACTCGTAGTACTTGTTCTTGGCGAAAAGCTTCCCTTCCTGGAGCGGGCGTGCCATGAACACGTCGATCGAGGAAGAACCTGAAGCAAATTCGACCGTCAGCTTCTGGGTGAGCTGATTCTCTTCGTAGTTCTCGAGGTTGATCTTGACGCCTGACGCCTTCTCGTAGTCGGGAAGGATCATCTTGATGACGTCCGTGAAGGGATGGTTGGCGGCCACGAACCGAAGCTCGACCGGTTTCGCCTGCTCCTTCTGGCCGTCGGCAAAAAGCGTTCCGGTAGACAGGGTGACCGCCAGAACGGCGGTGATTCCCGCAACAACGATACGGATCGATCGTTGCCTACTCTGCATAGCATCCTCCTATTGCGCATGGGATGGCCGAGGCTAATATGGGCCCTGCAGGCGAACAACAAAATTCGTCTGAACCGTCGAGTTAGCGAGATGAGTCGTCGTTCGGGTGGACAGCAGCCGTCCGGCGAGATATTTTTCTACTGGGGCGTGGACCGGGATCTCCCGGCCGGCACCGTCACCGGAGGCTCCGATACAATGACAAAGCGCATTCTTCTTCCGTTCGTACTGCCGGCCGCGGCGCTGATCCTCTCCTCATGCGTTACCGCGCACGTGCCAGCTCCAAAACCGCCGCCGACGAAGGCGCAGGCGGAAGCGGAGCTTCACAAGCTTGCCGGCTCGGCGCAACCGCAGACGGCCTTTCCGCGTGCGGATTTCCTGGCCCGCATGCATATTCTGCCTCCGGCCGATCTTGCCTCTGTGCGCGAGCGCGCGACTGCCGCGGTGGTGAAGGATTTCGACAAGGCCAGCTCCGATGGCGACTACGCAAAGGCCGCCGGTCTTCTCAAATCGCTCGACACGTTGAAGGCTGCCGGAATCATAGACTCTATCCCTGCCTCCGCCGCATCGTCGTCCATGGATTCTCTCCATTACAAGCTTGCCGAAAAGTACCGAAAGGCGGGGAATGATCCTGCCGCGCTCGACGAGCTCATGCGTGTTGGCAAGCTTGCCGACGTTGCCTCGCGGGATGTTCTGCAGGCTTACGCCGGGATCGCCGTTTCCCACCACAGCCGCTCCGGAGCGCAGAGAATTGCGGCGGCATTGAAGGCTCTGGGGGCGGATGTTCCTTCCGAGATAACAAGCTACCTTTCCCGCAGCGTCGACTCGGCCCAGGTCCTGAAAGGCACGGTTACGCTCTTTCTGGATCAGGGGATCAAGCTGCAGGGTGGTCTGGGCTATCCCGACATCGCTATCGGAAGCGGGTTTTTCATCGACAGACGCGGGTACCTCATTACCAACTACCACGTGATCGCCGGAATGGTTGAACCCGGCTCCAAGGAGTACGCCAGACTTTACGTGATTCAGCCGGGGAAACCAAATGACAAGATACCTGCCACCGTGGTGGGCTACAGCAAGGTCTTCGACATCGCGCTCGTAAAGGCGGACATCACACCGTCCTATCTGTTCTCGCTCGATCAGACCGACAGCATCAAACAGGGCGAAGCGGTCTACGCCGTAGGATCGCCAGGCGGCCTCGACAGCACGCTCACCTCCGGGATAGTGTCGGCAACCGACCGGCAGCTGCTGCAGATGGGCGACACGCTGCAGATCGACGTGCCGGTGAACCCCGGCAACAGCGGCGGTCCGCTGCTCACTGCAAACGGCGAGCTGATCGGGGTGGTATTTGCCGGGGTACAGGGCTTCCACGGCGTCAATTTCGCCATCCCCACCTCCTGGCTGCGAACCTTTCTGCCTCAGCTTTACGCAGGCGACCAGGTGAAGCATCCCTGGCTCGGGGCCGCAGTGAACGAGACTGGAAAAGGTCTGGAAGTGACCTACGTTGCCCCCGATTCGCCGGCAGCCGGCGTGGGACTGACCGAACACGACGTGGTTACCTCCGTGAACGGCAGAAAGGTATCAAAGGTGACGGAAGTTCAGAGAATTCTCATGTCTCTTCCGCCGGGAAGCCTCATCCCGATAACGTGGGAACACGACGGCCGGCCGGTGAGCAGCCTTATCGTACCCGCGGTGCGCCCGGATAATCCCGTAGAGCCGATCCTGAAGGCACAGGAACCGACCGTTCTTTTTCCGCTGCTCTACGGTATGGACATTGCACCGAAATCGGCCTTCCTCAGGCCCGATTACAGAATTACGCACATCTACCCCGGTGGCCCGGCTGACGAAACCGGACTTTCACGCGAGGATCTCTTTTCGCTCGTCGGCCGGCAATACGATCCGTCGAAGAAACAGATTACCTACGAATTACAGCTGAAGACGAAGAAGGCGGGCTTCCCGAACCGTGCGATCGGACTCACTGCGGAAACTGAAGTGTCGAATTTCATTTGAGCGGACGGCGGTTACTCCGGCACGTCCAGGAAATCGTCGTCGCCGGAGGATATTTCCACCGACTTGAGAAACTCGTCGAGTTTGCTCTTCCGTTCTTCGGGAACCTCGGAAAAACTGACAGCGGTATCGAACTTGCCGGATCCGGGGTCCGACCGGACCACCACGCCGTCGAGCTCGATCTGTTCGGAGGACTCGGTCTCATCCATCTGCATACGCACCGAGACCTCGGTAGAGCGGTCAACCGCCCCGTCGGTGTTGAAGAGCACACCGGACCTGCTCACATTGAGCGCGGGCGCCTGAATAGGTTCCTTCCCCTGGGACTTCAGCTCGATTTTTCCTTTTCCCTTTATGGAAAATCGTGACCACTTCCGGCGTTCTTCCTGCATCATCACATCCTTGCTCAGGTCCTGGCTTCGAGATATCGACAGTATACCGCGCATCACTCGACGCGTCAAAAAGCTCGATTCCATGCTATATTTCCGGACTGTACCGATCCGATCCAAAACGAAGGAGAACCCGTATGCCCAGCAATCTCGAGCAGGCGCTGCAGTTTGTCGAGGAGCACCAGCGCGCCAGCCTGGAGCTTCTGAACAGGTTTCTGGCGATACCGTCCATTTCAACCGATCCGGAGCATCGAAACGACATCGATCGGGCTGCACAGTGGGTGAAGGAGCTCATTGGCAGTCTGGGTGCAGATGATGCGGCCGTCTATTCCACCGGGGGCATGCCGGCCGTCTGTGGATCGATCACAACCGCGGGACCCGCCGCACCGACCGTTCTGGTCTACGGGCACTACGACGTGCAGCCGGTAGATCCTGTCGGGCTTTGGGATTCCGATCCCTTCACCGGAAGGATCGACGACGACCTGCTCTTCGCCCGTGGCGCCTCCGACATGAAGGGGCAGATCATCGCAGTAACTGCGGCCGTCGAGGCGGCGCAGAATTGCGGTGGCCTTCCGGTCAACGTCCGTTTCTTCTTCGAGGGCGAAGAGGAGATCGGGTCGCCGGCCCTCGAGCCGTTCATCCGCAGCCACAGGGACATCCTTCAGGCCGACTTCTGCCTCAACCCGGACGCCGGCATGGTCGCCCCCGATCGTCCCTCCATCTGCTACGCGCTTCGCGGGCTTGCCTACTACGAGCTGTGCATCAAAGGCCCCGCCATGGACCTCCACTCCGGCATGTTCGGCGGCGCCGTCCACAATCCGGCGCAGGTGCTGTGTGACCTGATTTCCGGGATGCACGACTCCCGCGGCCGCGTAACGCTTCCCGGCTTCTACGACCGGGTGCGGGAGCTTTCGGCCGATGAAAAGGCGGAGCTTGCCCGCCTTGAAATGGACGAGGCCTACTACCTGAAGCAGACCGGCGCGCCGGCGCTCCGGGGCGAGGAGGGCTTCACACCGTCCGAACAGATAGGCGGACGGCCGACCCTCGAGGTCAACGGACTGCTCGCAGGCTTTACCGGAACCGGGTCCAAGACCGTGCTCCCGGCGGAGGCCATGGCGAAGATCTCCATGAGGCTCGTTCCGGACCAGAACCCGAAGGAGATACGGGCCCAGCTGGAATCCTACCTCGAGTCCCGGACGCCGCCAACGGTCAGCTGGTCGCTCGATGAGTTTGCCTCGGGCCCGCCGGTGCTTTCGCCGCGTGACTCGGCGGGAAACCAGGCTTTTGCCGACGCCCTCGAGGCGGTGTGGGGCACAAAGCCGGTGTTCAAGCGTGAGGGTGGAAGCGTGCCGGTAGCTACCTATCTGTCGGAGCTGCTTGGCATGCCGTCGGTGCTGACGGGTTTCGGCCTGCCGGACGACCACGCCCACTCTCCCAACGAGCGGCTCCACCTTCCTACCTGGTACAGGGGCATGAAGGCGGTCACCCGTTTCTTCTACAACCTCGGGTGAGGGGCGGCGGTATGGATGCACGTGTTGCACTGCTCCGGGGGGTAAACGTCGGCGGCAGAGGCAGGATCCCGATGGCGGATCTGCGTGAGCTCTTTGTTACCCTCGGGTTTTCGGCTGCAAAGACCCTGCTTCAGAGCGGCAACGTTGTTTTCGCATCCGACGGCCAGCCCCCTGCGCTGGAGCAGCTTCTGGAACGGGAGAGCGCCTCGAGGCTTGGGCTTTCCACCGACTATTTCGTACGTACGGCTGCCGAGTGGCGGGAGGTGCTGGAGCACAATCCCTTTCCGGAGGCCGCCGCATCGGATCCGAGCCACCTTCTGGTCATACCGCTGAAGACTGCGCCCGCCGCGGCCGACCTGAAATCACTTCAAAGCGCAATCAAGGGCAGGGAGACAATCGCAGGCTGGGAACGGCACCTCTATGTGGTCTATCCGGACGGAATCGGCACGTCGAAGCTCACGCTCGCGGTAATCGAGGGCAGGCTAGGAACCCGTGGAACCGGGCGAAACTGGAACACCGCGCAG
>CAZNYW010000027.1:36899-52165 GCA_964577375.1 uncultured Spirochaetales bacterium | reverse complement strand
GGGCCTATGGATATCTTGACCGTAGACGTCCTGCAGGGAAATCGGAGGTTCCTCTTTCGCCTGGTGATCCTGCGAAGGTCCCATGCTCTTCTCCTCAACGCGCAGCGATTATCACAGGGCGTTCACAACAATTCTGCAGTCTGCAGTGCCTCACGAAGTAGCTGTGGCGGGACTCGAAGGGAAAGCGCCCACGATGGGCGCGACACGGACCAACTCCGGGACGCGGCGCCTGTGGCCGTCTTCTCCCGTCAAACAAACCAGGCCAGATTCCTTCTGCCATACTCGTCAGATCATTCGCCCCGGAGGCTAAGGCCGTTGCGCGGTGTGGAGTGGCTCCGGGTGAATATGCGGCCGAGACCGCAGTCGAAACATCTGTATTCGACGATCTGGCACGGCAACGCTGCTGCAACGCTCTCGAAACGCACTTCCCCTATGATCGGAGAAACGGACGCGGAGCGAACGCCCTGCGTCAAGGAGGACGGAGATGAACAAGAGTCTTCTGATGGTACTGGCGCTGCTTGCTGCCCTGACGGGCATGGGTTTTGGGGCCGGGCAACCGGAATCACAGGGAGCCACCAAACCGGCCGCCAGCGTGGATGCAGATAGGGCGGCAATCGCTCAGGTCTGGGTGAACTACTCGAAATATGCGATGGAAGGCAACCTCGACGCGTTCCTCGACCTCCACGAACGCAACGCCTACAAGATGCCGCAGGATCAACCCATGTTCCAGCCCTGGGCAATCGCCGACCAGATGCGGGCGTCCTGGGTCAAGCGGGTTCAGAGCACCCGGATGGAGATGAGTATCCAGCCGATCGATATTGAAGTCCAGGGTGACTATGCCTACAGCATGGGAACCTACACCCAGAAGTTCACCCCGAAGGCCGGCGGCGAGACCACGGTGTTCAACGGCAAGTACCTCGACGTCCTTCATAAGGACTCAGACGGAAAGTGGAGGATCCTCCGGGACTGCTACAACAGCAATAGTCCTCCCGCGAACTGAGAAACCGGGGCGTGGATCAGAGGAGAAAATGGTTCAACCGAGCGCAGTTCCCTGCGCTCGGTCTCCTCGCCGCGGCTCCGGAGACCCCGGCGACGCGTGGCGACTGGGACGCGCAGCTGATAAGAACAGCCGGCAGCACGAGCGCCGCGAACCCGGCAGACAGCAATCCTGAGCGGTGCCGCCGTCGCGGCGTGACCCGACGGCTCATTTCGTCCTGAAGCGGGACAGCCTGGCGTTCAGTGTTTCGCCGATCTCTCCCGACCTTTCGGCAACGTGGAGCACGTGCTGGACTGCATCCGAGATCTCCTGCGTTCCCTCGGCGATTTCGGCCATTCCCTGGCGAACCTCTCGGCTCATGCGCTGGACGAGATCCATCGTCTCCTTGATCGACACGACATTGTCGCTGATGCTGTTCGAACCTGATCTGACGTTCGTCGACACTCTCTGGAGGATCGCCATCGCATCGAGTATCTGTTTGCCCCCGCCACGGAGCTCGCCCATGCTCGCGAAGATCTCCTCGAGCGAGGAACGCAGCGCGCGTGTTTCGTCCTCGATCTCGGCGAAAGCAGTCCCCATGTCGTCGCTCGAGCTTCCGGCAGCCACAACGCTGTCGACAATCTCCTGAAGGTTGAGCGCCACGGCACGGCTGTTTTCGGCCGAGGCCACCGCGAGCTTTCGGATTTCGGACGCGACCACGGAAAACCCCCTGCCCGCATCCCCGGCATGAGCGGCCTCGATTGCGGCATTCATGGCGAGCAGGTTTGTCTGATTACTGACACCTTCGATCACGGCCGTGATGTTCTTAATGCTCTCGACGCTCCGGTTGATGCGCGCGACCCCCTCGAATGTCGCGGTCAGCTTCTGACCGCCGCTCGTGACGGTCGCCACGAGTTTCTCCGTAGCCTCGCGCCGCGTCTCAGCAATGTTGGCGACGTTGGTGATGGAGGTGATCATCTCGGTGATGGACGCGGTAGACTGCTCAACCATAGCCATCTGTTCCTGGATCTGCTTGTCGAGCTCCTCGATGTTGTCTGCGATGCTCCTCATCGACTCACCGGCGCGGGAAAGATGAACGTCGAGGTTGCCGACACCGCGATCGATCGACGCCGCGCTCGAGCCGATCTGCGCCGCCGACGCCGAAGTCTCTTCGGTTTCCGCAACGAGCCCGGAACGGATTTCGAGGTTCTCGTTCGACGCCTCCTGGATCTGATCGAGCGCATCACGAAGTGACGCAAGAAACTCATTGAGATTTCCGCTCAGCGCGCCGATTTCATCCCTGGTTTTTCCTACAAAGCGCTGGGTCAGATCTCCTCCCTTCATGAGGCTGATGTTGCGCTCGATCGCCTTAATGGCGCGAACCAGCCGATTCGACAACAACGCCGCCACGAGCACGGTGGTGATGGTGAGCAGAATCACGATGAGGAGCGAAAGGCTCCGGCTCCGGGATTCGACCGCGTTGACCTCGTCTGCTATGGATGCGTACTGCTTGTCGATGGTTGATACGGCGGTGTCAAACCCGGACGACACAATACCGAGCCGATTCAGCCACTCGTAGACCCTCGCCACACCGAGGACGCCATTCTGGTTGCCGGCGACCTGGGACTTCATCGCGGCTGCAAAGATATCGAATAGCGTCGCGTTCCCGGAGTCCGTCAGTTGATCGGCAACTTCGCTTACCATCTGGATGTCGTCATTGAAGCCAAGCATGTTCTGATCGAGCAGCGTCTTGAGGTCCTTGATGGACTGCAGCGATGCGCGGATGGAAGAATTGAGACTCGGCAGTACCGTGAGTCCCTGAACTACGAGAAATGCGTTGGTTGTATTGATATTGCTCTGCTTGAACCTGCCTGTTGCCTCTCTGAAAGGTGAAGTGGCAAGCTGGTCTGCGGCAAGCTGTTGCTGGACAAAGGCGGTGCGAAGCGCCGTGAGCTCGGACTCCTCTTTGTCTATCGCCCGCAGCGGTGAAAGAAGCAGGAAATAGACCGTCGCAGATACCACGAAAGAACCGATCATGATCACGATAAGCAAGAATAACTTCAGCCGTATACTCACGCTGCCTCCTCGTGCGGCACTCGACGTCACTTCGTTCTCAAGGACTCGCTGAGAACGACCTCGTTGCCCTGCAGCTTCTCGAGGCCCTGATTCTTCAGCACCGAGCCACTCACCATTTCGAGCTGCGCCACCGCCTGGCGATAGTCGGCGATGGTCGAAAGCTCCTGCTGCCGCGCCTTATTGAGCGCATCCTCCGCGTTGTAGACGTCTACCAGGGTCACATTCCCCTCTTTGTAGCGGGCAACTGCGATGTCGAGCAGCTCCTTGCGCGCCGTGCTGACCGACTGAGCGTTCTTGATTCTTGCCGTCAAGGTGCCGACATCGTGCGCGAGGTTCTCGATTGCCCGTTTCAACGTTTCGCGGTCGTTCTGAATCTTCACGTCGGCAAGCCGTGCTGCGAGCTCCGCCGCCTTCAGATCGTTCTGCTGTTTGACGCCGAGAAACAGCGGAAGCTTCATCTCGACCCCGACCGACCAGGTGGGATAGTTGCCGGAGTCAGCGCTGTCGAGCGAGTCGGCCACCGTTTTGCCGAGCCCCGTGTAGCCGTAACTCCCCGTGAGGTTCAGCTCGGGCAGCGCCTGATCCTTCCCGTATGCAACAAGCGTTTTCTGGCGCTGAAACTCCTGAAGCGCAATCATGTAGTCGGGCTGCGCCCGGTACGCCCATGAGACCAGCGCGTCAGTCTCGCCCGCCGAATGCGGTATCTGCTCTCCGTTTTCCAGAAACGGATCGGTCGCAACTATCGGCGGACGACTGGAAACCGCCTTTGAGCCCATCAGCAGCCGCACCTGCATCTCGGCATCACTCACCGCGAGCTGGCTGTTGGATTCGTCGGATTGGCGCGACGCGAGCTCCGCCTGCGCCTGTCTGAGGTCGAGATTGGAGGCCTTCCCGAGGCGCACCCCTTCAGTCGCGACCGACAGCAGGTACTGCGCTGTTCGAACCGCGTCCTTCGCCATCTTTTCGGCATCCTGGGCGAGGGCGAGTTTCCAGTAGGCCGATTCGGCCTTCGCTATGGTGGACATCAGCTGTTTGCGATACTGGTGAAAGGCAATGATACGTTCATCGAAGGAGGCATGGATCCCGGCCATCGCCGACTGATGGGTGAGACCCTTGAGAAGCGGCTGGGTTACCGTGACGCCTGCAAACGTTTTGTATTGTCCCTGCTCGACGTAGGTGTTCTCGAGCCGGGTCACGGAGGTCCCAACGTTGTACTTTGTCCCGATCGGAAGCTTCCCATCCAGACTCAGTGAGTAGACCTGGTTATGCTCGTCGTAGATGGGCGTTCCCAGCTGCTGATACAGTTCGAGCGCGGTGTTCTGCTGCTTCAGACCGGTAGCCTTGAAGCTTCCCGTCAGTGACGGCTCGAATGCACCCCACTGAGCTGCGGCCTGGCTGGCTTTGATCAGCCACTGCAACCTTCCTTGCTCGATTGTGGTGTTGTCCTGCACCACGTTCTGCAGATACGCGGACAGGCTCAGATCCGTCCCGTTTCCGACCGAGCTCGATTGCGCCCTGGCATCCGGCACTTCGATGGCACCAATGAGAACGGCCAACGCCGCAAATAGTCCCGCCCGCCATGCCTGAATGTTCATCTGCCGCCTCCGGATCGAGTGTATCATTCTGGTCAAATAAAGGCCAATTTCCGCCGTACCTCTTGGCAACTCATACCCTGTTATTATAATCTTACTAGTCTTCCGTGGGCGAACCCACGGAACGGAGATCATTTCGGATTTCCGGCCGCCGCGTTTTCGAGGAGATCAATATGCGATGGATCCTCCTCCTGCTTCTCGCCGTCAACGTTCAAACCTGGGCGAACGCACAGCAGTGGTCCGCCCGGGGTATCGTGGTACCGCTTCACGATGTGACCATGGGCGTCACCGTCTCCGGAACAGTTTCTGCAATTCTCAAAAAAGAGGGCGCTTCCGTCACAGCCGGAGATCCGATCGTCGAGCTGCGCGATGACCTCCAGACACTCGAAGCGCAGCGGCGGCGCCTCATCTGGCAGGATCGCGCCCAGGTCGAGGAGGCGCAGCAGCGGCTTGCCACGCTCAGCGATCAGCTTCAGCGTACCAGGACGTTGTACCAGGCTACGCACTCGGTCTCGAAGGACGAGCTCGCGAAGGAGGAGCTTCAGGTATCGCTCGCTCAGCTCGAGGTACAGAGGCTCACGGCCGCCGAGCAGCAGGAGGAGGTCAACTACGAGATCGCTCAGGCGCAGGTACGTCAGCGCACGATTTCGGCGCCCTTCGACGGAAAAATCGTCAAGCTTTCCGTCGATGTCGGTGATGCCTGCAATCCGGGACAGCCGGTCGTGCGAATCGTCGACGCTGCTCAATGTCGCCTTGTCGTCCACATGGATGCCGCGGCCTCGCGCAATTTCTCGGTCGGCATGCCGGTTCGTGTTGTGGTAACCGGCTACGGCCCGCAGCGAGCTTACGATGCAACAATCGACTACGTTTCGCCGGTCGTGGATCCTTCAAGCGGGCTGCGCGAAATAAAAGCGATCTTCCCCAACCCGGACGGGCACGTGCTGCCGGGATTGACGGGCGTCATGATGCCAAGATAGGAAGGGTGACATTGGGCGAACGGCGCATTCGATTCCGTGAAACATCTTCGCTCCCGTCAGATCTTTACGTCAGAGCAGTCGAACAGCTGCAGCAGCTGCGAAGCTTCCGCGGCGACCCCGGGGAATTCTGGTATTCATTGCTTCGCGTCATAACCTTGATGTCGGAAGCCGCGTCAGGTGCGATTTTCGCCCGGAAACTGAATAACGACGGCGCCATGGGTGGCGACGGCTCCATAGGAAGCGACGGTTCCGCAGGAGGCGACGGCCCATGGGGGGTGCTGGCGATCGCCCCGCAGAGTCTCAAGGGCGGCGACTACGCAGCTGAGCTTTCGACACGTCTTGAACCTGTCCGCGAGCAATGGCTGCGCGATCGTGTAGTCCAGTGGCAGCACAACGGCGAGCAACTCGCGGTTCTCCGTTTTGACACCGGGGAGCAGAGTGAGCTCTGCCTCGCGGTGCTTGTCATCGATGCGCGCGCCCAATCGTCTCCGGACGAGCTGGCGCGACGGCTCCTTCTGGCTGCAGACCTCCCTGCCGCATATCAGATCTTCCGAGTGGCAACCGAAGCACGGACAAAGGTCGAGCACATTGCAGGAGTGCTCGATCTTCTGGTGCAGCTCAACGAGCGCAAACGTTTTCTGGCGGCCGCCATGACCTTCTGCAATGAGCTCGCCGCCCGCGTCAGGTGCGAGCGGGTAAGCCTCGGATGGCTCGAGCGGACCTACATTCGGCTCAGAGCGACAAGCCATGTCGACAGGTTCGACCGCAAGAGCGACGCGGTGCGCCTTCTCGAAGCTGCCATGGAAGAGGCTCTGGACCAGAACTGCGAGGTAACGTGGCCGGAGGAGCTCGGCGGTGGCCCCGTCCGGCGTGACCACAAGACATTCGCACGTGCCAACGATGCGGGGCACATGATTTCTCTTCCGCTGCGGATAGACGACAAGCCCGTGGCAGTCTGTACGTGCGAACGAACCGCCGCCACCTTCTCGGAAAACGAGATGCGAATGCTTCGCCTCTTCTGCGAGCAGAGCGCACGGCGGCTGTCGGACCTCAAGGCCCGCGATCGGTGGTTCGGCGCCCGGTTCGCGTCGACCCTGCGCGAAGGGCTTGGCAAGCTGCTCGGATTCGAGCACACGGCACTCAAGCTGCTCGGTGTAATAATCGCGGCGCTGCTGATCTTCCTCTTCTTCGGGAAACTGCCCTATCGCGTAACGGCGCCGGTGACGCTGAAAACCGACGATATTGCCATAGTCTCTGCGCCCTACTCCGGGCATATCCAGAAGGTCGACGTTCGCGTCGGCGACACGATAAAAAAGGGTCAGGAGCTGCTCGAGCTGGACAAGACCGATCTGCTCCTCAGCGAGGCCCAGATCGTCGCCGAACGGGAGTCGTACCGGCGGGAGGCCGAGAAGGCGCAGGCGAGCTACTCGCTCGCGGACATGAGAATCGCCCAGGCGCGCGAGGCTCAGGCAACGGCCCGCCTCGACCTGGTCAAACACCACCTGAGCCAGGCGGCGATCACCGCGCCCTTTGACGGAGTGGTGGTCGAGGGCGATCTGATCGGACACGTCGGCCTTCCGGTGAATCAGGGAGATCAGCTCTTCAAAATCGCGCGCATCGACAAGCTCTACGCGTCACTGGATGTGAGCGAGCAGGACATCAGGGAGATCGCCTCGGTGAAAGCGGGAGAGATGGCCCTTTCCGGACGCCCGGAACAGGCGTCGCCGCTCGCGATTACGCGCGTCGAACCGGAAGCGATCTCGAAGAATCATGGCAACGTCTTTCATGTCGACTGCAGCTTCCCCAACGGGGTTGAGAGCTGGTGGCGGCCTGGAATGACCGGAGTTGCGAAGCTCGACGTGGGAAACAGGACGCCATTCTGGCTGCTGACTCATCGTACCGTTGACTTCCTCCGTCTGAAGCTCTGGTGGTAGGGGCGTATTGTGGCGGTCGTCGCTCCGGATAAACAGTTCTTTCACGAGTCCTGGTACCGCATCTCCGGCGAGCGGATCTCGCTTCGCGCGAGTGTACGGGTACGACGACAGTTCTTTCGCGGAGCCCGCTGGTACATACTGCATGAGCCGTTCAGCGACCAGTTCTTCCGCCTCAGGCCCGCCGCCTATCGCTTCATTTGCCGTCTCGACTCGGGCGAAACGGTAGGCGAAGTGTGGCAAGAGACCATCTCGGATGAGGCAGACGAGGCGCCGGGCCAGGAGGAGGTGATCCAGCTTCTCGCGCAGCTCTATCACGCGAATCTGCTCCATTTCAACCTGCCCGCCGACAGCGAACGGCTGTTCGAGCGCTTCAAGGAACGCCGGCAGTCCATTCGTCATGCCTCGCTGCGAAACATCATGTTCTTCCGGATCCCGCTCTTCGATCCAAACGGGCTGCTGCGGCGGCTTCTGCCCCTCATACGGCTTGTTGTGAGCCCGTTCGGGGCGCTTGTCTGGCTGGTCGTGGTGATCGCCGCGTCGGCGACTGTGGTCGGACACTTCGGAGATCTGCGCGTGCAGGCGCAGGGGCTTCTTTCGCTTTCCAATCTGCCGCTGCTCTACGTCGCCCTCATTTTGATCAAGACTCTGCACGAGTTCGGCCATGCAATTACGGTGCGCCGCTTCGGCGGCAGCGTCCACACCATGGGGATCATGTTCCTCATCTTCAATCCCCTGCCCTACACCGATTCCACCGCCGCCTGGTCCTTTCGCAGCAAATGGCAGCGGGTGCTGGTGGGGGCGGCCGGAATGATCGCGGAGCTCTTCGTTGCGGCGATCGCCGTCTTTGTATGGGCCAACACCGGCATTGGAACGCTTCACGCTCTCGCCTACAACATGATGATCGTGGCGTCGGTCTCAACCCTGGTGTTCAACGTGAACCCGCTGATGCGCTTCGACGGTTACTACATACTTTCGGACCTTCTCGACATTCCAAATCTGCACACCCGCTCCTCGCAGCAGCTCCGGCACATTGTCGAACGCTATGCCTTCGGATACACGGCATCAACGGGCTCCGCTGACTCGACATCGGAGGCGGTGTGGCTCACCGTGTTCGGTATTGCGAGCGGACTCTACAAGCTCGTCGTCTTTTCCACGATACTGGTAATCATCGCGGACCGATTTCTCCTTCTCGGCATAATCATGGCGGCCGTGTGTGCGGTCGCCTGGGTTGTGACCCCATTCCTGCGCCTCATCCATTACCTCGCCACAAGCCCGCGCCTCGAACGGACGCGCCTGCGGGCGGTCGCGGTCTGCACCATACTCCTCGCCGCGCTCGTGGCAACACTCGGGATAATTCCCTTCTCCAATGGATTCCGGGCTCCCGGCGTGCTGCAGGCTGCACAGGACGAGATCGTCACAAACAACGTAGCCGGCTTCGTCGATGAAGTTCTGGTCAAATCGGATACGCCGATAACGAAAGGGACGGCGCTTCTTCGGCTTTCGAACCGTGATCTCTCCTTTCGAATGGATGAAGTGCAGGCCCATCTCAGGGAAGCGACCTATCTGCAGGATCGCGCCCTCAATGCCAGCCCGGCCGATCTCCAGACAATTCAGAGTACCATTGCGAGCATCGATCAACAGCTGGCCCGTCTCCGAAAGCAGGAATCGGACCTCGTCGTCACCGCTGACAGCGCCGGCACCTGGGTCGCGCCGACAGTCGATCAGCTCAATGGTACCTGGATTCAGCGGGGCACGAAGCTCGGGCACGTGATCGACGAGACCTCCTTCTATTTCTACTCGGTGATATCGCAGGAGAACGCCTCCTCGATCTTCTCGAACGACATCAGTGAAGCGCAGGTGAGACTGGCCGACGATCCGGCTCTGACGGTTCCGGTAACCGCAATGACCCGCATTCCGATGCAGCAGAATCAGCTCCCCTCCAGGGCCCTAGGGCTTCAGGGAGGCGGCAACGTTGCCACCGCCGGGACGAGCGGGAACGGCACCACGGCGTCGCAAACCTTCTACGAGCTGCGCCTCAAAATCTCGCAGCGAGACCAGGCGCCGCTCTACCAGGGCCTTTCGGGTGAGGTACGGTTCCGGCTCCCGCCGATGCCGCTCCTGCAACGGGCCTACCTGAAGCTCAGGCAGCTCATCCAGGCGCGGTACCAGATATAACTGATGAACACCGGCGACGACTATCACAGAACGCAAATCAGGAAACCCGATGAGCCCTACAAAGGCCTGGACGCACACCTTTATGCTCTCTCCGGCTGGGTGGGCTCCGGTCCGGGAAAAATCGGCGAATTTCTTGCCCGCGCACACGAGGTCGATGAAATGGCCGGCACTTTCAGCTCGCTCGCAGAAAGCGCATTGCGGGCCCGCCTTCTGGATTTCAGAGAACAGTTCCGCCGTGGAGCGCGCGGCTATCGCGAGCTCGTACCGACGGCGCTTGCGGCCCTCCGCGAGGCGGCGGCTCGCCATATCGGACTGCGCCCCTACGAGGTACAGCTTGCAGGGTCAATAGCGCTGTACGAAGGATTCCTGATCGAGATGGCCACCGGAGAAGGAAAGACGCTGACCGCAGCGCTCGCCGCGATCCTCCGTGGGTGGACAGGCCTCCCCTGTCATGTGATTACGGTCAACGACTATCTGGCAGAGCGCGATTCGCGCTGGATGGAACCCCTCTACCGCTTCGCCTCTGTTTCAGTCGGTTGCGTGACCGGAGGGATGGAACCCGGGAAGCGGCGTGAGGGCTACCGGCAGGAGGTGGCCTACACGACAAACAAGGAGATCGTTGCGGATTTCCTTCGCGACCGGCTCTGGCTCGGAAAGCTCCAGCACGCCTCCCGTCGCTCGATCGCCCGTTTCCTCGGGGGAGGCATCGATATAGACCGCGGTCTGGTCATGCGCGGAATTCACGCCGCTATCGTCGATGAAGCCGACAGCCTGCTGATCGACGAAGCAGTCACCCCGCTCATCATCTCACGCTCCGAACCCAATGACCTCTTTCTGGACGCCTGCATGGAAGCGGACACCCTCGCGGGATCGCTTCAAAAGAACGTCGACTATCAGGTGAATGCGCGTTACAAGGAGATAGAACTTTTACCCCATTTCCACGAGCGCCTCCCGCAGGCCAAACGTTTCAGCGGCTATGCCGATCTGGTCCGCCACGCTCTCTCGGCACGCGAGTTCTTTGCACGGGACAACCAGTACCTCATCCAGGACGGCAAAGTGATCATCGTCGACGAGTTTACCGGCCGGCAGATGCCGCAGCGGACGTGGAGATTCGGCCTCCACCAGATGATCGAGGCAAAGGAGGGCGTCGGTATGTCGCCCCCCACCGAGACACTGGCGCGCTTAAGCTTTCAGCGCTTCTACCGCTTCTTTGACCTGCTTTCCGGCATGACCGGAACCGCCCACGAGGCGGCCAGCGAGCTCTGGGCAATCTATCATCTCCCGGTTGTGACAATTCCCGTGAACCGTCCGTCGCGTCGGCGCATCTACCCGACCCGGGCCTTTCCCGACCTCGAGGACAAGTGGCAGGCGATAGTCCGGGAAATCGAAATTGTGCACAACGAGAACCGCCCGATCCTCGTAGGTACCCGCAGCGTACGCGATAGCGAAGAGCTTTCGGTGCGGCTCGAGCAGATTGGGCTGCAGCACATGGTGCTCAACGCGATCAGGCATCGGGAGGAGGCGGGAGTCGTCGGCCTGGCCGGCTCCGCCGGCGTGATCACCATTGCAACCAACATGGCGGGACGCGGCACCGATATTGTGCTGGGAAAGGGCGTTGCGGAAATCGGGGGGCTGCACGTAATAGCCTGTGACGCCAATGAATCGGGCCGTATTGACCGTCAGCTGTTCGGCCGCTGCGCGCGTCAGGGTGACCCCGGCAGCGCACGACTCTACCTGAGTGCCGAAGATGACGTAATGAAACGCTTTCTCCCGTCGGCGCTGCGTTTGTCGCTGAAGACAGCGCTCAGGCTTCGAGTTCCCGGCGCAGGGCGCGTCGCGGCAGGGATGCTCCGGATCGCGCAATCGAACGCGCAGCGTCTTGCGGTGAAGAGGCGTCGGTCCGTGCTGCGCATGGACACGTGGCTCGAGAACTCCCTCTCGTTCGCTCACCGGGAAATATCATAGGGAATTCCACGCCGGCGCCGCCTGTGCCGGACGCTTAAACGGAGGTTACAATATGGGCGAAGTGCTGAAGCGAACATGGCGCGTTCTTCTCCTGGTCGGAGCAATCCTGACTGCCACACCCTTTCTCGCCGCGGCACAAGGCGCGTCAGGGAGCGCATCCGGGACACCGTGGCTCTTTCTCGGCGGACGAGTCGGCGTGGAATACCAGTCACAGACACCGGCGGACTTCAACGCTTCCATTCAGAAGCTCTATCCCGGGAGCACTACCTACTTCCCCGTCTACAGCACGATAGGAATATCGCTTACCGAACGGATACCAATCGGCAACGCAGGTTACAGCGTCACCGTCAACCAGCTCGTCGAGGCTTCCGGGCTCGACCAGAACTTCTTCCTGCCCTCCGGCACTCTGCTTCTGGGAATTCATATGCCGTTCGGACTGCAAACTGCTCTCGGCCCGAGAATAGAGCCGTTTTCTGACGGAGGCACCGTCAAGGTCATGCCCTCGCTGGTCTTCACAGCCGGATGGAGGTTTGAGCTGGGAAAGGCTTCAATTCCGGTAGATATTGTGGTGGATCCGCTTCCGCCCGGCAGGCATCTGAAGGTGGCGCTGGTGACAGGAATAGACTTCGGTATCGCCCCGCATAGCTCGAAGCCTTCGCAGCCTTTCAATTACTAGAACTTGTGGGCGTCCCCATGTCCGGCATGGCCGTGGTCCGCGCCGCAGTGGCAGCCGGTCGGGACGGTCACGCCACCGGGCCGGCTGGCAAGGTTGCCCTGGCAATTGACGAAAAGGTTGTCGAGGTTCGTCTGGATCATCGCGAGTCCGCCCAGGTCGAGCGGATTGATGTCGAGCGAGAGCGGCGCCGACTGGTAGGTGAAGATCGCAGTAATCGCCATCGCGTCCGGACCGGTGGGATCCGCGCCGGCGTTGTCGAATACCCAACCGCGCGGGGCGCGCTTCGCGAAGGTGATCGATCCGAACGCCGCTATGATGCCCCGATTCTCGCCATGCACCGTAAGCGCGGTACCCAGACTCGCGCTGCCGATTGAGCCGCCGGAGACGAGAGTCGATCCGTAACAGAGCCCGCCGTCGATGGTGAGGTTGCCCAGAATGTCACCGGCTACTGCGTAGTCACCACCCTTCAGTCCGCCGTGAATCGTGACATCCCCGATCTGGTCACCGAGCACGACGACCGCGCCGCTCTGCGGTCCGTCAGAGACGATGCCACCGAAGCGCCGCATCGAGCCCTGCGACATCCAGTTCACGCCGAGATTACCCTGCACGGCGATGACTCCGCTGATCCCGCCATGGGACACAATCGTGCTGATCAAATCGCCACGGCTGACTATGCTGCCGCGGATCCCGCCGCCGCCGATTGAGATTGTCGTGGCAACGACCTGCGGCTGATCCTTCCAGTTCCAGCCATGAAAAAACCACCCATCGTCGTGCTCATGCCCGCAGGAGAGAACGACATACAGCCGGCCGATGGTCGCCGGGACCGAGGTCACCGCGCCGGTGATCGGATCGGTTCGCAGGCCCGTCGTCTGGATAGTCCCGGTGAGAGGACCAACGGCGCTGATCGACCCGAAGATGCTCGGCGCCGTCACGTTGGTAATGCCGCGGTTTGACGAGAGGATCAGATCTCCAAGCGGGCCGCCGCTCGTGATCCCCTGGGAGATCCACTGTCGAGTCTGGATGGAGGCGCCGTCGCCATTGATCGCTATCGTATTCACCACAGAGTCTTCGAGGCGTCCGTGGCAGCCGGGGACCGGCATTACCGTAACAAGCGCTGTCGCGGCGCCGCGGGCGGCATTGCTCTGCGTGGTGATGTTGGCGGTGCCCTCAGCGTTCGCGGTCACAACGCTCTGCACCTCGAAGAGGATACTGTCGTTGTTGAAGTGCCAGCCGCGTTCCTCGGTGGCAAAGAAGAGCGCGACGTGCTGCGTCGGCAGGTCGGCAAACGCGACCCTGAAGGTGTCGGCGGCCTGGACGATTCGTGTGCCACGTGCCAGGAGCTCCTCTGCGTCATGAGCATTTGCCTGGGCTCCTGTCAGGATCCAGCAGCGCTCTCTGAACGACCCGAAAGCGACCGCCTGAATCGATGCTGCCCGGATGTAGCCGTCGGGGGCGAAATCGCGGATGCTGACGCCGGCAAGATGGTCGGCAGGCAGCCGGATCCCCGCCGGCGTTGCATCCTGAACCATCGACCCGCCGGGGCCGGGAACCATGAAGAACGCTGCCGCCTGCGCGCTTACTGCGGTCAAAAGATCGCCCTCGACGACGACGTTGCGCACTCCGGCGACACCGGAAGCGTCGAGTCGCGCCAGGTTGAACTTGGCCACATCGTTATAGGTGATGAGACTCAGGTCATACTGGTCCGGTGCGGGACCTACACCGTTCGCCACCCGAACGGTAAGCTGCGGGTTCGGCAGCACGCCGGACTCATAATAGAACTGGAAGTTGACGTATCCCGTCTGTCCCGGTGCAAGCGCGACCGCGGAAGGATCGGGTAACGGATAGGGCTGGTCCGGGGTCGCGGCTTCCACGAGTCGCTGGATGCCGTTCTCCGTCACGTTGAGAACTACAGGACCGAAACCGCCGTACACCGCTATCGTGCCGATGTGTCCGGCGATAATCGTCCCTGGCGTCCCGCCTGCTACGCGGAGGCTCCCCAGCGTGCCGGAGACCGTAATCACGCCCGCCAGGTTCTGACCCACGCTGAGGTGGTCGGGGCCGATCGTGAGGCTGTCCAGGTTGCCCACCGTAAGCGTCGCAGTCGGGGTCATCGAACCGTTGACTATGATGAGCTCGTGAAGGGTGCCGGACACCGTCACCGAACCCGCGAAATCCTGGCCGATCGTCAGCGTGTTGATATTGCCCAGGGCGGGCGTGACGTTGACCGCCGAGATGGCGCCGGTCGAGGTGAGCGAACCGCCGATGGTGAGCGAATCGATCGTCCCGGACTCGGTTACCGTACCGGACAGGTCGCCGGTCACGGCGAGGTCGCCGAGGGTATTGTTCACCAGAACGGTCCCGCTCAGATTCCCGCCCACGCTCAGGCTGCCCAGATCACCCGATACCGAGACGTGCCCGGCAAGATCGCCACCGACGTTCATCGTGTTGATGTTGCCCAGGAAGGGCGGATCGACCGGCGGCAGTGCGCTCGGATCGCTCGTATTGGAAGCGGTGATAGAGCCGGTCGAGGTGAGCGAGCCGCCGATGGTGAGGCTCGCGATCGTCCCCGACTCGGTCACGGTGCCGGAGACATCGCCGGTCACATCGAGGCTGCCGAGCGTGTTCTGCACGGAAACCGTGCCGGCGAGCGAGCCACCTACGCTCAGGCTGCCCAGATCACCGGTTACGGAGACAATTCCCGCAAGGTCGCCGCCCAGGCTCATGGTGTTGATATTGGCGAAGGTCGTCTGAGGAATCGCGGGAACTTCGACCGGATCGCTCGAGTTCGCGGCAGTAATGATGCCGGTCGAGGTGAGCGAGCCGCCGATGGTGAGTGAATTGATCGTCCCCGACTCGGTCACGGTGCCGGAGACATCGCCGGTCACATCGAGGCTG
>CAZNYW010000027.1:0-36799 GCA_964577375.1 uncultured Spirochaetales bacterium | reverse complement strand
GATCGTCCCCGACTCGGTCACGGTGCCGGAGACATCGCCGGTCACATCGAGGCTGCCGAGCGTGTTCTGCACGGAAACCGTGCCGGCGAGCGAGCCACCTACGCTCAGGCTGCCGAGATCACCGGTTACGGAGACGATGCCGGCGAGGTCGCCACCCACGCTCATCGTATTGATGCTGCCCGCAGTCAGCAGCCCGGAGTTCGTCATGGACCCGCCGATCTGCACGGATTCCAGGTGGCCGGGAGCGCTGTCGTTCAGCGTGCCGCGGAAGTTGTCCGTAACCACCACGGTGCCGTGTTCGAAACCGGTCAGATCGAGACGCCCGTCGAAGTTGCCCGCAAAAGAGGCGTTGACGCTGTCGCCGGCCGACCGGCCACCGTCAACGACCGTGTGCGTGGCCGGGTTGATGTCGTTAATCGCAAGCGTGTTGCCGCCGGCACCGAGGTTGATCGTGAGGAGGCTCAGATCCTGGTACTGGATGCCGCCGGAACCCATCGCGAACCCGGTGAGCGAGGTCGGCGTGAGCGTGCCCGTCTGAGGAGAACCGCTGCCCGTGTCGTCGACGAGCATAGTCCCGCCGCCTGAGACCGACAGGGTTCCCCGGATCGTGCCCAACACGCCCGGTACCGAGGGAACCACGCCGGCGGTGCTACCGACATCGATGAAACTGCCGGCTCCACCGGTCGCGATCGACGTGGTCACGCCGGAGGCGGTGCTCTGCACGTAATAGGTTAGTCCGTCCACCGCGCCGTTGACGTCGAGCACCTCGATGCCGCTGTAGGTAGCCAGCTCCGTGCCGTTCCGCACCTGGCTCGCGGTGACGATGAAGTTCTGCGGGCCCGAAATATTCAGGATGTCACCTGAGCTCGACCCCGTATCGGCGACGGTGAACCTGGCGCTGGTGGTACCGTACAGGGTGAGATTGTAGGTGTCGTTGGCTCCGGCGCCATTCAGACTGGCAGTTCCGCTCCAATTGCTGACATCGAACACGTTCGAACCGGCTCCGCCGGTCAAAGTCGCACGCTGGATTCGATCCAGCGTCATCGTACCGTGACCTGTCCGCCCAATGAAGGTATCGGAGAGCGAATAGACAGCTACATCGCCCGAGGCGATCAGCGAATTGGACGAGCCATTCGGCCCTGAGAGGCGACCGTCGCCGGTCCAACCGGACACGTCAAAGCTGTTGGTGCCGGTTCCACCCGTCAGGTCGGCGGTCTGTATGTCGGTAATGAGAATCGCCTGGTTCACGCTGCCTGTGACCTGCAACAGCGAGTCGCTGAGGATATAGGTGAGATTCGAGACACCTGCCGCCGGCATCGATATCACGGTGTTGTCGCCGCCGGCGCCACTGAGCGTAGCCGCACCAGTCCAGCCGTTGAGTGTGAACGTGTGGGCTGCCTGACCTGCTGCCGCGTTCAGCGTCACGTCTTTGACCCCGCTGAGCGTGAGACTGAACGCGCCGTAATTCAATGCGGCGTCGCTGAGAACGTAGTTCGCGTAGCCGGACATTCGCACCGAGAAATTGCCGAAAACCGTCGAGACGCTCGAAGTACCCTTCGTCGTGAAGGCTACGCCGCCGGCAGTCACGCCGCCGATCAGAACACCGCCGCCGGAGCCACCCTGGACGATCGTGCTGCCCGCGCCCTGGTCGTAGATCGTGGCGAAGCCCGTGCCTGCAGTCACGTTGCTCGTGCCCGAGCCCCGAAGGGTAATCGTGGCCGCGCCCGCGCCTGTCGCGATCTGGTTCCCGCCGTTGCCTGTCACGGTGATGGTCGGTGTGCCCGTGCCGGCCACGGTCACACGGTTGTTGCCGTTGCCGCTGATCGCAACGCTGCTGGCCGCACTGGTGTTGATCAATATTCGGTTGGCGCCGGAAGCGCTCGATGCCACGTTTAACGTGGGGGAACCGCCTGCGATCGTGATGTTGTTGGCGCCGGTGCCCGATACGGTGAAGGAGAACGTGCCGCCGTTACTGACGTGCACCGTATTGTTCCCGTTACCCGAAATCGTAAACGGTGCCGAGCCGCCGTTGGTGGTTACATTGTTCGCGCCGTCGCCTGAGATCACCACGGTCGAACCGCTGCCGGTCGAGACAATGTTCGCGCCGTCGCCCGCGATAGTGATGTGGGCGCTGTCGCCGGTGGTCACGTTGTTGGCGCCGTTGCCGGAGATGTGAACCGTGGCCGCTCCGGACCCGGTATTGATCGAGTTGTTGCCGGAACCGAGCGTGATGCTCACCGGCAGATTGATGCTGTAACTGATAGTGATCGTGTCGTTGCCGCTGAGGGTGTTGTTGACGAGGATACTGTACACGCCGGTGTAAGTCTGAGTGTAGCCGAGAGCCGAGACCAGAATTGTGTTTGCGTTCGAACCGAGCGTGAGGGTGTAGTTCTCCGCGGCCTTCGCTCCGGTTACCGTTCCGTTGGAATCCACACGCCTGTTGACATCGGATCCGATGAAGAGCACGAGGATGCCGTTGTCGACGCCGGCCAGTGCAGGTGGCTGGGGAACGTACGGAGGAGGACTCGTGTTTCCGAGGTGGAACGTGTGCGAGCCCGAAACCACGACTGCGGGCGTGTCTATGTTGACCGCCGGAATGATCGTCACGCCCGCAACCTTGACCGCCGGGGTGTGAATGTGCACGGCCGGAACGACCACGACATAGATGGACACCGTTATGTCCACCGAGCCGTTGTTTATGACGACCGATCCGCTGGCGCCGGCCTCAACACCGAGGAACGCCGCCCAACCGCTCACGCTCGCGGCGAAACCACTGTTGGAAATCGTGACGGTGACCGTGCCGCCCAATCCAACGGTGTGGTTGCCTATCTGGAAGCCTGCCGAACCGGTAAACCGGAAGTTGCCGTCAGGATGGTAGTAGCCGGTGAGCGTCACGCTCGCGAGCCCGAAGAAATTGAGATGGAGATAGGACACATCGATTCCGAACCCGGCACCGGTAATGCCGATGGAGAGACTGCCGGTGAGATTGAACCCGAACATGTAGACGCCGAGGTTCGAAACCGAAACGCCTGCGCCGCTCGCGATGGCAACGTTGTTCTGGTCGTGGCGCGTGATCGAGCTGGTGTTGATCGCCAGGGTGAAGGCGCCGCTGATGACGAAGTTGTTGCTGAGCGCCGCCACCGGCGCAAAGCCCTGGGCTCCGCCGGGCAGGCTGAGCGCGATCCGCAGGGCGACGCCGGGGTGAGCGTCGTAGTAGATTGCTGCGAATCCCGAGGCGGTGAACGTCGCATGGAGGAAGGTGAGGTTCGCGTCGACCCCGACGCTAAGGCTGCTGCCGGTCGCAGTGATGTCGAAGCTGCCGTGGAGATCCACCACTCCGCCGACGAACTTCAGCTCTCCCACGGCGTGAACGTTCGCATAGAGCCCGTTGGTGCCGGCGGATACAAATATGCCGTTGACGGTCGCGGCGACCCCGGTCGTGTTCAGTTCCAGCAGGTAGGTGCCAGACATGCTGAAACCGAGAGAGCTCGGGATGCTGAACCCGGAAGACATGGACAGGCTGAACGCAGCCACGATCCCCGAGTTGCTGAGCTGAATACCGCCGACCGCCACGAAGGAGAACACCGTATTCCCGCTTACCTGGAGCGCGAGCGTGGCGTTCGCATCAAGACTGAAAACAAAACCCGAGGAACCGAAAGCGGCCACGATGTTGATGTTACCGGTCATGACGAAGCTATTTGCAACCGTCAGGGAGCCCCGGCCCAGAATCACCAGGTAGGGAGTGTTGGGCAGGGTCGGTGTCCAGTTCGCATAGCTCGCGAGTCCGGTCGACGGCGGCCCGTTCGGGATGACAAGCGCCCTGTGGCCGTTGACCGTGGTCTCATAGCTGACAAGGGCGTTGGGGTTGCTCGAGCTGTAATCGGGCCCCATCACAGTCGGCACCGGCGTCCCGTTCCCGACCGGGGCGGGAATGAAATAGGTTACATCCACGCCCGTGGTGTTCATCACCAGGAGCCAGTTTTCGTTGAATGTGATTCCCGGTACGCTCGCGCCCATGCTCAGCGTCATCTTGGCTGCGAACCCGGCGGGGATCTGGGAAGTTCCGACCACCTGAACGAAGATGAGTCCGTTGGCGTTGAAGGTGAGAATCGGATTCTGCGGATCCGGACCCATCAGCAGCTGGGCCTGCACAAACAGAGTCATGCTGCCGTTGGCGATCTCGAAGCTCAGCGTTCCATTGAGCTGGAAGAGCTGTTCACCGCTGACCTTGAAATTGGCGGCGCCGTTGACGAACAGCTCGAATGAAGCAGGTTTGAGATTGAGCGTCCCGTTCGAGAGCGTAACCTGTTTGGCCACGTTGGTAGTGTTCAGCTTTATGAAGACCTGCCCGCTGATTTCGATTCCGAGCGACTGAAAACCGTGCAGGTTGGGGACGAGCAGGAACCCGCCCCAGACATTGACATTGCCGTTCAGCGACTGAATCGTCAGGGTGCCGGCGACCGTGCCCAGGGGATCGGACTGGATTTGCGGGATCGAGAACGAGCCGCCCGAAAGCGTGACGGTAAAGCTGTTGGAGGTGAAGGTGAGCGTGAGCGTGGCCTCGACGTGCGCCTGGAGCCCGCCCAGGACGTTCAGATCCCCCGCACCGGCGATGGAGATCTGGAATACGTTATTGATGTAGGAGAACGTCGTGACCCCGTAGAGGCTGTAGATCGGAGGTGTAATCGGGTTGGCCGTGTTCTGCGACGGGACCTCCATCAGGAACAGGATATTGAGCGCGACGCCATTCTGATTGCCTGCCGCCGCGCTGAACAGCGGGCCCAGATCCGCGTACATCTTTACTCCGACCGAAAGGCTGTTGCCGAAGGTGGCCGAACCGATGACGAGAAACTTGCCGGTTGTGTCGAAGAGGACGTCCGCGTCGACCCGGAACACCTGAGGTGTGCCCTCATAGATCGTCGCCCCGGCCTGGATGATCATGGATGCGCTGCCGAGATTAGACCAGCCGTCAACGCCGTTTCGGAACTGCGTGACCACCTGACTTCGCAGCTGCGCCTCCCACTGCGCCGTGGTCAGGCTGTCGGGTGTGCTGAAGCCCGGCTGCCGAAGCTGAAGAGCGTCGCTTGCCTGGGCCGGATTGGAGATGGTGATTGCCGGGAACTGCGCGTTGAACTCGACGCCGCCGCGGAAGTTGCTCAGGAAGAGCCCGGTATTGCCGAGCGGGATCGCCACGCCGGCCTCGACGTAGATCTGAAGCGGTCCGTACTCGGACAGCCCGACACGGATATTGAATCCGGCCATGCCGCCGAGGCTGAATCCCGCCTCGATGCCGCCGTAGAAGACGTTGGTGATCGCACCCGTGCCCGGTGTGGTGGTGCCGACGAGATTGCCGAGCCCGTCGACCAGGGCTCCGTTCGCGTCGAACCGTACCACGCCGACGATCAGCGTGCCGTCCACCGTTCCGCCGAACAGATCGCCCTGCACAGTCAGCGTGGCCGACCCGATCGATACGATCGGGAACTTCCCGGAACCGACAAGCGATGGATCGATAACCATGTCCGTTACCGAGCCACTAACGGTCAACGGGACGCCCTTGAGGCTGTTCAGGCTCACGGCCGCCGAGAGCTCGATCACAAAGTTCGACGGATCGGTATTGAAGTCCGACCACACCAGGGTGATGGAAGCCGACTGCAACGGGAACCAGGACGGCCAGTCGAAAGCGCTGGCGGCGTCACCGTTGCCATTCTGGCCCAGGCTGATGGACACCCCGAATCCGCTCTTTGCCAGGAAGCTGCCGTTTCCTTCGATCGCGAAGTTGTATGCGCTGCCGGAAATGCTCACCGCACCGATATTGAGCGTCGCGGTGAGGGAGCTGAAGGCGACGAGATCCTGGGTCGGGCCGGCCGTCGGATCAAACAGAATACCGGGTTGCGTGCCGCCCGGCTGTCCCGCAGACAGCGTCAGGTAGGAACCGAGCACGACGGTGAAGGTCTGCGCGGACAGCGTAAAGCCGTTGGCGCTCACCGTGGGCGCCGCCGACAGGTTCGCGAGATCGAATCCGACCGTGACGTCGAAACTGCCGCTCACCCCGGTCATGCTGGCATGAACCGGACTGGAGGAAGCTCCGATCGTGGCCGTCGCCGCCGATATCGTGATGGTGGCTGAAAGGTTGGCCGTCGTTCCGGAGCCAAAACCAAAATCAAAGTTCCCTATGCTGACGCTGGGGCCGATCAGCGTGACAGGTCCCAGAGGAGCCGTGGCCGGCGGGTCGGGTTCGCCGAGGAAGCTGAAGCCCGGACTGGTGAACGAGTCCAGCTTGAAACCGTCGGCCGTGCTGTAATGGAAGCTCGGGCTGCCCTTCAGGCTCACCATCGGCCTGGAACCGGCGTAGAAGGTGATGACCGCCCCGCTGAACGCGAAGCTGTCGGTTGTGACACTGCCGGAGGTGAAATGCTGTACGTCGATCTGGTTCGCAGTGAAGGTGACGATCGATCCGATCGAGAAGGAAACGTTGGCGAGCACCAGCGCCTTGTCGCCGGACACCCAGCTCGAGCCGTCGGCACGGACCGGAAGGCCTGCGGCACTCGCCGCGGTCGCCGTCACCGTTCCGCTGAAGGTAATGTACTCCGCCGAATCGGCGCTGATGGAGAAGAGAACAAGCGAGTTGCCGGGGTTCTGAAGCGTCAGCGTGACGGATGTCAGCGGAATGCTTTCCGCACCGGCCACCGGTGTTGTGGAGGTGGCCTGGCCCGCCGTGATGATCAGCGTATTATCGATATTGAGGGTGGCATCGCCCACCGTGATCTGTTTGAAGACAGTCGTCGTGCCGCCGGAGACCGTCGCAACCTCGGAGGAGGAGAAGACCACCGCTACCGTCGTGGTCCCTACCGTCACTGTCTGGTTCTGCTGGCTGGTTGTGGTGTTGATCCGGATGGTGAGAGTCGCGCTGGCTGAGAGCGCGCCGCCGCCGACCGTCGCGGTCGCCGTGCCCGAGGCCTTCAAGGCGTAGGTTCCGTCGCCGAACACCACCAGGCCGAGCGTGCCCTTCGACAGGGTAAAGCTGCCGGCACCGCCGTCTGCGGCTACCGACGTGCCGGTCCCCGTCGCCACGTTTGCAGCGCCGATAAGCAGCAGCGTCGTCGTACCATTGACAAGTTTGGTGAAGGAGAAATCACCGGTAACCGTGAAAATCGATCCGACGCCCAGCGTCAGGCTGCCGCCGATCGATCTGATGTTTTTCTGGTCGGCGCTGCCGTTTGTGCCGTCGGTGAACGTGATGGTCTGTCCGGAAGATGCGATAGTTTCGTTGACCGCGCCACCGGTGGTATTGACGGCGACGCTGATCCCGCCGGTCAGCGTGATCTCCGAGGGCAGCCCGTTAATGGTGATATTGGGAGCCGAGGTCTCGAGTGCGTAGGTCGAGCCGGACTTGGTGCTGTCGCGGTAGACCACCAGACCCAGGCTCGCTCCCGTGACCTGGACGCCGAACGACTGGTCGGAGGAGCCCACGAAGGCGTCTACACCGGTTGCGCCGACGAGGATCTTCGTGAGGGTCCCGGAAGTTGTCTGCGTGAAGCTGAAGTCACCGGTAAGCGAAACGAATCCTGCGATGCTCAGAGTGATATGCCCGGCGATTGCCGTCACATCGGCAGCGCCAAGTCCGCTGAAGTCCAGGCTGACGCTGCCGGCTGAGGTCTGGACCGAGGTCGGCATGCCTGTAACGGTGGACGGATCCAGGCCTTGCCGGCTCATAACCGTCAGTCCCGAGGCGCTGAGCGTCAGGCCGGGCACACCGTTCAGCGTGTCGGTTCCGCCGTTGGCAATCAGTGCGTACCCCACGCCCGGTTTCACCAGCAGGCCGAGGCTCGCGCCGGCCACGGTAACGTTGACCGTGGGTGTTCCGAGTACCGTGGTTACGTTGAGAGCGCCGATCGCGAGGGCGCTGCTCGCCCCGTCGGTGAACTTCTGAAAGCCGAAATCGCCCTCAAGTGAGGCAAATCCGGCGATCGCGAGGGTCAGATGGCCCTCGATGTCTGTTACTGCGCTCGAACCTGAACCGAGCCCCGAGAAATCAAGCGTAACGTCGCCGCCGGAGGTATGGATCGCGCCGGGAAGCGTCGCCGGCAGCGCGGAGACGTCGAGGCCGTCGCGCGCGCGGACCAGGAGATTCGACGCGTTGAGCGTAAGGCCGGACACGCCGTTGAGCGAAGTATCTGCGGGATTCGAGCTTCCCTTTGCCTCAACTGCATAGCCGGCCGTCGTCCCCTGCTTCACCACCACTCCCAGCGTCGCGTTGGCAATGGTCAGGTTGACGCTGCCTGCGGTAAGCGTCGCCGTTATGCCGGTACCGCCGAACTCAAGGTAATGATCCACACCGTCGGTATAGCTCTGGATACCGAAGTTTCCACCCAGGGTGACAAAGGAGCCCACCGAAAGGGTAACCGTTCCCTCGACGTCAACGAGATTCGATGAGCCCGCCGGCAGGCCGCTGAAGTCGAAGGCGGCCGCACCGCCGGAAGTCTGAACGCTCGTCGGCAGACCGCTCGCGGTCGAAAGGTCGAGTCCCTGGCGAATGCGAACGAGCAGGTTCGAAGCGCTGACCGTAAGGACTCCTGCCCCGTTCAGGTTTGCCGAGGCGGCGGTCGCCGCAAGGGCGTAGGTCGTCGGGTTGACACCGTCGCCGGGGCGAACGAGCAGCGCAAGCGTGGCGTCCAGGACCGTGAAGTTGGTAGTTGCCGTGCCGACGACGATGTTGGTGCCGGTGGCGCCGATCGCCCACTCCGTCGTTCCGGTAGCCCCATCAGTGAAGGTCTGGAATCCAAAGTCGCCCGTGATCGAGCCGAGGCCCGCGACACTGAGCGTGAGATGGCCCTCAATATCGGTCACGTCCGTGGTCCCTGAACCGAGACCCGAGAAGTCGAGCGTGACCGGCCCGTTCGGTGTCTGGACCGAAGTCGGCACGGAGCTGTTGCCGGTGACGTCCAGCCCGCGCCGCACCCGGACAAGAAGATTGGAAGCATTCAGATTTAAATTGGGAACTCCGTTGAGGCTCGTGTCGGCAGAATTGCTGCTGCCCGTGGCCTGGAGTGCATAGGTGGCTGAGGCGCCGCCGGTACCCGGTGCAATTATCAATCCGAAGCTTGCATTGGCGAGCGTCAGATTGGTAGCCGAGGTTCCCAGCACGATGGATAGATTCGAGGCGCCCACAGCGAGGAAGGTCGCCGCACCGTCGGTGAACTGCTGGAACCCGAAGCTGCCCGAGATCGACACAAAGTCCGCGATTGCGAGCGTGGCGGTGCCCTCGACGTCGGTGATGTTGCCCGTGCCCGATCCCAGGCTGCCGAAATCCAGACTCACGCTGCCGCCCGGAGTCGCGACCTGGGCGGGCAGTCCGGTCACGGCGCTCGGATCGAGCCCATTCCGTACCCGTACCGACAGCTCGGTGGCGGTCAGTGTCAGACCGGTAACTCCATTGAGGCTGTCTGTACCTCCACCCGCAACAAGCGCGTAGGTGGCAGGCGCCGGTGATGTCCCCGGCTCGATCAGAAGGCCGAGGCTCGCACCGTCGATCACGACGCTGACGTCACCAGCTGCAACAGTCGCCGTAACGTTGGTCGCGCCGATGGCTACATAGGTCTGTCCCCCGGTAGCGGTCGCGACGCTGAAGCCGAAATCGCCCTTCAGCGACGCAAAAGTTCCGACTGAAATGTGCAGGTTGGCCGCGTAGGCGGATTGCTCGTTGCCGGTGAAATCCAGGTGCAGCGTGTTCGTTCCGGCCGTGACGGTCTCCGAAACGGCGCCGGCCGTATTGCTGCGGAATTCCAGGTTGCCGGAGTTGATGGTAAGAGAGCCGGCAGGCATACCCAGCAGGCTGGCCGAGCCCTGGGCATCAAGAGCGTAGGTGATCGTCCCGTCGGTAGCCTTGAAGACTGCGAGCGCCAGCGTGCCATCCGCGAAATCGATGCCGGTTCTTCCCGAGCCCGTCCCTGTGCCAAGGAACGCCTCCATCCCGGTGACTCCGACGAGCATTTTCGCCGTTCCGTCGCTCTGGGGAGTGTAGCTGATGTCCGCCGGGCCGGAAGTGAAGGTGGCGAATCCAGCCAGTGTAAGGCCAAAGCTGTCGAGCGACGCCGAAAGCCGGCCAGTGCCGAGGTTGTAGGTCGCGGTCAGATTGCTGGCCGAGCTGTTCAGCGCTGCTCCCAGCGCCAGCGACGCTCCGCTGCTCGTGATTCCGACCGTTCCGGTCGCCAGCCCGCTGCCGAAGACATAGTTGACGTTGGTCAGCGTGATAGTCGGATTCTGGATTGCCAGGATCGAACCGATAGTAATACCCGAGGAGAGAGTGGCGGTCGCGGAATCGATGTAAACGCCGGTCGGCTGCACCACCAGTCCGTTCACCGATATCGCAAGGCCGTCGAGCGGCGCAAAGGTGAGGCTCGCGTTGTCGATGGTCGCAATGGTGGTAGACCCCGGCGTCAGCGTCACGTTGCTCGCAGTCACCGTAAATTGATCGCCGATGGTGAGACTTGCGCCGCCGGCCAGGAAGGTGAACTGGCCCGGCGAGGTCGCGTTCGTGAAATCATAGCTTCCCGAGAGCTGCGTGAAAGAGGAGGTGAAGAAAGTCGCGCCCGGGAACAAACTGAGCGTCCCCAGGGTCGCGGTGATGCTCCCGCTTATCGGCTGGGGCTGGCTGATATCGATGGCGAAGTTGCTTACATCAATAGAAAGGCTCGAGAGCGAGAGAAAGGCTCCGATCGTCACCGCACTCGAGCTCGAGATGCTGAAGGAGCCGAGCGTGAACCCGGTCGGGGTCAGATCGAAGCTGCCCAGATCGTAGCTGCTCAGACCCGAAAACAGATTTGCGCTGACCGTGGCATCCGCCACCTGCACGATGTTCGCAAACCCGGGGTTCAGATCCACGGGACCGAGATGAATCGTGAGCGCGTCACCAAGCGGTATGTCGAGATTGGGGATCTGCAATCCAAGGTAGGCCGCCGGGTGGACCGAATCGGCCAGATTGTAGGAACCCGCAAGGTTGCCAAGCTGCAGGCTGAGAAGCGGCACCGTCGGAAAGAGCACAACCCCCGACGCAGACACCGCGATCCCGCCGGTCATCACCGGCGTTGTTCCGTACTGGAGACCCAGATTGGAGAGCGTGAGCGTGACGCCGTCGGCCTGGATGAAGCTGCCGATGCTCACCGAACCGCTGCTCGACCAGGTGGCATTGCCGATCGAGAACCCATCCTGGCCGAGGACCAGGTTGTTGACCTGGATGGTGCCGAGCCCGGTGAACTGCGGGGAAGTTATGGTTGCGGAGGCAATTGTAGCCATGACCGCCTGGCCCGGCGTCAGAATCACGTCCGTGCCGCCCGTCGTCACCTGAAGCGCGTTGCCGATCCCGAGCGTGAAGCCATTGATGTCGATGGTCAGCTGCCCTGTCCCTGCAGCGCTCGTCCCGTCGAAGCTGCTGAAATCATAGCTCGGTGTGATGCTGGTGGCACTGAGCTGTACGAACCCGCCGGTCGGATAGAGCTGCACACCGGAAAGGGTGAGCCCGACGGTGCCGCTCAGCGAGGCCGGATTGGTGCCGTCCCTGTACGAGACATCGAAGCTCGAGACCGTCAGCGTCGCCGAGGTGGCGGTGATGATCCCGCCCAGGCTGGGCGAGGAAGCGGTGAGACTGAAGCTGTCGAAGCTGAAGCCGTCGGCCCGGAGGACGAAGTTGGTAAGCGTTCCGTCTGAAAACCCCGTGAACTGCGGCGAATTGACCGTAGCGTTCACGACGGTGGCAATGGTCTGGGTAGCGGGCTCGCCGGGATCGTAGCTGAAGCTGACGCCGGTCGCGCTGATCACCAGTGCCTCACCGACAGTCAGCGTCATGGTCGCCGTCGAAGACAGGGTCAGGCTGTAGGTGCCCCCGATTGTGTAGCTCCCGGTCACTGCAGCGGCCGTGGTCGAAGAGGTGATCGATGCCGAAAAGCTCCTGCCGGGGAACAGCGTGCCACTGCCGGCCGAAATCGTCACGGTCCCGCTCCAAACCGACCCTGACTCGGTTGCCGCCACCGTGAGCTGTACGCCGTTCAACTCGAGCATTCCTCCGATCGATACGACCGGAAGGTCCTGCGTCTCATTAATGGTGCCGTCAGTGCTCGCGGCCTCGAGACTGTTTATGTAGCTCTGGAGGTCCGGGCTGATACTGGCAGTCGAGGGTATCTGCAGCAAGGTGATGTTCGAATAGTCGAGGGAGGAGCCGTCAAGCGTCAGGCTGCCCGAGGTGGCACTGGTTGCATTGACCGCCGCGGTCGTGTGGCTGCCGCTTACGATCAGAGTCGTCGTGCCTGAGCCGCCGACGATCGTGAAGCCGCTGCCCGATGCCGGAAGCGCAATGCTCGGCGCGGCCAGTATCACGCTGTTGGTTCCCGCTCCCGTTTTGATTGTCACCGCGCCCAGCGAAGGCGAGACGAAGTTGCTCGCGATGGTGACTACGTCGTTTCCGGTGTAGGTTGTGCTCGAACTGTCGGCTGTTCCCGAAAGGTCGATGGTAAGATCGCTGACTCCGACCAGGTTCAGCGAATTGAACGCCTTCCCGCCGACGTAGCCGGAAATCTGGTTTACAGTCTGACCGCCGATGCTCGTGCCGGTGCCGAGCGTCAGGTAGACGTCGGAGCTCGAGTTGACCGTCCCCGGCGAGAAGGTGAAGTTAGATGCAGGGATGTCCACCGGCCCCGTGATATTCGTGAAGTCGACCGAAGTCCCGTCGAGCGACAGACTCCATTTGTTTTCACTGGCCATGCCGATCGCATTTATCGACGCGTTCGTGTAGCTGCCGCTCACCACCAGGCTCGTTGTGCCGGCTCCGCCGTCGATAGTGAATCCGCCGCCTGAGACCGGAAGCGCAACGCTCGGACCGGATATGGTCACGCTATTCGTCCCCGCGCCGGTGGCAATCGTCACGTTCTTCAATGGAGAAGAGGAAACGAAGTTGCCCGCGATGGTGACTATGTCGTTTCCTGTGAAGGGTGTGCCCGATCCGTCGGCGGTACCCGAAAGGTCGATCGTAAGGTTCGCAACGTCGAGCAGGTTTACCGTCTCGAAGGCCGTCCCGTCGTAGTTGCCGGTGATCTGATTCACCGTGTAGGTCGTTTGTGTCGCCTGATCCGTGTAGCTGCCGGTGCCGAGCGTCAGGTTGACGTTGGCGCTTGCGTTCCCCGTTCCCGGCGAAAAGGTATAGCTCGATGCGGTGATGTTCACCGGCTCGAGGCCCGTGAAGCTGATCAGCGTGCCGTGACCGCCATCGGTCACATTCGCCGTTCCCGCTCCACCGCCCAGCGCGGTGTAGTGGACGTTTCCGCCCGCTGGCGCCGTCACCGCCAGGGTATCGTACCCGGCCGCGCCGCCGCTGAAGCTAATCCCCCCGGAAAGCCAGAAGGGGTTGGACATATCCACCGTCAGGGTGTCGTTTGCGTTGTCCGCTCCGGTCACTACAACCTGATTTACCTGGTCGAGCGGGCTCGATGCGACGATCGCACCGGTGGTGTTGTCGATCAGATCGAGCTGCGCGCGATTGTGCGCGTCCAGCATTAGCGTCAGGTTGCTGCCGTGGGGCCCTGCGGTGTAGCTGAGTATTCCCGTGCTCGGGGGAGGCTGCGCCGCGTTCAATGAGTTGACGATTGTATCGGTTGTATTCGATTGAGCAGGTGTCGGCGCGACTTGCACGTCAGTGGAGGAGCTCACGTTCGCGCTCGTCGACTGTACGGTCAGGTCAGCGGTTTCATTTACGGTGCTCGCAGGAGCTTCATTCGTGTTTGCTGTGGCTGCCGTATTCGCACTGCTGGCGGGCGTCGCGGGGCTTACCACTGTCGCACCCGCAAAAAGATCGCTTACCTGGCTTTCCGGATGGTAGGCCGGGTTGACCGATTGCGCTTCGAGATTCTGAAGTTCTGTTTGATGATTCGGAAGTACGACCTGAACCTGAATGGGAGGGGCCGCGACGAGCGCCTGGGGCAGAAGCGGGCTTGCGGACAACAGCAGCCTTGGTTCGAGAGACTCGAGTTGGTATTCTGATCTGCCCTCTCTCATCGCCCCACTTTTCATGATCAAACTTATTAAGTACCCAGTATAGGTCCCAACTCCGTCGTTGTCAAACAAAAGGTTTTACTAACTCGATCGCCGACCATCCGTTCTGCCCGCGGCTCAGCAGGCGGTGAAGCCTCCGTCGATCGGAAGGCACACGCCTGTGATCATGGACGCTGCTTCGCTCAGCAGGAATACGATGGGGGCTGCTATCTCGTCTTCGGTGGCCCACCGCCCCAGCGGCATCTGCTTCAAATAGGGGTCCCCGATTTCCGGCCGCCCCCAGTAGGACGCCGACATCTCCGTCATGACGACGGTTGGATTCACGCTGTTCACCCGGATACCATGCCGCCCGAGCTCCAGCGCGGAGACGCGTGTGATGTTGTCGAGCGCGGCCTTCGAAGAGCCGTAGGAGATGTGTCCCTTGAGCGCGACGAGGGATGCCTGACTCGAGACGTTCACGATCGCCCCGCCCTTCCCTATCCGGATCATCGACCGGGAAGCATACTTGGTCACCAGCAGTGCGCCGCGTGCGTTTATGGAGATGACTTTGTCGAACACCGCAATATCGGTGTCCATCGGCGTGGCGATCTCGCCGCCGAATCCGCCGCAGTTGACCACACCCCACAGGTCGAGTCCCTCGAGCGCGGTTCTGATGCTCTCGTCCGAGGTGAGGTCGAAGGGCAGCGTGCGGCAGCCGGTCTCGGCCGAAAGCCTCTCGAGCTTGCCGGTGTCACGCCCGCTCGCGATGACTTCAGCGCCCTCAGCATGCAGCTGCCGCACCGTCGCGGCCCCGATGCCGCCACTTGCGCCTGTGACCAGGATCGGTCCTTTGTCGAAACTGTACATTTCCGCTTTTCCTTCCGGTGTGTTTTTCCAGATACAGAGGACACAATGCTACGGCGCAATCGGTCTGTCAATGCACGGCCGCCGTCACAGCAATTCTCATGTCAGGCCTGTGAAAAATCCTTTTTGACCGGCTGGAAAATCGGGGCCATAATTATCGTGGTGCGCAAGTTCTACTGAGGGGGCCCTTCGAATGAGAGAAGAACGCAGAATCGCTCGCCGCTTCACGATCGACAGCATGATCGAGCTGGAATTCGGACGAGAATCGGTCGTCCACGCATCCGGGATCAATCTCTCGAGCTCCGGCATTCTTTGCCGGTCCGATCACTACCTGGAGCCGGAAACCGAGGTTTCCCTGGTGCTGACCGTTCCATCGGCATCCGGTCCGCACACGGTAAGCTGCGACGGCATCGTCGTCAGATCGGACAGGGGCAAGGGGCGGCACCTCACGGCGATTGAGTTCATCTCGCTCGCCGACAAGGATGTCGGCGCGCTTTCGGCCTTCCTCGAGAGCTGCCAGCCGGCGTAACGCGACTCTGCTCATCGGAGTGATCTTTCTATCTCTGCTGGCGGTCTTGACGTAAATCGAGAAAAAAGACATCATTGTTGCACATCACACCATGTGCCTGGACCGCCGCTGCAGGTTCGGTTCAAGCGAAAGGACAAACCCGATGAGACTCAAACATGCTACTCTGGTCGCGATACTCATCTCGACCGTTGTCTTCGGAGCTTTTGCCCAGGTCGATGCGGTTTCTTCCGCGTCAACCGTGAGCAACAACGCCGATTTTCTCAAAGCTATCTCGAAGAACGGTTCCTGGATCGTCATTACGACGAAGAGTCTGACGTTCAACCAGGACGTGGTTCTCGACGGCAATTTCCTCCACCGCGGTGCCTACGCGAGGACTCTCGCCTTCTACGCGTCCGACAGTAAGCACAACGTTACGGCGGTCTATACGGTTGCCGCTCCCCGGTTCATCGTGAAGAGTGAGAACACCCAGCTCGAAGGCGGGATCATCAAGGGCGATGTGTACGTACAGTCCAACAACTTCACGCTTGCCGGAACGATCGAAGGCAACCTCTATTTCGCCAACGCTCAGTGCCGCGCAACATTCAAGATCACCGGCTCCGGAAAGGTGACCGGTACCATCGCAGTCAAGCCGCTCGGCAATTGAAGCGAGGTCGAACGTGAAAGTGGGCAATCCGGGCGAAGCTCGGATTGTCTTTTTTTTTCCCGCCCAGGAAGCGAAGCGCCGCGCGCCCGCTGCCCGCCGACAGGACGACGACGTCCCGGGACCCGCGATACGCTTCGAACCCCACCGGCCGCGTCCTTACTCGATATGGACGCCTCTGAGGCTGTCATCTGCGCCGTCGATGTCCCTTGCCCCCTCGGCACGCTCGGCGAAGCTCAAAGCTATCTCTGCCGCCAACCTGAGAAGCTCCGCAGCGGTCTTTCTCGCCTCGCGCCGCAGATCTGAGGGGAGAAGCGCCGTCAACGCCTCGCCGCCGGCAAGCGACAGCCGGAGGAGGACCTTCAGAACCTCGTCACCCCGCATGCACAGCCTCCTCGAAGTGAAGCGTCAGCCCTCCGTCCTCGAACTTCGCGCTCGTGACCCGCTGGCTTATGAGTGACCGTGGAAGGGTCATCACCCGCTTCACTGCTCCGACCCGGATGACCAGCTCGTCGCCTTTCTGCGAGAGCTGCACCTCCTCCTTCCCGGCAAATGGCATGAGCACCGTCATGCGGTAGCCTGTTTCGTTCTTTTCTACCGTCTGAGTGCGCGAACGGTAGAGGATTGCTTCGGGGTCCCGGTCGTCGAACACGGCTTCCCCCATCCGATTCAGCATTTCAATGCCGACGACCTCCTGCTCGAACAGCGGTGCTTCGAATACGGGAACCGGGCTGAAGCTCTCGTCGATGAGCGTACGGTACCGCTTCTGGATGTCCTTCCATCCGCGAAAATAGTCGTCGTTCACCTGTCCGGGAATCACCCTGTTCACGATAATCGCGTCGATGTTGTAATTGTAGATATTCAAATAGGTGAAACTCCGCTGGGCCTCCTTGATGACCATTTTCTCCGGGTTGACGACGATCCTGATACTCGTTACGTCGCGGTCGGAAAAGACTCCCCGCATTTCATCGAGTTGATGATAGATATTCTCGATTTCTCCGAGGATGTCGTCACCCGGGAGCGGGATGTCGGTAAAGGGCTGGATGATGGGGCGTACGACCTTCGCGGCCTTCCGCTTCAACGGAAACAGCTTGTCCATCCACCATCGCAGAAGCTCCGGAAAGCTCAGCAGCGAAAGGGTTTCGCCTGTCGGCGCGCAGTCGATGATGATGCAGTCGAAACGCCCCTCCCTGTAGTATTTGAGGATACGGAGGAGACTCAGGAGGTCCTCCATCCCGGGAAACACCGTGAGCTCTTCGGTGGTGATGTCCTTCACTGCCTTGGTGGTGAAGAGCGCGGTGAGATACTCCTGCACCCTGCCCCAGCCCTGCTCGATCTCGTGGGTGGTGTCGATCTCCTGGGCCCACAGGCCGGGAGATATCTCCTCCGGTTCGGGCGAAAGCTGCCGGTCGAACGAATCGCCGAGGCTGTGCGCGGGATCGGTGCTGACAATGAGGGTTTTCCGGCCCCTTTCTGCGTTGAGACAGGCGGTCGAGGCCGCGAGGCTCGTCTTTCCCACGCCTCCTTTACCTGTATATAGAATGATTCTCACGATATCCTCCTCTGCAGTTCAAATCCGCATTTACTTCGAATATCGAATAGTGTGGGTATCGAAGTAATGTCGCCACAAACGGCGATCATTATCCGTCCTCCCGGTCAGTCGATCGGAATGCGGGTAAGCCTGGTTTCCCCCGACTCCGCCCCCCGCTGAGACTCCGCTGCTGCCGTCTGAATCGCGGAGATGATCTTCATCGCGAGGCCTGTCAGCTGCCTCTGCTCATCGTCGGTGAGCGCGCTCGCCGCGATCTTCAGATACCGGTCGACCGTCCCGCCGATTCTGCCGGTAATCTCCCTGCCGGCCGGAGAGAGGCTCAGGCTCACGATACGCCGGTCCGCCTCGGAGCGGCCGCGCAGAAGCAGGCCCTTGCGGTTCAGCCGGTCGACGATGCCGGTGGCGGTGCTCATCGAGACGTTCAGATAATCGGCAAGACCGCTCATTATCACCTCTCCCTTCCGGTCGACGAAGAGAAGAGATATGAGCTCGATCTTGGACAGCTTCAGGTCCAGAGACACCAGCTCTTCGGGAAAGAACAGCTTCTGTATGTTCTCGAATATCCAGTCTGATATTCCGGCGTAGTCCATTCTTACCACTTCCGAATATTACGTCATACGAACTATTTACTGAACAAAATATAACTCGCTTTTCGGATGCCGTCAAGCTCCCCGGCAGCGCCGTGGGTGGTATAAAGAACCTTGTTGATGCGTTTCCCCCCGGGAGCCTGCAGGGACTGATCCGGGGGCACGACACGCGGCCTACGCGGAATTTCTGTGGTTATTTACCGTAATCCCTTCGCAAATAGAGACTTAAGCCCCAAATATCAACACGGTTCTTGATACCCTAAGCGCCGCGAAATTACGCGACACCGGCCTTCTTCTTCGCGAACAGGTCGTACCAGACGGCGAGGAGAAAGACGAGCGCCTTCACGACGTACTGCCAGTTCGCGCCGATGTTCATCAGTGACATGTGGTTGTTGATAGTGCCCATGACCAGACCGCCCATGATCGCTCCCACAACCGTACCTATGCCGCCAGTGGTCGAAGCGCCGCCGATGAAGCAGGCTGCGATAGCCTCGAGCTCGAAGTCCTTTCCCGCGTCGGGAAGCGCCGAGTTCATGTAGCCGGCGAAGGCCATCCCTGCGAGACCGCACATTGCGCCCATGATCATGTGGACCAGGAATACGACCCGTTCGGAGTTGATGCCGGAGAGCTTTGCCGACCTCTGGTTTCCGCCCACAGCGTAGATGTAGCGGCCGAAGATCGTGTTTTTCGTGATGAAGGTGAACACGACGGCGGTTACTCCCAGGACGGCCGCGACGGTGGGAAGGCCGCGGTAGCGGGCGAACTGCACGCAGAGGAGAAGGATTATTCCCGAAATTGCGATGAGCTTCAGCAGAAAGTAGCTCATGGGAAGCGCCTGAAGCTCGTTTCTTATCTTGCTTCGCCGGTCCATGACGCCGTTCATGACAATATAGAACACGATGAGCACACCGAGGATCAGAGGGAGAAGATGGACCTCCCCCTGCGCAGGGCTGAAGATCGCCAGCGCAAGGGGCGCCTTGGTAGACAGGAAGTCGACCGTTCCTGACGCCATTTCCTTGAAGATGTCCGTCTTCGGGGTAACCGGCGTAACGTGAGTGATGATGTAGTTGAGGCCCCTGAACAGCAGCATCCCCGAAAGGGTGACGATGAAGGCCGGTATCCGCGCGAAGGCGATCCAGTAGCCCTGATAGGCGCCAACCAGCAGTCCGATGATCAGCGTGATGATCACCGTTGGTATGAATCCCAGATTCCACTGATTGAATACGATTACGGCAACCGACCCCATGAAACCCGAGAGCGAACCTACGGACAGATCGATGTTCCCGACCACGATAACGAGGAGCATTCCGATTGCCAGAATCTCGATATAGCTGTTCTGGATGAAGATATAGGTGAAGTTCCTCGGATTCAGGTTCACACCGCCGGTGAGAACCGCGAAGCCGATCATGATCAGGCCAAGTATCAGGAACATGGAGTAGTTGCGCATGTTCGCTTTCGCGATGTTCATGAATGTGAGCGGCCCGCTCTGAGTCTTTTGCGCTATCATCTAGTTCTCCTGTACCTTGCGAAGTGCGATGGTCATGATCTTTTCCTGCGTGGCCTCTTCCCGTCCCAGCTCGCCCTTGATCCTGCCGTCGTTCATCACGTATATCCTGTCCGCCATGCCGATTGCCTCAGGCATCTCGGAAGAGATCATGATTATGCTTTTGCCGCGGGCAGCCAGACTGTCGAGAATCGTGTAGATTTCGTACTTCGCCCCGACATCGATTCCTCTCGTGGGCTCGTCGACTATGAACACAAGCGGGTCCACCATGAGAACCCGACTGAGAACTACCTTCTGCTGATTTCCGCCGGAAAGGTTACGGACGAGCTGATCGATCGAGGGTGTCTTGATATCGAGCGCCTTCCGGTACTTTTCAGCCTCCAGAATTTCCCTGTCACCGTCGATTACGCCGGATCGGGAAATCTTTACGAGGCTGGAATTGGTGATGTTGGTCTTCACATCCTGGATGAGAATCAGCCCCAGTTCCTTTCGATTTTCGGAAACGTAGGCGATCCCGGCGTTCATCGCATCTTTCGGCGTGTGAAAAGTGTGCTCCTTTCCATCGAGCAGGATCGTTCCGGAGCTCCTCGAGCCGTAGGACCTTCCGAAGATGCTCATCATCATTTCGGTCCTTCCCGCACCCATCGGCCCGCAGAAGGCAAGGATCTCGCCCTTGCGCACGTGGAAAGAAGCATCCTTCACAACCATATAGTCAGGAAACTCCGGATGGTAGACGGTCCAGTTCCGTACCTCGAAGACGACTTCATCCTCGACGACGTGCTTCCGTTCCGGGAAACGGTGAGTCATGTCGCGGCCTACCATGTCCTGGATGAGAACCGCCTCCGAGACCTTCGTCTCTTTCACGTTATAGCTGTTGACGGTCCTGCCGTCGCGCAGAATCGTAATGGTATCGGCAATTTCGAGGATCTCGTTGAGCTTGTGCGAGATCATGATGCAGGTTATGCCCTCTTTTTTGAGATCCAGGATCAATTGCAGAAGCTGCTCGCTCTCGGCGTCGTTGAGCGATGAAGTCGGCTCGTCGAGTATCAAAAGCTCCACCTTCTTGGAAAGCGCGCGCGCGATCTCGACAAGCTGCTGCTTTCCCACTCCCATCTTGCTTACGACGGTATCCGGTTCCTCGGTGAGACCTACCATCTCCAGGTAGGGTTTCGAATCGACCAGCAGCTTCGCCCAGTTGATGATGCCGAATCGAGGTTTGATGTGACCAACGAACATATTCTCGTAAATCGAAAGGTAGGGACTCAGGGCGAGCTCCTGATGAATAATGGCGAGGTTGTCCCGCTCGCTGTCGCCGACGCTCCTGTAGTGGGTCTCCCTGCCGTGAAAAAGGACCTGGCCCTCGTAGCTCCCGTGTGGGTGCACGCCGCTGATCACATTCATCAGCGTGGATTTTCCAGCCCCGTTTTCACCGCAGAGACAATGAATCTCTCCCCGCCTCACCTTGAAGGTAACATCGTCGAGAGCACGGACTCCGGGGAAATCTTTGGTGAGATTCCTGACTTCGAGAATATAATCCCCATCCACAACGTCATCCTGTACGGGAAAAGAGTAGGAGCGGCGTTCTCTCAGAACGCCGCTCGTGCGCGACCGACCTGCTTAGAGTCCGATCGTCTTCAGCTGATCCGGCGTGTAATACCCGCTGTCAATAATGATCTTTTTTACATTATCCTTCGTCACGAGAATCGGATCGAGCAGATAGGTGGTTACGTCCTTCTTGTTGGTGTTGAAGGTGGTCTTCACCGTGCCGGGAATGTTCGGCTCCTGTTTCTTCAGGATCGCATCCGCCAGCTCTATGGTGGCTTCTGCAAGGAGCCGTGAGTCCTTGAAGACCGTCATGTACTGTTTCCCTTCGAGGATGTACTGCACCGAGGCAAGCTCACCGTCCTGTCCGGTGACGATCGGGAGCTTCGCAATCGTGTCGTACTTCGCATCGTTCATGCAGGCTTCGATGCAGGCGCGTGCGACCGGATCGTTTGGCGCAAGTATGGCGTCGAGCACCACGTCCTTGGCATCGCCGGTGAGGAGGTTCTCCATTCTCTTTTTTGCGTTCTCCGCTCTCCAGCCTTCAGTCGAGATCCGCTGGAAGTTGTCCTTGTCTGCCGAGGTGCGTGGATAGGGTCCGACGATCTTTACTACGCCCTTGTCGACAAAGGGATTCAGCACTTCCATGGCGCCGTCGAAGAAGAAGTAGGCGTTGTTGTCGGTGGGGGATCCGGCAAAAAGCGTTATGATCTTCGGCTTCGCAGCGGTGGCCTGATCCAGTTTCAGCGCCTGAACGATCGCTGTCGCCTGAAGGAAGCCGACCTTCTTCAGGTTGAAGGTGGTGTAGTAGTTGTAGTCGGCGGAGTCCATCATGAGCCGGTCGTACGAGATTATCTCGATTCCGGCCTTCTTGGCGTCCGCGATCTGGGAGTTGACCCCGGTGTTGATGTTGGCGACTACAAGCAGCTTTACACCCTTGGTGATGTAGTCTTCAATCTGCTTGTTCTGTTTCGCCTGGTCGCCATCCGCCAGGGTGTATTCCGCCTTGTAACCCAGCGCAATGGCATTCTCCTTCAGCTTCTCACCGTCCATGACCCATCTGGCGACATGTGACTCCGGCATCGCCAATCCGATGTCGAGCGACCCTTCGCTCTTGCCGCCTGCGAACAGGCTACTGCCCAGAACGAGCAGTGCGGCCGCGACGAATACGAGAGTTCTTCTCATAAAGCTCTCCTTTTGTATCGAGATGTTACATATGATAGAATGCGTGCGCCGCGTCCGCTACAGGAATTGTTAGCAATGTTCTTGCGTATTCTTGCCGGTTCGCCCCAAAAGGATGCAGGGACAGCACAATCGTTGCGTCAATTTTGTCTTTCGATGTTCCGATACACATCCGCGCTCGTATGGAACCCGTCTTTTATCACGGTCGAGTCCATCTGTTCCTTGAATACAGGAATGGGAACCTCCACGTAGAACGGAATAGGGGTCCCGCTCTTGTTGTCGATGTGCTGGTCCGGCGGTGGAATCTCTCCCCGGGCCATCTCTACGGCGATCTCCGCCGCGCGCCTGGCGAGGAGAGGGAGCGGTTTGTACACCGTCATGAGCTGGGTCCCTTCGACAACGTGCTGGCAGGAGAGCAGATCGGCGTCCTGTCCGACCACCGCCACCTCTCCCGCCAGGCGCCGCTCCGAGAGCAGGCGGATCGCCGCGTCGGCGATCTGGTCGTTCGCGCAGGAAATCGCGTCGATATCCCGCGTCCTTGCAAGCACCTCTCCGATCCTCTCCTTTGCCTCGTCGAAACTCCACAGCTCGAGCCAGATCTCCTTCACCACCTTTATCGTGCCCTTCTGAATGTAGGGATCAAGAATTTCGTGGACTCCCCGATTCACCTCGTAGCTGTTGTTGTCCCGCACCGAACCGTTCACGATCAGGTAGTTCCCGGATGGCACCTTCTTGAGGAGTGCGCTCGCCAGCAGCCTTCCAACCTGGCGATTGTCGAATGACACGTAACCGGTAATTGGAATCCCCATTATGGGGCGATCGTACGAGAGAACGGGAATGCCCCTGTCCATGCACTTCTTCAACACTCCTGCAAGCAGGTCCATGTCCTGCGGAATCACGACGAGAACATCGATGCTCTTTTCCAGGAGGTACTGAATCTGCGGAATCTGCCCAAGAGCGTTCCCGGGAGATTTCGCCAGGATCACTTCGGCACCCAGCTCGTTCGCCTCGCTCGTGAAGACCTTTATGTCCTTGTTCCATCGCTCGAGCAGAAACGTGTCGGAGGCGGCCGAGAAACCTATGCGGATCTGCGAGTCTTCCGGCTTTTTCGATCCCGTCCTGACGCACGAGACGAGCAGCAACACGATGACCAGGAAACTGAGCCATTTTCTACCTGTCATTGTGTATCCTCCTGTTCACCAGATCAGACGGAGACAATCCCACGTATCGGCGAAAGATCCTGCTGAAATAGTTGGGGTCCTGAAACCCGACAAGGCCGGATGTTTCTTTGATCGAGAGGCGCTTGTCGCGCAGCAGCCCAATTGCCTGCTCGATTCTGTGCTGCGTGAGGTACTCAACGAAGGAAGTTCCGAGATGTTCGGAAAACAGACGGCACAGATAGTTGGCGGATATCTGACATTCATCGGCGACCGAAGTAAGCTGAATGGGCTTATTGTAATTCTTGTGAATCAAAGCAAGCGCTTTCGACAGGTGTGGCGGAAGATTGCGGTCATCGGGTTTCACCGTAACGGATTGGAGAAGCCGGAGAGTGTCGCTCAACCAGGTGCGCCACTCCTCGACACTGCCGATTCGCGTTATGGCTTCCGGAGGATTGAGATCGATCCCGGCCGCGGAAAGCATCTGACCGTCGAGCTCGGCCCAGAGCAGCGTGAAGAGCGACACCATCTTCGCCTTCGCTACCTCGAAAGGGTCGATTCGAAACACCCGTATCGAGAAATCCTCGAGCAGCTCGAGCCCCCTGCCAAAATCCGCCCTGAGCAGCGAGGCACAGATCGACTGCATCTCTTCTTTCTCCCTGGCATACCGGTTCGACGTGGCCGCGGTGTCGACGAAAGGAAGATACGCTTCGGCAACAGAGGTGGCGAGCTGCGAGTAGTGACAGGTTCTGCCTCGCCCCACCGCAATGGCGATCGGCGCATAACCGGCGGCCATCTCGTCGAGCCAGGGATCGAGCGTGTCCAGGTTCTGATCGTCGGGGAAAAAGAGCAGCAGTCTTCCGGCGAGGCTGCAATGGAAGCTGTTGAACTTGTACTGTACTTTCTCTCGAAGCTTCGAAAATATCGCTTCCTTTGCATCTTCCGGAACGTCGTCGCAAATTCCGACCAGGCGAATCATCCCATGTTCGGTCTTCAGCGCAAACAGCCGTGAAAACAGATCCCAATCTTCGGATGTCGGGTTGCCCCACGCGAGGCCCGCGAGAAGCTTGTTCTTGATCTCTTCCTTCGTCTTCTGCATGAACCCGATATTCTGCAGCTCGAGACTTGTCCGCTGGCGCGTGTGGTCCAGATGGAGCTTGACTCGATGCAGCTCATTCACGAACGCCTTCCGTGAAATCGGTTTCACCAGATAGCTGAATACGCCGAGCGGGATAGCTTTCTGCGCAATATCGAATCTCTCGTACGCCGTGGCAAGTATGAAAACCACTTCGGGCATACGCTGTCGTATCTGCGTAACCGCCTCGAGGCCGTCGATGCCCGGCATCTGAATGTCCATGAAGACCAGATCCGGCCTGGTGTCGCTGACAACGTTGATCGCCTCGGTTCCCGAACGCGCCTTGCCACAGAGACAGAAGTTCTCACTCTCCTTCTCGAGAATGAAGGAGAAGCTGTCCAGTACCGGTTCCTCGTCGTCGACGATCACAACTCTATACATGGCTCGACCTCTGTGTGAATTCTGATGACGATCTCGGTTCCCCTGCCTGGAGCAGTCCGGATTTCGATCACGTCACTCTGGGCCGGGTAGAAGAAATAGCATCGTTGAATCACGTTTTCGAGCCCCATTACTTTCGGTCCCAGCTGATAGTCGTGGGTGTGAGGAGTCAGCAGGTTCCTGACAAGATCCTGCGGTATTCCGACCCCGTCGTCACTCACGGAGATCACGAGCACGGGCGCTTCGAGATAGACCCGGACCGTAATGGTTCCGACCCTGTCGACCTGCTTGAATGCATGGAGGACTGAGTTTTCGACGAGCGGCTGGAGTATCATCGCCGGACACGCGTAGCGGTCAAGCAGGGTTTCATCGATATCGAGCACGAGTCGGAGCGTCTTCGGAAAACGAATTTTCAGTATCGCGTAGTATGATTTCAGCCCTTCGATTTCGTATCCGAGCGGAACAAAGAATTTCTTCTCGTGAATATTGTACCGGAACAGCGCGGCAAGATGTTCCATGTATTCCGCCGTTCGATCCGCTTCTTCCACAATGGCAAGCTGAACGCCGGTGTTGAGCGTATTGAAAAGGAAATGCGGATTCATCTGCGCCTGCATCGTGTAGAGCTCCATCCTTTTCAGGAGCTGTTCCATTCGCAGATTGCGGACTCGTTCCGTCATTATCTGCTGCTCCATCTCCTTCTGTTTCTGCAACTCGCTGATATAGTGATGGATGCTTTTCTTCATGTGATTGAATGCGAGCGAAACCCGATTGACCTCATTGATGGAGATGAAGTCGAGGTCCGGTATCTCGAAGTTGCCGTTTGAAAGCTCACTCGCCATCTGCGACAGCTGCTGCATGGGCCGGGTGATGTTGTTCACCATCTGCATCAGAAGCGAGTAGGCAAATGCAGTTGCTACTATTATCAGGAGGAGGTTCTGGAACTGAATTTGCCGGAAGAGCCCGAGAAAATCCCGGTATTCTGCGAGCTGGACGCGGAATCCATGCAGGCTCAGCTGGTTGATTTCGGTCGAGATGTGTGCGTAGAGGTTCGTGAGCTCGTTGTAGCTGTCGATGTACTCGACCACCTTCCTGCCTCGTTTGAGCTCGATGATCTGATTCACCTGCGAGAGGTAGGCGTCGATCAGAAAGTAGACCTCTCGTTTCATCAGGTAGGTTTCGTCCGGGCTGATCGGTCGGTCGGGCGGAATTTTCTCTCGAATCGTTTCGACCAGGAACAGAAGTCGGGCAAGCGCGGAAGAGGACCGGTCGGTCAGGTATTTCTCGAGCGGTTCCTGCAGCTCGGTCAGGTGGGTCTGTATCTGCTGAAAGTAGTGCTCCTCCTGGAATCGAAGGTAGGCGATGTTCTGCAGATTGAGCGAGTTGACGAGAATGAACCCGAGCGAGAAGGCCATTATGATCATGCTGATCGACAGATAGAGGAGAAGGCGTACCCGCAGCGAGTTCCTGTTCATTGTGATTGTCCGCCACGCGAACGGTAGTCGTTGCCGGCCGTAACGATGGTGATTCCTGTATTCACGTATGCCGAGGTATTGCCCTTTGTGTTCATTTCCGACAGCGCAACGACCGACTCGTATCCGATCTGCCGTGGGTTTCTCACTATGCTTCCAAGAACCACCCCCTTGTCGATGTACTCCTTTATGGTCTGATCATCGCCGAAACCGATTATCTGAACCTGCCCCACCAGATTGAGATCGATGATTGCCTGTATTGTGACAAGGGTGTCGTTCGAGTCGGTGAGGGCGATGATGTCGATTGCGGGGATCCTGCGAAGCAGCTCGTAGATGACCCCCTCTGCATCTATGGGATTGAAGGTCGTCTGTGCCGTGGAGAGCCGCTCGAGTCTGTTTCCCAGAATCGATTTCATGCCGATCTCGACGAGGCTCGCATCGGCCTTGATTGCGGGATTTTTTTCACTGTAGATAAGGGCGATATTGAGCTTTGATTTGTCGGAACCTGCGGCGATTTTGGCGAAGCTCTTCCCCGAATCGTAGCTATTGGTGCCGATCAGAACGGTCCTGGGGCTGCTCACCACCTCGTTTTCTATCTGAACGATTGGAATGCCCTTCTTGAGCAGCTTTCCGAGGCTCTTCATCGTCCTCTCGCTCTTCTCATAGGAGAAGACGGCAACGCCGTTCACCCCTGTGTAGGAGGCCATTTCGAAGCTGAGCGAATCCGGCGACAGCGTGTGGAAGATCACTGCACAGTCGAGCGCCTTCGCCGCTTCCAGCGCGCCCGCTTTGAGACTGGCAAAAAAAGAGCTCTCGGACTCCGGCAGAAAGAAAGCGTACTGGTGCTCCTTCCTGTCGGCGAGCTTGACCTGATCCGTTTCCATGAACCGGTTGCTGAGCATCATCCTCACGGAAACAACCATAAGGACGAGGAACACCACCCCCAGGAGCGGAGTCGCGAGCTTCAACGTTTTGTTCATGGAGAAATATTAAAATCGAATTTGCCAGCTGTAAATAGGGAGAAATGCCTATCCGGTAGAAAAGAGCCGGCCCCGATTGCGCGAATGGACGTGAAAATATCCTCCATTTGATAGCAAAATCGTCCATTTTCCGATGCCCTCTCGCGGTTTACCCTTGACCGAACACAAGGGGGATGCTGGCAGGTATCCCGAGAAGCGAACGCAGAGCTGCATGTGATCACCGCGCCGTCAAAGGATTCGTTCAACGATATCGACAGTCCGGACACCGTCCACATCGAATGCCTGCCGGTATCGCGCGACAGTTCGGGGCGGCTGGTCGTCGAGCTGCCGTCACATTCGGTGTCTGTTCTGACTGTCGGAGAGTGAGCCGTGGATGCGCGGAGGGGCCCCCGAACCGCCGCCTCCGGGGGCACCTTTCCTCCAATTTCCTACTGTCTTTGTAATATCTTGTAGAAAATCCAGTAATTTCCTGTAGGCGCCGTCAGATCTTCACCCCCATCATTCGGTATGGATTTTCCAATCTTCAACATCGTTTCAAGGGGGGACAGATGAAACGGATTCGGTTTATCGCGGTTTTTGGCGCCGCACTGATGATTCTTCCGGCACTGGCTTTCGCCGGCGGTCAGGGAGAAAAGCAAACGACTGCGTCTTCGGGAAAGATCACGGTGACTTTCGCGGGTACCGAGGCGGCAACCACCACACAGAGCAAGATGATGCAGGCTGTTGCCGACGACTTGAATGCGGACGGCCGTTTTGATGCGAAAGTCCTGGTTGCAGGTGCGCTTTCCGGCGACACCGATGCTCTGGTGACCCAGGCGAAGTTGGGGGTGCCGCTTGTGGTGCCATCCGATCCCGGACGGCTTGCCAGCCAGTTCGCGATCCCAGATATGAACATCCTGATGGCTCCCTACATTCTGACGGATCCGGCGGTTCTCAAGAAGCTGCCCGACACTGAGCTCTTCAAGAAATGGTCCAAGCAGCTCGAAGCGCAGGGCATCGTCCTCATCGCCGATATGTACAACGGTTTCCGCAACTTCTATACAACCAGGAAGGTGGTGCACGTTGCCGACCTCAAGGGCATGCGGATCCGCGGATTCGGGAACGACATCGGTAACGCGCTGGCGAAGTACTTCGGCTTCGCGAATATTGCCATCTCATTCGGAGAGGTCTTCCCGGCTATCCAGCAGAAGACGCTTGACGGAACCGAGGTTCAGGTTTCGGCTGCCGCAGGAAACGCCTTCTGGGATGTGACCAAGTACATCGCAATGACGAAGCATTACATGCTCCAGACTGCCTTCGTCTGCTCGACGCGGCTGCTTTCCGGTATGCCGGCCGATGCAAGGGCGTTCTTCCTGAAAACCATCCGCGACCGGGCTCTCGAGTATGGAACCATCGGTCAGAAGGCAGAAGCAGGTCTGTATGACCAGATGAAGCAGCACGGGGTGACGATCACCGACGTGAACCTCAAGGAGTTCCAGGACGCGATCGCGCCGCTCTACACCAACAATGATCTGCATTTCTCTCCGGGCCTCAAGGACGAGCTTTTCAAAGAGCTCGGGATGTAACAATCCGGGAGACAAGTCGGGAGGGCGGAACGGACGAACAGCCTGTTCCGCCCTCTTCTCATTCCAATCTTGCACCTACCTTCAATGAGGAAACCATGCGAAAGTTGTACCGATGGTACTGCAAGGCCGAAGAAGTGGCTTGCGGTGTAGGATTCGTAGTCCTCGTTCTTTTCGTTTTCCTTTCGGCAATCCTGCGGTTCTTCAGGTTCTCGATGTCCTGGAATATCGACATGGCAATGCTTCTGCTCGCGTGGACTGCATTCATAGGGGCGGACATTGCATGGCGCGGCGGCCAGATCATAGGCGTCGATATTCTCACGCGTTCGCTGCCGGCGACGCTGCGACGCATCATCGAGCTGTTGGTCTATCTGATCGTTCTCGCTGCGCTCGTCATCATGTTCGTCTTCGGGACGAGACTCGCCTGGACCGAGCGTGTCGCCACCTATCAGTCCATGCCCATACCCTACTCTCTGGTAACGATAAGCCTGGTTGTTGCGTCACTATCCATGGTCTTCACCACCCTCCAGAAGATCCGGAGGGTTGTGCTCGCGATGGCTGGAAAGGGTCCGGTGCCGGGCGAAAGCGCCGGCGCCCCCGCAGAATCCGGAGAAGCAACAGAGACGGGAGAGGACAAATAGATGACGCTGCTGCTTCTCACTTTCGTTCTCTTCCTCGCGATGGGAATGCCGATTGCCTTCGTAATCGGGATCTCGGGCTTCATGTATTTCTTCACCCAGCCGATGCTGCCCTTCGAAGGCGCGGTTCAGATGGTGGTCCTGCAGAGCCAGTCCTTCGCCTTCCTCGCCGTTCCCTTCTTCATCTTTGCCGGGAATCTCATGAATGTGTCCGGCATCACCAGCCGGCTGCTCGGCCTGGCCAGGCTGCTGACACGGCGAATGTACGGCGGGACTGCGCAGATCAGCGTCGTCATGAGCACGCTCATGGGAGGCGTATCCGGTTCGGCTACCGCAGATGCGGCCATGGAGACGCGAATCCTCGGTCCCGAAATGATGCGGATCGGCTACAGGAAGGGCTACATCTGCGCGGTGAACTGCACGACGTCCCTCATAACCGCGACCATTCCACCGAGTCTCGGTCTCATCATATTCGGCTTCGTCGGTGAGGTCTCCATCGGCCGTCTGTTCGCCGGCGGGCTCATCCCCGGCGTCCTCATGATGGCGTTCCTGATGGCCACCACCTCCCTGACGAGCCGGTACAGACGGTACGACCCGCCGCAGAAAAACGTGCCGAAGCTGACGCTCCACGAGCTTCTGCTGAACCTCAGAGAATCAATCTGGGCGCTGCTCTTCCCGGTGCTTCTGATCGTCGGAATCCGGTTCGGGGTATTCACGCCGTCTGAATCGGGCGCCTTCGCCGTCATCTACGCCGTCATAATCGGGAAGTTCGTCCACAAGGAGCTCACGTGGGAGAAGTTCAAGAAGGCCCTCGTGACCAGCTTCAAGGACAACGGCGCCATCATGCTGATCATCGCCTTGTCGGGTCCTTTCAGCTACGCCATTACCTGGGTACAGCTTCCGGTCGCCCTGAGCAACCTGATATTCGGAATCAGCAACAACCCTCAGGTGCTCGTGCTCATAATGCTGGCCTTCCTGTTCATCACCGGTATGTTCGTCGACAGCAATGTGAACTTTCTTCTTCTCACGCCGATCTTTCTGCCGATGGTCAAGAGCCTCGGGGTTGACCCGGTGCACTTCGGCGTGCTGATGGCCACAGTGGTCACGCTGGGCGTTATGACGCCGCCTATCGGAGCGGCATTGTACACGGTCTGCGGTATCATCGACTGTCCCACAGAGGAGTACGCAAAGGCTTCGATTCCCTTCATGGCGGCCATCCTCCTGGAGCTGGCGATCCTTGTGTTCCTGCCTGGAGTGGTGACATTCATCCCGAACATGGTCTTCGGAAAGTTCTAGCGTTCGCTGTTCGGTGGTCTGCGCCTGCCGAAGATGACCGATCCCGACCGACAGATTCGACCAGGCGCCGCCGCGGCCGCCCGGGCCGACGAGTCACCGGGCTGCCCTCCCGGTCGGCGCAGCGGATGATCTCCGGTGTTGCTGAAGAGCAGGACCTACTGCTGGACTGGATTTTTGCATACGACAGGGGGCTGATCTTCCAGGCCTTTCTGCACGACGCGCTCGTGAAGCTGCCTTCCTCCCGCTTCAAGACGGGATAGTCCGTCCGCGCACAGGAACGGACGGCATCACCCCTCTTTCGAGCCCGTCTTGCCCGATTCATGCTCGAGGAAGAACGTCGGGCTGTCGGCGCCGAGGTTGATGAGTCCGGCGCGGCTGTATGCAACCAGCTTGCCGTGGGTGTCCTCGATATCCAGATTCCTCATGTGGAGCTGCCCGATGCGGCCCTCGGGATCGAAGGGTACCTCTCCAGACTCCGCAGGGCCGAATGTCAAGGTTCCTCGCTGCCGGCACCATCCTGATCCTCGTGCCGACCCTCGTCATCTTCGTGCTGTTCCAGCGCCAGATCATCTCCGCGCTCCTCCGGGGCTCGGTCAAAGGATAAGGGCCGGCAAGCCGGATAATCGAGAGTTCACGTCACTACCGTTTCCCGGCTGGAACTGCGGTTTCCATATCGCCGTGGGTTGAGAAGTCCGCCGGGCACAACGGATGCTCACACGGCCAGGGCCGCCTACGGAAGGATGATTACTGCGGCCGACCGATAAGGCGTGAGGATTCTCTCCGGTGGCAGTTCTATGTGGACGCCCATAACGGCCCAAGCGTCTCAATCGCTCTATGATAGGCCGCGTATTTTCGGGCATAGACATCTTTTTTTGTCACGTCCGGGGTGTACGTTTGCGATACATGGACCATATCGGCGACGGCATGTTCGAAGGATGCAAATTGTCCGGTAGCCACGCTAGCACAGATTGCTGCGCCGAGAGTTCCCAGTTCGGTTCCCACCGTCACTTCTATCGGCAGTTGCAGGACATCAGCGAACATCTGCATCCAGACCGTTGACCGTGCGGCTCCGCCTGTCAACCGAATAGCCTGCGGAGACTCGCGAAACGCGAGCAGTCTTTCGATGTGAGTCTTATGCGAAAAAATCACACCTTCGTAGATGGCTTGCAGCAGGTGGACGCGACGATGCCAGCCTTTCACTCCGAGAAAACAGGCGCTGGCATCGGTCTCGACGTTGCTGCCATATAAGAATGGGAGAAACAACACCTGCGAATCTTCCGGGGCGACTTCAGCCATCCATTCATTGCAGAGGTCATAAATCGAACGCCCGGCACGCCCGGCGAGCGTTTGCGCTTCTGCCAGGAACTCAGTTACAAACCATTCCAGATTGCTGGCGGAGGTCGGACTTCCCTCGAGGACCAGCCAGTATCCTGGAATACAATATAGCGATGTCATGAAGACGGATTTTGACACCACGGGGATTGAGCTGATATATTCGTTGATACTCCAGGTTCCAGCAACCAGGCACAGCTTTTCAGGCGTGGTAATGCCTGCGGCGATGCCGCAGGCGTCAATATCAAATAGTCCACCGGCCACGGGCGTGCCGTCGACCAACCCGGTCTGTTCAGCGGCAGCTTTCGTCACCTGACCGCAGATGTCAGCCGGATTTTTCAGCGGCGGGAACTTTGCAGCACACTCTTCGATGCCATATGCCCGGAACAGCTCCTGATCATACGTCACATCGCGGACATTCATGACGCTCGAGCCGGACAGATCGGTTATTTCGGCATACGCTTCACCAGTCAGACGCAGGCGCAAGTAGTCTTTGCACGTCAGGATCCAACGGGTTTGCCGTAGGACCTCCGGTCGGTTGTCACGGAACCAGGAGAGCAGCGCGACAGGCTGTCCTGCCCAGAGGGACTGCATAGTTCTCGGCAACACACGATCAAAGGTCCCGTCTGCGTACCAACGTCGCACGTATTCCTGGGCGCGGGTATCGGTCGAATAGATGCCAGGATAGACCGGTCTTCCCTGATCATCAACCAAATACAGGCCATTGCCGTGTCCGGTTGTGGCAACGGCGGCAATCTCATGGGGATCCACGCCAGATGTCCGGATGACCATCGAGATCGCCTGAACGTTCGCGGTCCACAGCTCATCGGCATCGCGTTCGGCATAGCCGGGGGCAGGCATCAGCATTTGCGTCCGGGAGGTCGCCACGGAAACTTCACCACCGTGGAGATCGTAGAGCCCGGCCTTGATGACCGTGCCTCCATTATCAATTCCCAGCAGATATTTCGCCACGGCGACTCCTCATCCGTTCAAAATAGTTCCGGATGCACGGCGATGAAGCGGTCAACAAAGAGCCTCGGACTATTCGAAAACGCATCAATGGTCGATCCGGCTATATGACTGGTCAACGTCACATTATCAAGCTTCAGCAGCGGGTCATCCGGCGGAAGGGGTTCCGCATCAAAGACATCGAGTGCAGCCCCCATTATCTGGCCGCGCTGCAGAGCAGCAACCAAAGCAGTCTGATCAATAACCCCGGAACGCGATGTGTTGACAAGCACCGCACTCGTTTTCATCAACGCCAATTGTTGCGCGCCAATGAGATGAAAAGTCTCTTCAGTCAAGCGGAGGTTGAGCGAGACAATATCCGCGGTCTGCAGGAGTTCCGTCAGACTGACGGATTTCGCCCCGCCGGTATCATCGGTCACAAACGGATCGTAAAACACTATCCGGGCGCCAAAGGCCTGCAGATACCCAGCCGCCAGGCGGCCAATGTTGCCAAAGCCGACAATGCCGATGGTCTTCCCGTACAGTTCCGGGATCGCTGCGCTATTGGGATACTCTTTGCGCCACACCGCCTGTTTCATGGCGGCATGCGCCCGCCCGATATTGCGGGTCTCGGCCAACATCATTGCAACCGTAAACTCCGCGACCGTCCGGGCATTTCGGCCTGGTGTATTGATCACTTGAATTCCGCGCGTCGCTGCGTAGTCGCACGCGATGTTTTCGACGCCGGCGCGCAACACGCCGATGAACTTCAATTTCGTCGCTCGGCTGATCACCTCCTGGCTGACCGGGGAAAATTGAACGATCACCAAATCGTATTGCGCAACATCTGCGGTGAGCTCCTCGGGCAGGCAGACAGCATCGGGCCCACCCTGCTCAATCAGCAGATTGTCGCGCTGCAATTCTTTCAATGTGGGGTGATGCCATTCACGCACCGTCACGCTCGCGCCGTGAGTTTTCAATCTCTGGAGACCGGCGGTCATGACGTCCGCCGGAATGAATCGGTCTCCGATCGCTAAGACGTTCATGCGTACAAGCTCCTTATACGTTGGCTGGCACTCTGTTGTCTGCGCCAAACATCACGATCCGCTCGGCGACTAACTGCGCCAGCGATTCGCGGATCGGATCGAAAAGTACATCGGGCAACGGGTCGTTGCGGATTTGGATTTCTGCCGACCGTTTCAGCCCCTGCAGCATTGCAACGCGGGAGTCGGCATAGACGTTCAATTTGGTGATCCCGTTCCGAATAGCGTTCAGCACCTGATCTCCAGGTGTCCCCGATCCGCCGTGCATGACTAACGGAACTTTGCTCACAGCTTCAATCGCCCGCAAACGTTCGATGTCAAGCTTCGGCGCGGCGACGTATACGCCATGCGACGTACCGATAGAAACCGCGAGCGCGTCCACTGCGGTTTGAGCAACAAACTCAACCACCTCGTGCGGGTCGGTCAACCGGCTCTTCCCGGCCCCCGGATAATCGGTCCCGTAGATGTCTTTCCCGGCAACAAAGCCTAACTCGGCTTCAACGGCGACCCCATGAGCATGAGCAAGCTCGACCACCGCGCGGGAACGTTCAATGTTTTCCTCGAACGGCAATTGGGAACCATCGAACATCACCGAGGTAAAGCCGTGATCAATAGCTCTGCGGATAATCTCCAGGTTGTCGGCATGGTCAAGGTGCAGCACAATCGGAACCTGGTAGGCATCCGCTACCGCATGGACCAGACCGCTGATATACCGAATGCCGCGGCCAAGCAAATCATGCTCCAAAGCCATCAAAATGATCGGTGCCTGTTCCTGTTCCGCGGTATCCAAAATGGTCCGAATCATGACATTTTCCGTGCAATCGAACGCGCCAACCGCGTAGTGCTGTTGCCGCGCCTGAGGCAGAACTTCATTGAGCGTGACCAACATCGATCGTTCCCCTTTTTCAGATATTTCGATATGTTGCCGCAGGTATTCATTTCGTGTCCGGAATACCTGGCAAGCCGGCTCACCTCACCGCGATTTCTCCGCTGACGGTCATCGTCGTGTCCATGATCTGCCGCGATCCGTCGGAGCACGGCAAGTCGACGACATCGGCGATTTCGGTCGCCAGTCCCGGACAAATGGATTGTTAGAATCCATTCGAACCTACTGGCCCCTGTTGCTGGTAAGTACAACAATCGTACCATAAGCGCGAACATTTGTCATGTCATTTTTTACGGAATGAGGGGTATGGAAGTGGCTCGATGCAATCTGTGCCGCAGATGTCCGGTAGCTACTCAGCCCTCCCTGGACCCCTTCTTCCCCGAATCCTGTTCGAGAAAGAAGGTGGGGCTGTCGGTGCCGAGGTTGATGAGTCCGGCCCGGCTGTATGCAACCAGCTTGCCGTGGGTGTCCTCGATATCCAGATTCCTCATGTGGAGCTGCCCGATGCGGTCCTCGGGATCGAAGGGTGCCTCTCCCGACTCCGCAGGGCCGAACTCCCCTATCGAGCGTTCCATCGTCAGCCGCTCCGGCTGGTAGGTCAGGTTCGCGCTCTCGGTGTTCAGGATGGTGTAGTCGTCGCCGCGGCGCAGCTCGAGCGTGACGGTTCCCGTGACGACGCGAGCCACCCACTTCTGCAGGCTCTCGCGGATCATCAGGGCCTGGGGATCAAACCATCGCCCTTCGTAGAGGAAGCGGCCAAGCCGCCGTCCCATCGTGTGGTAGTTGTCGAGAGTGTTCTCGTTGTGTATCCCGTTCAGGAGCCTCTCGTAGGCGATGTGAAGCAGCGCCATCCCGGGCGCCTCGTAGATGCCGCGTCCCTTCGCTTCAATGATCCTGTTCTCGATCTGATCCGACATGCCGATTCCATGTCTGCCACCGATCTCGTTGGCTTCGAGCACCAGCGCCACCGGTTCGAGCTCCTTCCCGTTTATTGCTACCGGCGTTCCTTCGTTGAAGGTGATGGCGACCGTTTCCCGCTTTATCACCAGCTCTTCGTCCCAGAATTTGACGCCCATAATGGGCTCGACAATGTGCACGCTGTTGTTCAGGAACTCGAGGTGCTTCGCTTCGTGCGTGGCGCCCCAGATATTCGTGTCGGTCGAGTAGGCCTTCTCGGAGGGCAACTTGTATTCGAAACCGTGGGCCTTGAGCCATGCGCTGATTTCGCTGCGGCCGCCGAGCTCGTGGACGAAGGCCTGGTCGAGCCAGGGTTTGTAGATCTTGAGCCGCGGGTTTGCGAGCAGCCCGTAGCGGTAGAAGCGCTCGATGTCGTTCCCCTTGTAGGTCGATCCGTCGCCCCAGATCTCTACACCGTCCTCCGCCATCGCCCGTACGAGGAGCGTGCCGGTGACGGCCCTGCCGAGCGGCGTCGTGTTGAAGTATTTTTTCCCCGCCGAAACGATGTGAAAGGCGCCGCACATTATCGCGCCGAATCCTTCGGTGACGAGCTCTGCCTTGCAGTCGATCAGACGCGCCTTTTCGGCCCCGTGCTTCACCGC